>CACZKE010000013.1 GCA_902781705.1 uncultured Bacteroidia bacterium
CGGTCGGGACGGCTCTTTCATATTCACTGAGGAAGATTTAGTCGGCGAGAGAGAAGCGCTTGAAGCAAAGAACCTTGGCTTCCTTGTCGATAGCGGCGAGGGCCTGCTTCACGGTCTCCTTGTTGTCGCTGAGCTGGTACTCCTGCTCCTCGAGGGTGTTCTCCTTCAGGAACTTGGCGACACGGCCCTTGGCGATGTTCTCGACCATCTGGGCGGGAAGGTTCGCGGCCTTCTCGGCACCGACGGTGGCGATGATCTCGCGGGCCTGGGCGGCCTGCTCCGGAGTGAGCCAACCCTTGGCAGTGTTGGACTCGATATGATCCTCGCTGTCCACGTGGGCCGGGTTGATACCAACCTTCTTGAGGGCGGCGTCGATGGCCTTCTGGACCTGCTCGTCCTTGGTCTTCTGGATGGCGATGGTCTTCTCGGACTCGAGCACCTCGGCGGGCACGGAGGCCTCATCGACGGCAACCGGGTTCATGGAAGCGACCTGCATCGCGATACCGCGGGCGATCTCGGCGGGAACCTCCTTGTTGAAGGCGACGATGGCGCCGAGCTTGCCGTTGAAGTGCACGTACTCGGACACGAACGGGGCCTCGATACCGGCATAGTAAGCCAGCACGTGCTTCTCACCGGTCTTGCCGGCCTGGTTGGTGATGTCCTCGTCGAGGGTGTAGCCCGTGGCGGTCTTGATGGCCTTGAGGGCCTCGAGGTCGGCCGGGAACTCGGCGATGGCGGTGTCGGCGATGGTCGCGGCGAGGGCCTTGAAATCAGGCGTAGCGGCGACGAAGTCGGTCTCGCAACCGAGGCACACGAGAATGGCCCTTCCACCGTTCACACGGCTCAGGACAGCACCCTGGGTGGTTTCGTTGTCACCCCGTTTGGCGAGGGTGGACTTACCCTTCTCGCGAAGGATCTCGACGGCACGCTTGAAATCGCCGTCGGCCTCGGTGAGGGCCTTCTTGCAATCCATCATACCGGCGCTGGTCATGTCGCGCAGCTTCTTGATGTCAGCTAAAGATACTGCCATGGTGTTCTTGCTTTAAAAGGGTTTGACAAAACTTACTCGGCGGCGGGAGTTTCCTCCTCGGCCTTGGGGGCGCGGCGGGGACGGAGTTTCTTGGCGGGAGCGGCCTCGGCGGCTTCGGCCTGGGGCTCGTTCTCAGCTTCCTTCTCCTTCTCCAGCTTGCGCTCATCGAGACCTTCCTGGATGGCCTTGGTGAGGACATCGAGGATGAGGGCGATGGACTTGGTGGCGTCGTCGTTGGCCGGAATCACGTAATCAATCGGAGTGGGATCGCAGCAAGTGTCAACCATGGCGATTACCGGGATGTTCAGACGGTTGGCCTCCTTGACGGCATTGGCCTCCTTCTGGACGTCGACGACGAAGAGGGCGGAGGGGAGACGGCTCATGTCGCGGATGGACCCGAGGTTCTTCTCGAGCTTGGCGCGCTGACGCTCCACCTGGAGACGCTCTCTCTTGGCGAGTTTCTCGAACGTACCATCTTCCTTCATCTTGTCGATGGTGTTCATTTTCTTGACGGCCTTGCGGATGGTCGGGAAATTGGTGAGCATTCCACCCGGCCAGCGCTCGGTCACGGACGGCATGTTGACGGCGGCAGCCTTCTCGGCGACGACGTCCTTAGCCTGCTTCTTGGTGGCGACGAAGAGGACTTTACGGCCGCTGCGGGCCATTTCCTTGAGCACTTCAGCCGCTTCGTCAATCTTCACGATGCTCTTGTGCAGGTCGATGATGTGGATACCGTTCTTCTGGTCGAAGATATACGGAGCCATCTTAGGGTTCCACTTGCGGGCGAGATGACCGAAGTGTGCACCTGCATCGAGCAGTTCCTGGAAATTTGTTCTGGACATTGTGTCTAAAATTCTTTGTTTGTTTTTCTCTTTCTTCAATCCGGAGTAGCGGTCTTTACAAAGAGCCGGTCTCCGCAATTTTTCCGCAGTCTCGGCAATCCTTCTTGCAGCTCGGGAAGATTCTCATCCTCACCGGGATCGCAGGATTTAAGCAACCGGACTGTGCAAAAGCTGTAAATCAGTCCGTAGAGGCAAACTAACGCTTGCTGAACTGGAAGCGACGACGTGCGCCAGGCTGACCGGGCTTCTTACGCTCGACCTCACGGGCATCGCGGGTGAGGAAACCGGCGGCTTTCAGGGAAGCGCGATAGGCCTCCTTGTCCACCTCGCAAAGGGCGCGGGAGATACCCAGACGGACGGCCTCGGCCTGTCCTTTGGTACCACCGCCCACGAGCGTGACCTTGACGTCAAACTGACCTGCTGTGCCGGTAACTTCGAACGGCTGGTTCACGATGTACTGGAGGGTGTCCTCCTTGAAGTACTCGTTCACCGGGCGACCGTTGATGACGATGTTGCCAGTGCCGGCGACAACATAAACACGAGCGACTGCTGATTTACGTCTTCCAAGGGCGTGTTTCTGTTCCATGTGCTCTGTTTAGATTTCGTTTAAGGTAATGGTTTTGGGATTCTGCGCCTGGTGCGGGTGCTCAGCGCCTGCATACACGTACAGGTTGTTGATGAGCTTGTCACCAAGACGCGTCTTAGGAAGCATTCCGCGGACGGAACGGCGGATGAGTTCGGCCGGCCGGGACGCAAGGATCTCCTTCGGAGTGGTGAAGCGCTGTCCGCCCGGATAGCCGGTGTAACGGACGTAGACGCGGTCGGTCATCTTCTTGCCGGTCAGACGGATCTTGTCGGCGTTGATGACGATCACGTTGTCGCCACAGTCCACATGCGGGGTGAAGCCGGGCTTGTTCTTGCCGCGGAGCACGAGGGCGACGCGGGAAGCCAGGCGACCCAGGATGAGGTCGGTTGCATCAATGACGAGCCACTCCTTGTTCACAGTCGCCTTGTTCAGGGAAACTGTCTTGTAGCTAAGTGTGTCCACTGTCTTGATCTTTAATGGTTTAACAATAAAAAATGCGATCCCCACACTTTTTGGGGACCGCAAAGGTAGCAATTATTCGGGATAAATCCAAATAATATCAGAAGGGAAGCGTGCCGTCAATCCACTCCACGGTGGTTTCCGGATAGTTCATCGAGGAGACGTAACTCTTGCCGGTCAACGTGCGGCCGTTGCCGGAATGGTCGGCGATCGTGTTGCCGCTGCCCTCGTTGAAATACCAGGAGCCGATGAGGTCGGAACCGGAGACGTCGCTCTTGTACATGTTCCCCGTGATGTCGGAGGCGCTGCGGGCGCTCTTCCACACGCGGGTGTAGGCGATGGTGCCCTGCACGTAGCGGTTGCCCTCGCAGGCATTGCCGATCATGAAGGAGAACGGGAGGTTCCACTTGGCACCGACGCCGTTCATGTCCACGCCGTGGTCCTTGAGGTCGGCCGTGGCCTTCTGTTCGCCGTTGACATACAGGTAGGCCTTCTTCGCGCTGCGGGAGTACACGGCGGCCAGGTGGACCCACTCGCCGGTGGTCCAGTCCGTCGCCAGCTTGATCTCGGTGTACTCGCCGTTGGACCTCTTATCTCCGCCGCAGATGAGCTGGAACTGGTTGCTCTCGGTACGGAGGAGGAAGACGCCCTCGATGCCCATGATGGACTCGTTCTTGCCGGGGTTGCCCGCGGTGTTCACCCAGGTCTCCATGGTCACCTCGTCCAGGGTGGCGAGGTCGGAAGGCCAGGTATAGTCGAAGAACGCGTTCTTCATGTTCACGACCTTGGCCTCCACCGGCTGGGGCTGACCGGGGATGTAGCGGAAGATGGCGTACCGGCCGTCGAAGGCGGAGCCGGCCGCATCCACGCCCACGACGAAGGCATAATACTCGTCGTCTTCGCTTCCGTAATAATCGGTCTCCGTGTCAGGAAGCCTGGAGGAGGCGTAGTAGCTCAGCCAGTCCTCCTGCTGCGCCGCCATGTTCTTCATGTAGGCCACCAGGTCACCCTCGACGTCCTCGGCCTTGGCAAGCATGATCATATGCATCGGCGAGGTGCAAGCAGTCAGGGTGAATCCGAAAGCGGAATCTCCCCACTGGCTTTCAACCATGCCGAAGGATCCTTTCCAGATCTTGCTGCAGTCGGTCCAGACCATTTCGTTGCTCGTCACCGTCACCGGGATGGAGGCCTCCAGGTCGCCGAACTTCGCGACGATGGTCGTCTCGCCCGGATTGCCGGCCACGACCGTATAATAGTTGCTATAGTACGGCCGCAGGGTCACGATGGACTCGTCCGAGGAAGTGAAGGTGATGTTGCCCGTATCGGTGCAGTCCTCCGGAAGAAGTGTGGCGCTGAAATAGTTCATCGTCTTGCCGGCCTTGAGTTCGATGGAACTGATCGGGGTGTTGCTCCAGCCTTGCGTGAACTGGATGCCGGTGGCGTGGACCGGATCCGGCGTGCGGCCGACGAAGTTGTACACCAGGTACTCGCCGGTGAACTCGAACTCCTCGTCATAGCCGAGCACATAAGCGACGGCATCACCTATGTCGTTATAGCGCTGTGTCTGGGACTCGCCGGTGGTGAAGAGGTTCTTCGGGTCCTGGCCAGCATCCTTCCGCTCTTCCACCTGCTCGTACACCGTATTGGCGATGTCTTCGACATTGGTGAACTTGTCGGCGGAGACGGCCTTGAAGTAGGCGTATTCACCGTCGAAGCCGGCGAGGTTCACGTCCACATGGGAGCCGGTAATCTGGCCGGACCAACTGTTCTTGTCCCACTTCGGCGTGTCGGTGATCGTCCAGGCACCGGTACGGTCGATGAGTTTGATCTTGTCGGCAACGGTCACCTTCACGGTGGCGGAGAGACCGTTCTGGGAAGCGGTGATGGTCGCCTCGCCGAGGCCCACGGCCTGGATGAAGCCGTAGCTGACGGTCGCCACCTGCTCGTTGGAGGACTTCCACTCGAGGTTCAGCTGGTCGGTCGTCGGATCCTCACCCTCCACGGAACCGTCCGGGAGAAGGGTGGCCTTGACCTTGGTGGCACGGCCCACCAGGAGGTTGATCTCGCTCTTGTTGAGCTGGATCGCCGTGGCGGGAACCCGCTCGGCGAACACGTTCACGATAGCGGTGACACTCTGGTCACCGGCCTTCGCGGTAATGAGGGCGACACCCTTGGCAAGGGTGGTCACGTTACCTTCCGCATCCACGGTGGCAACGGCCTCGTCGGAAGAGGTCCAGGCAAGCTTGTCCACGGAGGCGTTCTCCGGGACGAGGCCCACGGTGAGCGCCACGGGTTCGCCGATGACCACATAGCTGGTCTTCGGGCTGATCGAGAGGCCCTGGAGCGTCTCCTCCGCAGCCTCGGGGACCGGAATGGGATTGGTCGTATCCTCGTACGTGTCCACCTTGGTGCAGGAGAAGGTTGTCATCATTGCCACGCTGGCCGCGGCAAGAATGGAATATATCTTTTTCATACTGTAAATACTTTTAAAGCGTTCCTTTGATCCGGAGCGGAGCCGTCTCCACCCCGTTTACGGTGATGGTCAATGTTTCCGTGACCTCGGTTCCGAGGCGCTTCCAGCGGGCGTCGTAGCTGCCGCGGATGTCCACCCGGCTCCGGGCCGGAATCACGGCCGGAGCGTAGAGTTTCACGCGGCGGGGCGCCGTGACCTGGAGCGTCATGTCCGTGTCCGTGTCGTTGTACAGGGGGATCGAGAACGCGAAGTCCCCGAAGGAATCCCAAGCCAGCGCATTGACGGACACATCGGTCCGAAGTCCCTGTCCCAGGTCTTCCGCATAGCGGATCCGTCCTTCCGACTCGTCCCGGAGCACATAGCCCTTCACGGCGATGGAGTTCAGGACGTTGTCGGTTCCGTCGGAGGTGACCACGGTCAGGTAGCGGGTCTGGTCGCCATAGAGGCTTTTCGGGTCGAAGACCGCCGTCAGGACGCCCTTGGCGCCGGGACGGAGGCTCCGCACGTCCACCTCGCCGGTAAAGCAGCCGCAGGTGGAATGGACCTCCAGGATGGTGACCGTCTTCCCGGAAACATTTTCATACGGGTAACGGAGCGTCATGGCACCGCTGTCAAAGCGTACCGTGTCCACGCGCATTTCCGGCTCCGAAAAGCGGAGCAGCGCACTCCCCTGCGCCCTTGCCCCCAGCGGGAGGCAAAGGCACAGCAAGAGGGTGATGGTACGGAACTTCTCCATTATTCGGGGCAGCGGATGTTGGCTTCGGTATAGGTCACACTGCCGTGGGCAATGCCGTCATAACCGTTTCCGGTGAGGTCCTTGCCACGGTTCTCGGCGTCCAGTTTCCAGTAGCCCAGGAGCTTGTTCTCGCGGGCTTCCTTCACCGGGTCGGCGATGGAGCACTGGCCGTTCACGAGCTCGGTCGGGGAAAGCAGGCGGCCCCAGACGCGGGCCTCGCTTACCTGGCCGTTCAGGTAACGTCCCTTCTCGGACATGCCGATCGCGAACTTGGAGTTATAGACCTTACCGAGGTTGATGCCCTTGCCGCCCATCGGGGTGGAGCTGTCCAGCTCGCCGTTGATGTACAGGTCGCAGGTCTGCTTGACACCGTCGGCAACGACGGCGATATGATACCACTTGCCGGTGTCGAAATGGGCCTTGGAGGTGATGGACACGCCCTGTCCGGCCAGCTGGAGCTGATTCGGGTCGCAGGAGATGTCGCCGAAGCGGAGGAGGAAGTTCTCTTCCACGCCGATCACCGAGGAGATGAACGGATTGGAGGAAGCCCAGCTGTTGGCCTTCACGCGGATCTCCATCGTGCAGACCTCCAGGGAGAGGGCCGGGTCGGAGACCGTGGACGGCATCTCGAAGTAGGAACCGCCGGGAAGGTTCGCCGCGGAGGCATAGACATAGCCGCGGATCACGAGGTAGGCATACTCCTCGCCCGGAACCGGACGCTGGGAGGTGCTGGTGCCCGTAATCCTGAGGGGCAGGCAGTAGATGACACCGTTCTTGAAGCCGTCGATGTTCACCTCGGCGGTGACGGGCTCGGAAACGGCGCTGCCGGCCTTGATGACGGTGCTCTTGCTGCTCAGGGTGACATTGGATTCCGGAAGGAACCAGTAGTTGGTGCCCTGGGACTGGTTGAAGGCCGCGAGGACGGCCGTGTCGCGCACCGGCTCGAAGTTCACGGTCACATCCTGGTCCACCTTGACGGAGGAGGCGATGGTGAAGGTGACGGGGCCGGAAGTCTCCAGGAAGGCGGCCATCTCGCCGCTTTCATTGGCCTGGAAGGCAACGATGCCGTTGTCGTAGAGGCCTTCGGAGTCGATCAGGCTCTTCTGGCAGGAGGCCATGAGGGCGATGGCGCCAAGCGCTATGACGATCTTTTTCATACCCATGGATTATTTATAGTATTCGACCTTCTGCTGGGCACGGATGCCCATGATGTGATGCTGGTAGCGGAAAAGCTTGCCCTTCTCGGCGCCCTCGGCCTCCAGACGCCAGTCACGCTGGCCGTGGAAGGAGGCGAAACCGCCCTTGTGGCCGTACTGCTGGCCGCAGGTGGAAGGCTGGAAGGAAGCCATCTGCTCGAGGTTGTGGCAACCCTCGGAATAGGTGTCACCCACGTTCTCGGTCACGATGATCTGCGCGGGGACCCAACCGTTCTCACGGTCCAGGTTGCTGCCGAAATCGCTCTGGGAAGCCGGGCTCGCACCGCCGGTGGAACCGTACTTCTGGTAGATCCAGAAGTTGCAGAGCTTCGCGAGGTCACGGTCACCGGCGCCGCTGTTGCGGTCGATGATCAGGAGCGTGCCCTCGTTGCCGGACTTGGGACCGATGAACTGGGACAGGTAGGCCACCATCGTGTTGAAAGCGGTTCCGCTGAGCGGGTCGCCTTCCGGCTCGTAGTCCAGGTCATAGCCGTCCAGGCCGTACTGCTCGATCTCGTCGAGAAGCACCTGGGAGGCATAGACACACCACTCCGGCCACTCGGGGCCACCTTCGGCGTCGCGGGAGTTCGCACCCTTGCCTGGATGGGCCTGCACGTCGGCGCGAAGGGCGGCGTTACCGGCTTCCAGGGCGGCGGACTCCAGTTCCTGGGCGGTCATCTTGCCCTGGAGGATCTTGCCCATGTTGTCATACTTGTAGGCCTCGTAGGCCTTCATGAAGGAAGGAATCTGTGCTTCCATGCCCCAACGGGCGTTCTCGAGGATGCGGGTGATGCGGCAACCGACCACCTTCATACCCTTGATTTCCTGGCAGGCCTTCATTTCCTGGTAGTCCAGGGAGCCCTTCTTGGGGCAGCCGCCCCAGAGGTTGATCACATCGACGCTGTCCGGGATATCCGCAAAGCGGAAAGCCATGGAACCGTAGTCGGCAAAGAAGATATAGGAGATGCTGCGGGTGGTGATGCCGTTCTCGTCGAAGGCGGCCTTCTTCCAGTCACGCAGGCTCTGGTAATACGCCTCGTCGCGGACGGTGTTCACCGTACCGGTGCCCTGGATGAATTCGGCCCAGGCCTCGCTCTGGTGGATGCCGGAGGTCCGTTCGATCTCCAGGGACTTCACGTCCTCCACCTTCTCGCAGGCGGCCAGCACGAGGGCGGCGCTCATCAGAATATAGAATGTCTTTTTCATAACCGTTTCTCTTTAAGGGTTATTTGCGGTCCCACCAGACTTTCGTGCCGCCGTTGTCTTCCTTGACGGAAGCAGCCTCGGAGGCCTCGCTGATGAGAAGATTGACACCCTCCTTGACGTTGGCGTTGTTGGCCGTGTACTCGGAGGTCGGATACACCAGGCGGCGGATCTGCTTCTGGGTGTCGATCAGGCCGCCGGAGTTGTTGGTGGCGGTCGGGATCACCCGCGGGTAGCCGGTGCGGCGGAACTCGGCCCAGGCCTCCATGCCCTCGGGGAACATGGTGATGTACTTCTGGGTGAGGATCTGCTCCAGGTGCCCTTCCGTCTCGCTCTGGCTGTCCCAGGAGACGGCGACGTCGGTGAGGTTGTTGCCGTAGGAGTTGCCGCCGGTCACGGGATCGGTGTAGGAGCCCACACCGTCGGTTCCGCGAAGGTATGCGTCGGCACCGGAGGCGCCGGCGATGGCGAAGCTGCGCTTCACGCCGGCCTCATAGGCGGCCTTGGCGGCAGCGGCGTCCCCGTTGCGGAGGAAGTACTCGGCCTTCAGGAAGTCGGCTTCGGCACCGGACATCCACTTGAGCGGGTCGCTGTTGGTGCAGTTCACGCGGGACCACAGGGTGGACTTGGGATAGTTGCTGTCCACGGCGGCGCCCATGCGGACACCGTAGTACTTGCCGTCGGAGCCGACGGTGAAGTAAGAGGCGCGGCGCGGGTCGTTGTAACTGTTCATGTAGGTCACGATGGTGGCGCCGGCCTTGGCGTCGCCGTCGTTGAAGTTGTACTCGATCACGTAGATCGGGTTCTCCCAGGCACCGGCGCCGGGATGCAGGAGGACGTCCTCCTCGATGAAGCCGGCAGCGCTGGAGAGGGCCTTCGCGGCCTCGGCCTTGTACAGGTCCTCGCTGGCATAGACCACGCGGGTGGCGAGGCGCAGGCGAAGCGTGTTGGCGAAGGCGAGCCACTTGTTCATGTTGCCGTAGAACACGTTGTCATAGTCCTCCAGGTAGGTGGAGGTACCGCCGTTCACCAGTTCCTGCAGCGTCTCGATGGCGCCGTCCAGGTCCTGGAACATGGCCCGGTACACTTCCTCCTGGGTGTCATAGGCGACGTGGTTCACGCCGGTACCCAACTGGGTGTAGGGGATGGGGCCGTAAGCGTCGGTAACACGATGAAGGACAGCCACTTTCAGGATGTCGCCGAGGGCGGCGTCATAGGGGCTGGTCTCGCGGAGGGCGTTCAGTTTGGCCCACGGGGCCATGGCGCGGACGAAAGCGTCCTCGAACAGGGCCTTGGTCCAGCCGTCGGCCACAAGGTTGTACTCGTTGGTCTGGTGGAAACCGCTGTTGGAAGCGGCCTCGTAGTTCGCGAAGATGTTGCCGGTCAGGCCCTGCACCACCTGGTAGGAGGCGGAGCCATATTCGTTGGAACCGTCATTCTGGTAGGAAGGAAGCACGTTGGCGATCATCTGGGAAACGTAGGAACCCGTACGCATGTTGTCGTGTTCCATCATCTCCTCGTTCGCCTGCTCCTGGTTGGTGTTGCGGGCCGTGAAGTCCTTGACGCAGGAAACCATCGAAACGGTAACGGCGGCCGCAAGGGTAAGAGTCAGTATCTTATTCATAATCAGATGCCTCCTTATTCGTTAACGATACGGACAGTGACGCGACGGTTGGCTTCCGGGGAAGCGGACTTGTTCCAGTCGCCTTCTTCAGAGGTATAGGAGATCCGGTTGGGATCGATGCCTTCGTCCCGGAGTTTGGCGGCCACGACGGCGGCCCGCTTGGCGGCGAGTTCGCTGTTGATGGCGGGCGTACCGGTGGCGGTGTCGGCATAACCGGTCAGGACGACCTTGGCGGAAGGATTCTCCTTGAGAACCTGGCACATGCGGCCGAGTTTGAAGGATTCCTCCGGACGGAGATTGGTCTTGCCCAGGTCGAAGTTCAGGTCGGTGACGAAGATCTCGGTCTGGGCCTCGCTGTGGACGACCTTGACCACTTCCTTCACGACCTCCACGGGGACTTCCTTCTCCACGACCTTCTCCACGATCTTCTCGACCACGCGGGGTTCGGACGGGATACAGACGGGGGCTGCTTCGGCCTTCGGGGCCTTCTCGCCCTTCTTGCCGAACTTCACCTTCACGGAGAAACCGAGGTTGCGGGTGGAAGGAGCCATGAACAGGTCGATGCCGGCGCCGTAGTTACCGGCGTTGGACACCTGCTCGGGATCGAATGGGGCCTTGCACAGGAGCATGGCGAGGTTGCGGCCCACCACGGCGAGGTTCAGGCTCTCGATCCAGGGAATCCGCTTTCCGAGGGGAACCTCGTAACCGAGGGAGACCTCGGCGAGGCGGATGTTCGTCATGTCATAGACATAGTAGGCGCCGAGCGCGTTCTGGCCGTCGGCACCGGAGATGGTCTGCCAGTAGTCCTGGGCGCTCACCTGATAGTAGTTGCGGGCGTTGCCGAAGATGCCGGCGGGGGCGAAGTTGAAGCCGTCCTCGCGGCCTTCCAGCGTACGCTTGGTGACGCCGTAGGCATCCATGGTGGCCTCGGTGAGGGACACACCCACACCGCCCTTGCGCATGGTGAACAT
Source organism: uncultured Bacteroidia bacterium (assembly GCA_902781705.1). Classification (GTDB taxonomy): domain Bacteria; phylum Bacteroidota; class Bacteroidia; order Bacteroidales; family UBA932; genus Cryptobacteroides. Next base: position 11,121 of record CACZKE010000013.1, read on the forward strand.
GAAGGCGAGGTTCAGGCCCTTCCAGGAGAACTGGTTCCGCCAGGAACCGGTCCAGTCGGGATTCGTGTTGCCGGCGTACCACTGGGTGTCCGGGGTGCCGTCATTGGGGGCCTTGTGCATCACGCCGCCCTTGTCGGAAGGAGTCACGTACGGGGTACCGTCCTCGTTGGTCGCGAGGCCGGCGACGTACATTTCACCCACCGGACGACCCTCGATGAGCCACATGGTGACACCGGAAGTGCCGCCCACGCTCTCGCGGGTGCTCACGTAGTGCTCGTTGCCGCTGGTGTAGTCCAGCAGTTTCGCCACCTTGTTCACGTTCTTGGTCCAGATGAGGTTGGTGGTCCAGTTGAAGTCCCCGATGTCCTGGGTGAACATGCCGGAGAGTTCCACACCGCGGTTGTCGATCTGGCCGGCGTTCACATAGTAGGTGCTGTAACCGGACGTGGAGGCGTTGGTCGGAGTGAAAACCTGGTTGTAGGTGGAAGACTGGTAGTAGGTACCGGCGAGCTGGAGCTTGCTCTGGAACAGGCGGACGTCGGCGCCCACTTCCCAGGAACGGGTGCGCTCGGGCTGGAAGCCGGGAGCGGTGGCCCAGGTGTCGATGCGGGCGGTACCGCCCACGACCGGGTGCGTACCGTTGAAGATAAAGCGCTCCACCGGGTTACCCACCTCGGCGTAGGAAGCGCGGAGCTTGGCGTACGGGATGAAGTCGGACTTCTTGTCGAACATCTCGGTGATGAGCCAGGAGGCGCCCACGGACGGATAGAAGAAAGGCTTCACGCCGTCGGGACCGGCCATCTGGGAGGCCCAGTCCTCACGGGCGGTCGCCTCGATGAAGAAGAAGTTCTTGAAACCGAGGTTCAGGGTACCGAACACGGACTGGGTCTGGTCGCGGAAGGTGGCCTTGTCGAAGGCCTTGCCGGTAGCCATATTCGAGAAGGTGAAGAGGTTCGCCACACCGAGGAGGTCGCCGCCGAGGGCGGTGCCGCGGTAGAAGTAATCCTCGATGGAAGCACCCAAGACGGCGTTCACGGAGAACAGACTGTTGTCGCCGAAGGTCTTGTTCACGTTCAGGAGGACGTCGGCGTAGGTCTGGGTGGTCTTCTGGTCGTCATAGTAGTAGCGGCCGTACTTGCCGGCGAACAGACCGTTGGAGGAAGCATGGTGCTTCTGCTCGGCGATGGTGCCGTTGTTGTCCATGCGCACGCGGGCCTGGATGTCCAGCCAGGGAGTGATGTCGTAGGAGACCGAACCGCCCAGGATGTAGCGGTTCTTCTGGGCCTGGAACAGGTTGCGGTTCACGGTCCAGTAGGGGTTCTGCATGGACATCTCGTAAGCGCTCCAGTACTGCGTCGGGAAGTTACGGGTGGCGTTGTAGCGCTCATAGACCGTGTAGGCGTACAGGTTGTCGGACGGGGACATCAGGTACAGCGGCACGAGCGGGTTGTGGTACAGACCGCCGGAGAGCATGTTCTGCTCGTTCACGCGGATGAACATCCCGAGGAAACTCAGGTGGAGTCTGTCGTTCAGGAAGTCGGCCGTGTGGCGGAACGTCGCGTTGAAGCGGTCGTAGTTGTTGTTCGGGATGATGCCCTGAGCGTCGGTGTAACCGGCGGAGAAATAGGTCGAGGAATGCTCCTGGCCGGCGGACACGCTGAAGGAATGGGCGGTGTTGTAACCGGTCTGGAAGAAATCCCGGATGTTCCAGGAAGGAGCGGCCTCGAGTTTTCCGCCCCAGGAAGCGTAGGAACCGGGCTTGGCGCCGTATTCGCTCTGGCGGCCCGGAAGCATCAGCGGGGAGGAGAAGGTCGTGTTGTTGGAGTAGGACACGTGGAAACCGTCCTCACCGGTGCGGGAGGTGAGCATGAGGATACCGTTCGCGGCCTTGTAACCGTACAGGGCGGCGGCGGAGGCACCCACGAGGGCGCTCATGTCGGCGATGTCCTCGGAATTGAGCATGGACATACCGTCACCGGACAGGCCGGAACCGGAGTAGATGCTCCAGGAGTCGCCCGGGGTGGTCATCGACAGGGTCGGGAGCGGAATGCCGTCCAGGACGTAGAGGGCGTTGTTGGAGTTCTTGATGGATTTCGCACCACGCATGACGACCTTGGTCTCGCCGCCGGCGCCGGCGGCCGTCTCGTTGATCTGGACGCCCGCGATCTTGCCCGCGAGGGAGTTCACCATGTTGGCTTCGCGCGTGACGAAGACCTTGTCGTCCAGTTTCTGGACATTGTAGGTCACGGCCTTCTCCGCACGCTTGATGCCGAGGGCGGTGACGACGACCCCTTCGAGGACGGTGGCGTCCTCCTGCAGGGTGACGTTGATCACATCTCCGGTGACGGCCATCACCGCATCCACCATACCGATGTAGGAGAAGCGGAGTTGGGCAGCATCAGCCGGGACCTGGAGTGTGTAGTGTCCGTCGATGTCCGTGATCGTGCCGATGGTCGGCTGGCTCTCGACGACTACACCTGCACCGATGAGCGGCTCCCCGCTTGCATCCACCACGGTACCCGTGATGGTCCGCGTTTCCTGGGCAAAGCCGAGGACCGCGGCAAGAAGGGTTGCGAACATCAGGCAGACTTTCCGTAAGCTGTTGTTACACATTAGGTTGAAAATGTTTGGTTGATAATTATGTTATTGGTTTTTGTACAATATACAATTTTAGCGGGGCCAAAGATACTCCATTTTTATGAAATAAGAGCCATTTTTCTTCCGATTGGAAACGAAAAACGTCCAAATCTCTATAAAAATTGTATCTTTGCACCGCCATGAAAATCGGAACCATCGACCTGGGAGAGCGCCCCGTCGTGCTGGCGCCCATGGAGGACGTGACGGACGCGTCCTTCCGCATCCTGTGCCGGGAGGCCGGCGCGGCGATGGTCACCACCGAATTCGTCCCTTCAGACGGGCTCATCCGCGATGCCTCCAAGGCCATCGCGAAGATGCGCACCCTCGAAGAGGAATCCCCCGTCGCCATCCAGATCTACGGCCACATCCCCGAGTCCATGGTCGATGCCGCCCGCATGGCGGACCGCGCCGTGGAACTCGCCGGCGGCCATGGGGCCGATGCCATCGACATCAACTGGGGCTGCCCGGTGTCGAAGATCGCCGGCCGGGGCGCCGGCAGCGGCATGCTCCGCGAGCCGGACAAACTCGTCGCCATCACGAAAGCCGTCGTGGACGCGGTGAAAAAGCCCGTCACGGTGAAGACGCGCCTGGGCTGGGACGACTCCTCCAAGATCATCGTGGACCTCGCGGAACGCCTGCAGGACGTCGGTATCCAGGCCCTCACCATCCACGGCCGCACCCGCTGCCAGATGTACAAAGGCGAGGCCGACTGGACCCTCATCGGGGAGGTCAAGAACAATCCCCGGATGCATATCCCCATCATCGGCAACGGGGACATCAACAGCGCCGCTCGCGCGAAAGAGATGTTCGACCGCTACGGCGTGGACGGGATCATGGTCGGACGCGCCAGTTTCGGCCATCCCTGGATCTTCACGGAAATCCGCCACCTGCTGGACACCGGCGAGGAGATGCCGCCCATGAACGTCCGCGACCGCGTGGCTCTCGCCAAGCGCCATTTCGGCCTCTCCATGGACCTCAAGGGTCCCGTGACGGGCATCTTCGAGATGCGCCGCCACCTCTCCTGCTATTTCAAGGGCCTCCCCGGCTTCAAGGAAACCCGCATCAAACTCGTCACTTCCAAGGATCCCGGCGAAATCCTCCGCACGCTGGACTATGTCGCTGAAAGATGGGGAGATGAGGCGCCGGAAGCGGAAGGGGCATACGGATTATAAGGGATTTTTCTTATCTTTGTGGGATTTAAAACCTGATCCTGCAATGGAGAGACATATCAATACCATCGGTATCCTCACTTCCGGAGGAGATGCACCCGGCATGAACGCGGCCATCCGTGCCGTCACCCGCTCCGCCCGTTACAACAATATCAATGTGGTAGGCGTCATGCGCGGCTACCAGGGCCTCATCGACAAGGAGTTCGTCAAGTTCACCTCCTCGTCCGTTTCCAACACCATCCAGCGCGGCGGCACCATCCTCAAGACCGCCCGTTCCAAGGCGTTCATGACCGAGGAAGGCCGCAAGCAGGCCTATGCCAACATGGTCGAGGCCGGCATCGACGCCCTCATCGTCATCGGCGGCAACGGATCCCTCACCGGCGCGCAGCTGTTCGCCCGGGAGTATGACATCCCCATCATCGGCCTTCCCGGTACCATCGACAACGACCTTTACGGGACGGACTCCACCATCGGCTACGACTCCGCGCTGAACACCATCGTGGAATGTGTCGACAAGATCCGCGACACCGCCAATTCCCACGACCGCATCTTCTTCATCGAGGTGATGGGCCGCGACGCGGGCTTCCTCGCGCAGAACAGCGCCATCGCTTCCGGCGCCGAGGCGGCGATCATCCCGGAGAGCGAGACGGACGTGGACCAACTCGCCGACTTCATCGAGCGGGGCAAGCGCAAGAGCAAGAACAGCGCCATCGTCCTCGTCTCCGAGGCGCAGAAGGACGGCGTGGGCGGCGCTTTCTACTATGCCGAACGTGTCAAGAAGGAGTATCCCCAGTTCGACGCCCGCGTGACCATCCTCGGCCACCTGCAGCGCGGCGGTACGCCTTCCGCCTACGACCGCATCCTCGCCTCCCGCATGGGCTATGCGGCCATCGAGGCCCTGCTGGAGGGACAGCGGAATGTCATGGTGGGCATCAAGAACGACGAGATCGTCTACGTCCCCATCTCCCGCGCCGTCAAGATGAACAAACCCATCAACCAGGAACTCATCACCGTCCTCAACGTCCTGAGCATATGATCCACCGGCTCGTGCTGGCTACGCGCCACCTGTTTTTCGACAAGGGCTGGAAAAAGTCGTACAAGGCCGACGTCCCCACCGTCTGCGTGGGCAACATCACCGTGGGCGGCACCGGAAAGACCCCGCACACGGAGATGATCCTGCGGCACCTCCTCCAGAGCGACGAATGGGCCTATTCCAACATCGCCGTCCTCTCCCGGGGGTACAAGCGCAAGTCCAAGGGCTTCCAGAAGGTGAGCCGCGAGGGAACGGCCCTCGAGTTCGGCGACGAACCGCTGCAGATCGCGAAGAAGTTCCCCTCCGTGACTGTCGCCGTGGACAAGGACCGGGTGGAAGGATGCCGGTTCCTGACGCATCCGGAGGAACTCCAGACCTCCAAGAAGGCCCGGAAAACCCTGGACAAGGACATCCCCAAGGCCGATATCATCGTCCTGGACGACGCGTTCCAGTACCGCCGCCTCCGGGCGGACGTGAACATCGTCCTCATCGACTATAACCGTCCCGTGCAGAAGGACCGCCTGATGCCCTGGGGCAAACTCCGCGACCTCCCTTCCCGCCTCAAGGCGGCCGACATCCTCATCGTCACCAAGTGCCCGACCTACCTCGACGAGTGGGAGAAGGGGAAATGGGCGGCCCAGCTGGGTCTCAAGGACTACAGCACCGCCACCTGCACCGGCGTGCGGAAGAACGGCCGGAAACAGACCGTCCTTTTCACCACCATCGGTTACGAGCCCATGGTTCCGGTCTTCCCCGAGGAGTGCGACAGCCGCTTCACCTACGCCCAGCGCCTCGTCCTGTTCACCGGCATCGCCAAGGATACGCCCCTCAGGGCCTATCTGTCAGACAATTACAAGATTGTGCACCGTTTCGGTTTCCCCGACCACCACAAGTATTCCAACGGGGATATCAAGAAGGTGTGCAAGGCCGTGTACGCCTATCCCACCGCCTGCGTCGTCACGACGGAAAAGGACGCCCAGCGCGTCGTGGACACGAAAAAAGTACCCGGAACCCTGCGCGAACGCCTGTTCCAGGTACCGATCAATGTCCAGTTCCTCTCCCCTGCCGAGGAGGAGATTTTCGTGACTACGCTTGAGGGCCTCTTGCGAGGACTTCGTTCTGAACCCTGACGGATTCCTCGTGAATCGCGTTGAAAACGTCCTCGATGAACTTCTCTGAAAGCCCGTATTTGCGGGCTTTTTCTTTCATGCCCGCGAGCACCTGGTCCCAGCGGCCCGTCTGGAGGATGGCCACGTTGTGGGTGCGCTTGTACTCGCCGATCTTCTCGCTCACGTTCATCCGGGAACCGAAGGTATAGAGGAGGTTCTCGTCGATGATGTCGATCTGGGCGCGGAGCTGGTCGATGCCCTCGCGGTAATCCTGGTCCACGGAGTCCTTCTCGCGGATCTGCAGGCTTTCCAGCAGGGTGAGCAGGTCCGGCGGCGTGAGTTGCTGCTTCGCATCGGAAAGGGCCACAGACGGGTTGCAGTGGGATTCGATCATGAGGCCCTCCAGACCCAGGTCCATCGCCTGCTGGGACAGTTCCAGCAGATATTTCCGGTCACCTCCCATGTGGGACGGGTCGGCGAAGAACGGGAGGTCCGGGTAGCGGGTCCTCAGTTCGATGGCGATCTGCCAGCCCGGGGCGTTGCGGTACTGCGTGTTCTCCATCGTGGAGAATCCGCGGTGGATGACGCCGAGTTTCCGCACGCCGGCGCGGTTCAGGCGCTCCAGCGCCCCGATCCACAGGTCCAGGTCCGGATTGACCGGGTTCTTCACCAGCACCGGGATATCCGTATCCTGGAGCGCATCGGCCATCTCCTGCATGAGGAAGGGATTGGCACTGGAACGGGCGCCCACCCAGAGCATATCCACGCCGTACTTAAGGCACTCGTACACATGTTTTTCCGTGGCGACTTCGCAGCACACCTTCATGCCGGTCTCTTCCTTGACCTTCTTGAGCCATTTGAGGCCGGGCGTGCCCACGCCTTCGAAACTGCCCGGATGCGTCCGGGGTTTCCAGATGCCCGCCCGGAACACGTGGATGCCTCTTGCGGCGAGGTCCCGGGCCGTTTCCATCACCTGCTCCTCGCTTTCCGCGCTGCAGGGTCCCGCGATCACCATCGGCCGCGGAAGCGTAAAGAATTCCCATTCGCTGACAGGGACGATATCGAGTGTTCTTGCCATAATTATTCCTTTGTCATTTCGAGCTTGTCGAGAAATCTACCGGATGATCTTCCGGATCCGGTTCGCCTCCTCGATGAGTTCCCGGACCTTATCCTCATCGAAATTGTCGATCGCCTCCCGGAACTGCTGCATCTTTTCGATGTAGGTGTCCATCACGTGGAGGACGTTCTCCCGGTTCTGGGTGAGGATCGGGACCCACATGTCCGCGCTGGATTTCGCCAGGCGCACGGTGGAGGAGAAACCGCCGGACGCGAGGTCGAAGATGTGCTTCTCGTCCTGCTCCTTGTCCAGGACGGTGAGGGCCAGTGCAAACGACGTAACGTGCGAAATATGGGACACATACGCCGTATGGACATCATGCTGGGAAGCATTCATGTAAATGGGCCGCATGCACAGCGCGTCGTAGAGTTCCTCGATGGTCTTCACCGCCTTCGGGGCCGATTCCTCGCTGTTCGCGAAGATGCAGGCCCGGCCGTCGAACAGGTTCGGCACAGCCGCCCAGGGGCCGCTGTATTCCGTTCCCGCCATCGGGTGCGTGGACACGAACTGCTTCCGGCAGGGATGGTAGTGCGTCGCCTGGCAGATCTGCTCCTTGGTCGAGCACACGTCGATGACGATCTTCTCCGCCAGAGCGTCCTGCTGGAAACGGTCCAGGATGTCACACACGGTCTTGACGGCCTCGCCCACAGGGATGGCGACGACGATGATGTCGGCCTGCGCGATGCAGTCCTCGTAAGAGACGACATCGTCCACAAGGCCGATCTTCTTCGCCACCGCGGCGTTCACCGGCTCCTTCTCCACGCCCAGCACCCTGGACGCGAACCCGCGCCGCTTGAGGTCGATCGCCATGGAACCCCCGATGAGGCCCAGGCCTATGATTCCGATGGTTTTCATAATTGTAAAAACGCCTTCACCTTCTCCAGCGCCTTCTCCAACTTCGGAACCGGGGCGCAGAGGGAGATGCGGATATAGTCGTCACCGTTGTGGCCGAAAATGAAGCCCGGGGCCATGAACACGCCGGCACCGTAGAGGATGGCGTTCGAAACGGCCTCGCCGCGCGTCTTGCCGGATGCTTCCGCCTCACGCAGGATGACGGAGAGTTTGTCATTCCGGCTTTCGGCAGGCAACTTCCCGAACACGAACAGCCCGGCTCCGTTCGGATCATACTCGGCGCCGAGGGCGTCCATGATCTGCCCGGCCACTTTGGCACGGCGGAGGTACTCGGCGTTCAGGGTGGCGAACCACTCCGGACCGGCCTTGAGGGCCTCCACGGCCGCAAGTTGCAGGGGCTTGAACATGCCGGAATCCATCTGGGACTTCACCTTGAGGATCTCGCGGATGTAGTCGGCCTCGCCGCCCACCATGCCGATACGCCAGCCGGCCATGTTGTGGGCCTTCGAGAGGGAATTCATCTCCAGGCAGCACTCCTTGGCACCCGGGACGGCAAGCAGGGACAGCGGATGCTCGTTACGGATGAAACTGTACGGGTTGTCATTGACGATGAGGATCCCATGGCGACGGCCGAAATCGGCGATCTTCGCGTAAAGTTCCTCCGTCGCACGGGCGCCCGTGGGCATACCCGGATAGTTGGTCCACATCATTTTCACGCCGGTGAGGTCCATCGCCTCCAGGGCGTCGAAATCCGGCACCCAGCCCTTTTCGGCCACGAGGTCGTACTTGATGACCTCCGCCTCCGCGATCTGGGAGGCCGACGTATAGGTGGGATAGCCCGGATCCGGGACCAGCACCTTATCGCCGGCGTTGAGGAAGGTGAGCGAAATCAGGAGGATACCCTCCTTGGAGCCCGTCAGGGGCTGGATTTCGGTCCCTGGATCCAGCGTCACGCCGTAATAGCGGGCGTACCAGTCGGAAAGGGCCTGGCGAAGTTCGGGAAGGCCCATGTAACTCTGGTAGCCATGGACACCGTCCAGTACGGCCGTCTTCGCGACGACCTCCAGGGCGGCCCGAGGCGGGGTTCCGTCGGGGGAACCGATCCCGAGGTTGATGATGGGGTCCTCCCCGCGGGCGGCGCGCTCCTGGTTGAGTTTGGCCATTTCCCGGTTCTTGATGGAGAAGAAATACTCTTTGACGGACTCAGTCCTCTTGGCAGGTTGGATGATCATAAGGCTGCGTGATATTCGCCCAGGATGTCGAGGTCCTCCAGGAGCGGGCGTACTGCCGTGAGGGCCTGTTGGTAACGGAGATAATTGTCGAATTTGATGTCGGCATAGAAGAAGTACTGCCACTCCCTCCCGGGGATCGGAAGGGACTGGATTCGGGTCAGGTTCATATCGTAGAACGATAAAATCGTCAGAATGTGCGCCAGGGAACCGGGCTTGTGCGGCAAGGTGAAGCAGATGGAGGCCTTGTCGATGTCGTCCACGGCGACTTCGTACCCGTCGTCAAAGACCAGGAAGCGGGTGTAGTTCTGCTTGTACGTCTCGATACCGGGCGCCAGGATCTGAAGCCCGTAGAGTTCTGCGGCCAGGGTCGATGCCACCGCGCCTACACCCCGCAACTTCTTTTCCGCCACATCGGCCGCACTCTTGGCCGTGTCCTCGGATTCCACGAGATGGATCCAGGGAGCCTCCTTCTCGAAAAAGGTGCGCGTCTGGTTGATGGCCATGTAGTGTGTCCGCACTTCGCGGATGTCTTTCAGGGACTGTCCGGGCAGGGCCATCAGGTTCTGCTGGATACGCAGATACACCTCGCCCTTGACCTTCCGGTCATACTTGCGCAGGAGTTCGAAATTATGGATGAGACCGCCCGAGAGCGTGTTTTCGATGGCCATGACAGCCGCATCGGCCATCCCGGCCCCGAGGGCCCGGTACAGGTCCTCGAACGTGTCGCACTCGACGATGGACGGGGATTCCTCGCCGGCGTAGAAAGACCGGGCGGCCTGCTCATGGAAGCAGCCCTTGTAGCCCTGTATCGCTATCCTTTTCATGGCGCGTTCATGAAAAAGGGCCATCCGCATTCCGGACAGCCCAACATAAATCTTCTATACCTATGATGATACAACGTCCGGCTATTACCGATCCTGATAATAGTATTTGGTAAAACCGAAGCCGTAAAATCGCATTGCCTTGTTAAGTTCGTTTCGGCAAAGGTAAATAAAATAATTTACAATGCAAGGTTAAACCGTAAGAATTTCCTTCTCCTTGGCAGCGATGACGGCATCCACGTTCTTGACGTACTTGTCAGTCACCTTCTGGAGTTCATCTTCGCCCTCCTTCTCGCCGTCCTCGGAGAGGCCCTCGTTCTTCTGGGCCTTCTTGAGGATGTCGATGCCGTCGCGGCGCGCGTTGCGGATGGTCACCTTCGTCGTTTCACCCTGGGCCTTCGCCTTCTTGATGAGTTCGCGGCGGCGCTCCTCGGTGAGGGCGGGCACCACGCAGCGGATGATCTCTCCGTTGTTGGACGGGGTGAGACCCACGTTGGCGTCCAGGATCGCCTTCTCGATCTTGGAGATCATGTTCCGTTCCCAAGGCTGGATGGCGATGGTCTTCGCATCGGGCGTGGTGATGGATGCGACCTGGTTCAGCGGCGTGGCGCTGCCGTAGTAGTCCACCATCACTCCGTTTAAGATCGCCGGGGAGGCCTTGCCCACCCGGTAGTTCTTGAGGTCTTCCTCCAGGAAATCCACCGCTTCCTGCATCTTGAGGTCGGCGGCGTCCACAATTTCTTTCGCTCTCGGTAACATAGTTCTCGTGCTTTTTTCAGTCAATCATGCAAATATAATAAAAATCCGCGGACTATCACCAACTTCCATGCCGGGAGGACGGATTTGTTCCCGCCTTTCCGTCTTCCCCCCTCCCTTTTCCCCTTCCCGCCTTTCCTCTCTTCTCATCCACCGTCCGCATCTGCGTCGAATGGAAACGCCTGTATCTTCGTTAATTACGCGAAAGTACCCGGGAAAAATCTCCCGGGTATTTTTGCGCAACACGCTACATATCAATGATTTCCATTCAACGACTCTTTTGGGAGCGGAGTCGCTTTCCGCCTGGCAAGGCGCTTTTTGACCGGTAAATGCAGAAACTTGTTCACTTGCTCGGGAACGGCGTCCGTCTTTCCCCGCAGGAAAACAGCCAATTCCTGCCGCTGAGACTCCGGCATGCGCTGCAGGTCATGGATGTCTTTCAGTTTCCCGGCACGTAGCAGCAGACCTGTCATCCGGTTGTAACACAAATCGGATTTGCCGACGGTCTCTTCTTTGATGTCATATTCACTGCCGGTGGTGGCATGCATCGCAACCAGCATGTTCCCGTAGCTTCCAAAATAAGCGATCGCCGCCTCATAATCAATGACATTATAGATACTGACAATGAAATCCACGAGTTGGAAGATCTCTTCCTTATCCAGATCTTTGATCAGGCGGGCAACCTGGGCATAGTTCAAAGGTTTTCCAGCCTTGAAGCTGGCCTTCACTTCCTTGACCGCCTTCTGCAACGGCCATCGGGCATTCCGGATAACCAGTTTTTCAGAGAAAGGATGGTCACTGGCCGCATAGGCCAGATAATTCCACCGATACTCCTCCGCCCTTGCGGTCAGTTTCCGTTCCACCGGGTTGTTGCCGACATAGACCAGATTGGTCCGCGCCTTTTTCTCCTCCCGCTTGGGTGCCCTCCCGAACGGTCCTTCCAGTACCGGGCCTTTCTGCAGGAACCAGTCATTGTGATTCTTGGAAAACGTAGTAGCCGTCTCCCTTTTGAACTGCTCCAAGTCCTCCTTTTTTTCCGCGACCACAGAATCATGGACATGGTCCGGCATCTCGCACAGGGACAGGACACGGATTCCGTGCTTCCTGGCCATGACGCAATAATGGGTGAAGAAGACAAGGTGGTCAGTGTAGGTGTAGAACAGTACACCCCTGTCAGCCATCCGCTGGTAACAATGTGTCAATGTATTCTTGTAGAACGTCCGACGCCTCATACCTTCGCAACTTTAAATGGACGGAGCCTGGGCCCGGGCTCCTTACCCCACGAATATCGGAAGGTTTTTCCGGTTTTGCAAGCCTTGCGACAATACTACACAAGGATTTCGGTGGAAACCGGGCGCTAGCCCGTAGAATGGAACAAACAATCCATCAATAACTTATGCAAAAGTACCCGGGAAAAATCTCCCGGGTACTTTTACATAATCGGCAATCATTCACCCGTTTCCATTCGACGGCTCTTCGGTCGAGGAAGGCGCCTTGAAAGACGGATCGGCAGGCAATCCTACGGATGTACGAGCGTCCCCACCTTTTCGCCCTCGATGAGCTTGGTGAGGTTGCCGATGGCGTTCATGTCGAAGACGATGATGGGCATGTTGCCGTCGGAGCAGAGGGCGTAGGCGGTCTGGTCCATCACTTTGAGGTGTTTGGAGATGGCTTCGTCGAAAGTGAGTTCGTCGTATTTCACGGCGGTGGGATCCTTTTCCGGGTCGGCGGTATAGACGCCATCGACGCGGGTGCCCTTCAGGAGGGCGTCGGCGCCGATTTCGAGGGCGCGGAGGGCGGCGCCGGAATCGGTGGTGAAGAAGGGGTTACCGGTGCCGCCGGCGATGAGGGCGACCCCGCCCCGTTCGAGGACTTTCACGGCGTCGTCACGCATGTAGTACTTCGCGACGGGCTCCATGGGCGTAGCCGTAAACACCTGGGCTTCAACGCCTTCGTCCTTGATGAACATGGAGAGGGCGAGGGAGTTGATGACGGTGGCGAGCATGCCCATCTTGTCGCCGTCCACCCGGTCGAAACCCTTGCCCACGCCCTGCAGGCCGCGGAAAATATTGCCGCCGCCGTTGACGATGGCGATCTGGAGGCCGGCTTTCGCGGCGGCCGCGATTTCTTTTGCGTAAGCGGACAGGCTGTCCGTATCCAGGCCCTTTCCGGCCGGGCCGCCGAGGCTTTCGCCGCTGAGTTTGAGGAGGACTCTCTTATACATGTCTAGAATGGATTCAGATTTGAAACAAAAGTATCGAAATATTATGAAACTTGCAAGAAAGACGTTATATTTGCATACTTATTGACTAACGCAACAACTAACTTATAATGGCTAATTTTCTGACCTCCTCCATCGGCAAGAAGTTCATCCAGAGCGTCAGCGGCGCTTTCCTGATCATCTTCCTGCTCCTGCACGGTACCATTAATTTCTTCTCCGTCATCGACTCCATGAAGGGTCAGTTCGGGAAGGTGGCTGAAGATGCCGTCCGTTTCTCCGAGGGCGACGGCTGGTTCCAGCTGGGCTGCGACTTCATGAGCACGCCGGTCATCGACATCATGGTTCCGATCCTCGCGCTGGGATTCCTCATCCACATCATCTACGGCATCTGGCTCTCCGTGGAAAACTACACCAAGCGTGGCGGCATCAAGCGCTATGAGGTGGCGTCCAAGGCGAAGAACGACAGCTGGTCCGCGAAGAACATGTTCGTCCTGGGCATCATCGTCCTGGGCTTCATCGCGTTCCACCTGACCCATTTCTGGGCCAAGATGCAGCTCCGCGAGTTCATGGGCGGTGAGGCCGAGAACCCTTACTACCTGCTGATCACCACCTTCAAGAACTGGTGGGTCCTCGCCCTGTACATCGTGTGGTTCTTCTTCATCTGGCTGCACCTGAACCATGGTTTCTGGTCCATGTTCCAGACCATCGGCTGGAACAACAAGAAGTGGTTCAAACGCCTGAAAGTCATCGGCATCATCGTGAGCACCTGCATCGTCCTCCTGTTCCTGTGCACCGCGGTCAACGCGTTCGTCGAGGCGAACTTCGTGACGGCTTCCCATCAGTGGACGGCGCCCCTTCTTGCAAAATTTTAAAAAATTTCTTGCAATTTAGATTTATTCTCTACATCTTTGCAACAAGATGAGAACAATGATGGTCAACAACTTCTGGTGGCGCACTTGCAATTCCGCATTGTAAGTCGCATCGCCATAGGTATAGGAGACCATGAAAAGATAAAGGCGCGCTGACTTACAGCGCGCCTTTTTTTGTGCAGAAATCAATTGTCAAATACTTAACAAATAACACCATGAGACAGAAAAAGTACCTGCTCCCGGAATCTGAGATTCCGACCCATTTCTTCAACATCCAGGCGGTCATGCCCAACAAGCCCCTGCCGTTCCTGAATCCGGCCACCAAGGAGCCCCTGAAGCCCGAAGACCTGTATCCCGTCTTCGTGGAGGAGTGCGCCCGCCAGGAACTCAACCAGACGGACGAGTGGATTCCCATCCCGGAGGCCGTCCGTGAGCAGTACGCCGCCTACCGCTGCACCCCGCTCGTGCGTGCCTATGAACTGGAGGAGGCCCTCGGCACCCCGGCCCACATCTATTTCAAGAACGAGTCCGTCTCGCCCGCCGGCAGCCACAAGCTGAACTCCGCCCTGGCCCAGGCCTACTATGCCAAGCAGCAGGGAATCACCAACATCACCACCGAGACCGGCGCCGGCCAGTGGGGCGGTGCCCTGAGCTACGCGGCCAAGAAGTTCGGCCTGGAATGCGCCGTCTATATGGTGAAGGTGAGCTACAACCAGAAGCCCTACCGCCGGAGCATCATGCAGACCTTCGGCGCGGCCATCACCCCTTCCCCGTCCATGTCCACCCGTGCCGGTAAGGATATCCTCACCGTGAATCCCAACGACCAGGGCTCCCTGGGCAGCGCCATTTCCGAGGCGATCGAACTGGCCGTCACCACGCCCAACTGCAAGTACACCCTGGGGTCCGTGCTCAACCACGTGTGCCTGCACCAGACCGTCATCGGCCTGGAAGCCGAGAAGCAGATGGAACTTGCCGGCGAGTATCCGGACATCGTGATTGCCTGCTTCGGCGGCGGCTCCAACTTCTCCGGCATCGCCTACCCGTTCATGCGGCACAACATCCGGGACGGCAAGAAGACCCGCTTCATCGCCGCCGAGCCGGCCAGCTGCCCCAAGCTGACCCGCGGCAAGTTCGAGTATGACTTCGGCGACGAGGCCGGCATGACCCCGCTCCTTCCCATGTACACGCTGGGTCACACCTTCAAGCCCGCGACCATCCATGCCGGCGGACTCCGCTACCACGGGGCCGGCGTCATCATGTCCCAGCTCATGAAGGACGGCTTCATGGAGGCCATCGACCTGGACCAGACCGAGACCTTCAAGGCCGGCATCCTTTTCGCCCAGACCGAGGGCATCATCCCGGCTCCGGAGTCCTGCCACGCCATCGCCGCCACCATCCGGGAGGCCCTGAAGTGCAAGGAGACCGGCGAGCAGAAGACCATCCTCTTCAACCTGTCCGGCCACGGCTTCGTGGACATGGCCGCCTACGACCAGTACATCTCCGGCGAGCTGCAGGACTACCACCTGAGCGACGAGGAACTTGCCAAGTATATCAAGAGTGCCGATGTGCTGAATCAGTAAGGTCTCCGTGACGGGTGCCCCGGTTGCCACCCTGCCGCCCCGGGACTCCGTCGAATGGAAACGGCTGAATGATTGCCGATTATGCAAAAGTACCCGGGAGAAATTTCCCGGGTACTTTCATGTAATACGCTCATTGTCAAAAGCTTCCATTCGACAGCCACCCTGAGAAAGATTCCTTTGTCGGGCAAAAGCCCTCGTCGGAATGACACTAAGGGACGGGCCCCCTTACATCGGCAAGGTCTTTTCCCGCAGCCAGGCAGCGATTTCCGCGGGGAGGCGGGGCGAGAGGGTGCGGTACACGTGCTCGTTGTAGGCGTTGAGCCAGGCGATCTCCTCCCGGGTCATCAGGTCACGGACCAGGACCGAGGTGTCGTAGTGGCAGAGGGTGAGGGGCTCGAAGGAGTACCAGGTGCCGAAGTCGTTCGTGCCGTCTTCGCGTACGAGGACCACGTTCTCATGGCGTACGCCGTGCATGCCTTCCCGGTACAGGCCCGGTTCGATCGTATTGATGATGCCCGGGATGTACGGATAGGCGTTGAAGTTCTGCCGGAACTCCTGCGGTCCTTCGTGGACATTGAGGAAGAATCCCACGCCATGGCCGGTGCCATGGCCGAAGTTACGCTTGCTCTGCCAGAGGGCGTTGCGGGCGAGGATGTCCAGGTGACAGCCGCAGGTTCCCTGGGGGAACACGGCCATGGACAGGTCGATATGGCATTTCATCACGAGGGTGTAATCCTCCTTCTCCAAGGCGGTGCAGGGGCCCATGGGCACGGTACGGGTGATGTCCGTGGTGCCGAACAGGTACTGTCCGCCGGAATCGCAGAGGTAGAGCCCGTGCGGCTCCAGGACCGGTGCGTTTTCATGCGGCGTGACATAGTGCGGCAGGGCTGCGCCGGGGCCGTAGGCCGATATGGTCTCGAAACTGTCTCCCCGGTAGCCCGGAATCTCCGCCCGGAGGGACTGGAGTTTGCAGGCCGCCTGCCACTCGTCCACCAGGCCGGCCTGGCCTTCCAGCCAGTAGAGGAACTTCTCCACGGCGAGGCCGTCCTCGAGGTGCGCCTCCCGCATGCCCTCGATCTCGACCGGATTTTTCACGGATTTCTTGAGCGGGATGGGCGAAAGGCCTTCCACGACATCGTAGTCCCCCTCCTTCAGCGCCTCGCGGATATGGATGTTCAGCGTGCCCGGATCCACATAGATCCGGTCCACGTCGTTATGGACATAGGTAGAGAGCGCCAGGACGGCCTCTTCGTAATCGCAGAGGGTGACCTCGTCGGCGGCCAGTTCGTCGAAGCTCGCCTGCGTTTCCTCGTCGGGAGCGGCAAAGGCATCCTTGCGGACGAACCAGTACACCTGCTCCATGGTCACGAGCAGGTACGAAATCACGACCGGATTGTATTCCACGTCGGAGCCGCGGACATTCAGCAGCCAGGCGATCTCGTCGAGGGCCGTCACCAGGAAAGCGTCCACCCCCTGGACGATCATCCACTTGCGGAGCCAATGGATCCGGGCCTCCCGGGATTCGCCCGTCAGGTCCTCCCCGAGCGTGATGATGGGGGTCGACGGAATGGCGGGGCGGTCTTTCCACATCGGCGACAGCAAATCAGGGACGGACACAACCTGAACCGGGACATCGAACGCCTGCCGAAGCACCGCAATCGCGGAAACGGTCTGGCACAGGCCGTCCACGGCGATCACCGGCTCCTCAAATCCCCGCGACGCAAGCCACTGGGGGATAGGCACTTGTTCGGGAACCCGCATCTTGTGCAGTTCGATACCCGTCCCGGCGAGTTGCTTCACCGCTTGGATGAAATACCGCGTGTCGGTCCAGAGCCCGGCGTGGTCCAGGGTGATGCACAGGTCACCCGCCTCCCCGGTAAAACCGGACACCCACTCGACCTGCTTCCACCGGCGGGCCGGATACTCGCTGGCATGGGGATCGCTCCCCGTAAGGATGACGGCATCCCAGCCCCTTTCCCGCATCAGGGAACGGATGGCTTCCACGCGCTGCGCAAAGATGTTTTCCATGGTACGATTATTGACAATTTTCACAAATATAGATATATTTGCAGACAATTAAAACGAAAAGAACGATGACTGAAGACCCCCTCGAGAGAATCGAGCGCGAAGAGCGCGAAAGGAAAGAGCGTAATGGCGGACTGAAGACGACCACCATCATCCTGGCCGTCGTCGCGCTGGCCCTGGCCGGCGCCCTGGCCTGGATCTGGAGCCAGAAAAGCGGCCTCGTCCATGAACTGGAAGGCGAAAAGGCGGAACTCACCGAACAACTCCTGCACCTGCAGAGCGACTTCGAGAACCTGAATTCCGACTACGAGAACATCAACAGCCAGCTGGATACTTCCCGCGAGCAGGTGGCCCTCCTCATCGAGAAGCTTTCCAAGACCGAAGCCACGAACCGGGCGAAGATCCGCCAGTACGAGAAGGAGCTGGGCACCCTGCGCTCCATCATGCGCGGCTATATCGTCCAGATCGACTCCCTGAACACCCTGAACAAGAAGCTCACGGCCGATGCCGCAGCAGCACGCCAGGAGGCCGCCGAGAGCCGCCGGGCCAATGAGAACCTCACCCGCCAGGTGGAGAACCTGTCCGGACAGGTGGCCGCCGGGGCCGTCATCAAGGCCCGCGGCCTGCACGTCAACGCCTACAACGGTTCCGACAAGGTGACCGACCGTTCCAGCCGCGTGACCTACCTCGTCGCCACGCTCTCGCTCGTAGAAAACGAGATCGCCGAACGGGGTCCGGTCCGCGTCTATGTCCGCGTGACGGACCCGAACGGAAACGTCCTCCAGAACGCCTCCTCCACGACCGCCACCATCGGCGGAGCGCCTGTCGCCACTTCCGCTTCCCGTGAAGTGGACTACGAAGGCCAGGAAGTGGAGATGAGCATCTACGTCAAGGACGTGGGCGAGTTCGTCAAGGGCATCTACACCGTGGAAGCCTATACCGTAAACGGCCAGGTTGGCCGCGCGGAACTGATGCTCCGGTAAGATGATCTACATCCACGTCCCCTTCTGCAAGCGTTTCTGCACGTACTGCGACTTCTATTCGGAGATAGGGCGGGACGGTTGTTTCAAGCCCTATGCCGATGAACTCTGTGCGGAGATCCGCCGCAGGGCGCGTGAAATCGACGACAATCCCAAGACTCTGTATTTCGGCGGCGGCACCCCTTCGGTGCTGCCCCTTTCCGTTTTGTCCCGCATCCTCATCACCCTGGACGAGGTCGGCCACGGGGGACCTTACCGGGAGTTTACGATGGAAGTGAACCCGGAGGATATCGTGGAGCGCGGCCGCAGTTACGCGGACAGTCTCCTTTCCCTCGGGGTGAACCGGATCAGCATCGGCATCCAGTCCTTCGACGACGACCTCCTGCGATGGATGAACCGCCGGCACGACGCCGCCCGGGCCCGCGAGGCCTTCCGGATCGTCCGGGAAGCCGGTTTCAGGAACGTAAGCATCGACCTGATCTTCGGCATCAGCCACCTCTCCGACGAGGTCTGGGCCGCCACGGTCGACGAGGCCGTTGCCCTGGGCCCCGAGCACATCTCCTGCTACCAATTGACGGTCGAAGGTGAGAGCGCCCTTGCGGAGATGGTCGCCGACGGGCGGTACACCGAGGCCGACGACGCCCTCTGCCGCCGCCAATATGACATCCTCTGTCAGAAACTGGCAGAGGCCGGTTACCGGCACTACGAGATCTCCAACTTCGCCAAGCCCGGCTTCGAAGCCGTCCACAACGGCGGCTACTGGGCCCGGCGCCCGTATGCGGGATTCGGCCCCGGAGCGCATTCTTTCCGCGGTTCTTCCCGCTCTTGGAACAGTAAGACACTTCAGGGATGGACAGCCGCCTCGGAGGTTCTCTCCCCCGAAGACACGCTCGTGGAAACCGTCATGCTGGCGCTGCGGACTGACAAGGGCATCGACGCGGACTTCCTGCACGGAAATTGCAGTATGGATGATATCGGATCACTCGTGAAAAACGGGGCCCTGGTCCGCGAAGGGGACCGCTACCGCATCCCTGAGGACCACTTCTTCGTTTCCGACGAGATCATCCGCGAACTGATTTAACCACATCGTACCATGTCCAAAAGCAAATCATTCTTCTCCATCCTCTTAGGCCTGGCCGCCGGCACCGCCATCGGCATGCTTTACGCACCCGACAAGGGCTGGAAGACCCGCGCCCGCATCCGCCGTGCCGCCGAGAACGGCTACGAAGACCTCAAGGAAGACCTGGACAATCTCGGCACCAAGGTCGATGAAAAGACCGCCGAAGCCCGGGAAACCATCAAGGACCTCAGCGGGAAGCTCAAGGAAAAGGCCGGCGCCATCAAGGAAGAGGCCCGCGCCAAGCTTGAAGAGCAGCTCGCCCGCCTCGAAGAAGCCCTGAAGCAGGCCGAAAAGGCCGCTGAAGAGGCTGTTGACGATACTGAGGCGCCTGCCGCCGACGAACAATGAGCCACTTCACCCAGCCGGCCGAGGACCTCTCCCGGAAAGCCCGGGAGTATGTGGACCTTCGCGTGGACGAGGTAAAACTCTCCGCAGCGAAAGGTCTGTCCGTCTCCCTGTCCAAACTCTCGGGCATGATCCTGATCCTGGGCGTGGCCACGGTATTCGTGCTGGTGCTCTCCTTCGGGCTCATCATCCTGGTGGGCGAACTCATCGGGAGTTACGCCTGGGCCGCCCTCGGCACGGCCGCCCTCCTGGGCGTCGCCCTGTGGATCCTCATCCGGAAGCGGGAAACCCTGTTCCGCGATACGTTCGTACCCCTGTTTGTCGGACTGTTTTTCAACCAGGACGATGAGACCAAAGAATAACTACCGGGATATCAAGACGCTGGACGAGCTCACGGCCGAGCTCCTGCGCTGCAAGCAGGAGATTGACGCGCAGGGCGAATCCGTGCAGGAGAGTCTCGGACAGGTGCAAACCTTCTACACGCCCAGGCACGTCGCCCTTTCCGCCTTCCAGCGCTTCGCCCTGGACAACCATCTGTATACCATCGGCATCAATGCCGTCCGTGGACTCCGTAAACTCCTCGAAAAATGACCTACCTCCGCCGCGCCCTCAAATACTTCATCCAGATTTCGCTGCTTCTCGCCGCCATCCTTGCGGTCCTGATGGGAACCGGCATGGTGTCCAAGGATATCGCCGTCGCCTTCCAGCATGGCTGGACTTCCGTCTGGTGGATCCTCGCCGCCTTCGCCGCGATGTCCCTCGCCTACCCTTTCTTCGGCTACCAGAAGCGGAAAATCCAACTGGCCGGCGATCCGGCCGAATATAAGGAGGGCATCGTGGAGGCGCTCAAGATCCGTGGATACGTCCTGGAAAGCGACCGGGACGGCGTTCTCTCTTTCCACCTGTCATCCCCGCTCAACCGGGCCGCCCGGATGTGGGAAGACAGAGTGACTCTCACCCCGGTCCTGGGCGGGTTCGAGGCGGAAGGCCTCTCCCGCGACCTGGTCCGGGTCATCAGTGCTGTTGAACACCACTTCAGAAATTATGGAAACGACTGACACCCAAAGATTCAAGACCGTTGCCAAGTTCTCCGAGCGCATGCCCGCCGAAATCCTCGCCGGCATGCTCAATGACAACGGCATTCCCGCCGGCGTCTTCGGCGCCGACTCCTCCTACCCTTCCCTCGGCTATGTGAAGGCCATCGAGGTGAAAGTCAACGAATCCGACTTCGAGCGCGCCCTCGCCCTCGTTCCGGCGCAGGATCGCGTGCAGGAGTAATTTTTAAGCCGCCTTGAGCGGACCTTTCTGAAAAAATCCTTAAATTTGTGTCCCGATAAATCCTAAAAGAGATGTCGGGCACTTTTTTCATTTTCGTCACCGGAGGCGTCGTTTCCTCCCTGGGAAAGGGGATTATCTCCTCCAGTATCGGCAAGTTACTCCAGAGTTCCGGTTACCGGGTCACCATCCAGAAATTCGACCCGTACATCAACATCGACCCGGGTACGTTAAATCCTTATGAGCACGGAGAGTGCTACGTCACGGAGGACGGGATGGAGACGGACCTGGACCTCGGGCACTACGAGCGCTTCACCGGCATCCGGACCACCCGGCGGAACTCGATGACGACGGGGAAGATCTACCAGGCGGTCATCGACAAGGAGCGTCGGGGAGATTATCTCGGGAAGACGATCCAGGTGGTCCCGCACATCACCGACGAAATCAAGCGCCGGATCATGGCCAATGCATCCGAGGGGGAGTTCGACTTCATCATCACGGAGATCGGCGGCACCATCGGCGACATCGAGAGCGCGCCCTTCATGGAGGCGATCCGGCAGCTCCGCTGGGAACTCTCCGGACGGACCCTGAGCATCCACCTGACCTACATCCCCTACCTCCGGGCGGCCGGAGAACTGAAGACCAAACCTACCCAGCATTCCGTCAAGGAACTGCAGGGCATGGGCATCCAGCCGGACATCCTGGTCCTGAGGACGGAGAAGCACCTGGAACGGGGATTGCTGGACAAGGTAGCCTCCTTCTGCAACGTAGCCAAGGACTGTGTTATCCAGAGCGAGGACCTGCCCAGCATCTACGAGGTGCCGCTGAACATGCACCGGCAGGGACTGGACGCCCGCATCCTGGAAAAGTTCGGCCTGAAGCAGGAACCTGAACACCTCCAGGCGCTCGCCGTCTGGGAGGACTTCGTCCGGAAGGAGAAGTCCCTGACGGACAGTGTCACGGTAGGTCTCGTGGGCAAATACGACCTCCAGGACGCCTACAAGAGCATCCGGGAGAGCCTCCACATCGCCGGGGTCCATGCCGGACGGAAGGTGGAAATCCGCTTTGTCAACAGTGAAACCTTCACGCCGGATGCTTTGGCGGGTGTCGATGGCATCGTCATCTGTCCGGGATTCGGCCGGCGGGGCATTCAGGGGAAGATCGACGCGGTCCGGTACGCCCGGGAGCACGACCTCCCCTGCTTCGGCATCTGCCTCGGGATGCAGATGATGGTCATCGAATTCGCCCGGGACGTGCTGGGCTGGGCCGATGCAGACAGTACCGAGATGAACCCGAAAACCGCCCACAACGTCATCGACCTCATGGAGGAACAGAAGAAAATCACGGCGATGGGCGGAACCATGCGGCTCGGAACCTACGGCTGTGACCTTTCCGAAGGAAGCCGCGTCCGGAACATCTACGGCTGCGCCCATATCACCGAACGGCACCGTCACCGGTACGAGTTCAACAATGCCTGCCGGGCGGACTTTGAGGCCGCCGGCATGCGCTGCACGGGCCTCAATACGGAGAACGACCTCGTGGAAATCGTGGAAATCCCGACGCTCCGCTGGTTCATCGGTACCCAGTTCCATCCGGAATATGCCACGACGGTCCTCCAGCCGCATCCGTTGTTCCTGGATTTCGTAAAGACCTTATAAAGATGGATTTCCGTTCTTTGCACGAAGAATGCGGCGTGTTCGGGGCCATCGGGGTGGAGAACGCCTACGACGTGGTCATGACCGGCTTGGCGGCCCTGCAGCACCGGGGCCAGGAGGGGTGCGGCATCGCCTATACGGACGAGGATGGGGAAATCCATGTGGACAAGGGGCCGGGGCTCGTGTTCCGTGTCTTCTCACAGGTCATCCCGGGAAGCCATCCGGGGCGGAGCGCCATCGGCCATGTCCGGTACGGGACGGCCGGCGGGCGGGAAGCGGACAACATCCAGCCGTTCGCCTTCCATCAGCACGGGGACGACTACGCCATCGCCCATAACGGAAACATTGTCAATGCCAAGGAGTTGAAAGCGGCGATGGGCCACCGCGAAGTCCTGTTCAGCTCCTCCTCCGACAGCGAGATCCTGGGGCATCTGGTGAAGATGCCGCCCTACGGGAAGGCTCCCCTTTCCGGCGATACCCTCTCGCTCGCCCTCAACCGGATCGAGGGCGCCTTCTCCTACCTGGTCCTGATCCCGGACCGGCTCTATGCCGCCCGGGACAAGCACGGATTCCGTCCGCTGTCCATCGGCCGGCTGGGAAGCGGCTTTGTCTTCAGCAGCGAGACCTGCGCCCTGGGCGCTGTCGGCGCACGGCATATCCGCGATGTGGAGCCTGGCGAACTGATTACGGCCGATGCCTCGGGCCTCCGGACCCGCCGCTGGTCCCGATTCCGCCGCAACGCCCTCTGCGCGATGGAATACATCTATTTCGCCCGCCCCGACAGCGACATCGAAGGGGTCAATGTCCACGCCTTCCGGAAGGAATCCGGCCGGATTCTCTTCGAGGAGAATCCCGTGGAGGCCGACATGGTCTTCGGCGTCCCGGACTCCGGCCTGAGCCCCGCCATCGGCTATTCCGAAAGGAGCGGCATCCCCCTGGAAATGGGCGTCATCAAGAATTTCTACGTGGGCCGGACCTTCATCGAGCCCACCCAGCAGATGCGGGAAGCCGGCGTCCGCCTGAAGCTGACACCGGTCCGAAGTGTCGTGAAAGGGAAAGACGTCGTGGTCATCGACGATTCCATCGTCCGGGGCACCACCTCCCGGCAACTTGTGAAGATGCTCCGGGACGCCGGTGCCCGGCATGTGCACCTGCGCATTTCCTCGCCTCCCCTGAAGCACCCCTGCTTCTACGGCATCGACATTTCCTCGGAATCGGAGCTAATCTCCTCCCGGCTGGACATGGAGGAAGTCCGCCGTTTCATCGGCGCGGACTCCCTCGCCTTCCTCTCGAAAGAAGGCTTGCTCCTCGCCGGCCACCGCACCGACCTGTGCATGGCCTGCTTCGACGGGAACTACCCGACGGCACTGTATTCTTTCCGGTAAAGGCTACTTTTCCTGACTGCCGCCGGCGAGGTCGAGGATCTCGGCCGTAATCTTCTGCTGGCGGGATTTGTTGTACTGGAGAGTGAGTTCCTGGAGGAGGTCTTCGCCGTTGTCGGTGGCCGTCTGCATGGCGACGGTGCGGGCGGCATGCTCGGAGGCGTTGCTGTCCAGAAGGGCCGTGTAGAACTTGAGTTTCAGGGACTTGGGAAGGAGCTCCTCGAGGAGTTCCCGGGCCGAGGGTTCCAGGATGTAATCGGTTTCAGATTCCTTCGCTTCGCTCGGAATGACAGGGGTGGAAGGAAGGAAGGTTTCCCGGACGGGAACCTGCTTGCCGGAGGAAACGAAGTGGTTGTAAACGAGCTCCACCCGGTCGATGCTTCCGGTGCGGAAGTCTTCCATCAGCTGCCCGGCCAGGGCGGCGGCCTCCGCGTAGGAAGGCTTGTCGGCCAGGTCGTGGAAGTCCGCAGGGGAAGGATGCCCCACCTTTTTCATCGCTTCGGCCATCTTGCGGCCGACACTGTAGACCGTCACCTGCGCATCCCCGTAAGACCGAATAGTCTCCAAGGCAAGCCGCACGGCATTGGCATTGAACGCGCCGCAAAGGGAGGAATTCGATGCGAAAGCGACGATAGCGACCTTTTCTCCCGCCGATGTCTCCGGGCCGGGGGTGACGCTTTCCTCCGCGTCGCTTCGCGACCCAATACGGGCATATGCTCCGGAAAGCGCCACCCCCGGTCCTCCAATCTGAGCGGTCAAGCGCCCCAGCATCTCCTGCAACTTCCGTTCATACGGGCGCATGCCTTCGATGGCCTGCTGGGCCTTGCGGAGTTTGGCGGAGGCGACGAGTTTCATCGCGGAGGTGATCTTCAGCGTACTCTTGACGGAGGCGATGCGGCCTTTGATTTCTTTTAATGACGGCATAGGGCAGATTCTTCGCTTCGCTCAGAATGACAAAATGAATCGCTCAGAACGACAATTACATTCCCGCGATGATCGCGGCGGCTTCGGTGCGGATGATTTCGCCGATCTCATCGGTCATCTTGCCGTCGGCCAGCGGGGCGATGACATCGTCCTTGTGGGCGGCGCGGAGGCGGTCCAGGAAGAGTTCCTGGAACTCGCGGACACGGGTGACCGGGATGTCCCGCATGAGGGCGTTCGTGCCGCAATAGAGGACAGCGACCTGTTCGCCCACGGGCATCGGGCTGTACTGGGGCTGGATGAGGAGTTGGTTGTTCTTGCGGCCCTTGTCCAGGGCCATCTCCGTGACCTTGTCCATGTCGGAGGAGAACTTGGAGAAGGCCTCCAGTTCGCTGTATTGGGCCTGGTCGATCTTGAGGGTACCGGCCACTTTCTTCATGGATTTCACCTGGGCGCTGCCGCCCACACGGGAGACGCTGATACCCACGTTGATGGCCGGACGGATGCCCTGGTTGAAGAGGGCGCTCTCCAGGTAGATCTGGCCGTCGGTGATGGAGATGACGTTGGTCGGGATATAGGCCGATACGTCGCCGGCCTGGGTCTCGATGATCGGGAGGGCGGTGAGGGAGCCGCCGCCGCGCACTTTCCCGTGAAGGACTTCCGGGAGGTCATTCATCTGCTCGGCAACTTCCTGCTGGTCAATAATTTTCGCCGCCCGCTCCAGGAGACGGGAGTGCAGGTAGAAGATATCGCCCGGATAGGCCTCGCGACCGGACGGGCGCTTCAGGATCAGGGACACCTCACGGTAGGCGACGGCCTGCTTCGAGAGGTCGTCATACACGACGAGGGCATGGCGTCCCGTGTCGCGGAAAAACTCGCCGATGGCGGCGCCGGCGAAAGGCGCATAATACTGCAGGGCGGCCGGATCGGCAGCCGTGGCGGCGACGACGACCGTATAGTCCATCGCCCCGTGCTCCCGGAGCGTCTTGACGATGCTCGCGACCGTGGAACCCTTCTGGCCCACAGCCACATAGATGCAGTACACGGGCTTCCCGTCCAGGAAGTTCTGCCGCTGGTTGATGATGGTGTCGATGGCAATGGCGGTCTTTCCCGTCTGGCGGTCGCCGATGATGAGTTCACGCTGGCCGCGGCCGATCGGGATCATCGCGTCGATGGCCTTGAGGCCCGTCTGCAGCGGCTCGCTCACCGGCTGGCGGTAGATGACGCCCGGGGCCTTGCGCTCCAGGGGCATATCAACCTTCTCCCCTTCGATGGCGCCCAGGCCGTCCAGGGGGTTGCCCAGCGGATCCACGACGCGGCCCACCATGGACTCGCCCACCGGGATGGAGGCGATGCGGCGGGTACGCCGGACCACGGCCCCTTCCTTCAGGAGGTCCGTCGGGCCCATCAGGACGGCGCCCACGTTGTCCGGTTCCAGGTTCATCACGACGGCCATCACGCCGTCGCCGCAGTCCAGCAGTTCGCCGGCCTCGGCATGGTCCAGCCCGTAGATGCGCACGACACCGTCGCTCACCTGCAGGACCTTGCCGATCTCCTCGAACTGGAGGTCGCTCTTCATTTCCCGGAGCTGGCTCAGCAGCACTTCGGAGATTTCACTGGGTTTTATCGCATTTGCCATACTTACACGATTCTTCTGTTTTTCTCGATGAACTGGAGCCGGATGAGCTCCAGCTGGCGGGAGACGCTCTTGTCGATCATCGCATCGTCGATGTCGAACACGAATCCCCCGATGAGGGACGGATCTACCTCCACGTCGATCTGCGCCTCGCAGCCGGTCCGTTCCCGGACCAGGGCCTTGAGTCGTTCCAGGAGGCTGTCCGGCGGCGGAACCGCCACCTTCAGGGACGCCTTCCGGATGCCGATGCTCCGGCGGTACCGGTCCACGAAATCCCTGAGCGTGAGCGGCAGGAGGTCGGTCCGGCCGTTTGCCATCATCAGGCGGATGAACCGCTCGAGGTCCGTTTCCATGGGCCCGTCCAGCGCGGCGCGGAGCAGTTTCATCTTCTCCGCATCCGAGACGACATCCTTCGCCGCCACCATCCGGGAGAGGTCCGGGACCTCGCCGATGACCCGGGCGAGCCTTTCCGCCTGGGCGCAGACGGCCTCGCCCCGACCGGTCTCATGGACATACTTGGTCAGGGCTTCCGCGTAACGAAGACGGACGATGCTCGTATTCATCAGTTGATGCCGGCTCGGGTGGTTTCGTCGACCATCTTGTCAATGTACTCCCGCTGGGCCTCGTCGACGGAAAGGTCCTTGCGGAGAATCTTCTCGGCGATGGACACGGAGAGGAGGGCGACCTCCTTCCGGACGTCCCGGAGGGCCGATTCCTTCTCGGCCGCGATCTGCGTGCGGGCGTCGGCAAGGATCTTGTCGGCCTCCGCGCGCGCCTGCTCCTTCGCCTCGGCGAGGATCCGTGCCTTGGTCTCGGACGCCTCCTTGAGGATGGCGCTCTGCTCCTTGCGGGCCTCGTCGAGCATTTGCCGCTGTTCCTCCGCCAAAGCCGCCATCCGCGCCTCAATGGCACGGGCGTCCGCGATGGACTGGTCTATCCGTTCTTTCCGTTTCCGGACCATATCCGTGATGACGGGAAATCCGAATTTCGCAAGCACAAAGAAGACGATGCCGAAAATCAGCGTCATCCAGAACAGGAGTCCGAAATCAGGCGTAATGAGTGACATGGTTCTACTTGCCGATCAGGCAGACAAGGATGGCGAAAAGGCAGGCACCTTCCACAAGCGCGCCGATGATGATGGCGGTGAGCCGGTAATGATCAGCCTTTTCCGGCTGGCGGGCACCGGCTTCAAGAGCGGCCTTACCGATGTTACCGATACCGAAAGCGGCGGCGATAGCGGCGATACCCGCTCCCAGGGCCGCACCGGCCTTACCGAGCGCAGCGCTGCCGACAGCCTGAAGAATCATCGTAGAGAGTAGCATAATTCTATGGTTTTAATGGTTTATTCTTTTTCCTCCTCAGGATGCTGTCGGCTGAGGCCGATAAACACGCTGGAGAGCATCGTAAATATATATGCTTGCAGGAACGCCACCAGGAGTTCCAAAATATCCATGAAAACACCGAAGACAACCGCGATGACAGTCAGTCCCGAATTCATCGCTGCCCCGAGTTCCGCCGTCAGGAAAACAACCGCAACGACACCCAGGATCATCATATGTCCCGCCAGTATGTTGGCAAAAAGCCGGACCATCAAGGAGAAAGGTTTGGTAAACATACCGATGATTTCGATCAGGGGCATCAAGGGGATGACCTTCAGGAACATCGGGACGTCCGGCCAGAAAATGTCTTTGTAATAATGCTTGTTTCCGAACAGGTTCACGGCCAGGAATGTGAACATCGCCATGGCAAAGGTGACCGCAATGTTACCGGTGATGTTAGCCCCGCCCGGGAAGAACGGGACGATTCCCAGCAGGTTGTTCACGAAGATGAAAAAGAACGCCGTAAGGAGATAAGGAGAATATCGCTTGTAATCGGGTCCCACGCAAGGTTTGATGATATCGTCTTCCACCATGGAGACAAGCATCTCGATGAGGCCGGCAAAGCCACCGGGAGCCTCCTCCCGTGCATCGTGTTTCTTGTACCAACGCGCTCCTATGAGAATCAGAAGCACCAGCACGAGACTGTTGAACATCAGACCCGCAACGTTCTTTGTTATCGAGATATCCAGGGGACGCACATCACCGTCCGGCGTCTGTTCCATAATCCTTTCTTTGTGGGTTTCCGGGTCGTGGACCAAGTAGAAACCCTCATAAGGGCCTTCTTCCAAATGACGGGAAGAAAAGACATGCCACCCTGTAGTCTTGCTATGGACGATGACAGGCAACGGGATACTTACGGGGTGACCGTTGACGGTCGTGATGTGCCATTCATAGGAATCCAGTACATGGCCATAAAGGTACTCGTCCATATCCAGCTCCTCTGCGGACAAAGGAACCGGTAATATCGACAGGAACAAAACGGCTATGTACCTCAACCACTTCATACTTCCACGCAAGCTTCTACCTGATTGTCATGCACTTCCACGAATCCCGAAGCGATGGAGAGGCGCTGTTCGCCGCTCTCGTTGACATAGACGATGTCGCCCTGGTCCAGGGAGGAGATCAGGGGGGCGTGGTCCTTCAGGACCTCGAACGGCGCCAGCGAGCCCGGCAGCGTCACGGCCGACACCTCCGTCTCCACGAGCGTCCCCTCGGGGGATACGATATGCAGTCTGATATCCATTATTCCTTCGCCGCCGCCAGCAGTTTCTCACCCTTCGCGATCGCGTCCTCGATCGTGCCCACGTTCAGGAAGGCCTGCTCCGGGAGGTAGTCCACTTCGCCGTCCAGGATCATGTTGAAGCCCTTGATGGTGTCCTCGATGGAGACCATCACGCCCGGGACGCCGGTGAATTGTTCGGCCACATGGAAAGGCTGCGAGAGGAAACGCTGCACGCGGCGGGCGCGGTTGACGGTGGTCTTGTCCTCGTCCGAGAGTTCGTCCATGCCCAGGATGGCGATGATATCCTGCAGTTCCTGGTTGCGCTGGAGGATCTGTTTCACCCGCTGGGCCGTGTCGTAATGGGCCTGGCCCACGATGTTCGGATCCAGGATGCGGGAGGTGGATTCCAGCGGGTCCACGGCCGGGTAAATGCCGAGGGAGGTGATCTTTCGGCTCAGGACTGTCGTGGCGTCCAGGTGCGAGAAGGTCGTCGCCGGGGCCGGGTCCGTAAGGTCGTCGGCAGGAACGTAAACTGCTTGGACAGAGGTAATTGATCCATTCTTCGTGGAAGTGATCCGCTCCTGCATCTGACCCATCTCCGTGGCCAGCGTCGGCTGGTAGCCCACGGCGGAAGGCATCCGGCCGAGGAGGGCCGACACCTCCGATCCCGCCTGGGTGAAACGGAAGATGTTGTCAATGAAGAAGAGGATGTCCCGCGGGCCTTCGCCCGTATCGCTGTCGCGGAAGGATTCCGCCAGCGTCAGGCCGCTCAGGGCCACGCTGGAACGGGCGCCCGGGGGTTCGTTCATCTGGCCGAAGACCATGGACACCTGGGACTTCTTGAGTTCCTCCTTGTCCACGAGGGAAAGGTCCCACTTGCCCTCTTCCATCGCCTTCTCGAAGGCCTCGCCGTAGCGGATGACATGGGATTCGATCATTTCCCGGAGGAGGTCGTTGCCTTCGCGGGTACGTTCGCCCACGCCGGCGAAGATGGAGAAGCCGTTATGGGCCTTCGCGATATTGTTGATCAGTTCCTTGATGAGGACGGTCTTCCCGACGCCGGCGCCGCCGAACAGGCCGATCTTGCCGCCCTTGAGGTACGGCTCCAGCAGGTCGATGACCTTGATGCCGGTGAAAAGGACCTCCTGCGAGGTCGTTAGATCCTCAAACTTAGGCGGTTCGCGGTGGATCGGAAGCGCATCCTCCCGGGAGAGGGGGCCCATGCCGTCGATGGTCTCGCCCACGACGTTCATGACGCGGCCGCGGATCTGCGCGCCCACCGGCATCGCGATCGGGGCACCCGTGGGCAGGGCTTCCATCCCGCGGCTCAGCCCGTCGGTGGAATCCATGGCGACGCAGCGGACCGTGTCCTCGCCGATGTGCTGCTGCACCTCGATGACGAGGGAACGTCCGTCCGCCCTTTTCACTTCCAGCGCTTCATGGATGCGGGGGAGTTCCCCGCCCTCTTCCAGGTCAAAATGCACGTCGACGACCGGCCCCACCACCTGGGTTATCTTTCCTGCAGAACTGCTTGCCATACGCTTCGTTTTTGGTGTATCCACAAAGATAACAATTTCATTTCAAAATCCGTCACTTCCGTCCTCCAGAAGGCAAATGTTCCAGCCAAAAGCGAAACATGGTCCGGTACAGGTGCATCGTCGTGTTCTCGCGCTCGCTGATGCCGTGGGTACGCATCGGATAGGCCATCATGGAGAACTGCTTGTCCTGTTTCACGAGTTCGTTCACCAGCATTTCGCAGCTCTGGTAGTGGACGTTGTCATCCCCGGTGCCGTGGATCAGGAGAAGGTCCCCCTGCAGGCCGGCGGCGTGGGTAATCGGGGATCCTTCCCGATAGCCGTCCGGATTCGTGGAAGGAAGGCCCATGTAGCGCTCCTGGTAGATGGAGTCATAGAGGAACTGCGAATAGACGCCCGCGACGGCAATTCCCACGCGGTAGATGTCCGGATACTCGAACATCAGGTGCGCGGTGGAGGATCCGCCGCCGCTCCAGCCCCAGACGCCGATGCGTTCCGGGTCCATGAACGGGAACATCTGCTCCGCCAGACGGACCGCCTTCGCATGGTCCTGCATCGCCAGGATACCCACTTTTCCGTAGATGGATTTCCGCCATTCCCGTCCCTTGGGATTGTTCGTCCCCCGCGGGTCGATGCTCATGACGATGTACCCCTGCTGGGCCAGCAACTGATTCCAGTAGTCACCCGACCAACTGTCCTGGACGGTCGAGGAGGCCGGTTCGCCGTAGATATGGAAGATGACGGGGTATTTCTTCGCAGGGTCGAAGTCCCGGGGCTTGATCATCCAGCCGTCCAGGACGGCCTCGCCGATATCGACCTGGAAGTATTCCCGGGTCCGGAAGCCGTAGGAGGCATAGACCTCCTTGAGCGCAGCGTTGGTTTCCAGCGTGCGGACGACCTTGTGGTCCGGAAGGGTGACCATCTCATACACCCGCGGCGTGGCGGAATTGCTGTAGGAGCACAGGGCGAACTTCGCACCCGGGGAGATATTGTAGGAATATACCCCGTGGAATCCTTCCGGCGTCACGCGCTCCGCTTTCCCCTTTCCGTCCAGCCGGCTGCGGTACAGATACTGCTCCACGGCGCTGTCCGGCGAGGCCAGGTAATAGACATAACCGCCTTTCGTGTCGATTTCCAGCACATCGATCACATCGAACTCACCCTTGGTGATGAGGGTTTCCTTCTTCCCGTCGCGGGTTACGCGGTACAGGTGCAGCCAGCCGTCCTTTTCGCTGGTCCAGGTGAAATACTTGTTGCCGTCCAGCCAGACGATGTTGTCATGGACATTGAGGAAGGCGTCGTCATGGTCGCTGTAGAAAGGTTCCAGGGCCAGGGTCCGGACGTTGCCGTAATACACGGTGTTGGTGTTCTGGAGGCGGTTCAGCTGCTGGATCATCACCTCGTCGGTCCCGGGGACGAACTCCATCCGGGCGATGTAGTTCTCGCGCGGGTCGCCCGGTACCGGGAACCACTCCGTCCGGGCGGTCTCCACGTCCACGACGCCCACCTGCACGGCCGAATTCGTGGTCCCGGCCTTGGGATAAGGCAGCGGGATGGTGAAGGAATAGAGCGAGTCTATGTTATTGATCATCAGGAAGGTTCCCGTTCCTTCCGTATCGGAGTGCCAATAGGCGATCCGGTCCCCGGCCGGGTTCCAGCGCCAGCCGTCGTAGCAGCTCAGTTCCTCTTCGTACACCCAGTCGAAGTTGCCGTTCACGAACCGGTCTCCGCCGTCGAAGGTAAGCCTCCGGCGCTCTCCGGTGGCGACGTCCTCCACATAGAGGTCGTTGTAATAGACATAGCCGAACTTGTCCCCCGCGGGCGACAGCTTCCCGTACATCATCCGGGCGGGCTCCAGGCCTTTTCCGAGCTGACGGAGCTTGCCGGAGGCAACGTCCAGGAGCCAGTAGTCGCCCCGGGTGTTGCGCCGCCAGACCCTACGGGAGTTCGTGTAAATCACCAGCTTCGTGCGGTCCTCCGACCATTCGTACCCCTGCATCCGGAGTGGACGCTCCGCCCCTTCCGGGATGAAGGCCGACGCGGGGACGACGACCGTCTCCGCAAGCGTGGCAGCATCCACGCGGACCAGGCCGTCCGCCGTGAAGGCGGAGTAGGAGCGGCCGTCCTCCAGCCACGTGGGCTGCGGGACGCCCCGGGCGCGGAACGTGCCTTTGACGTAAATGTCTTCGAGGGTGATTTCAGGCTGGGCCTGCAGCGCCGTGGTCATGCATAGCAGCGCAAGAAGGACAAGGTGCCTCATAATGAGCAGATTATAACAGGGTTTCGATAAGGCCTCCGAGGATATCACGGAGGACGCTGGTCTTGACGGCGGCGCCGCCCACCAGGATGGAGAAAACATGGGTGGGATGGCCTTCCGTGTCCAGCACGTAGCCGGAATAGCAGAGGACGCCGTCCATGGATCCGCTCTTGAAGCGGAGGCGGGCTTTCTGCGCGGCGGGAAGTTTCGGAAGGACGGTGGCCAGCGTACCCTCGCCGGGCTGCGGCAGGCTCGTGAGGAAGGCGTCGAAGGCCTTGGAACGGGCCATCGACCGGAGATAGGCGGTCATGAAAGCCGGGGAAAGGAGGTTCTTGCGGG
Organism: uncultured Bacteroidia bacterium; assembly: GCA_902781705.1. Classification (GTDB taxonomy): domain Bacteria; phylum Bacteroidota; class Bacteroidia; order Bacteroidales; family UBA932; genus Cryptobacteroides. The sequence goes on from CACZKE010000013.1 coordinate 44,588, forward strand.
AAAGGCCGGAACCGTCTTCCTGATAGATACCGTCCAGCATTCCCGTGGGAATCCCGGCCTGGGCGAACAGGTCTTCCAGGACTTCGCGCGCGGCGACGCGGCAACTGTCATAGACCGCAACCCCGCATGCCTTCTCGCCCATCTGGCGGAAGATCGCCTCCGCATAGAAGTTGTCGCTTTCCACGTTGGTCCGGCGAACGATCCGCGAAAGGACCGGAGAAAGGGAAGTACCGATCACCCGGGGACTTCCGGCCTTTTCCATGGGCACGAAATCACTCCCGCGGACATAGCCGTCCCGGTCGATGTCGGCATAGCCGCCGGAAACGTCCCAGCCGGTGCTCCGGAGGTTCTGCCAGAAATAGTAGGCGCAGGTGAGGGCTCCGTATTTGTTCGCGAAATGCTCCATCTTGGGCTTGCGGTCCGCAGCGAAAGTACCACGCAGTTCCGAATAAGGGGCCAAGTCCGTGGTGTACAGGTACAGACTGTTGCCGGTCCCCCTGGGGCCGGTCACCGAACGGTTCGTGAAATGCATCCAGGGCGTGTCGGGATAACGCTGGGCCACTTTCACGGGTTCGCCCTCCAGGGCGGCCGACACGCTGTAGTCGATGGCATTCTCATAGAAGCTCAGGGCGCTTGTTCCCGCCCCGTAATAAGTCCCGGTGTCATCGTAACCCCAGGTCGTATTCTCCAGATGGCCCTCGTACGCCCGGCCGTCACCGATGATCCGGCCGTCGATCCGCGATATCCCGGCTTGCTTCAGGAGGGATTTCCACCGCCAGAACAGGGCGTCGGGCTTGACGGCCATGGTATCCACCACGCCGATGGTGGGGTCTCCCCCGCCTACGATGTACACATCCCCATGCAGGGTGCCGTCCTCCACGGTGCCGGTATAGCCGATGCCCGTCTCGAAACGGAAACCGTCACCCAGCGCATGCAGGGCCGTCCCCGTGGTCACGAGTTTCATGTTCGACGCCGATACCATCCGCCGCTGCGCCTCCCTTTGGGCCAGCACGTTCCCCTTCATATCCTGCACCATCACGCCCACGAGGGCGCTCCTGAGCGGTTCCCGCCCCGCTGCCTGGTCCACTTTCTGCTGGAGTGTTGTCTGCGCCTGCACCGTCACGCAGGCCATGAGGGCGCATAATGCCCCGATCCATCTGATTCGCATACCGCAAAGATACCGATAAAATTCGTACCTTTGCATAGCTTAAACCGAGTGAAAATGAAAAAGACAGTGCTTGTATCCGGCGGGGCGGGCTTCATCGGAAGCCACGTGACCGTGGAACTCATCGAGGCGGGCTACGACGTGGTGGTCGCCGACAATTTCTCCAACTGCGACCGCACCTGTTTCGAGGGCGTGAAAAAGATCACCGGACGGGAAGACATTCCGCTGGTGGAGATGGACTTCTGCGACCGGGAGGCCGTGAAGCGGATCTTTGCCGACTATCCCATCGACGCGGTCATCCATTTCGCCGCCTTCAAGGCCGTGGGCGAGTCCGTGGAGAAGCCCCTGATGTACTACCGGAACAACCTGACCAGTTTCCTCAACGTGCTGGAGGCCGCGCAGGAGAAGGGCGGCTGCAACGTGCTGTTCTCCTCTTCCGCCACCGTTTACGGAGAACCCGAGGTGGTTCCCGTGACGGAAAAGACCCCGCGCAAGCCCGCCACGTCGCCCTACGGCAACACCAAGACCATGTGCGAAGACATTCTCCGCGACACGGTGAAAGCCACCGGCGGCACCGTCAAGGGCATCCTCCTCCGCTATTTCAACCCCATTGGCGCACACCCGAGCGCCCTCATCGGCGAACTTCCCCGCGGGGTTCCCAACAACCTCGTGCCGTACATCACCCAGACGGCCATCGGCAAGCGCGAGTGCCTGTCCATCTTCGGCAACGACTATCCCACCCCGGACGGCACCTGCCTCCGCGATTACATCGACATCGTAGACCTCGCCAAGGCCCATGTCTTCGCGGTCACCCGCATGATCGAAGGCAAGATGAAGGAGAACTGCGAGGTCTTCAACATCGGCACCGGCCGTCCTGTCTCCGTGCTGGAACTGGTCACCGCCTTCGAGAAGGTGAACGGCGTTCCCGTCCCGCACAAGTTCGCCCCGCGCCGTCCCGGCGACGTCACCGCCATCTGGGCCGATCCCACCCTCGCCAACGAAGAGATGGGCTGGAAGGCCACCCGTACCGTCGAGCAGACTCTCGCCGCCGCCTGGGCCTGGGAAAAGCACCTGGCCGGAAAATAACGTCCCGACCAATATACTGATACTCAGTAAATTACCTGAAATTCCCTGGTACATTTTCACCAGGGAATTTTGCATAAACAATTGATAATACGATACTTAAATGAGACGCAAAACCATTCTTGTCTGCATCTTTCTCGCGCTGGGGCTGTGTGCCATGGCGGCGGAGACAGTGCCGTACACCATGAAGTACAAGGGTGAAACACGGACATACTGGCTGTACGTCCCCGAGGGAGCCGACGCCGCAACGCCGCTCGTGCTGGTGATGCACGGGTATGGCGGGAAAGCCGAAGGATATTGCCCGGAAATGCTGGAAGTCGCTGAAAGGGAGGGCTTTGCCGTATGCTATCCGCAGGGCGAGAAGGATGCGAAAGGAAAGACCGGCTGGAATGTCGGATATGATGTCCAGCAGGGACTGGAACGGGATGACGTGGGGTTCGTGAAGGCCCTCGTCAGGCACCTGCAGCGGCGCCACCGCATCGGCCGGGACAACGTCTTCATGTCCGGCATGTCCAACGGCGGGGAGATGACCTACTTCATGGCCTACCGCTACCCGGACCTGTTCCGAGCGTACGCCACGATTGCCGGACTCACCATGCAGTGGGCCTACAAGGACTGGAAGGCGAAAAAGCCCGTCCCCATCATGGAGGTCCATGGCACCGCTGACAAGACCTCCATGTGGGAGGGCGACCCGACCGACACCGGCGGCTGGGGCGCGTATATCGCCGTTCCGCTGGCTGTCGGCTATTGGGCGGCACAGGCCCGCTGTACGCACGAGGAAACCGTCACGCTGCCGCAGAAGGGCGAACACCCGGTCGTCCTGCACCGCTATCTGGGCGGGGATGACGGCATCGAGGTCCGGCTATATGAGGTGCAGGGCGCCAAGCACAGTTGGCACCTCAAAGACATGGATACGTGCGAGGAGATGTGGGGGTTCTTCCGGCAGTATTTGAAGTAGATTCCTTCGCTTCGCTCGGAATGACAATTATCTGTTTCCAAGTGCTTCGCGCAGGGCGGGGCGGTAGAGGTCGCTGACGGGGAGGGTGACGCCGCCTTCGAGGATGACGGAGGTGCGGGTGAATTCCCGGACGAGGGAAAGGTTCACGAGGTAGGAGCGGTGGATGCGCTGGAAGCGGCCGCCTGTTCGCTGAAAGAATCGGCCCGTTCGCTGAAAAATAAACGTTGCGGCGGGGTTCTTGATAAACCTGCCGATGCATGCATGCCCCATCGTAGTGTAACTAAAACCGAAGAAGTCATGAAACAGCGCTTACTCCCCCTCCTCGTAGTCCTGTCTGTCCAGGCCTGCGCCAAGGATACGATCGACAACCTCATCCCCGACAACGAAGACCCCGCCTCCACGGTAACGACCGCCGATGACTCGGCGGGCAAGGATATTACCACAGACAATGACGATGATGACGTGAACAATGCCACCTTCGAGCGGACGGTGAAAGTAACCTATAGCGGCAGTTCAGCCAGCGTGGACGGTGCAACCGACGACTTTTCCGTCAGCATCGACGGAGCCGGCGTAACCATTACGAACAACGGATCCGAGGTCGTGATCTACGAACTTTCCGGTTCCTCATCCAACGGGTATTTCAAGTTGTACGGCACCCGGAAGCAGGAGATTCTCCTCAGCGGCCTCACCCTTACCAATACCAAGGGTGCCGCCATCAACAACCAGAGCCACAAGCGCACCTATGTGGTCGTGAAGGGCACGAACACCCTCGCCGACGGCGCCTCCTACACGGAAACGCCTGATGACGAGGACGAAAAGGCCGCCTTCTTCTCCGAGGGTCAGTTGGTCTTCAGCGGCGACGGTTCCCTGACCGTGAACGCCACCGGCAAAGCCGGCATCACCTCTGACGACTATGTCCGCTTCATGGACGCACCCCGAGTGAAAGTCACCTCCAGCGCCGGACACGGCGTCCGGGGAAAGGAAGCCATCATCGTGAGCGACGGGACCATCGACGTGAATGTGTCCGGAACCGGAAAGAAAGGTTTTTCCTCCGATACGCTGGTCTATTTCGGCGGCGGAGTGACCACCATCAAGACCACCGGATCCGCCGGCGAGGTCGATGGCGAACTGACCGGCGTCGCCGGCATCAAGGCCGACCTGCGCTTCGTCATGGACGACGGCACGCTCACCGTCACCAGCACCGGGACGGGTGCCAAGGGTATCAGCGGCGACAACGTGGCCTACTTCAACGGCGGAACCGTGACCGTGACGGCCAGCGGGGCCAATTATGGCAGCAGCTCGTCCGGCGGCATGGGCGGCGGTCCGGGCTGGGGCTGGTAGGATTGGAAATATTGTGTATCTTTGCAAGATTTACAATTACCATGAAACGGATACTCACCCTCATCGCCCTAGCCCTCGTCCTGGCCGTTCCGGCCCTGGGACAGACGGCGACGCCCAAGATCAACAAGAAGAACCTCGTGATCAAGGAGTGGAAGACCGACCCCAAGAGCGGGGCCAAGAGTCTGGACCATATCACGACCTTCAACGCCGACGGCAAGAAGATCGAGGAGATCGAATACAACGCATACGGCCAGAAATGGCGCAAGCGCTTCGAATACGGGGCCGACGGAAAGTGCACCAAGGAATACCTGTACAACGAGCGGAACAAGCTGGAGACCGTCCGGAAGTTCGAATACAACGAGTTCGGGCGGAAGAAGACCCAGTACAACTACGACCCCAAGGGGAAACTCGTCTCCATCAAGGTCTACGAATATCTCACCGAAGATGCCTGAGGAAGCGCATATCTGTTTCGTGGAACCGTTGCAGGCCCTCGCCCCCATCACCCTCGACGAGATGGAATCGGTGAAACTGATGAACCGGGTGGACACGAAATATCTTACGGATGAGAAGACGCTGCTGGGCGTTCTCCGGGATGCGGCGGAGGCCGGCTACCGGGTCCTTGTCGCCGACGGCGCCCGGATCAGTCCCTACGACTCCGTGTACTTCGACACCGAAGGCCTCCGGATGTTCTCCGACCACCACAACAAGCGGCTTCGCCGGCAGAAGGTGCGCACCCGCGCCTATGTCAATTCCGGGGACGCCTTCCTGGAGATCAAGCGGAAGAACAACCGGGGCCGGACGAAGAAAAAGCGGACACAGATTCCGGTCGCCGAACTGCCGGACTTCCGGGGCGACGAAGCGGCCTGCCGTTACCTCGCCGACCACTCGGACTTCGAAGCGGGACAACTGCTGCCCACGCTCGAGACCCTGTTCAAGCGGATTACGCTGGTGAACCCGGCCCGGACCGAACGGGTCACCATCGACACCCGGCTGTGTTTCAAGAACTTCCGGACCGGTCTTGAAACGTCCCTCCTCGATGCCGTCATCATCGAGATCAAGCAGGACGGCCACGCCGCCTCGCAGATGAAGGGCATCCTCCTCGACCACCGGGTGAAACCCGCCCGGATCAGCAAATACTGCATCGCCGTCACCCTCACGGACCCCTCGGCCAAATCCAACCGGTTCAAGGTGAAGGTGCGCCAGATCGAAAAAACCATCCACCATCAAATCACTGTCGCATGATCTCAATGCAAGACCTGGACGAGTTCAACCTCTCCGACGATAATTTCCTGGATGTCCAGACCATCACGGACGCCATGATGACGACTTCCCAGAACCTGACCGAACTTGTCATCCGTTTCTTCCTGAACCTCCTCGTGTGCTGGGTCATCGTGGGGCTGTTCTACTACCGGAAGAGCCGCCGGCGCGACTACTATTTCACATTCATGGTGTTCTCCACGGCCATGCTCATGCTCCTGTACATCATGGGCAACGTGGAAGTGGGAGTGGGCCTCACCCTGGGCCTGTTCGCCATTTTCGGGGTGATCCGGTACCGGACGGAGACCGTGCCCATCCGGGAGATGACCTACCTGTTCGTCATCATCGCCCTGGCGGCGATGAACGGCCTGGCGCCGCTCTATCACGTCGTGGGCGCCACCGGGCCGGAGCCGCACTATGCGCTGAACTGGGGCGCGCTCCTGGTCACCGTCCTCTCGAACTTCCTGGTCGTGGCCCTGATCTGGGTCCTGGAGAACGAGAAACTCCTCAGGCACACCTCCACGAAACTCGTGCTGTATGACCGCATCGACCTGATCGTTCCGGAGAAACGGGCCGAACTGATCGCCGACCTGGAGAAGCGCGTGGGCGTGAAGGTGGACAACCTGGAGGTCGGGCACGTGGACTTTCTCCGCGACGCGGCCTTCATCAAGATCTTCTATACCCTGGACAAGGGACAGACCGGCTCCATCGACCAGATTACCCGGGCCAAAGACTTCGTAGAGCAATGAAAAGGATCCTGATCACCCTCCTGGCGCTGGTTCCCTTTTGCGCCATCGCCCAGACCACTTACGACGAAGGGACGTCCTTCGGTGCCCGCGCCACCGTGGAGGCCGATGTGAAAGTGGCGAACGGCCTGCACATCCTGGCCCATGAAGAGGCGCGCTACTACTCCAATGGTGAAGACATCATGCGGCTCTATACCGGCATCGGCATGGAGTACAAGGTTCTCCCGTTCCTGAAGGTGGGAGCCGAGTACGAACTGATCAACCGGTACAAGTACGACGAGGACCTCCTGGCCAATGCCTGGAGCATCCGGCACCGGGGAAACTTCTTCCTCACCGGCACCTGGAAAACGCCCTGGTGGCAGTTCGGCGTCAAGGAAACCCTCCGCCTGACGCACCGGCCGGACGATTTCAACGCCTTCCAGGCACCGCGCAACGCCCTGGCCCTCAAGTCCAAGGTCTCGGTGAAATACCGCGGCTGGGAGAATATCATCCCCCATGCGGCCTTCGAACTGCGGAACACGCTGAATGATGCGGCCTATTCCGGCACCTACAACCCCTCGGCCGAAAAGAACAAGGACAAGTACACGGACGAGGAGTTCCTGGGCTATACCCACGCCTACGTGAACCGCTACCGCCTCCAGTTGGGCGTGACGGTCAAGTTCAACAAGCACCACGAACTGGACTTCTATCTCCTCGGCGACCACTACAAGGACAAGGAGATCGACACGAACCGCGAAGGTTCCTCCAGTTGGGAGAAGAACAGACTCGTCCTCAAGTCCATCGACTGGTACACCGGGAACATGATTTCCGCCGGCGTGGGCTACAAATGGTCGTTCTGAGGAGCGTCCCGCATATAAGAAAGGTGTCCGGAACCAGTGCTCCGGACACCTTTTTTATGTCGATGGTGCGGCTCTTACTCGCCGAGCCCCTTCTTGACTGCTTCGCTGAGCTTGTCGTAGAGGCCGTCGGTCTTCTCAAGAAGCTCCTTGCGGATGCCGTCATAGTAGGCGCGCTTGCTGCCCTCGGGCTTGCCCAGCTTGTTGCGGAGCTCGTTGAAAAGGTCCACGGCACCGTCGATGAGGTCGGCGACCTCGTCGGCATTCTTGCCCGGATGGACGGAGAGGAACAGGGCGCAGTCGTCCACGAACGCACCGATCACATACTCGATGTCTTTCTTGATGTCACGAAGATTCATATACTTTCACTCGTTTAGAATTGTCGATGCAAATATAGTGATTTTTCGCAAAACATAGCCTCAACTAACGAACAATCACCGGAGGTGCTGTCGGGACGAAGGACCGGCTGCCGTTCTCTGCAACCTTCATCGGGGGTCTGGCAGCGGCGGCGTTGACCGAAGCCTTACGGTTTACGGCATCGTAGTTGAGGAAGGCGTCGAAACTGACGCTTTCACCGCTGCGCTTCATGATCTGCTGGTATATCGCCCAGCGTGACGGAGCGTTGAAATACTCCATGCCTTCGCGCATCATGCTGTTAGGCGTCGGCCTGTATGCGCCTTTTTCATAGAGGGCGCCGCCTTCATGGATGCCGACCTCGCCTTTGTAGCGGTCGTCAGCCAGGAAAGCGCTCCACCTGACCGTCTTGGGATCGTTCGTGAAATCAACGTTGGAGTACCACCCGTATTTTTTGTAAGCATCGTTATACTCGGCGATGTGCTCGGCCGGGGCGGCACCCGCGAACTGACTGTATTCGTCAGCCAGGAAGGCGAAACCGTGTCCTCCCGCCTCATGACGGAGCGTGCTGCCGAAGACCGACGGATCGTTGCCCATGGAGGATAGATAGGCTACGCCCGTCTGATGGTCGGAGAACAAGAAGCTCGTACCGGCGTGGCGACGCGAGTTGACCAAGACGGTGACCAGCAGATTGTCGCGGGATTTGATACCGGGCACCTTCATGGCGTATTCATAGCATTTATCGTGATTGCCCCTGACGTATGAGCCGTTGCCGAACATGGTGGAAAATGCGGTACTGCAACCGTCGCCGATCCGGGCATTCTTCGAGACAGCTTTCACTGCATATACGTTGAAGCGGTTGCGGAACGATTTGTAAGGCTCGATGGCGAAGAACTCTTCCATGGACTGCTTCATGACCTTCTCATAAAGTCCGTCCCTGCCCATATCCCTGTCGGTGTAGGCATCGCCCATGAATACGATGTTGATACCCTTGCCGACGGTGGCTTTCTGCAGCGTCATCACTTCGCCATCCTTCGAGTAGTCAACGGATTCATAGGTGTCGGGAATTTCGGCAGGGCCCAGCAGGGTTTCCAGGAAAGGAATCAGGTCAGAGGAGGCTGTCTTGCCGAAACGTTTCTTGACCGGATCCGGATAATCGGCGAAGGAACTGAACAAGATATTGCCGTCCTGATCGTACACTTCGGCCACCGGAACGGCCATGGAGTATGCCGCGTCGTATTTTGTGTAATAAAAGTTGTACCATTGGTCGTAGCCTCTCTGGATGCATTCATTCTTCTGCAACCCGTAATCGGTGAAGGGTTCGAATCCTTCTGCGACCTGGATTGTGGCGATGACTTCCAGGCCGTCCTGCTTGTACTTGTCGTAATACCGCTTGAGTTCCGGCATCAGCTCTTTGGAGAAAGGACACCAGGTCGCCCAGATGATATATACCGTATATTTGTTGTCCTTGACCACATCCGGGATGGAGAAGGTGGTACCGTCGAGATTCTCCAGCACCTTGCCTTCAAGCCAAAACCTATAACCTGGAATATCCAGGTCGGAAATGTCGAAGCCATAGTTTTCCTTTTGCCATAGATTGCCATCGGTGATGAAGGCAACCAAATCGTCCCTGCTGTGGAACAGAGAGGAGATTTTTCCGGACAGACAGTTGTTGTACACGTGCATGAACGCGCTGTAAGACGCCCAGCTGGACGGAATGCTGCCGGAGAACTTATTGTGACCGAGCTGCAGAGACTCCAGGACAGGGGACTGGAGGCTCTGGGGCAAGGGGCCTTCCATCGAACTGTTGATGTTGACCTCGAAATGGGTCAGTTTTTTCATGTCCGCGAAAACGTCGGACAGCGAGGTCATGCCTGTGCTCTGGATGACGATTTTCTCAAGGCCGGTAAGCTTGCTGAACGAATCAGGCAGCGTTCCCTGAAGGCCGGGCTCGTCTAAAATGCGGATTCCTGAAAGCATGTCGCCGAAATCACCGATGCACTCCGGCATTTCCCGATTGATTCCGTAACCGCTGAGGGATATCTGGACGGTCTGCGTTTCGGGATTAAAAGAGAATCCCGGCAAGGATCCGTCCGGCGTCCAGGGTTGCTTCTCCCATCCCTTGGCGCCCCAGGCTTCAAGGACCCTTTCCATGATCTGACGGGCCTGGAGCTCCTTGCTTGACGTTCCCGGAGTGACGGTTACGGAACACGTCGCGGTCTTCCCGCCGTCGGCAGTCGTCACGGTGATGGTCGCCGATCCGGTTTTGACGGCAGTCACTTTTCCCTTGTCGTCAACCGTTGCAATGCCGGTATCGGAGGACTTCCAACTGACATCCTTATTGGACGCATTGCCCGGAGATATGGTGGCCGTCAATGTTTCGGAGCTCCCTTCTACAAGGCTGAGGGATGATTTATTGAGAGAGACTCCCGTCACCGAGACTGTTGTCGGCGTCGGTGTCGGTGTCGGTGTCGGTGTAGGGTCTGGCTCCTGATGCTGACATCCGGAAAACAAAGCGGCACACGCGGCAAACGCTGTCATTGCCACCAGGCGGAGTGTAAGGAAGGATCGTTCCATATCACACAAGCATTTGATTATAAAACATTTATCTACCCGCCGTCAAACAAGGGCGTGTCAAAAACGGCACTACATTCGAAAGTTACTGGTTTTCAATGGAAAAACCAAATTTACGTCTTACGGCATGTTTTATAACCCCTGCTGTTGTACTTGGTGTTGAATCAGTTGCGTCTTAAAACGTCAAAAACCAGATGGCAACCATTCTATATGGCCTATTTTGATGTCACGAAGATACATATCCTTTCACTCGTTTAGAATTGTCGATGCAAATATAACAATATTTTTTAACTTTGGCCCATGGACTTGGAAGGAAGGCGGTATCGCACGGCCGGGGAGCCGGGACAGAAACTGGTCGTAGATGCGGGTTTCACGTGCCCGCATGGCCGGTGTACGTTCTGCGACAATGCCGCGTTCCATCCTTCGTACAGCGTCCCGTCCAAGAGCATCACGCAGCAGATTGACGAGGGGATTGCCTTCCACGCGGCCAGAGGCCGGACACAGGGACCTTATCTGGCTTATTTCCAGTCATTTTCCAATTCTTTTGCCTCCCTTGAGCGCCTGAAGGCCGTGTACGGGGAAGCGTTGGCGCACCCGGCGGTGGAGGGCATCGTCATCGGCACGCGGCCGGACTGTGTGGATGCGGAGAAACTGGACTTCATCGCTTCGCTGGGCTGTGCGCGGATGGAATACGGGATCGAGTCCTGCCGGGACGAAACCCTCCGGCGGGTGCATCGCGGGCATGATTTCGCCTGCACGGAACGGGCCGTGCAGGAAACGGCCGCACGGGGGATTCCGGTCTGCGGCCATTTCATCCTGGGCCTCCCGGGCGAAACGCGGGAAACGCTGCTGGAGGACGTCGCGCACATCAACGCTCTCCCCCTGGACACGGTCAAGTTTCACCAGTTGCAGATCCTGAAGGGAACGCCGATGGCGGAGGAATTCGCCGCCCGGCCGGAGGATTTCGTCCGGTGGACGCTGGACGGGTATATCGACCTGCTCTCCGACATCCTGGAGCGCCTGCGGCCGGATATCGCCATCGGCCGTCTTGCCGCCAGCGTGCCGCCCCGCTATCTCGCCGTCCCCGGCTGGGGCGTCAAGGCCGCGGAGTTATCCGCTCGGCTGGAAACCCGCCTGCGCGAACGCGACGCCTGGCAGGGAAAACTATTCCTGCCCTGAAGGCCACCAATCGGGGCGGGTGTAGTCGAAGGCACGCCGCTCCGCTGCCCAGGCAGGGGATACGAAAACGGTATCGGCCCGGTCGATATAGAGTTTCCCGTCCAGATGGTCACATTCGTGCTGGAAGATGACGGCGGTATAGCCGGTGACGGTATCACGCTTAGGCTGAAGCGTTTCCGCATCGACATAAGAGACAATGACGGAGGTGTACCGGGGGACGAGCCCCCGCATGGGCGGAACGGAAAGGCATCCTTCCGGTCCCTTGCCCATGGGCCCGGACAAGCTGTCCAGGTGCGGATTCAGGTAGCACTCGAAGGGACTCCCCTCCTTGTCGAAGCGCTGCACCCAGATGACACGCTTGTCGATGCCGACCTGGGGAGCGGCGATTCCCACGCCGTCCTGCTTCGGGGATTTCACGGTGGAGAGCATCTTGGCCATCAGCGTCCGAAGGTCCTTCGACTTCAATTCGGCAGGCGTCAGGTCGGCACTGGGAGTCCGGAGGACCGGACTGTCATCCGGCAGCACGGTCACATACATCACCGAATCGGACTCCCGGATGATGGTGCGCTCCTCGGGCGTAAAGGCCTTCGGACGGTTGACGGCCAGGAACACCGCCGCCACGATCAGGATCGGGAAAAGGTACCGGTTGATCTGTCTCATCGTCATGCTCATCGGAACAGGGATTTTACGAGGGCCGGAATGTCGGCAACCTTGACGACGTCGATGCCCTCGGGTTTACGGTCGAAACGGGTGTAGGAGGAAACGAAGATGCGGCGGAAGCCCAGACGGGCCGCTTCCACGGCGCGGCGCTCGGCCTGGGAGACGGGGCGGATCTCGCCGCTGAGGCCCACTTCGCCGGCGAAGCAGACATCATTCGGGATGGCGTAATCGAAGTTGGAGGAGAGCACGGCCACCACGACCGCCAGGTCGCAGGCTGGGTCCGTGATCCGGAGGCCGCCGGCCATGTTCAGGAATACGTCTTTCTGGGAGAGTTTGAATCCGGCCCGGCGCTCCAGCACGGCGAGGAGCATATTCAGGCGGCGGACGTCAAAGCCCGTCGCGCTGCGCTGCGCCGTACCGTACACGGCCGACGAAACCAGCGCCTGCACTTCGAACATGAAGGGGCGGTTGCCGTCCAGCATGGCGCTGATGGCCGTGCCGCTGAGACCCGCTTCGTGCTGAGGGATCAGCAGTTCCGAAGGATTGGCCACCTGCCTGAGTCCGGCACCGGTCATCTCGAAGACCGCCAGTTCGGAGGTGGAGCCGAAACGGTTCTTGATGCTCCTCAGGACCCGGTAGGCACCCCGGTTTTCGCCCTCGAACTGGAGGACCACATCGACAATGTGCTCCAGGACTTTCGGACCGGCGATGGTCCCCTCCTTCGTGATGTGGCCGATGAGGATGACGGGAATCCCGCTGCCCTTGGCGAAGCGGAGGAGCGAGGCGGCGACTTCCTTCACCTGCGAAACGGAGCCGGCGGTGGATTCCACGTTCTGGCTGTACATCGTCTGGACCGAGTCCACGATGACGAGGTCCGGGGCCACGGATTCCGCTTCCGCGAGGATGTTGTCCATCAGCGTTTCGCTGTAAATCAGACAGTTGGAAGCATCGCCACCCAGGCGGTCCGCCCGCATCTTCACCTGCTTGACGCTCTCTTCGCCCGTGACGTACAGGACCTTGAGGTTCGGACAGGAAAGCGGGATCTGCAGGGATAAGGTGGACTTGCCGATACCGGGCTCGCCGCCCATCAGTACCAGGGACCCCTTGACGATGCCGCCGCCGAGGAGCCGGTCCACCTCGGCATTGCCGAGGGAAACGCGGTCCTCCGCCGTCGTGGACACCTCTTTCAGGGGCATCGGCTTCCGCCCGGCACCTGGAACGGACACCGATGCGGACAAGGGCCGCTTACCGGTGACCACTTCCTTCTCCACCATCGTATTCCATTCCCCGCAGGCGGGGCACTTGCCCATCCACTTGGAGTATTCGTTGCCGCAGTTCGAGCAGAACCAAACGGTCTTCGCTTTTGTCGCCATATCGCGTTTCCTTTACTTACGCGAAGATACAAAAAAAAGATATTGTTCCAACCTGGGACAATATCCGATCCATAGGAGGATATGAAGGGGAAATTACTCGCCCTTGACTTCCTCGACGACCTCCTGGGCAGCGGCAGCGACGGTGTCGGCAGCAGCGGCGACAGTGGAATCGACAGCCTCGGCGGTGGCCTCGACGGCCTCCTCGACAGCAGCCTCGGCCTCAGCGGCCTTCTTGGAATTGTTGTTGCCGCAAGCGCTGGCAGCAACCATCATCGCGACGATGGCGACGGACACAAATACCTTTTTCATAGCTGATAAGATATACATTGGTAAAAAAACACTTTTCCGGCCGCAAAATTACATCGCATTCCGGACATTTCAAAGAATTTTTTAAAAAAATTATAATCTTGGAATGCCCTTGGTATGCAGCGGCATATCAGCGTTTTAGTTCGAACACCTCCATATCGTGGATATTTCCGCTATCAATATGAAAGCGGAGGGCCGTCCGAACCGCGTGCCAGCCCTGTTTTCCACAGGCTCCCGGATTGATATACAGCAAGTTGAATGATTTATCCCGCATGACCTTCAAGATATGGGAATGTCCGCACACGAACACGTCGGGGCGATACTGCCGGATCAGGGCCCGCGCCTCGGGATAGTAATGCCCGGGCGACCCGCCGATGTGCGTCATCAGGATTTTCAGCCCTTCGCACTCCCAGAAACGGTACACCGGACAGTCGAAAATGAGTTTCCGGTCGTCGCAATTGCCGATGACGCCTTTCATGGGCTTGAACGCCGCGATCTCCGCCGCCGTATCCAGTCCCCCGCCAAAGTCCCCGGCATGCCAGACCTCGTCCACCGGCTGCAGGAACTCCTTGAATTCGGGGCTGAATACCCCGTGACTGTCCGATATGAGGCCGATATACATATGCTACCCCCGCGCCAGATACACCGCCGTGGCAGCGACGACTGCGGCCGTTTCGGTACGGAGGCGGGAGGCACCGAGGTGCACGGGGATGTAGCCGTGCTCGATGGCGAGGCGCGCCTCTTCCGGCGAGAAATCCCCTTCCGGGCCGATCAGGATGGTAATGTCCGTTGCGGTGCTCGTGGCAAGGGCCTCCTGGATGGAGATGCGGCGGGTGTCGCCTTCGAAGCAGTACGCGATGAGTTTGAGAGATTCCTTCACCTGCTCCACAGGTTCGGAATGACAAGGTGTACTGTCATTTCGACCGAGCGAAGCGAGTGGAGAAATCTGTATGAAATCCTTGACGGACAGGGGCTCGGCGATTTCGGGGATGCGGGCCTTGAGGGACTGTTTGGTGGCGGAAAGGGCGATCCGGTAAGCCCGGTCGGTCTTGTAGACTTTCCGTTCGGAGCGCTCACCGATGACGGGGACGATGCGGTCCACGCCTACCTCGGTGGCTTTTTCCACGAACCACTCGAAACGGTCGTTGTTCTTCGTGGGACAGCAGGCGACGGTGAGCCGGTACGGATGGCCGCCCCAGCCGGGGATGGCCTCCAGCACCTCCGCTTCGGCCGATTTCGGGTTGTCGTCCGTCAACCGGCAGCGGAACATCGTCCCGCAGCCGTCGATGACGTGGATTTCATCCCCGACCCGGTGGCGCAGCACCCGGACGCAGTGCCCGGATTCGTCGCTGTCCAGCCGGCAGAGGCGGCCGTCGGAGTCGTATGCGTAAAAAAGTTCCACCTACATCCGGATAATCTGAACCTGACCGTCCATGGCGACTTTGATGATCTGGGAGGCCTTGCCGGTGGAGCCGGCGTCAAAGGAGGGCGGAACGACGAAGTCCACGGCATCCTTGATCTCCTGCGGAATGTCGCTGAAGCGCTTGGGCGTGGGCTCGCCGGAGATATTGGCCGATGTGCTCACGAGGGGACGTCCCAGTTTGAAAATCAAGTCTTTGCAGAAATCGAACAGCGGAATGCGGATGCCCACGGAGCCATCCTCGGCCACCGCATTCCAGGCGAGGTGCCAGCGGTCGCCGGGCTCTCCCTCGATACCTGCCTGGGCCTCGGGATAGATGATCGTCATCGGGCTGTCATTGACTTCGACGAGATCCACGGCCATCGGGGGGATCTCCCGCACGTATTTCGCGACCATGTCCAGGTCATTGGCCAGCAGCACCAGCGACTTGGCTTCGCTGCGCCGCTTGATTTCAAAGATGCGCGCCACCGCGGAAGGGTTCGTGGCGTCGCAGCCCAGGCCCCACACGGTGTCGGTCGGATACAGGATCGTGCCGCCGGCGCGAAGGGTCTTCAGGGCTTCGGCAAGGACTTCATCTCTTTTCATAGAAAGTGGTTATGACGGGATAATGGTCGGAATACTTGACTTTCGGGACCTCGCAGCGGACGGCCTCCAGGTCTCTCGGATACAGGATATAGTCGATGCGGAGCAGCGGCCACAGTGTCCGGAACGTGGCGCCGAAGCCCTTCCCCGCCTTGACAAAAGCGTCGCTGCGGCCGCGGGACAGCCGGTACAGCGTATAGGACAGCGGATTGTCGTTGAAATCCCCGAGCACGACCGAGCGGACCGGGCAGGCATCCACGTCCTGCATGACGGCATCGACCTGCCGGGGGCGCTGGACGATGGAACGGCGCATCTTGCGGCCGGTATCCTCCACCGCCTCGTCGTCCACTTTCTTCAGCGAACGGACCAGACCCGAGAGCGAAATGTTGTAACTCTCGAAATGGCAGTTGTAGAAGCGTAAGACCGTGGAATCCAACTGGACGTCCGTATGGAGCGCCATGTTCGTGGATTTCTCGAAATCGATCTTCCCCTTGTACAGGACGGGCCGACGGGTGAGCGTGACGTTCCCGGCATGGCCTTTCTCCCCAGTAAGTACGTAATAATCGGCATGATAGCCCGGGAAATGGTCCCGGAACCAGGCCTCCATGTTCAGGGCGTTGGGCAGATAGAATTCCTGGAGGCAGATGACGTCGGCCTCCGTCTTCCGGAGGTAGGCGGCGATGGAATCGGCCAGGACGAGACGACGCTCACCCATATCCCCGTGGGCGAAGAGGCCCACATTGTAGGATACCACTTTCAGAGTGGGTTCACGTTCCGGTTCGGGTGCCTTCCTCTGGTAATACTTTCCAATCAGGAAGATCGCCGGCAGGAGCATCAGGAACAGGAATCCGGTCATCCGCGAGCGCCGGACCAGGGCCCAGATGAAAAACAGGGTCGTCAGGATCACCAGCGGGATGAACAGCAGGCCGAAGATGGTGAAGAACCAGGCCTTGGCCGGATTCACGAACACGGACAGGTAACTCAGCAGGAGCAGGCCCGCAATGATGAGGGCCGCCGTCCCGAAAGTCAGGCGCGAGAACCAGCCGGGGCGTTTCTTTTCTACCTCCGCCATATCGCTCCGGTTTTACGCCAGTACAGGACCAGCAGGAAGGCGAACAGGGCACCGCCCAGGTGTGCGAAATGGGCGATGCCCATCTGCGTTCCGGTAATGCCGGTCAGGAGTTCGATGCCGATGAAGATGGCGACCATCCACTTCGCATCCAGGGTGACCGGCGGGAAGATCAGGGTCATCCGGGCCTGCGGATACAGCATCGCAAAGGCGACGAGAACGCCGTAGATGGCGCCCGAAGCGCCCACGACCGGGGTCCGGAGCAAGTCGATGTACGCCGCGCTGTTCGGGGACAGGGACTGCGCCTGGAGCCACTCCACGCCCGTGTGCAGGGCGACGGCGCCGAAACCGGCCACGAAATACAGGATCAGGAACTTGTTCGTCCCGAGCGCCCGTTCCACCACCATGCCGAACATCACGAGGGTGTACATGTTGAACAGGATGTGCATGAAGCCCCCGTGCATGAACATGTGCGTGAGGGGTTGCCACCAGCGGAACAGGGGCGAAGCCGGATAGAACATCGCGAAGGTCCCGTACATGAAATCCTGGTTGATCAGCGTGGCGACGAAGACGATCACGTTGGTGATGAGGATGTTCCGGGTTACCTTCGGGATATTTTCGAGAAAAGCAGGCAAGGCCATGTCAGAATCGTTTGTCGATCTCCTCCAGCGGCAGGATGCTGATGATCCGGCGGCCGGCGGAGGTGAATTCGGGGTTTTCGGATGCGAGGAGGGCGTCCACGAGGCGCTGGGCCTCGGTGGGCGAGGTAAGTTTTTCCCCGCCGGAAGCGCCCAGGAGGGCGAACTTCTGCGCGAGGGACTGCTCCATCATTTCGGGAAGGGCGCTGTGGTCCTCGCCGAGGATGAGGATGAGGTCTCCCACCATGGTGTGGACCTTGCCGGCCTCGGTGCTGTAGCCTTCGGGGACGCCGTTCACGACTACCGTGTCGGTCCCGAAGGCGTCGATATCGAAGCCCAGGCGCCGCAGCAGGTCCTGGTGCTCGTCGAAGAGCAGGCGGCCGCCCACCCCGACATTGACCTGGACGGGAAAGAGGGTGCTCTGGCTCACATGGGCCTCTTTGCCGAGGACTTTGAGGAAACGGTCGTAGAGGATGCGCTCCCGGGCGCGGGCGACGTTCACGATCATCACCCCGGAAGCCGACTGGGAGAAGATGTATTTTCCCTGGACGGTGAGGACCTGCGCCGACGGCATCGTGCGGTCTTCGAAGAGTTTCCCGTAGTCCTCATGCTTGTCCACGGTATAGGAAGGGCGCATGGACGGCTGAGGGCCTGCGCCACCTTGAACAGGAGCGAAGTCCCTGTCGTCCAGGTACTTGTCTCCAGCAGTGAAGGGATTGTAGGTCGGGTCCACGCCGGCCGTGGGGATACTCACGGGACGGTATTCGTCGAAGCGGGTGCCCAGTACCGGCATCTCCCGCGCCTCGGGATTGTCGAAGTCGATGGCGCCGCCGGCGCCGCCGCGGGCCGTGGCTTCCCGGACGCAGGCATAGAGGGTCTGGAAGATGACGCTGTCCTCCTCGAACTTGATCTCGGTCTTGGTGGGGTGGATGTTCACGTCGATGGTGGAAGGGTCCACCTCCAGGAAGATGAAATAGGACGGCGTCGTTCCCTCCGGAATCAGCGCCTCATAGGCCTTCATGACGGCCTTGTGCAGGTAGGGACTCCGGAAATAGCGGCTGTTGACAAAGAGGAACTGGTTCCCCAGGGTCTTCTTCGCGGATTCTGGCCGGCCCACGAACCCGTGGATCCGGACGATGGTGGTATCGGCCTCGATGTCCGTCACTTCCCCGACGACGGCGCTTCCGAGAAGGTCCATCACCCTGAATTTCAGGGATTTCGCCGGTTTGAGGACATGGATGTCCCGGCCGTTGTGGATGAGGGTGAAAGCGATGTCCGGCCGGGTGAGGGCGACGCGCTGGAACTCCTCCACGATGTGGCGGAACTCCACGTTGTCGGACTTGAGGAACTTGCGGCGGGCAGGGACGTTGTAAAAGAGGTTCCGGACCGCGAAGTTGGAGCCCTTGGGGGTGGCGACTTCGCGGGTGGCCAGGTGCTCGGAGCCGGAGAATTCCACCTCCACGCCCACTTCGTCCTCTTCGCGGCGGGTCCTCAGGACCACATCGGCGACGGCGGCGATGGAAGCGAGGGCCTCCCCGCGGAAACCGAAAGTGATGATTTCCTGCAGGTCCTCGGCCGTGGCGATCTTGGAGGTGGCATGGCGTTCGAAGCACAGGACGGCATCGTCCGGGGACATGCCGCAGCCGTTGTCGATGACCTGGATGAGGGTGCGTCCGGCGTCCGTCACGGTGACGGAAACCTGCGTCGCGCCGGCGTCCACGGCATTCTCCATGAGTTCCTTCACCACGGAAGCGGGCCGCTGGACGACCTCTCCCGCGGCGATCATGTCCGCGATGTTCCGGGGTAGGATCCTGAGTTCCATCTAGCCGAGGAGGGAATAGAACTTCGTGATGTAGATCAGGACCACGGCCACCAGAAGCAGGGCGACGATGCTGATAATCACCTGCGTACGTGTCTGGGTGGAACGCATGCGCTTGTAATTGCCGTCGCGCCAGGCACCGCGGATGCTGCTGCCGGGAACATACTTTCCTTCCTTGGCGGCCTGCTTGTTGGAGCCGTCCACATCACCGAACAGGCGCTTGCGCTCCTCCTCTTCGGGGTCGTAGTAGCGGGGCTTGTAGTTGAACACCCGGTGTTCCTGGCTTCCGAAGAAACCGAAATTGAATCCTGCCATAGTGCCTATGCTTGTTAACCTACAAAATTAATCATTTTTCATTATATTTGCGTCTATGGAAATCAGAATCGGAAACGGATACGACGTACACGCCCTCGCGGAAGGGCTTCCCATGTGGCTGGGCGGGGTCCGCATCCCGTCGGAAACGGGCTTCGTGGCCCACTCGGACGGCGACGTGGCCATCCACGCCCTGTGCGACGCCCTCCTCGGCGCCCTCGCCCTCGGGGACATCGGCCATCTGTTCCCCGACACCTCCCCCGAGTGGAAGGGCATCGACAGCAAGATCCTGCTGGAGAAGGTCGTAGCCCTCATCGCATCGAAAGGCTGGCGCGTCGGCAACGCCGACGTCACCATCGCCCTCCAGCGTCCCAAACTCGCCCCGCACATCCTCTCCATGCGGGAAACCCTCGCCCGCGTCATGGGCATCCCCGTCGATGCAGTCTCCGTCAAGGCCACCACGACCGAACGCCTCGGCTTCGTGGGCCGCTGTGAGGGCTGCGAGGTCTGGGCTTCCGTCACCGTGATGAATCCCTAGGCCCGTCCCAAGCAAGTCACTGAAGTACAGTACATTATGCGAAACACCCTGGTACATTTGCACCAGGGAGTTTTTATAATGCGCTGATTATCAGCCGATTGGGTGCCAGCGGCCTAAATGGAGGCTCCGGGGATGAAGGTGGGGAGGAGTTTGATTTGGGAGTGGTTGTCGCTGCGGCCGGAGAGTTTGTCCATGAGGATCTTTACGGCCAGGGTGGACATGTCGGCGGTGGGTTGGCCTACGCGGGCGATGGACGGGGTGAGGTAGTCCATGTACATGTTGTCGTCGAAGGAGAGGAGCGCTATGTCGGAAGGAATGTCCAGACCCGATTCTTTGATGGCCTTGAGGGCGCCCAGCATGATGGTGTTGCTGAGGGCGAAAATGGCTTTGGGCGGGGCGGGCCTGTTGAGCAGGAGTTTGGTCTCCAGATAACCGTTCTGGATGGTGAAGTCGTTGCCCACTACCTTGCAATTTTCTTCCAGTCCGTTTTTCTGCATGGCTTCCCGGTAGCCGTGTATCCTTTCCTTATTGGGCATGGAAGAGGCCGCGCCCTGGATGCAGACAATCTCCCGATACCCTGCCGAAATCAGTTTGACTGTAGCCAGAAAAGCCCCCTGATAGTTATTGGTGGTAACATAGGGCAGGGTGGTGTTCTCGTAATATCTGTCGATGAGGACGATGGGAACTTTGTGCCCCAACCTTTCCAGGGCCGATGCATCGATACCGCTGGGCGCCGCTATTATACCCTCTACCTGCCTGGAAATCAACGATTCCACTCCTTCTATGAGCGTATTGTCGTTCTCCATGGTGTCGATGACGATGGTGATATAGGACTGTTCTCTGAGTTTGGTGACGATGACGCTGGCCATCTCTGCAAAGAAAGGATTGGAGATGGAGGGGATAAGAAGTCCTATGATGCCGGATCCGGGGTTGCGCAAATTTTGCGCAGACGCGTTGGGCATATACATGCAGCGGTGGGCTTCTTCTAAAACCTTGTCCCTTGTGGCGTCGCTGATTCTGTATTTTTCGGCGTCTCCACGCAGTACACGTGAGACTGTGGTGGCCGATACTCCAATCCGGGCAGCTATGGAAGATAGGGTTTCCTTTTTCATTGGGAATGGTTGTGGTTAGCGACCACAAAATTAAAAAATCGCGCAATATATTCCAAAAATTTTCAAAAAACCGCTTGTGCGACCAAAAAATTTCGTTAAAAAACTATTTTCTTTGCACAAAGGACTGGAGGATTTGCCTATGAGAAAGACTGTATTACTGCTATTTTCTGTTGCGGCACTGCTCTGTGCCTGCAAACAGGTGCCTTCTGCAGGGGAGGTCGCCGGTGTTATCTTCGAAACTGATATGGGCAACGACGTGGACGACGCCCTCGCTGCCGATATGCTCTTCAAGTATACCGCCCAGGGGAAGATTAAACTCCTGGGAATGGGCCTTAACAAAGATTGGGAAGACTCCAGGGAATACCTGGATATCCTGAACACCTGGTACGGCTGCCCGGACCTGCCGGTAGGCGTAGTCCGTGGCGGCGCTTCCTATGCCGATGACAAGAACTGCTATGCCTCCCGAGTATGCCAACTGAGGGATGTTGACGGAAAACCCCTGTTTCCCCGTTCCCGGACAGAGTATGCTTCTATTCCCGACGCCGTGGTCTTTTACAGGAAACTGCTGTCGGAAAGTGCGGACGGCACGGTGGACATCGTCTCCGTTGGTTTTTCCACCAATCTGTCCCGCCTGCTGGATTCGGCCCCCGACAAACTGAGCCCTCTCGGAGGGAAGGAGCTGGTTAAGGGAAAAGTCCGTACTCTGGTGGTGATGGGCGGTAATTTCGACGGCAGGAATCTTTCGGAGTTCAATATCGTAAAGGACATTCCCTCGGCTAAAAATGTGCTGGAAAACTGGCCTACGGAGGTGGTGCTCACTCCCTTCGAACTGGGCGAGAAGATCCTGTTCCCCGGCGCGGTCATTGAGGAGGCCGCCATTCCGACCCCGGTGACGGAAGGATACAAAGCCTTCCAGCCGATGCCTTACGACAGGCCCACCTGGGATTTGACCGCCGTCCTGTACGCAGTGGAAGGCCCCGGGTGGTTCACCCTGAGCCCCGCGGGAAAAGTAGAAGTCACTGAGGACGGCGGGACCATCTTTACGGAAGACCCGGCCGGGAACTGCAAATACCTGATGGTGAGCGACCAGCAGGCCCATTCCATCGGCAAGCGATTAACCGAACTATTCAATGAAACTTATGTGCGCTAAACCTAAAATCCTGGTGATTGGCAGCAGCAATACCGACATGACTGTTGTCAGCGACCACCTCCCCGCATCCGGAGAAACGGTGATGGGGGGAGTATTCTGCATGGGACCCGGCGGAAAAGGCGCCAACCAAGCCGTCTGCGCCAGCCGCCTGGGGGCCGATGTCACCTTTGTCTGCAAGGTAGGGAACGACCTTTTCGGCGACAATGCCCTGGATGGCTACAAGGCCGAAGGGGTTGACGTCTCTCACGTCCTGCGGTCGGAAAAACCTACCGGATCGGCCCTGATTCTGGTGGATAAGAAGGGAGAAAACGTTATTTCGGTGGCCCCTGGAGCCAATTCCGATTTCACGCTGGAGGATATCGACCGTCTGGAAGATGTCATCAAGGGGGCCGATTATCTGCTTCTGCAACTGGAAATCCCGATCCCCTGCGTTGCCAGGGCGGCGGAAATCGCCCACGCCGCGGGGGTGTTCGTGATTCTGAACCCGGCTCCCGCCTGCGCTCTTCCCCCTCAACTTTTCAAGAATGTGTCCCTCCTGATTCCCAATAGGACAGAGTTGGAGATTTTCTCCGGCAAAGACCCTTCCCTAAGCCTGTCGGAGGCAGTGGCCGAGGTTATGAAAAAAGGCGTTGACAACGTAATCGTGACCCTTGGGGCCGACGGCGCCTTAGTCTGCAGCCATGGCTCCTTCTCCTCTGTTCCCGCCTGCAAGGTTGTGGCCGTGGATACGACGGCGGCCGGAGACACCTTCTGCGGCGGGGTTTGCGTAGGCCTCAGCGAAGGCCTCTCCCTGGAAGAGGCGGCGCGTTTTGCCACCAAGGCATCGGCCCTGACCGTGCAGAAGGTGGGCGCCCAGAATTCCCTCCCTTTTAGAAACGAAATAATCTGACAGCCTTATGTTTATAGTTAAAAGTTACCTATTGGCAGTAGTGCTCTGCTTTATTACCATGCTATGTTGGGGTTCCTGGGGGAACACCCAGAAACTGGCGGCACGAAGCTGGCGATACGAACTGTTCTACTGGGACTATGTCATTGGGATGGTCCTGTTCTCCCTGATTATAGCGTTTACGCTGGGCAGCTTCGGCTCCGAAGGACGCCCTTTCCTGGAGGATATATCGCAGGCATCGGCCCAGAGCATAGGCTGGATTCTGCTGGGGGCGCTGGTTTTCAACGTTTCCAATATCCTTCTTTCCGCTTCCACTTCCATAGCCGGTATGTCGGTGGCGTTTCCGCTGGGCGTGGGACTTGCCCTGGTGGTGGGGGTCCTGAATAATATTATCTTCCATCCTAAAGGGACGGAAAATATCCCGCTTCTGTTCATGGGCGTTGCGCTTGTCGTAGCCGCCATCATCTGTAATGGCATAGCCTCCGGAAAAGTGTCCAACGAGCAGAAAAACCCTGCCCAGAACCGCAAGGGCATTCTGCTGGCCGTGGCTGCCGGCCTTATCATGTCCTTCTTCTCAGCCCTGGTGTACAACGGGGTGGACCTGGACAATTTCGCTGCGCCCGCCCCTGGGAAGTGCACCCCCTATACAGCTATCGTGGTCTTCAGTATCGGCGTATTCCTCTCCAACTTCATTGTGAATACCTTGGTGATGAAGCATCCATTTGTGGGTGAGCCTGTTACCTACAGGCAGTATTTCCATGAGGGGGATGCGAAGACCCACCTGGTGGGCATGCTGGGCGGTGCCATCTGGTGCCTGGGTACGGCACTCAATTACATATCGGCCGGGATGGCCGGCGCTTCGGTGAGTTACGCCCTGGGACAGGGCGCTCCCATGATCGCCGCCATTTGGGGCGTCTTTATCTGGAAGGAGTTCAAGGGTGCCAAGAAGGGTGTCTACGGGCTTCTCGCTGCCATGTTCTGCCTGTTTGTGGCGGGACTTGCGCTGATCATCGTTTCCGGTAATTAATCATCAGAATCATATGAAAAAACGCTTTGCATTAGTAATCATCGCCGCTGTGCTGGGGTGGCTGTCCGCCGGAGCACAGACGCGTGCGGTCAAGGGTACCGTCTCGGATGAGCGTGGCGAGCGGCTGGTAGGGGTGAGCGTCATCGAGAAGGGCACCGACAATGGCGCATTGACAGGCTCTGACGGCCGATTCTCCATCACCGTCGGCCGCGATGCCGTTCTTCAGATTTCCTGCCTGGGCTTTGAGACTCAGGAAGTTCCGCTGGGTGGGAGAAGCAGCCTCTTCATTACGCTGAAAGAGGATTTCAAACTGCTGGACGAGGTGGTAGTGGTAGGTTTCGCCACCCAGAAGAAAGTGAACCTGACGGGGTCCGTATCCACGGTAGATTCCAAAGCCCTGGAGTCTATCCCGGTTCAAAACGCGGTCCAGGCTCTGCAGGGGCAGGTCCCCGGCCTGCTGATCACCCAGAATAACGGCCAACTCAACACCACGCCTTCCATCAATGTCCGCGGCCTTACCACGATCGGCGAAGGTTCCTCCGGGCAGGTGCTGGTGCTGATTGACGGAGTGGAAGGAGACCTGAGCACCATCAATCCGCAGGATATCGACAACATCTCTGTCCTGAAGGATGCGGCGGCCTCTTCCATCTACGGCTCCCGTGCACCATTCGGCGTGGTCCTGGTCACCACCAAGAAGGGCCGGAGTGGAGACGCCAGGGTGAACTACAATAACAGCATCCGCTTCTCCACTCCGCTGAACATGCCCCACGAGGCCGATTCCTACTCCTGGGCCGTCTTCTTCAACGATGCCTCCAACAACGCAGGTTGGGGCGACGTGAAGGATGCCGCCCTGGTGCAGCGTATTCTGGATTACCAGAACGGTGTCATTTCCTACAACACCATTCCTGAAGGTACATTCTGGAGCACCGGCTACAGCCAGGCTAACGACAACCTGGACTACTACGACGTCTTTTACAAGAAAGTGACTTTCTCACACGAGCACAACCTGAGCGTCAGTGGCGGAACGGATAAGATAAACTATTATGTATCTGGTAATTTCCTCAATGACGGCGGCAAGATGAACTGGGGAGGCGATGGACTTAACCGCTACAATGTGTTTGCCAAGTTGGAGGCACAGGTGAAACCTTGGATGAAGATGAACTTCAGCAGCCGCTTCACCCGCTCCGACTATCATCAGCCTTCCCACATGATAGACAATTTCTTCCAGGAGATTGGCCGTCAGAGCTGGCCGGTGAGCCCGCTCTACGACCCCAACGGCATTCTGTTCAATGATCATGTGCTGAATATGGTGATGGGTGGCAAGACCACGAACCAAAACACTGTCTCCACCAACCAGTTCGGGATCGAGATCGAGCCGGTCAAGGGCTGGAAGATTATCGGCGATGCCAGCTACCGTTATAACCATTCCATGGACCACGTGGCCTGGACGCCTTACTGGCAGACCGCTGTGGACGGGGAATCCCAAGGAACGCTGTGGTACCAGAACGATATTTCCGAAAAGTCCTGGAAAAGTGATTACGCCAATGTGAACCTGCACACGGACTATGAACACCTGTTCGGGAAACACTACCTGAAGCTGATGGCCGGCTTCCAATGGGAAGATTTCCACTGCCGCGACGTTTACGCCAAGAAATACGGCATCATGCTTTACGATATCCCGACGCTTAACACCGCCAACGGACTGAGCCAGAAGGGAGAGGAAGTTACGCCGGAGGTGAGCGGCGGCTATGCCAGCTGGTCCACTGCCGGGTTCTTCGGCCGTATCAATTACAATTATGCCGAAAGATACCTCCTGGAAGCCAACCTGCGCTATGACGGAACTTCCCGTTTCCGCAGCGGACGCCGCTGGGGCCTGTTCCCTTCCTTCTCCGTGGGCTGGAACATCTCCAAGGAGGATTTCTTCCAAAGAGCCGTTCCGTGGATCAACACCTTGAAACTCAGGGCTTCCTACGGTTCCTTGGGTAACCAGAACACCAATTCCTACTACCCTACCTACAGCACGATGCCTTATGCCAACAACGAGGGCACCTGGCTGATAGGCGGATCGCAGCCCAATATCTCCTGGGCCCCGGGGCTCATCAGCACCAGCCTTACCTGGGAGACGGTTGAATCCTATAACGCCGGTCTCGATTTCGTCGCACTGGACGGTCGCCTGAGCGCCACCTTCGATATTTTCGAGCGCAATACGCTCAACATGGTGGGACCGGCCGACGAACTCCCTGTCATCCTGGGAACTTCCGTACCCAAGACCAACAACACTAACCTCCGTACGCGAGGCTTTGAACTGGAGCTGGGCTGGAAAGACAGGATAGGAAAAGACTTCAATTACAGTATCCGCGCCCTGCTTTCCGACGCCAAAGGCGTGATTACCAAGTACTCCAACCCCTCCGGAAGCATTTGGAGCTCCTATGAGGGAATGGAATGGGGCTCCTTCTGGGGCTATGATACCATCGGCATTGCCAAAACGCAGGAAGAGATGGACGGGCACCTGGCCTCGCTGCCGGACGGCGGACAGAGCGCCCTGGGCTCCAACTGGAAAGCCGGTGACATCATGTACAAGGATCTGAACGGAGACGGAAAGATCGACTCCGGCCAGGGAACCCTGAGCGATCACGGCGACCTTAAGATCATCGGCAACACTACGCCCCGTTTCAGCTATGGCATCGACCTGGCTTTCAATTGGAAGGGCGTTGATTTCCGGATGTTCTGGCAGGGCGTGGGCTCCCGCCAGTACTGCCAGACCAGCCGGTACTTCTTCGGAGCCACCTCGGATGTGTGGCAGTCCATGGCGCTTACCCAGCATATGGACTATTTCCGTGACAATCCCGACCATCCGCTGGGCCTGAACTTGGATTCCTATTATCCCCGCCCGGTGTGGGGCACGGACAAGAACCGTGTAAACCAGACCCGCTGGACGCAAGATGCCAGTTACCTCAGACTCAAGAACTTGCAGATTGGCTATACGCTTCCCATGAGCTTTACCAGCCGCTTTGGCGTGGATCACCTGAGGGTGTTTGTCTCCGGAGAGAATCTCCTCACCTTCACCAAGATGTCCACCATCTTCGACCCCGAGACCATTGACGGCAACTCCCTGGGCAACTGCTATCCTCTTTCCCGGACCTATTCCTTCGGCGTCAGTGTAAGTTTCTAAAACAGTTGCAGTTATGAAAAAGATATTCTATTTCCTGACCCTTACGGTCCTCGTTGTAAGTTCCTGCGACGGTTTTTTGAACAGGGAACCGGAATCGGACCTTACTCCCGAACAATATATGACCACCGAGGCCAATGTGGCTTCCTATGCTACGGACCTCTATAATCTGCTTCCCGTACACGGTGCTTATGGCTACGGTACTTTCGAGAGCGACAAGCACACCGACAACATGGCTTATTACCAGCCCAGTGACATCTATGCCCCCGGCTACTGGAAAGTGAGCCAGACAGGCGGCGACTACAGTTTCTCCAGCATTTACCGCTGCAACTGGTTCTTTGACAATGTCTTGCCGCTTCTGGAAGAAGGAAAGATCTCCGGCAGCGAAAGCAATATCAACCACTACATAGGCGAAGTTTACTTCTTCAGGGCCCTGTGCTATTTCAATAAATTGCAGGCTCTGGGCGATTTCCCCATCGTGACCCAGTGTCTGGACAACGACCTGGAAACCCTGGTGGCCGCCAGTAAGCGTGAACCCAGGAATGAGGTGGCACGTTTCATTCTCTCCGACCTGGAAAAGGCCGTGGAACTGATGAAGGATACGCCTCCTGTCGGCGGGAAGAATCGGCTCAACAAGGATTGCGCCCGCCTGATCATGTCCAGGGTGGCCCTTTACGAAGGTACCTGGCTCAAGTATTTCAAAGGCACGGCCTTCGTTCCCGGCGGTCCCGACTGGCCGGGCGAGAAAACCTACCCCGGCTACCAATACCCCTCCGGCAGCATCGATGCGGAGATTGACTTCTTCCTGGACATAGCCATGGAACAGGCTGCCCTGGTGGCCGACAAATATACGCTTACGGCCAATACAGGCACCTACCAGCATAAGGAAGAGGACGACGTGAATCCCTATTACGACATGTTCTCGGCCATCGACATGAGTGCTTACTCGGAGGTGATGCTCTTCAAGAGCTATAGCTGGGACCTGAAGGTGGTCCATTCCGTAAGCGCTTATGCCTCAAAGGCGGACAACGGCAACGGCATCACCAAGGGGATGATAGACGCCTTCCTCATGCGCAATGGCCTTCCCATCTATGCCGACGGCAGCGGCTACCCCGGCGACAAAGACCTTCACAAGATAGCCAAGGACCGCGACACCCGCCTGCAGGTATTCCTAAAGCAGGAAGGCGACCGCAATTTCTTCGGTGAGGCCGGTGAAGAAGGCCGCACCATAGAGCCTTGGCCGGACATCACCTGCGGCACGCCCAACAACCGTTATGTCACCGGCTATGTGATCCGCAAGGGGATGAGCCACGACGGCGAGATGGCTACCTTCCACGATTTCTCCGGCTGCCTGGTGTATAGGGCTACGGAAGCTTACCTGAACTATATCGAGGCCTGTTATGAGAAAAACGGGACTATCGATGACAAGGCCGACGGCTACTGGCGGGCCCTTCGCGAAAGGGCTGGAGTGGATCCGGACTATGGGAAGACCATCGCCGCCACCCGGATGAACCTGGAGGCCGAAGGCGACTGGGGCGCCTATTCGGGAGGCCGTCTGGTAGATCCCACGCTGTACAATATCCGCCGCGAGCGCCGCTGCGAACTCCTTGCGGAAGGCTTCCGCGGAATGGACCTCCACCGCTGGCGCTCCATGGATCAGATGATTACCGTTCCTTTCCACGTGCTCGGCATCAATCTCTGGGAGAACGCGAATCTGGCCGATATCGAGGCCTCCTCCAGCGTCCCCTTCCAGGAGAACGCCAACGTGTCGTCCAGGAGCTTCAACAAGTATTTTGCGCCGTACCATATATCGGCCAATAATAACTGCTACAATGGCTACCGGTGGAAGATGGCCCACTACCTGAGCCCCATCGCCGTGCAGCACTTCCTCATAACGGGCGATTCCGACGTCCCCGCTTCTCCGCTTTATCAGAACCCTTACTGGTCCACAAAGGCCGGAGACGGTGCCCAGCTGTAGAACCTTCAAATCTGCATCAACAATGAAACACAAGATAATCCTTCTGATTTCCTTCCTGGGCGTGATTCTGTGCGCCTGCCAAAAGGAGGCTCCCGTGATCAATATCCAGGAGGAACTGATCGTGGAAAGCGTCGGCGAAACCGTGAACATTCCGGTGGAATGCAATGCCGACACGAAGGCCGTCCTCACTTACGACGACCCTTCCCAGACCGACTGGATCCTGCTGCTTCCCCGGATCCTGTATAAGGACGGAGTTCTGACTTTCTTTATCTCTGCATATGACGCTGTCCTTGCCGACAGGACCGCTACCCTCACCCTTACGGCAGGGGAGTGCACCGCTTCCATGAAGATCATTCAGCGGGCCAAGGACGGCATTTCCATCTCCCGCAAGTTCTACAATGCTCCCGACGGCGGAGGAAGCCTGACGGTGGTGGTAGGCGCCAATACGGACTGGACAGCATCGGTGATAAAAGGCGGCGACTGGGTAAGTGTCACACAGGGATCCGGCTCCCAGGGCGAGAACCCTATGTCACTGACCATCAGTCCGGTATCCGGCATCGGCGAGTTTGACATGAGAGTCGCAACGGTACAGGTAGCCACCGATGCCAAGACGGAAGAACTGAAGATTTACCAAGGCTTCGGCACCATCATCGGCGGTCTCCGCTGGGCCGACAGGAACGTGGGCGAGTTCGGACAGTTCAGCTCCTCTCCCGACGATGTGGGCTGCATGTATCAGTTTGATTCTCCGACCGCCTGGCCCGGAACCGGCGACGGCGCCCCCTCCGGCTACCAGGGTGGCTGGACCGATTGCGGCCACAGTTCCTGGGAGGCCGAAAAAGACCCTTCTCCGGAAGGATGGCGTCTTCCTACGATGGAAGAATTCGAGGCCCTCTGCGGCTGGGATGTGGGTGAGAAGAAATACATCTGGCTGGATCCTTCCCTGTCCGGATTCTCCGTTCCCGGCGCTGTAGTGGGCCTAAGCCAGGCCGACCTGGAGGGCGCTACCTCCGTCGACCTTAAGGGCGGTATCTTTATCCCGCAGTCCGGTTATCGTGCAGGCGGTTCGGGTTCCGGCGAACTGATTGACAAGGAGCGGGCGGCTGTACAGACAAACACCACGCCCAACGAAAACTGGGACCGCTACGTCTATTGCCTGGGCGCAGGCGGCAATTGGGGCAAGTCCTGGGGCGACTGGGAAATCAAAGCCTGCGTCAGGTCTGCCTTCCCCATCCGTTGTGTGGCTCCTATACCTGAATAGACATGACTATGAGAAAATACATATTTTTAATGACTTTTTTGGCTTTCCTCCCGTCCTGCTCCTGCTCCGAGGAGGGGAAGGGACCGGTAACGCCCGGAGGAAAGCCGGAAGAGCCCGAAACGCCTGTAGAAGAGGTGCTTCCGCAAATTGAAGTGAGCAGGATTGCGAAAACTGCCGAAGGGAAAGTGTACCTGGAAGTAGACGGGAAGCCGTTTCCGCTCTTTGGAGCGCAGATCCGGGTAGATGTGTTCAAGAACTGCGACAAGCTGACGGATGCCCAGATAGAGCCTTACTTCCAGAAAGCGGCGCAGCTGAACCTTAACTGTGTGCAGGTTCCCATTACCTGGAAAGGGATGGAGCCTTCGGAAGGGAAGTACGACTTTGCCTGGATGGACATGATCCTGGAATATGCCGTAAAGTACGGGCTTAAGGTGGAACTGTTGTGGTTCAGCACCAACATGATAGGGGATAGCTATACTTGGTTTGTCCCTGGCTACCCGCTTAAGAACCTGGATACCAGGCTTTTGCGGAAAGGAACGCTGGAATACGACTATCTTCACAATCTGTACGGATACACGTACAATGCGGTATTCAACCATCCCGACATCCTGAAGGCGGAGACGGCAGCCGTAACGGCCCTTTTCAATCATATCCGCAACTGGGACGCGGCGCACGGAGAGACCCATCCGGTGATTACCTGCCAGCTGCATAACGAGATTGACGGCCTGGTTCGCTGGAGAATTACGGACGAGAAACTGAACATCTGCAAACGGGACGGCACAAAGCTCACCGAGGCCGAGGCCTGGGAAATGTCCCTGGATGCCGTGGATGCCGTGGGCAAAGCTGTCAAGAACAGCCCTTACAAGGTGGTGACCCGCGTGAACTATACTTCCTGCACTTCTCCGGGTGTCTTCCCCCAATGCACCCAGGCAAAAGGCTCCGACGCGTTCTACAGGGAGGGTGTGGACATTGTGAGCGTAGACCCTTACATGAGTGATGTGAACTCCATCGCCTCCGTCGTGAAGGCTTTC
This sequence comes from uncultured Bacteroidia bacterium, assembly GCA_902781705.1. Lineage (GTDB taxonomy): Bacteria > Bacteroidota > Bacteroidia > Bacteroidales > UBA932 > Cryptobacteroides. Next base: position 76,409 of record CACZKE010000013.1, read on the forward strand.
ACTGAACTGAAAGGAAATTATCCACTAATTGCCGAAAACAGAGGCGGTTATGACACTACTCCCAGCCTGATTCTGACAGCGGCCGCCTTGGGCGCTGGCTACGATATCTACGACCTTGCCACCAGCAAGTTCATCCACGACAACAACGGCGTTCCCTGGGGCGAAGAGGGCGTACTTAACTACGATCTGATGGACAGACCCTATACTCCCAAAGTGCGCTCTATCCTGAAGGGGCTTACGGAAGCTGCCGAGGATGTGGCTCTTACCTCCAAAGAGAACTTTGTGGCTTTTAACGTGAACAAGGACTATCCCGACGACTCCAGAACGCTTATCGTCAATACGACGGGGGCTTCTCTCACCATCAATTCTTCCAACGGGGCGCTGGGCTTCGTCCTGGACAGGGGCGACAACATCGTGATGTATTTCACTGCGCCTGCGACGGTGGTCATCGAAAACGGAAGTGTTGAGGGCGGCAAGAAGACTTTCTCCCTGGAAGGGGAGAAACTGACCCGTGTCGGATTCACTTCCTCCAAACCGCTGACCAGTACAACGGCTTCGTGCATAGGCTCTAATTGAAGATTGTAAATTTATAAGCATATGAAAAAAGTATTAGCTGTGGCCGCAATGATACTGGCCGTTTCTTGCGTGCCGAAAGAGAACGGAGAAAGCGGGCCGGCCGGACCGCTGGGCAGTCCTGTTCTGACGAGCAGCGTTTCTACCGTGGGAATATCCGCCTATTCGGACGAGATATGCCTTAGCTACTCCTGGAATGATATCGCTCCCGACGGGACGTACCCTTCTTATGTCATTGAACTGACCAAGACTTCCGACTCGGGCTTCTCATCGGCCGTCGAGGTGAGTTGTGTGGCCAACAGGAAGCAGTTTTCTTCCTATCAGCTTGCGGCCATCGCTTCCGAACTGGGTGAAGACATCGCCGCCGGGTTCGACCTAATGGCCCGGGTAGCGGCTTCCGTCAAAGGATACGAGCCTGCGTATTCCAATTCTGTGACGGTCCATATCGGCCAGACTCAATATGAAGTAAGTCAGTTGTTTATCGCCGGGGCTGCCCTTGAGGGAGAGCCCTCTGAAATGACCAGGGAGGACGGTATTTTCACCTGGACGGGACATCTTGCGAAAAACGCGGACTTCCTCTTCCCCTGCCAGGCCGATGCCGCTTGGCCCGCCATCGTGCGGAATAACCTGGCCGATGAATACTGGACTGCCAAACTGGGCTATTCGGTGGCGGACGAGTATGGTTTCCAGGTAACGACGCCGGGCGTTTATACCATCACCATCGACACCTCCGATTCCAATGCCGTCACTATCGAGATGGCCCTGGTCGAGGCCGACCTCCAGCTGGAAGTCACCGAGCTGTATATCGCCGGTGAAGCGGTCGGAGAAGCTGCAGGCGAGGCGTTTACCGCCGATGGAAAAGTCTTTACCTGGGAAGGACATCTGGACAAGGACAAAGAGTTCTTCTTCCCGCTGCAGGGCGGAGAATCCTGGCCTGCGCTGATGCCTGCCGAAGACGGCCTGACGGCTGTCTATGTGGCATCCGAAGAGGAGAAAACCGGCTTCACGCTTTCTCCGGGCGGAGCTTACAGAATCTCCGTGTATACGGAAGATGTCGACAATATGGAACTTACCATCACCTTGCTGGAAGAGGACGTGGTACTGACTCGTCTGTTCCCGGTAGGCGGTTTTGACTGGGGATGGAACAAGGATGCCGCAGAAGAGATGACCACGGAAGACGGTGTCATCTATACCTGGCGGGGCACCATCTGGGGAGGGGCCGACTTCAAGTTCCTTTGCCAGAAGGATACCTGGAGCCCCGGCTATACCCGTGACGGCGAGGCGGAAGATTACTGGACGCTGGTGTACAATGACGGCTCCCTGCCCGACACGCAGTTCCAGGTTTCCGAAACCGGCACCTATATCATCACCATCAATCTGGAGACCCTGAAAATCAAGGTCCGCAAGGCCGAAGATTCGCCCACCCTTTACCTGATCGGCGGAGGTTTCGACTGGGGCTGGTCTCTTGCCGATGCCCAGGCGATGACCACCGAAGACGGCATCACCTACACCTGGACAGGCAATATGTGGGGCAATGCCGACTTCAAGATACTCTGTCAGAACGACGCCTGGGCCCCCGGATACAACCGGGATGCATCGGCCGAAGACTACTGGACCATGGTCTACCGCGCCACAGAGGCCGATCCGGATGTCCAGTTCCAGGTTGCCGAGAATGGCGAGCATACCATTACAGTGAATATCGAGACCATGAAGATGACCGTGACCAAGCCGGAGCCTAAACCCGAATATCCCAAGATTTATCCTGTAGGCGGCATAGAAGACTGGGGATGGGATTTGAGCAAGATCCAGCCCATGGAAACCGAAGACGGAATCACCTACACCATAGTGGTAAAGATCTGGAACGACGCCAATTTCAAGTTCCTCTGCCAGAATGACGGCTGGAACCCCGGCTACACCCGCGACGCCGACGCCGAAGACTACTTCACAGTGGTCTACAACGACGGCTCCCTCCCCGACACCCAATTCAACCTGCAGTCCCAAGGCATGGAAACCGGCGTCTACAAAATAACCCTGAACACAGAAACCAGAAAACTAACCTTCGAACCACAGTAGCTGGCAACCAACTACTTGATACAGAGTGTTTTATAGAAACCAAGTGTGACTTTTTTGCACCAGGGTGTTTCTATCAAAGCGCTGTGTGTCAAGCACTTAACTGGGACGCCCCACCTATTTCTTCACAAACTCCACGCGGCGGTTTTTTGCCCTGCCTTCCTCGGTCTTGTTGTCGGCCACGGGCTCATGCGCACCCTTACCCACGGCGCGGAGGTTAAACGGGTCCACGCCCAGGCCTTCAAGGGCTTTGACGACGGCCTCGGCGCGCTGCTGGCTGAGCGGGTCGTTGACCTTGTCGGAGCCCTGGTTGTCGGTATGGCCCTGCACCTCGAAGCGGGCGCCGGGGTTCTTCTTCATATAGTCGGCGACCTTTTCGATCTCCTCCATGGACTCGGGCTTCAGCGTGGCCTTGCCGGTCTCGAAGAGGATGTTGTTCGTGACGAACTTGCCGGTCTCGGCGATGGCCTTTTCGACGGCGGTCATGGACTGTTCGTTCCGGTCATACAGTTCAACAGCGCCCTTGGCGATCACGACATTGCGGATAAACGTCAGGTTCGAATGATCGAAAGGAACCTGGAAAGACATCCATGTCGGCTGCTTGACCTTCGGCAGATTGATCACCCGGTTCCCGTCAAAGTAAACCTTCAGCGCGCGCTTGTTGAACGAAAGCGCCACATGGTGCCAGCCCTGCTTGAATTTGTATTCAAAACTCACTTCCCGGGTATCCTTGGAGCCCGTGTCATTATTATAATTGGCATGATGGTCCCACGTAGCGCACACGCCATGGACCAAGCAAAAAGCGCAGCCTTCGCCATAATAACCGCTCCATTCGGAACGGTCCGTGTTATCGGCCAGACAGAGTTTCAGGTCATTCAAGCCGACGTCATCCTTATCGTCCCAATAATAGAAATCATACTCGATGGTGAATTCTTCTGGCAGATAGGCTCCCTGTTCCTTGATCAGAGGCGTGATGACACCGTTGTTGGTAATCTCAACGGCCTTGATTCCGCCCAGGGTCTTGACCTCGGCACCACCGTCCAGCAGGTCCCACTTGGAAGGGAACTCGCCCACCACTTCAGCCGTGAAATCATCCTCGAACAAAATGACTTCGCCGCGCTTGAAATCGGTTGATGTGGCCGCTTGCGGATTCCCTTCGCCCACAGCGGGAGTGTTCTCCTCTTCGCCAGCCTTCTTGTCTTTCTTGTCCTTTTTCTTGCCGTTCAGGACGTTGTTCACGCCCTCTTCGATCTTGTTGCCGATGTTGTTCTCCACGGCCTGTTTGGCGCGTTCGCCGAGGCGTCCGAGAAGGCCCTGGGCGGAGGCGGTCCCGCCGACGAGCGCGAGGACAGCCCAAGTGAGGATGTACTTTTTCATGGTCCGGTCTGATCTAATCACCACAAATGTCACGATTATCGGTGGGAAAAGCACCACCCAAAAGGGTGGAAATGACCGTCCGGAAGGGGCATTCGGCACAAACGAGCATCATTTTACCTATCTTTGCATCCATGAGACACCTCGCCATCTCCCTCCTCCTGGGGACCTTGACGGCCCTCTGTGCCGGTGCATACAACGACCACCGCGGCCACAACGTGGATTCGCTGGAGCGGGTCGTCGCCCCCTGGACGCCCGACGCCATCGACAAGGCCACGGAGGAGGAACTCATCGACCTGAACCGGGCCTACCGGGACCTGATGCTGGGATATGAGGTAATCAACGGCGAGAAGGCGGTGTTCTATGCCCGGAAGGCGATCGCAATCAGCCGGCGGAAGGGATGGACCGAGGCCACGGGCGACGCGGCCCGGCACATCGGCCAGTACTTCTACGCCCGGGAGCAGTTTGACAGCGCGATGGTGTGGTTCCAGGAATCCCTCGACTGTGTGGAAAAGATGGCCGCCGGGGCCACTTCCCCGAGCCATCCGGAGGGATACGGGGAGATCGACATCGACGACAGCCGGTCCTCGCTATATGGGGCCATCGGCAACCTGTACAACGTGATGGGGGACATTCCCGCCGCCATGGACTATTACCGGAAAGCCGGGGAAATCTTCGACAGGCACGGCTGGAACGAAAGCAATTCCATCCTCTATTACAACATCGGAGAGACCTGGCTCGAGGAAAAAGACTACGCCCAGGCGCTCCCGGCCTACGAGAAATCCCTGGACTACGCCCGGACCGCCGGGGACTCCCTGCTGGTGGCCAACGCACTGAAGGGACTCGGCGGCCTGTATATGGATACCGGAAAGACCTGGAAGGCCCTGCGGTGCCTCCGGGAAGCGGACCGGTACTATTCCCTGCACGATGACCAGGAGTTCCGTTTCCGGATGGAGAACCTGGATTTCATGAGCCAGGCGCTGTCGGCGCAGAAGCAGGCCCTGGCCCGGTGGCTGGGCGTATCGGCCCTGCTGGTCATGCTTCTTGCAGCCTTTATTCTGATCTTCAGACGGTTGCACCGTGCAAAAAGGGAACAGGCCGAGACGGCGCAGGTCATGGACGAAACCCTGTCAGAACGCCACACCCCCTCCGATAAAGCGCCCGCGCTCACGGACCGGGAACGGCAGATCCTCGCCCTCATTGCCGACGGGAAGACCAACCCGCAGATTGCCGACGCCCTTTTCCTGAGCCCGGAGACCATCAAATGGTACCGGAAAAAGCTGCTGGTGAAGTTCGATGTCCCCACGGCAGCAGCTTTGGTGTCCAAGGCAAAAGACCTTGGGCTCGTGTAATCCTTACAAAGCCTTCATGAGTTTTGTCAGCGCGGAAACCGTAGCGGAGACCCCTTCCGTGGAATAGGTAAGGGCCGGCGCCGTACCGTTGGCGGTATAGGCCGATGTGGCCTTGGTTATGGCCGACGTATTGATGTTGGTCAGCGACTTGAGACTGCTCAGGACGCCGGCGACATTGGCGGAATTGATCAGGTTCGAAGAGCCGCTGATCAGGCCGGAGGTGAAATCGCTGGTGAAGGCTTCGGTCGCGCCGGTCAGGGAGTTTGCCCCGGTGAGGATCTTCCCGAGATTGATGAGGGTGGTGATGTTGTTCAGGTCGATTCCGCCGGTCGATTTGAAGATGTTGTAGATGGCGGCGATGGCCGATCCGGTATTGCTGCCGGACGCGGCGCCGTTGGAAGTCAGTCCCTTGAGGACGGAGCAGGACGAAAGGATGGAGAGGGCGGCGACGGCCGCGACGATGTGCTTGAGGATTCTCATATTGCTGTGTGTGTTACGTGTTATCTTGCAAGCAAATATACTGTTTTTTTCAGCAAATTTGACTATCTTGCAGACAGATATGAAACACACTCTCGCCAACATCCTTCTTTCCATCGCCGCCAGGCCAACCCCGCTGGCCGCGTCATGATCGGCGCCGACTGCACCGTGGGCAGCGCCCCGCTTGCGAATATCCAGGCAGCAGTCTCTGCCGCACACGGTTCCATTTGACCCACAAAACGTTCTAACTGTCCCCAGCAATGATTCACCGCAAGATTATTACCATGGCAGTCGCAGCCCTTTCCCTCGCATCCGCCGCGCAGGCGCAGAATCCCCCCGTCACCAGTTGCCTGGAGATCTTCGACCTCGCCACGGGCACCCATACGGTCATCCGCGAATTCCCCTTCCTGATCGAGGCTCCCAACTGGTCTCCCGATGGCAAATGGCTCCTGGTGAACAAAGGCGGCCGCCTGTTCCGCATCGCCCCGGACGGGCAGGGCGACCTGATTCCCGTCGAAACGGGAAATATCGTCCAGTGCAACAACGACCATGTCATCACGGCCGACGGGCGCTGGATCGGCCTGAGCAGCAACGATCCCGAATGGAGGGCCGGACACAACTCTTTCGTCTATGTCGTCCCCTTCGAGGGTGGACAGCCTCGCAAGATCACTCCGGTGGGACCGAGTTACCTGCACGGCATCAGCCCTGACGGCAAAATGGCGGCCTACTGCGCCTTCCGGGGACCGGAGCAGGAACCGGACGTGTACGTGATGCCCCTCGACGGGAGCGGGCCGGAGATCCGGCTCACCGACGCCCCGGGACTGGACGACGGGCCGGAATACAGCCCGGACGGAAAGCATATCTGGTTCAACAGCGTCCGGAGCGGCAACATGCAGGTCTGGCGGATGAATGCCGACGGAACGTCGCAGACCCAGCTCACCTTCGACCACGACCGGAATTCCTGGTTCCCGCACGTGAGTCCCGACGGGAAATCGGCCGTCTATATCGCCTACCGGGCCGATGAGGTGAAGCCCGGCGACCATCCCGCCAACAAGCACGTCCAGTTGCGTCTGATCCCCTACGACGGCGGTACACCCCGGGTCCTGCTGGATTTCTTCGGCGGACAGGGCAGTCTCAACGTGAATTCCTGGAACCCCGAAAGCACGAAATTCGCCTTCGTGAGTTATCGCCTCCAGTAAGCCGGACCGTCAGAAAGACGGGATCAGAACCGTTCCGACAAGCAGGATCCAACCAATGATAAGGAGGGCCGCCACGCCCTTCCAGATCCATTTTACCCATTTCGCATAGGGGATGCGGGCCATCGCCAGGGCGGCGATGAGAACGCCGGAAGTAGGCGTGACCATGTTCGTGAATCCATCGCCGAACTGGAAGGCGAGCACCATCGCCTGGCGGGAGACGCCTACCATGTCGGCAAAGGGTGCCATGATGGGGATGGTGATGGCTGCTTTGGCCGTAGCGCTGGGTATCAGGAAGTTGATAAGGGCCTGGATGCCGTACATCGCCGACAGCGACGCCACGGGGCCGGTGCCGTCCAGTCCTTCCTGCATCCCATGGAGGATGCTGTCCACGACGTGCCCGTCCTGGAGGATGACGATGATGCCGGAAGCAAATCCCACTACAAGGGCGGCGGAAAGGATGTCCTTGGCGCCGGCGAGAAGTTCCTCGGCGATCCGGTTGGCCCCGAATCCGGCGATGATTCCGCACACGATCCCCATTCCCAGGAAAAGCGCCGTGATCTCCGGGAGGTACCATTCCCAGACGGTCACCCCGACGATGAGGGCGATGACGGTCAGGAGCAGGACGACGAGGATCCAGCCCTGACGTCCCGTAAGCGGAGTATCCTCCAGCCGGACGGCTTCCGTGGGGGCTTTGCGGGTCCTATGGGCATAAATGACCACGAAAAGGGCGGTAAGGGCTGTGAGGACGGCCCAGCAAAAGACGCGGTATCCCATCCCGGAGAACAGGGGCAGGCCGGCCATGTCCTGCGCGATCCCGACGGTGAACGGATTCAGGAAGGCGGCGGAAAAGCCGATGTTGGACGCCACATACACGATGAGCATGCCCATCAGGGCGTCATACCCCATGGACACGACCAGCGGAACCACGATCCCCACAAACGGGATCGTCTCCTCGCTCATGCCAAAGACCGCCCCGGCGAGGGAAAACAGGACCGTGATGGCGACGAGCACCCACTTGTCCCGCCGTCCCACCCGGGCGATGAAGCGGCTGATGCCCGCCGTAACGGCCCCCGTCGCATTGAGCAGCCAGAAGGCCCCGCCCACGACGAGGATGAAGATGATGATCCCCGCCTGCTTGACGAACCCGTGATAGACGGCGGAGAACACCTGCCAGGTCTGCGGCGCCGCCTCCACCCGCTCGTAGGACAATGTTCCGTCCTCTCCCGTGACATAGGACCCGCCGGGCACGAACCACGTCAGGACCGCACACAGCACGATCAGCGCCGCGATGATCACATAGGTATTCGGGATCTTCTTCATCGGTTTTTATTGAAAATGCTTCGCGAAAGCCGCCTCGTCCGTTATCTCCAGCCGGGGAACGCCTTCGGAGTTACGGACGATCCGGCAACCGGACGGCATGTCTTCCGGGAAGAAATCGAAATCGGCACCCTGCAGGATATACTTTTCATAATCCTTCTGCAGGCGCTCCTTGTCCATCAGGGAGGCCATGGCCGTCAGGAACTTCTCCGCCGTGAAATCGTCGATGAAGGGCTTCACGGCTTCCATGATGGGCTTCCAGGCATTCGGGTGGCCGGTCTCTTTCTCGTAAACGCCGCAAAGGTGAAAGGCATAACTGAAGCCGCGCCAATAGAGCAGCCAGATGTAGTCCCCATCCTCCCAGAACTTCTCTTCCGCCTCTTCGTCAGGGACATTCCGGTAAGGATTGTGGAAAAGCCCGGAGAGGGCGTGGTTGAAATAGGAGGCAAAATAGGACGGGTCGTCCAGTCCCGAAGCGACCAGCTGATAGGCGGTCTGCATCTCGTTGAACCCTTCCGGGAACCATACCGGCCCGTTGTTCAGCCACTTGTGCCCGATCTCATGCGTGAACAAGTCCCGGCGGTTGATGGTCAGGATGGTATCCGCCGTAGCGTCGTACCGGGAGAAGAAGCCGTTCGTGAAACCGTTTCCGGTCGCTTCCCAGGTATTGTTCCTGAACGGGAAAAAGAGCATGGAGTACGGTCCGGAATACGCGTCTCCCCAGAAATCGGAGATGGTGCCGTAAAAAGAATGGAAGTACTCCTTGAGTTGTTTCTTGTTCAGATCGGCTTCCTTTCTCAATGCCGTTACCAGATAGTGCTTTCTACCACCCACCATAACGGTATCCACCGTCAGCAGCGGGTCTCCGGCCATGACGGACCAGGCGATGTCGCCGGCGACCCCCTGGAACCTGTCGGTGCCTTTCCCGGGATTGTACATACAGAATACCGGATAAGGCGGCGTGGAAGCCCATTCGACCGTCACGGGCATATCCTCATCGTCCACCGGAACGGCAAAAATGTTCTCGGTCCGCGAAAAGAGCATGTCCCCGTCGATATCCGGCCGGAAAACGTCCATCAGGCATCCGCCCGGCGAACCATAGCCTTCCGGAAGCGTACAGCGCACTACGTAGGAGAACTCCGCTTGGTTCCTCCGGGGGACAATGGTCAGCGTTCTGCTGGCCGAATCGATGGACACGGAACCCCTATCCACCGCAAAATCCTGAAACCAACTCATCTGGTCCTTCTGTCCCCCATTGTCCGACGCGTACGTGAAACGCACGGTATCCAGCGGGGTATTGACCTTGAGCGTCACCTTCAGTCCGTCCCCTTTCCACTCCAGCACGTAATCTGCGTGCCGGTCCTGGCGGGCACAGGAGGCGCATATCAGGAATAATGCCGTTATGGGTATAAGAAATCGCATACGTTTCCGTTTTGTAGGCATAAATATAGATAAAATCTGGCGATTTTAGGCCAGTTGAGATAAAAATCAAGACCGCTTCCTTATCTTTGTTGGCGAGCGGTCATCGCCTCCCGGC
>CACZKE010000014.1 GCA_902781705.1 uncultured Bacteroidia bacterium
GCCGGGAGGCGATGACCGCTCGCCAACAAAGATAAGGAAGCGGTCTTGATTTTTATCTCAACTGGCCTAAAATCGCCAGATTTTATCTATATTTATGCCCGAGAAAAGGCAGTTCTTTGACGTACGTTATTATTCTATCACTTTCTTGGAGAGGACTTATTTAGCATTCCACGCGCTTCAGCTGAATGCTTTTCTCTATCCCCTGCGGATATCAGCTAAATGGAGGTTTGTATCCTCTATGCAACTCGTGAGGTGATCGGGTATAACGTACGCTCAACCGTCATATTCGATGTGATTGCGGACCCTTATGGGACCGTTTTTTCGTTCTTTACAACCTCCTTGCGAGCAAATCATTATTTATTGTTTTTTATTGGAGGTATTATGAAAAAAAATATTAATTGGCGCAATGTAATTGGCGCCGTGGCCGCCATCGGCGGTCTGTTAAGAGGCATAGCTTGGTTGAAAGATGCGAATCTGCGCGCCAAGCAAGCCAAAAATCAACCCAGCAAGGCCGAAGAACTCAAGCAACAGAATCGCGAAAAGCTTGATTTTCTGGAGAAAGCCGCAAAAATCAAACTGGATGCTTACCGTGCGAAGAAAGAGGTTGACCAGGAATTTGCCGGGGTCCCGACAGAGGAGGAGTTCAAAGCCGAGTACACTGTCCGCAAAATGTCCGATTACTGTCAGGGGGATGAATACGACCTGCGCCCAATGGTCGGTACCCTACTCCCAGAAGGCTATGACGGGATTGTGTACGGGATGAAGAACACCATGAAAAGTTACTTCGCTTTCGGGACTCTAATTCAAATAGCCTTGGGTGAGAAACCCCAAATCCTGTCTGAGGAAGAGAAGGCGGGCTACACCGCACCTTCCAATGTGTACTGCATCATTGCCGACGGCGAGAACGGTGGCGCCATTCTTAAAGACCGGTACAAAACTGTGGCCTCATCGCTAGACGGTAAACTGGAAATCATCGAGACAACCTACTTCGGCGGGAAGCCGAAAGAGTTCTTTGAAAAGATAACGGAACGCTGCTTGCTTCAGCCGGCTGGAACGTCCGTTTTCTACTGCGCTGACAACCTCAAGAGTCTGTTGGGAAACCTCTGCGAAAGCAAAGTGACTCAGTATCTGAATCACTTGAAGAGAATGAGGAGCACTTTGAAGGAGCATGGCATCCGGCTGACAAGCCTATCAGTCTGCCACACTGAGAAGACGGGAGAGATGATGTCAGGCTCGTACAATCTTCAAGCTCTCATGCCGTATGTCTTCCGGCTCGATGAGGGCGAGGATTATGACCACCTACTACTCACCCTGGAATTCTCCAGGTCTGAAATCAAAGGGCAAACACGAAAGTTAGTCGTTAAAACTGACGGGTATAAGCGTCACGCCTTTGAATCAATTGTACCTGCGACAACGAACCACTCCACCCCCACGAGCAAGACGGGCTCACAAGCAAAGAAGGAGCAAATCCAGTTGGAGAAGGAACACGCAAAACAGATGTTCAAGGACGGAATGACCGCTACCCAGGTGGCCACGATTCTGGGAAAGAAATCAGAACAGATGTCCAATTGGGCGCGAGAGTTCGAAAAGGACGGTATCGAGATTGTGAGGGAGAAGCCCGGTAGGAAGCCCAAGGACAGTGGAAGAACGAATAATGGATTGGAGTAGGGGAAAGTCCCCCTACTCCTATTTTCCCATAAAGAACGCCTCTTCAACTTCTGAAAGGATGCTCTTCTTCAACAGTTTTGCATAATGCTGCGTGATTCTGGTTGTGCTGTGCCCAAGGAGCTTTGCTACCACCTCTAAGCGTATTCCTCTATTCAGGCACCTGGTGGCATATGTGTGTCTGGCAACGTGGGAGAAGATAGGTTTATCAATGCCGCATAAGTCCCTGATGATTTTCAGATAGACATTGAGTTTATGATTCCCGATGATAGGGAGTTTGAAGTCATACTTTTTGAGAATCTCCACCCCTTGCTCCAGAATGACAGCGGTATAGAACACCCCTGTCTTGTTGCGCTTGTCGTGGATGTAATACTGACCGTCTTCCGTTACCTGGAAGTCTGTTGGCACCAACTTGGCCATATCTGTATAGGAGAGACCTGATGCTGCCTGGAACACGAACAGGTCTCTCACCTTATTAAGGCTCTCATTGTGGAAGTCCGTCGTGCGGATCTTCTCCACCTCTTCTTCTGATAGAAACTGTACGCTCTTCTCGCCCTTTCGCAGTCTGATGCCACTAAAGGGATTGACCTTAATCTTGCCGTTATCAATACCGAACTGCACCACCGTCTTCACCCTTTGACAGTATCCATTGGTGGTCACATAGTCAAGATATTGGTTCATAGATGCCTGATAGTCCATAATGACAGCGTGGGTGATGGCGGACACAGGCTCAGTCGGCGGTATAATCTTGTAGAACTTGTCACGGGCGATTTCATATTTCCTGTAGGTTTTCGGCTTGAGATCGACACCTACACGCTTTGCAAGTATCCGCATATAATCGTCGAAAAGGTCACCGATAGTATACAGGACATAACCGCCCGTCTTAAAAAAATCCTTTAGTGCCGCCGCCGTCAAAGCCTCTCCATCTCGCAAAAAGGCAGTCTCAATCTCATTCAAACGAATCCGAATTGAGCGTAGATAATCCTTCAAATCATTGTCTTTCTTACAATTAATTTGCCTCTGGAAAGCTGTGGGGGTCTCTTTTCTGGGTAACTGGACATAACAACGCTTCCGATTTATAACCAAACTGAGCTCAATGGGAGCTAGACCATCCTTGTTTTTCTTGCTCTCGCGACAGTAGAACGAGACATTTGCAGTGTTACGATTCATAATCTGCGACCACTTTTTTTGTTAAACATACCTGGTCGCATATTAGGTCGCATTTTTAGTCCGGACTACCACTTCATTGACAGCTCCGCCGATAGATTCTCCGCCGAAAGCAGCCAACTAAACAACGGCGTAACTCCTTGATAGAAAATAAAAAACCATCACTGGGAACAGTGACGGGCATATATAGAGAATATCGATATTGTTCTGTTTTGTAGCGGGAGTGGGTCACGATCCCACGACCTCCGGATTATGAATCCGACGCTCTAACCAGCTGAGCTACCCCGCCATACCGTTTTCAAAATAAAAACCAGCTCAAAGGGCTGATTTTCGTTGAGATAGAAGGACTCGAACCCTCACTGACAGAGCCAGAATCTGTAGTGCTACCATTACACCATATCTCAATTTCCCAAAACGGGACTGCAAATGTACGGTTTTTTTCTGAATCCGCAATAGGTATCGGCCGATTTTTAAAGAAAAAAGACGCCCGGACAAGCCGGGCACCCTGAATAACCGTAAAAAACCGAGGTCAGTCTAACTCCGGATCGAACGGATCTACCGGGATCGGTTCCGTGGAACCGGTCAGCAGACCCGCTTCCAGATCCAGTTCCCGGACCCGGCAGGACGGTGCGGTATAATCGCCCCGGACCATTATTCCCATTCGATGGTTCCCGTGGGCTTCGGCGTCAGGTCGTACAGCACGCGGTTCACGCCGGGGACCTCCGTCACGATACGCTTCGTGATGTGGTGCAGGAGTTCGTAAGGGATTTCCTCGATGGTGGCGGTCATGGCGTCGCGGGTGTTGACGGCACGGATGATGACCGGCCAGTCCCAACTGCGCTTGTTGTCCTTCACACCCGTGGACTTATAGTCGGGGACGACGGTGAAATACTGCCAGACCTTGCCCTCCAGGCCATTCTTCGCAAACTCCTCGCGGAGGATGGCGTCGCTCTCGCGGAGGGCTTCCAGCCGGTCGCGCGTGATGGCGCCGGTGCAGCGGACGCCCAGGCCGGGGCCGGGGAACGGCTGACGGAAGACCATGCTGTCCGGGAGACCCAGTTCCTTGCCCACGACACGGACCTCGTCCTTGAACAGGAGTTTGATGGGCTCCACAAGTTCGAACTGAAGGTCCTCCGGAAGGCCGCCCACATTGTGATGGGACTTGACGGGACCGGACTCCACGATGTCCGGGTAGATGGTACCCTGGGCCAGGAAACTGATACCGTCCAGTTTGCGGGCCTCTTCCTCGAACACGCGGATGAATTCCGCGCCGATGATCTTGCGCTTCTGCTCGGGATCGGCCACGCCGGCGAGTTTGTCCAGGAAGCGGTCGACGGCATCGACATACACGAGGTTGGCGTCGAGTTCATCGCGGAACACGCGCACGACCTGCTCCGGCTCGCCTTTGCGCAGGAGTCCATGGTTCACATGGACGGAAACCAACTGCTTGCCGACGGCCTTGATGAGAAGCGCCGCGACGACCGAGGAATCGACACCGCCCGAAAGGGCGAGCAGCACCTTCTTGTCGCCGATCTGCGCGCGCAGTTCCTTGACCTGTTCCTCGATGAATTTCTGGGCGAGTGCGGGGGTCGTGATCCGCTCCATGTCCGCGGGACGAACGTTACCTGTTGTCATTTTTCTGTAAGGGTTATGTGTTAATGATTCGTTTTATTCCCATTCGATGGTTGCAGGCGGCTTCGAACTCACGTCATAGACGACCCGGTTCACGCCGCGGACCTTGTTGATGATTTCATTGGAGATCTCGCCGAGGAAATCGTACGGGAGCGGGAACCAGTCGGCGGTCATCGCGTCGGTGGAGACCACCGCGCGAAGGGCGACCGGATGCTCATAGGTACGCTCGTCGCCCATGACGCCGACGCTGCGGATGGGCAGCAGGACCACCCCCGCCTGCCAGATAGCGTCGTAGAGGTTCGTGGCCTCCAAACGCGGGTCGGAAGCGCTGCGGAAGCCCTTTCCGGTGCAGTCGTAGGCACGGAGACCGCGGATGAAGATGTCGTCGGCCTCACGCAGAATGCGGAGTTTCTCTTCGGTGATGTCGCCGAGGATACGGACACCCAGGGACGGTCCCGGGAAAGGATGCCGGCCCACGAGTTCCTCCTTGATGCCCAGGGCGCGGCCCACGCGCCGGACCTCGTCCTTGAAGAGCATCCGGAGCGGTTCCACGACCTGCAGGTTCATCTCCTTGGGGAGACCGCCCACGTTGTGGTGGCTCTTGATCTTGGAGGCGATGCCGGGAATGCCGGCGGACTCGATGACGTCGGGATAGATGGTGCCCTGGGCGAGCCAGCGGGCGCCCTCGATGCCCCGGGCGTACCTGTCGAAGGTCTCCACGAAGAGCCGGCCGATGACCTTGCGCTTCTCCTCGGGCTCGGTGACCCCGGCGAGGGCGTCCAGAAAAGCCCGGGAAGCGTCGGCCCCGATGACGTTCAGGCCCATGTCCTGGTAGGAAGCAAGCACATCCTCGTACTCGTTCTTCCGCAGGAGCCCGTTATTGACAAAGATGCAGGTGAGGTTGTGGCCGATGGCCTTGTTCAGGAGTACGCCGGCCACGGTGGAGTCCACGCCGCCGGAAAGGCCCAGGATGACCTTGTCGTCCCCGAGTTGTTCCCGGAGGGTGCTCACGGTGGTCTCGATGAAGGAATCCGGCGTCCAGTCCCCCTCGCATCCGCAGATGCCGAGGGCGAAATTCGCGAGGATCCTGGAGCCCTCCTCCGTATGGAACACCTCCGGGTGGAACTGCACCGCGAAGGTAGGTTCGCCGACGATCTGGTAGGCAGCGTACGGGATATCGGCCGTCTCGGCGATGGCAACGCCCCCTTCCGGCAGGCGGGAGATGGTATCCCCGTGGGACATCCACACCTGGGAATGGACCTTGACCCCCTCCAGCAGCGGAGAGTCCGGACGGGTGACGTCCAGCATGGCCCGGCCGTATTCGCGGGCGAGGGAACCTTCTACCTTGCCGCCGTAGTGATGCGCAAGATACTGCGCCCCGTAGCAGATGCCCAGCAGCGGGAACTTGCCCTTGACCTCCGACAGGTCCACCTGAGGGGCATTCGCATCCCGGACAGAGCAGGGACTGCCGGACAGGATGACTCCCTTCACGGAATCGTCCAGGACCGGCATCTTGTTGTACGGATAGATTTCACAATAAACATTCAGCTCCCGGAGGCGGCGGCCGATAAGCTGCGTGACCTGGGAGCCGAAGTCGAGGATGAGGATCTTATTCACCACGGGAGTAGTTAGGCGTTTCCTTGGTGATGGTGATGTCGTGCGGGTGACTCTCCGCCATGCCGCTCGCCGTGACCCGGGTGAATTTCGCCGTCTTGAGCGCCTCCAGGTCCTTGGCCCCGCAGTATCCCATGCCGGAACGGAGGCCGCCTACGATCTGGTACACCGTCTCGGCGAGGGTGCCCTTGTACGGAACCCGGCCCACGATGCCTTCCGGGACCAGTTTCTTGAGTTCCACCTTGTCGGACTGGAAGTAGCGGTCCTTGGAGCCGGCCGCCATCGCGTCGATGGAGCCCATGCCGCGGTAGGCCTTGAACTTACGGCCGCTGTAGATGATGGTTTCGCCCGGGGATTCCTCGGTGCCGGCGAACATGGACCCGCACATGACGCAGTCGCCGCCGGCCGCGAGGGCCTTGACGATGTCGCCGGAGTAGCGGAGGCCGCCGTCGGCGATCAGGGTCGCGCCCGTGCCCTTGATGGCCTGGTACGCATTATAGATGGCGCTCAGCTGGGGCACGCCCACGCCAGCCACGATGCGGGTGGTGCAGATGGAGCCCGGGCCGATACCCACTTTCACACCGTCGGCGCCGCCCTTGATGAGGTCGCGCGCGCCTTCTTCGGTCGCCACGTTGCCGACCACCACGTCCAGGGACGGATAAGCGGCCTTCACCCGCTTCAGGAGGTCGATGACACCCTTGCTGTGGCCATGGGCGGAATCCAGCACGACGGCGTCCACGCCCTCGGCGTACAGGGCCGCGACGCGGTCCAGCGCATCCGGGGTGATGCCGATGCCGGCCGCCACGCGGAGCCGTCCCTTCGCATCCTTGCAGGCCTCCGGGTGCAGGCGCTCCTTGATGAGGTCCTTGTAGGTGATGAGGCCTACGATATGTCCCAGGGCATCCACGACGGGAAGTTTCTCCACCTTCGCCTTCAGGAGGACCGACTTCACATACTCACGGTCCGTCCGGGTGTCGGGAATGGTCACAAGGTTCTCGGCGGTCATGACCTCCCGCACGGGAACGTCCATGTCCTCATGGAAGCGCACGTCACGGTTCGTGACGATGCCCACGAGGTGGCGCTCGCCGTCCGTCACGGGAATCCCGCCGATGTGGTTCTCCTTCATCAGCCGCAGGGCGTCGCCCACGGTCTGGTCCTGGTCGATGGTGACGGGATCCGAAATCATCCCGTTCTCCGAACGCTTGACCTTGCGGACCTCGGCCGCCTGCGCGGCGATGCTCATATTCTTATGAATCACGCCGATGCCTCCTTCCCTTGCCAGGGCGATGGCCATCGGCGCTTCGGTCACGGTGTCCATGGCGGCGGACACGATGGGGATGTTCAGTTGGATGTTCCGGGAGAATCGGGTATGCAGACTGACCTCCCGCGGAAGGACTTCCGAGTACGCCGGGACAAGGAGTACATCGTCGAAAGTGAGGCCTTCCTGGGCAATTCTTTCATCGATAAAGGACATAGGAGTGTATTTTTGCAAAGGTAGCGATAATTTTGGAATCCGTCAAAGGTCTGCGGCGGGATCGGAGCCTCCGGAAGAGGATTTGAAGTCGAATCTCCCCCCGTGGCAGGTCCACGTATACAAGGTGCCGGTGGCGCGGTCCTTCACGGTCATCGCCTGGCGGAAAACGCGGATCTCGTCCACGTCGCCCCGGGCTCCGACGATGCCCAGCAGCGTCCACGACCCGCCCTTGAAGTGATAGACTTCCGCCTTGACCAGCCCGGGGCCACGGGTGCCCACCAGGAGCTCCGGTGTGCCGTCGTCCGTGAAATCATGGGCCCCGATGAGGGTATCTCCCGCCGGCAGGCCGCTGAGATCCAGTCCCGGAGCCGTGACGCGCCCCGCGGAAAGGGACACGGTGCCGTCGGGGAAAGACAGACTCCCGGCGTCGCCGAAATAATAGTTCTCCAGGCCGATGACGAAGGTCTTCGCCTCCATGTCGCCGTAGGTGCGCACCTGCGCGGCGGCGGAGAGGGAAAGAAGAAGGGTCGTGAGTATGAGGAGTTTTCGCATGTGCAAAGATAATAGATTTCTCGACAAGCTCGAAATGACAGGGGAATATTGTATCTTTGCATCTCCCAAGAAACGAACTGCCATGGCCATCCATACCGAAAAGACTCCCCAGCGTCCGACCGCAGGCCGCAAGATGAACGGCTGGCTCGCCCTGAGCCCGCTGCTGGTGTTCCTGCTCACCTACCTGGTTTCCTCCCTCGTCGCCCGCGATTTCTACAAGGTCCCGGTGGCGGCGGCATTCATCATCGCATCGGCCTATGCGATGCTCATCACCCGGAGCGTGGACAAGACCGACGACAAGATTTCCATCTTCTCCGAGGGGGCCGGAAACCGGAACGTCCTTCTGATGATCTGGATCTTCGTGCTGGCGGGGGCCTTTGCGGCAACGGCGAAGGATATCGGCGCCATCGACGCAACAGTGAATGCAACGCTCCGGATCCTGCCCGGGAAACTGATCTACGCGGGACTTTTCCTCGCCGCCTGCTTCATTTCCATGGCCATCGGCACCAGCGTCGGAACCATCGTCGCCCTCGTTCCCATCGCGGCGGGCATCGCCCAGGAGACGGGGGTAGGCGTTCCCTTCATCACGGCGGTGGTCATCGGCGGCGCCTTCTTCGGCGACAACCTTTCGTTCATCTCCGACACCACCGTGGCAGCGACCAAGAGTCAGGGGTGCTCCATGCGTGACAAGTTCCGCGTGAACCTGTGGATCGCTGCCCCGGCGGCCATCCTGGTGGCGGCCCTGTATGTCGTTCTGGGCCTTCAGGTGGAAGCGGCCCCCTCTGTAGAAACGGTGAATTGGCTGGGACTTATCCCCTACTTGCTGGTCATCGGCCTGGCCCTGGCAGGAGTGAACGTGGTGACGGTACTCGCCATCGGCATCGGCATAAACGGGGTCCTCGGCTGGGTGACCGGCGCCTATGACTGGATCGGCTGGATGGCCTCCATCGGCGGCGGCATCGGTTCCATGGGTGAACTTATCATCGTCTCCCTCCTCGCCGGCGGCATGCTGGAACTCATCCGCTACAACGGCGGACTGGACTTCATCATCGGCGGCCTCACCCGGCGCATCCGGGGCAAACGCGGGGCGTATTTCTCCATCGCCGGCCTCGTCTCCCTCGTGAACTTCTGCACGGCCAACAACACCATCGCCATCATCACCGTGGGTCCGCTGGCGAAGGACATTGCCGACAAATACGGGCTGGACCCGCGCAAGACGGCTTCCATCCTGGACACCTTCTCCTGCCTCATCCAGGGCATCATCCCCTACGGCGCGCAGATGCTCATGGCCTCCGGCCTCGCCGGCGTCTCCGCCGCCTCCATCACGGGCTACCTATATTACCCCTTCGCCCTGGGCCTCCTCGCCGTCCTGTCCATCGTGTTCCGCTTCCCCAGGAAGTTTTCGTAACTTTGCGCCATGAAACCTTCCGTCCGGCTGGACGTCCCCCTCGGGACCGACAAAGTGCTGCTGCACGCGTGCTGCGCGCCGTGCTCCAGCGCCGTCGTGGAGTGCCTCATGGACAACGGGATCCGACCCACGATCTTCTATTCCAATTCCAACATCTTTCCCCGCGAGGAATATGACCACCGCCTGAACGAGTGCATCCGGTATGCGCTCAAATGGGGCATTCCCATCGTGGACGATGTCTATGACCACGATGATTGGGAGGGTTGCGCCGCCGGGCTGGAGAACGAACCGGAGCGCGGCGGACGCTGCCTGAACTGCTTCAAGTACCGGCTTTTAAGGGCAGCACAATACGCCTCCGAGAACGGTTTCCCGGTCCTCACCACTACCCTTGCCTCCTCCCGCTGGAAGAGCCTGGAACAGGTCGATGCCGCCGGCGAGTGGGCTTGCAGCCAGGTCGAAGGCGTCACCTGGTGGCCCCAGAACTGGCGCAAGGGCGGCCTGCAGGAGCGGAGGAACGAAATCATCCGCAGCGAGCGGTTTTACAACCAGCTCTACTGCGGATGTGAATACTCTTTCCGGCCTCAAAAGGCCGAAGGAATCTAGAAGTTGAAACCGAGACCGATCTTGATGTTGGAACGGTGGGCCGGGGTGGCATTGTCACCCTTGATCTGGTTCATCATGCCATAGTCATAGCCGACAGTGACCTTGAAAGCGCCGGCATTGATGCCGATACCGCCACCCAGATAGACGTTCATACGGTTGTAGTTGTCATTGTCGTAGTTGTTCGCCGTGGTGCTGCCGCTGATGCCGGCGACATTGGCGTCGTACTTGACCTTGGAGGAAAGACCATACTGAAGGGTGGGGCCGCCGAAGACGAAGAAATTCGTGTCACGGTTGAGGCCGATGGCATAGTTCAGATACACGGGAACATTGACGGCATGCTCCGTGAAAGTGCCGGATCCGGAGAAGATCGTGCCCAGGGAAGCGGTCTCCTTGGAACTGATCAGCGAGTAGTAGATACCCGGGGCGACACCGAGACCGCCGGCAATCGGAAGATTGTAGGAGAGACCGACATACGCACCATTGGCGTTGGAGGGATCTGCGTTCTGGACCTTGAGGGTGGAGTTGAGGTAACCGGCATTCACGCTCGGCTGAGCGATTGCCTGGATTCCCACGAGCATCAAGGATGCAGCGAGAAGGGTGGAAAGGATTTTTTTCATGTTCTTAAAAATTAAAAATTTTTTTCCGGAGGGCACTTGCTACAAAAAACGCACCACACAAAAAAACGGCTGCCGGACTTGCAAGTTTTGGCAGAAACGGGTATTTTTGTAAGAAATACCGAACGGACATGAAGAAATTCGCCATTCTCTGCGGCCTCGTTGCCGCTTTCCTATGCCTTGCGCAAAACGCCAACGCCCAATATATCACTGAAATCCATCGCGACCGCGCCGGATTTACCGATCAGGCAGGCCTGCCGATTTCGGATGCGGAACTCATCAACCTGATCGGCCCGGAGATCTACCGGGAGACGGTCGTCGGCGCCCGGAAGCAGTACCAGGTCGGCCGCAAGCTCATCATCGGCGGCGCCATCGGCATGGGTGCCGGTCTCGTGAGTGTCCTGGGAGGCCTCGGTGTCCTGGCGGCCAGCAGCGAGGACTACACTTATTATGACGGGCAGTACGAATACCGGCATCCCGAATCTCCGGCCGGCGAGGCCTTCGGCATCATGTTGATGGCGACCGGTTACGTGGCCGTCATTGCCGGCGGCGTGGCCCTGGACGCGGGTATCCCGCTCCATATCATCGGCAAGAGCCGCCTGAACTGGGTGGAAAACGACTTCAACGAACGCAGCCACGCCGTGACGGCCCGCTTCGGCGCCGCCCCGCACGGCATCGGCCTGACCATGAACTTCTAATCCCTTGACAATATGAAGAGATTCGCATTCCTTTGCGGCCTTGTCGCCGCACTCCTGTGCCTCGCACAGAACGCCAGCGCCCAGTACGCTGGTCCCATCCACCGCAACGGCGCCTACCTCGCCGACGCGCGCGGCAACATCCTGTCCGACCAGGAGGTCCTCACCCTCATCGGCGAGCAGGTCTATGACGAAACCTATGTCGGTGCCAGCAAACAGCGGAAGACCGGCAAGACCCTCATCTGGAGCGGTATCGGCGGCCTGGTCGGCGGCGCGGTCCTCTATGGAGTTGGCGTCAGCAAGGTGTCCGGTCAGGTCAATCAGAACAGCAGCCAGGAAGATATCCAGAAAGCCCTCCAGGACAATCCCGGCTCGGCTGGAATGATTCTTGGCGGAACGCTGCTCATGGCCGCCGGCGGCGTCCTGCTGGACATCGGCATTCCCGTCTCCATCATCGGCAAGAAGCGCCTCAACTGGGTGGCCGACGACTACAATGCCCGGAAAGGCCTGACCTATCAGATCGGTGCTACCCCCAGCGGCGTCGGTTTCGCCCTGAATTTCTAGCATTTACACACAACTGGGGATTCCCCGCCCGGCACATTACCAACAAGTTGGGATTGCCCGCGGCGGGGAATCGCCGTATCTTTGCAACAGAAAAAGCCATTAAGACAGTTAGAGTTTATATCCTTTTATTGTTGTATAAGTGCCCCTCCTCCCTTGCGACAAGGCAGGAGGGTTTTTAAAGCGTCTATTTTTTCGTAAATTTGCCAAGCAAAACCAGACATCCATGGCTACAACGACCGAACGACACCTGCTGTCCCCGTCCATGAAGATGGCGGACCTGATGAACCAGCGATTCTGCCTGCTGGGCGTGCTCACCCGGATGGGCATTCCTTTCGGTTTCGGGGACGAAACCGTGGAGGAAGTATGCCGGAAACAGGGCATCGACCCGGAAACCTTCCTTCTGATCTCGGCGGTCTATGCCATCGACGGATATATGCCGACGAAGGAAAAACTGGAGAAGGCGGACCTGAGGGACGTCCTGAAATATCTCCGCCTTTCGCACGCCTATTACATGGACGTGGCCCTGCAGGAACTGGAGATGGCGCTGGAGAACCTCATCGCTCCCTGCGGGGAGAAGCACAAGCGCATCATCTGGAAGTTCTTCGCCGATTACAAGGACGAACTCTCCAAGCACTTCGAATACGAGGAAAAGACCGTATTCCCGCATGCGGAAGCCGTCCTGCGGCAGGGTATCGACCGGAATTTCACCATCGGCGAGTATGAGGAGAACCACTCCAACGTGGAGGAAAAACTCGAGGACCTGAAGAACCTCGTGATGAAATACCTGCCGCCCGTGTGCGGCCAGCAGGACACGTACAAGGCCCTGTTCTACATTTTCTCCCTGGAGGAGGACCTGGAAAAGCATACGGTCGTGGAGGACGAGATCCTGGTTCCGATCGTCAACCGTCTCGAGAACCATGAGTAAGCGCGTCCTTCTCATCATTCCCTCCGCCATCGTGGCGCGGGGAGTAGAGCATATCTTCAACGACCTGGGGGAGTTCGAGGTATGCGGCATCCTCACGGACCTGTCGTCCTCGAGGGAGGCGCAACTGAGGAACCTGGACCCGGACGTGGTAGTCGTGGACCCGTCCATCTTTGACCACGCCTCCCGCGGAAACGCCCGGGCAGCCCTTTCGGAGCACACTTCCGCCGCCGTCCTCGCCATCGTGGGCTCGCTCTGGGACGAAGAATCCCTGAAGCAGTACGATGGTGTTCTGAGCCTCTACGACGCGCCCACCACCATCATCCGGAAAGTGCGCACCGCCCTGGAAGACCGCAGCGAAACGCCCCGCAGCGAGGGCGAGGAACTCTCCGCCCGCGAGAAGGAAATCCTCGTGTGCGTCGCGAAGGGCATGCTCAACAAAGAGATTGCGGACCTGTATAACCTGTCCATCTACACGGTCATCACCCACCGCAAGAACATTACCCGCAAGACCGGCATCAAGACGGTGGCCGGCCTCACGGTCTATGCCCTCCTGAACAACCTGATCGACATCAACACCATCGAATAATGGACTACAAGCAAGTACTCAAGTTCTATCCGAACTTCCCCATCGAGGGAGTCAACTTCGTGGATATCATTCCTTTCCTGCAGGACAAGGAAATCTTCAAGGCCCTGATCGACGACATCGGCCGCACCTGCGCCTCCCCGAACATCCTCGCGCCCGAGGCCCGCGGTTTCCTGTTCACGGCGCCCCTCCTCTATAGCGGCATGGCAGAAAATGTCATTCCCGTACGCAAGAAAGGGAAACTCCCCTTCGCGGAAGGAGACCTCGTTGCGGTGGACATCGTGAAGGAATACGGCAAGGACCAGGTTTTCTACCGCCTGTCCGACCTTGCGGCCTGCAAGCCGGAAGGTGACACCATCCCGATCACCTTCTTCGACGACATCCTCGCCACCGGCGGCACCGCCCGCGGCATCGTGGAAAGCCTGAACAGCCAGAAGGTTACCATCGACGGAAAGGAGTACCGCGTGAAGGTCGCCGACTTTGTCTTCCTCGTGGAGATCGACGACCTCCCGGGACGCAGCGTCATCGAGGACCTCGCGCCGGTGAAGTCACTGATCCATGTGACGGAGAATTAGATTCTTCGCTTCGCTCAGAATGACAAGAACAACCTGTACGCGATAAAGCCGAAGATCCAGGCGACCAGCATGGTGTACAGGGCGCAAAGGATGGCCCAGCGCCACTTGCCGGTCTCGTTCTTGATCGCGACGAAGGTGGCGATACAGGGGAAGTACAGCAGTACGAAGACCATATAGGCCACCGCGGCCGCCAGCGGGACATCGCCCTTCAGCGCAGCCTGGAGGGCGGTGTCGTTCTCATCGGCATCCACGCCCTCATCCCCGGCATACATGACGCCCAGGGTACTGACTACCAGCTCCTTGGCACCCACGCCGGCAAGCAGGCCCACATCCATCTTCCAGTTGAAGCCCAGCGGTTCCAGGGCCGGCTCCACGGCCTTGCCCAGCATGCCGATGTAGGAGTGCTCCTGCTGGTAGGCGACGCCCTGCTCCGCATTCCGCGGGAAGTAGCCGAGGAACCAGATCACGATGGAGAACCCGAGGATCGTCGTCGCCATCTTCTCCAGGTACTGCTTGCCCTTCTCCCAGGTGTGGCGCCAGATGGCCTTGCCGGTCGGGATGCGGTAAGGCGGCAGTTCCATCACGAAAGGAAGGTCGTCATCCTTGACGAACTGCTGCAGCGCCTTCGCGCTCAAGATGGCGAGGACGACCCCCAGCAGGTAGATGCACAGCAGCGCCGTCGCTGCGTTGTGCGGGAAGAACGCGCCGGCGAACAGCACGAAGATCGGGAGCCGCCCCGCGCAGGACATGAACGGGATGATGGCGATGGTGATCAGGCGCGACTTCCGGCTCTCGATGCTCCGGGTGGCCATGATGGCCGGGACGTTGCAGCCGAAGCCCATCACCATGGGAATGAAGGACTTGCCATGGAGGCCGATCCGGTGCATGAGTTTGTCCACGATGAAGGCCGCCCGGGCCATGTAGCCGCTGTCCTCCATCAGGGAGATGAACAGGTACAGGATCATGATGTTCGGAAGGAACACCAGGACGCTGCCCACGCCGGCGATGATACCGTCCACGATCAGGTCCTTGAGCCAGCCTTCCTTCATGAAGGCGCCCACGAATTCACCGAACTTCGCGACGAGCCAGTCGATCCAGTCCATCGGATACTGGCCGATGGTGAAGGTGGCCCAGAACGTAAGCCACAGGAGGAGGAGGAAGATCGGGAAGGCCAGCCATTTGTTCGTGACGATGGCGTCGATCTTGTCCGTCAGCGTACGCCGGGGCCGCTCTTCCTGGTACTTCTCGTAGGTCTCCGCCAGGGCGCCCTGGATGAAGGCGTACTTGGCATCGACAATGGCTGCCTCGGGGGTCGTATGGAGCAGTTGGTCGATCCGCTCCGTCTCCTCCTTCCGGGCCGCCTCCAGGGCCTCATGGTTCGGAAGCGCGGCGATGAGATGCTCGATGTCGCGGTCGTTTTCCAGATACTTGATGGCTAAGTAGCGGGTAGAGTATTTGGACCGAAGTGTTTCATTTTCCGCGACGAGGGCCTTGACCCGGTCGATGGCGGGCTCGATCTCGGCGCCGTGGTTGATATGGATGTGGCGGGCGAGTTTCTCGTCGGCCCCTTCGTAGAGTTTGATGACCGTATCGAAGAGTTCCGGAATCCCCCGCCCGTCCCGGCTCACCGTGGGGCACACCGGGATACCCAGCAGGCGGCCCAACTGCTCCGTGTCCAACTTGTCGCCCTTGTGCTGCAGTTCGTCGTACATGTTCAGGGCCATGACGGTCCTGAGGTTCATGTCGATGACCTGCGTCGTCAGGTACAGGTTGCGCTCAATGTTGGAAGCATCGACCACATTGACCACCACGTCCGGCATCGCGTCGATGAGGTTCTTCCGCACATACAGTTCCTCTGGGGAATACGCTGACAGCGAATAGGTTCCGGGAAGGTCAACCAGGGTGATCTCGTAGCCTTTATGCTTGAAATGTCCCTCTTTCGCATCCACCGTCACGCCGGAATAGTTGCCCACGTGCTCATGGGAGCCGGAGGCGATGTTGAACAGGGAGGTCTTTCCGCAGTTGGGGTTGCCCACGAGCGCCACCCGGATGACGTGGTTCCGTTCCTCGGCCAGGTGCCGGAGGGCCGTGTCCAGCCGCTCCCGTTCCTCCATGTCCTCTGGAAGTCCCTGCAGATGCTCGTCGCTGACGAGTGCCTCGCGGGCCTCCGCTTCGTTCACGACCTCGATCTGCTCCGCTTCCTCGCGGCGCAGGGAAATCTTATAGCCGATGATTTCGTATTCGATGGGATCCTTCAGGGGCGCATTGAGCACGACGGTCACTTCCTTCCCCTGGATGAAGCCCATTTCGATGAGCCGTTTCCGGAAAGGACCGTAACCGTGGATGCGGACGATGACCGCTTTCTCCCCTGTCTGTAACTCGGAAAGTTTCATAGTTTTGTGCTGAGGGCACAAAGTTATGGGGATTGAACCAAAGATTCAATCCCCATTAGTTGGTATTATGCAGGAAAGCCCTACAGGTTCTTGTTCTCGGTGCCCCAGTCGGCGACGGCGGGGATGATGCCGAGGGAGATGATCTCGTCGCGCATCTTCACGAGGTGCTCGTAGGAAGCGTCGAGGGCGGCCATTTCCTCCGCGGTGCCTTCCGGCATCGTGAAGTGGCAACCGGTGGCGTCGATCGTGGTGGGCATGGCCATCATCACGTTCTTGTACTTGCCGCAGTTCACATAGGTGCCGGCGGGCCAGGTGAAGACCTCGCCGCCCATCGCGGCCTCGATCATCTTCACGGCCTGGTAGGCAGGGCTCTGGAAGGAACTGCGGCCGCGGAGCTTGATGATGTTGGAACCACCCTGGATGGTGTTGTGCTTGATTTCGGCGAAGCGCTCGGCGGAAAGGCCCATCTCGGCGAGGGGCTTGCCATCGACCTTCACCTGGGAGGCGAAGACGGCCATGGCCTCACCGTGACCACCGTAGGTGTGGGCACCGGTGACCTTGCACTGCTGGACGCCGAACTCCTGCGCCAGGGCTTCCTGCAGACGGGTGCTGTCCAGGGCGGCGAGGGAGGTGAGTTTCTCCGGAGCGAGACCGGAACGGATGAGGGCGGTGAGAGCGGTGACGTCGGCCGGGTTGAAGATCACCACGACGAACTTCACGTCCGGGCAGTACTTCTCGATGTTTTCGCCGAACTCGGCAGCGATCTGGCAGTTGCCCTTGAGGAGGTCCTCACGGGTCATGCCCTCCTTACGGGGCGCTCCACCGGAGGAAATGATGTACTTCGCATCCTTGAAAGCGACGGCCGGGTCGATGGTGGCGGTCAGGTTGACGCCCGGGAAGGCGCAGTGGTCCATCTCGGCGAGCACGCCCTTGAGGCCGGGCTCATAGATGTCATACAGGCAGATGTTCGGGGTGAGGCCGAGCATCGCGGCGGTCTGGACCATGTTGGAGCCAATCATGCCGGCGGCGCCGACGATGAGAAGCTTTTCATCAGTGAGGAATTTCATGACTTTATGATTAATTATTCAACGTTTCGCATTTCGCACCGCAAAGATAGCAATTTCCCGTCAAAGATTGATTTGCATTTGTGAAAAATCCATTATCTTTGTAGGGTTAATTGGTAGCAAGCAAAATGGAGCCTCCCAGTCCGGTCGTGTCATTGATAGGGGTCGTCAGTTCTGACGAACCTCCGTTGCGATGCCATACATACTGGAGTTCCCGGTCCTTTCGAGGAGCCGGGCGCTGCTGCATTTTCTAGCTCAAACTGACATTTATGGGACTATATCTGAAGAAGAAACTCGACAATGAAGCGGAGATCGGCGTGTGGCAGATCACCGAAACCGAGGAGCAGCTCAAGGAAATGAGCTCCACCCCCAGCGACGAGATGGAGGAAATCTCGTTCATCCGCAGCGAATCCCTGCGGAAGCAGCGCCTTGCGGTGCGCGCCCTCCTGAACACGATGTTCGACGAAAAGGTGTACCTGAGCCACCACGACAACGGCAAGCCTTACCTGGAGAACAACCCGGTGAACATCTCCATCACCCACACCGAGAAATACGTGGCCGTCATCCTCCACGAGGAGGAGAACGTGGGCATCGACATCGAATCCCTGGACCGCGACTTCTCCGTCGTGGAGAAGAAGGCCCTCTCCGAGGACGAAATCGAGGACCTGGAGGACGAGAAGCGCAACGAGCAACTCGCCATCTACTGGTGTGCCAAGGAGGCCATTTTCAAACTCCTGAGCCGCTACAATGTCGATTTCGCCGAGCAGATCGAGATCGAGCGCTTCCGCCCCCGCGGCGAAGGCGAACTGGAGGCCACCTTCATCGGCAAGAAGGACGAGGAAGAAGAGTTCGACCTCGAGTACATCACCTTCGACCGCCACGTCCTTGTGTGGGTCGTGGGGGAATAGGATTTACCTGAGAGGAACCAGCGGAACAGTCCCGGGGATGACATCATCCTCGGGCTTTTCGTGTAAATAGATGATGCGCTGGTTGGGACTGCCGCGGAAAAGGAGTTCCGTGTCGCGCTGCTCCAGGATGAAGGGCCCGTCCACCAGCACGTCCAGGTACGGGAGGATCTGGGCCAGGTGCGGATCCGCGAGGACCTCCTCATAGGTGAAGCCGGTCCAGCACCAGATGGTCTTGCCGGTCTCCTCCTTGATGCGACGGGCAAGTTCCGTGAAAGCATCGACCTGATACAGCGGGTCGCCGCCGGAGAAACTCACGTTGGACATGCTGTCGGCCTTGATGATGTCCAGGATTTCCTGGACGTCCATCCATTCGCCGGCATTGAAATCCCAGGACTGCGGATTGTGGCAGCCCTTGCAAGCGTGCTTGCACCCCGCACAATAAACCGACGTCCGGAAACCCGGGCCGTCGGCCATTGTCTGTTCGAGGATCTTTAAAACTCTGATTCTCATTCGTGAACCACTCTGTCCTTGAGTTCGGCCAGTTTGCCGGAATTCCAGCGGTTGGTCGTACCCACGAGGTAGCCGGTGATGCGCTGCAGGGTGTCAATGTGGTGGCCGTGGCAGTGCGGGCACTCGTGGAGGTTGTCCTGCGCGTTCTCGAAGCCGCAGTCCAGGCAGCGGTTGCGGTTGTGGTTCACGGAACCGTAGCCGATGTCGTACTTGTCCATCAGGTCCACGATGTTCATGATCGCCTGCGGGTTGTGGGTGGCGTCACCGTCGATCTCCACGTAGAAGATGTGGCCGGCGTTCTCGTACTTGTGGTACGGGCCCTCGATCTTCGCCTTGTGCTCCGGGGTGCACTTGTAGTACACGGGGATATGGCTGGAGTTCGTGTAGTAGTCCTTGTCGGTGATGCCGGGGATGACCCCGAAGGTCTTCTTGTCCCGCTTGGTGAACTTGCCGGCGAGACCTTCCGCCGGAGTGGCGAGCAGGGTGAAGTTGTGCTGGTAGGTCTCGCCGAAGCCGTTGACCTTCTCCGCCATGTGGGAAATGATCCGAAGGCCCAGTTCCTGCGCCTCGTCGCTCTCGCCGTGGTGCTTGCCCACCAGGGCGATCAGGCACTCCGCGAGGCCGATGAAGCCGATGGAAAGAGTGCCCTGGTTGATGACGGACTCGATGGTGTCGTTCTCGTCCAGTTTCTCGCTGCCCAGCCACAGGCCGTTCATCAGGAGCGGGAACTGCTTCTTGAGGGCGGTCTTCTGGAAGTCGAAGCGCTCGTTGAGCTGACGGGCGGCGATCTCCAGGGCCCAGTCCAGCTTCTGGAAGAACTTCTGGATGCGGAGGGTCTTGTCGGACTCCTCGTTCATCGCCTCGATGGCGAGCTTCACGATGTTGATCGTGGTGAAGGAGAGGTTGCCGCGGCCGATGGAAGTCTTGGGACCGAACTTGTTGCCATAGACGCGGGTGCGGCAGCCCATCGTCGCCACCTCATGCTCGAAGCGGCGGGGGTCGTCGGCCTTCCAGGCGTCGTCCTGGTTGAAGGTGGCGTCGAGATTCAGGAAGTTCGGGAAGAAGCGGCGGGCGCTCACCTTGCACGCGAACTTGTACAGGTCGTAGTTGCGGTCGCCCGGGAGGTAGGAAACGCCCCGCTTCTTCTTCCAGATCTGGATCGGGAAGATGGCGGTGGAGCCGTTGCCCACACCCTCGTAGGTGGTGTTCAGGATCTCGCGGATGATGCAGCGGCCCTCGGCGGAGGTGTCGGTGCCGTAATTGATGGAGGAGAAGACGACCTGGTTGCCGCCGCGGCTGTGGATGGTGTTCATGTTGTGCACGAACGCCTCCATCGCCTGGTGGACGCGGCCCACGGTCTGGTTGATGGCGTGCTGCAGGGCGCGGTCGCGGCCCTGGAGGCCGATGAGGTCATGCTTCAGGTAGTCGTCGATCTCCACGGTCTTGAGCTCGCTGTAGTCCGTGTTGAACAGGTCGCTGACCTGGTCCACCTCCTCCTCGAAGGTCTTGCGGACGAACGGGGCGAGATAGAAGTCGAAGGCCGGGATGGCCTGGCCGCCGTGCATCTCGTTCTGCACCGTCTCCATGGAGATGCAGGCGAGGACGGAGGCCGTCTCGATGCGCTTCGCGGGACGGGACTCGCCGTGGCCGGCCTTCAGGCCGTGCTCCAGGATGAGGTCCAGCGGGTGCTGGATGCAGGTGAGGGACTTCGTGGGATAGTAGTCCTTGTCGTGGATGTGGATATAGTTCTGGGCGACGGCCTCGCGGACCGGGTCCGAGAGGAGGCACTCGTCCACGTAGCTCTTCGTGGCCTCGGAGGCGAACTTCATCATCATGCCCGCCGGCGTGTCGGCGTTCATGTTCGCGTTCTCCCGGGTGATGTCGTTCACCTGCGCGTCGATGATGGTCTCGAAGATCTCGTTGGTCTTCGCCTTGCGGGCAAGGTTGCGCTTGTTGCGGTAGCGGATGTACTCCTTCGCCACTTCCTGGCGGGGGCTGTTCATCAGCTGGTTCTCCACCACGTCCTGGATTTCCTCCACGGTCATCTCCTCCTGCTCGAGCTGGGAGATCGCGTGGGCGATCTGGGCGGCGAGGACGATGTCCTCACCATTCTCGGTCACGTCCATCGCCTTGAGGATGGCGGCGACAATCTTCTGGTTGTTGAATTCGACGCGGCGTCCGTCGCGTTTCAGTACACGCTTTACC
The DNA here is from genome assembly GCA_902781705.1 of uncultured Bacteroidia bacterium. Classification (GTDB taxonomy): domain Bacteria; phylum Bacteroidota; class Bacteroidia; order Bacteroidales; family UBA932; genus Cryptobacteroides. The sequence continues at coordinate 21,152 of CACZKE010000014.1, forward strand.
ATAGTAGTGTCAGTTATAGGCAGCGCCGACTGGGGGGGCCGGTTGCCTGGGGTTTATGATTTTGTAGTCTTGTTTCAGGGTCGGGGCGCTTGTGGGGACACCCTCCGGAGGACAAAGATAGTCCATTCCTTCCAATATTGTTCGCCTTTCCCGGAAAAAAGTTTTCAACACCACCCCTTTTACCCTGTTAATTTACTGACAAACAAGATATTACAAAAATTTCCAATTTAGAATTTCTCTAAATTGGAACATTCCTGTTACTTTTTGGACACAGTTTTCAACACCCCGCGGGCAGGCCTATTTCAGCCATGTCTCCGGGTTCTGGGGAGTCCGTTCCTTCCAGAGTTGAAAGTGCAACTGGTCCTCGCCGGAAATGGAGTCCACGGTGCCGAGGACCGTACCGGTCTTCACCTTGTCACCGGCCTTGACGGCGACGGACTTGAGTTTGCAGTAAAAAGTGAAATAGGAGCCGTGCTGGACAAGGACGCACTGGTTGTAGCCCGGGATGACGACGACCTGCGCGACCGTTCCGTCGAATACGGCCTTCGCCTGCGTTCCGCGGGCGACCGCCAGGGTGACACCGTTGTTGAACGGCAGTTTCACGTTCTTGTACACCGGGTGATAGTGCTGCCCGTAGGAATCCACGACCGTCCCCTCCGCCGGCCAGGGAAGCCGGCCCTTGTTGGATGCGAAATTGTTGGAGAGGGCCTCGTCCACCGTCGTGGACGTACTCTTCCCGCCCTTGGCTGCGGATTTCTTCCCAGAAGCGGACTTGGAGGTCGCCCTGCGGATGATGGCAGCGATTTCCCGGTTCAAGGCCTCCACCTCCCGGTTTTTCTTCGCGAGGTCCTTCTGGTATTTCTTCCGGTCCTTTTCCAAACGGGCGACCAGGGTGGCCGATTCGCTTTCTTCGGAGCGGAGGTTCTCCACATCGGCCTGACGCTGCTTCCTGAGGGACTGCGCATCGGCCTTCAGGGCGGCCAGGCGCTCCTTCTCTACCTCGAGTTCGGCCTGGGTCTGGCGGAGTTTCTCCGCCTGGGCGGACATCTCGCGGGAGAATCCCCGGAGGTAACCGAACCGCCGGGCGGCCTGGCCCAGGTTCTCGCTCGCAAGGATATACATGTACCACAGTCGGCTGTCCCGGTTCTTGTAGGCGCTCCGCACCAGGCGGTCATAGTACAGGGAAAGGGTGTCATGCCGGGCCTGGATACGGTCTATCTCCTTCTGTTTCACGCGGACCGAATCGTCGAAGGCCTGGATTTCCCGGTCGCTCTCCGCGATGAGTTCCTGCCGGGCCGATATCTTCCGCCGCACCAGGGCGAGGTCCGTCAGGGCACGGCTGGAGGACTGGGAATTCTCCTTGAGCCGGCGGTTGATCTCCGCAATTTCCTTCTGGAGGGCGGCCTTGCGGCTTTCCTGCCGCCGGGTGTCCTGCGCCGATGCCACCGCTCCGAAAAGCAGCAGGATCAGGACGATATGAAGGACACGCCTCACTTGCCGACGGCTTTCAGGCGGGCTTCCACCCGCTCCTCGAGATCGGAAATCTCCCCTTCCGTGTCCTTGGCCTTGGCCTGGTTCCAATAGACCTTCGCCAGGTCGTACTCGCCCAGCGCATAGAGGACCTCCGCATAGTGGTCCAGTTGCACGGCGCTGTCCTTGCCCCCGTAAAGCATCGCATGCTTGAAGACGGGCTTCGCCTCGGCATCCCGGCCAAGCAGGTGCAGGATCCAGCCGTAGGTATCCAGGTAGGTGGCATTGTCCGGCTCGGCCTCCACCGTCTTCTTGGACATGGCGAGGGCCTTCTTGAGTTTCTTCCCTTCCTCGGAAAGATAATAGGCGTAGTTGTTCAGGACCGGTGCATAGCCCGGATCGATTTTCAGGGCCTTGTCATAGGCCTTGTAGGCCTCTTTCGTATCCCCTTTTATATGGTACATGTCCCCGATCTGCGACCAGGCGGCCTTCACCAGTTCGGGATTGTCCTTGCTCCGGGCAATGACATAGCGGCTGTTGTTGATGACGGCGTCGTAGTCCTTCAGGTTATAGTCGGCCATGTTCAGATAGTCCATGAAACCCATCTCCTGGAACCGGTCGAAGGCCGCGATGCTGCGGTCCCGCACCTCGGTCCAGCGCTCCGCCATGCCCAGCGCCTGGATGCAGGTCACCGTCTGGGGGAGACTCTCGGGATACAGGTCGGCGGATTTCACGAAAAGGCCGATGGCCTTGTCCATCCGCCCGGTCGCATAGTAGTAACCGCCCACGGTGGAAAGCGCCGTGCTGTCCTCCGGATGCCGGGACACGAGATGGTCGGCCATCCCGTCGAACCCCTTCTGGTGCAGCGTGATCAGTTTGGGGTCCAGGCTCCGGATGATATTGCTCACATACAATCCCTTCGTCTCCACCGGCACCATATCGTTGTCGATGAATTCGTCCACCGTGGCGAAATACTCCGGATAGCGGCGGGTGGTGCGGTACACCTCCGCCTTTCCGAGAAGGGCGGGGACATAGTCGCTCTGGGTATGGAGGGCCTCCTCATAGCAGGCCATCGCCAGGGAATCCCGGTACTCCCCGAGATAGTAGTCTCCCATCATGGACAGGATCGAGGGGGAGGTGAACTGCTCGTTGAACGCTTCCAGGGTGCCGATGGCTTCCTCGCCCCGGCCCAACTGCCGATAGATATCGTATCGCGTGCGCGCGATCTGTTCTCCGGGACCGGTGATCTTTTCGATGTCGGAGAGGGCCTGGAGGGCCTTTTCGTATTTCTCCTGCTTCAGGTACAGGCTCAGCAGGTCATAACTGACCTCCGTCTTGTCCGGGAACTCGGAGAGGATGCTTTCCAGCATCCCGACCGTCATTTCGTCCTCGCCGGTGGCCTGGTACAGGTCCGCCAGCCGGCGCTTGTACCAATAATTGTGCGGGTCCAGGTCCACGGCTTTCCTGAGGTGGGAGACGGCGGCCTCGGCGTTTCCGAGCATCGCCTCGTTCAGGCCCAGGTAGTACTGGACGGCGTCATTGTCGGGCGCCGCCTTGGAAAGAGTCTGCAGGAGTGTCCGGGACTGGTTGTAGGACCGGTTGTTATAAAGGGCCACCGCGTCCACGAGCGCGCTTTCCACGTTCTGGGCAAAGGAAAGGACCGTCGTGAGGAGCAAAATGGCGGAGAGTATCGTCCTTCTCATCTTCTTCAATTTTCCGTTTCGTCACAAGGCATTTACAAAAATAATACAATTCCGGGAAATTTTTACGAAATTTGTCTTAGCGTTGATTTTTCCGCTCAGGATGAAACATTTCAAGGTCAGATTGCATCTTATAACCTGGACGGCAACGGATGATCCCCCCGCCGGCGGGGCCCTGGAACGGCTCGTTCCGGCCTGCCGGGAAGGTGACAGGAAGGCGCAGAAGCGCCTTTTCGACGCTCTTGCGCCCAAGATGATGGCCCTGTGCCTCCGCTATACCGGAGACCGGCCCACGGCGGAAGACGTCCTCCAGGACGGGTTCGTCACGTTGTTTTCCCGGCTTGACAGTTATTCGGGGGTCGGTTCCTTCGAAGGCTGGGCCCGCAGGATCTTTGTCAATACTGCCCTGATGCATCTCCGGAAGACCGACGCGCTCAAACTCAGCGACGACATCTCCGAGGCGCGGGCCCTCTCCAGCGAGGAGGCCACCCCCGTCCAGCAGATCGGTTACAAGGAACTGATGGAACTCATCGCCGCGCTCCCGGGCGACGCCCGGACGGTTTTCAACATGTACGTGATCGAAGGGTATTCCCACAGGGAGATTGCACAGGCGCTGGGCCTCAACGAGGCGACCACGCGCTCCAAGCTCCAACGGGCGAGGCTCAGGTTGCAGGAATTGATCAAGGAACGAGAGAAAAAATGAAAGAGAACGAGTTTGACATATCTGTGAGGAATCTCCTGGACGGGGCGGAAGAATCCGTCTCCCCGGAGTTGTGGAAGGGCATCGAGGCGCGGCTGGACCAGGCCGCAGCCCCGAAACGCGTGGTCCCCGCGTGGCTGTGGAGAAGCGTGGCCGGCGTCGCCGCCGCTGCCGCCGCCGTCGCCGCCGTGGTCCTGACCGCCCCCGAGAAGAACCTTTCTAACCAACCAACCATAAACACCGTCGCCTCGGCGACAGACACTCCCCTTCCGGAAGAGACCCTGCCGGAGGAGAAGGTCACCCCCGTCGTGGAGCAGGTCTCCCGGCTGCGCGCCCGCACGGCCCGCATCTGGGAGGCCCCGGCTCTCGATGTCTGCGAAGAACCCGAGCAGCCCCTGGTCTCGGAGGCCGTCGTCCCGGAGGAGCACCGCCGGCCGCAGAGCATCATCGGCCCGGCCACGCAGGAGGAGGAATCCGTCTCCACCGACCAGGAAGCCTTCAACCGCCTCGCCTTCGAGGAGCACAAGACGCACCAGCGCGGGACCTATTCGATGAGCCTGCAGGGCAATCTCCAGTCCAATACACGGCCGCAGAGCCCCGCCAGCACCATCCGCAGGACCTCCGGCATCTTCATTGCCCCGAACCCCACGCAGACGGGCATCCTGTCCGAGCGTCCGGAGTTCAGTTTCGGCCTCCCGGTGTCCGCCGGCATCGGCTTTCGCTACGACTTCACCCCCCGCTGGGGCATCGGCACCGGCATCCAGTACTCGAACCTCAGCCGCTCCTTCATGGGCGACTATTTCGAGGTGGACGGCGGAGTCGTCACCAAGTCCCTGTATGATACGGACATCAGCAACCAACTGCACTACGTGGGCATTCCGCTGAACCTGTTCTTCAACATCGTGAACGACGGCAACTGGAACGTACACGTGCGCATGGACGGTCTGGCGGAAAAACTCGTGGACAACCATTTCGTCATCCACGACACCGGCGGTGACATCCACTACCGGCAGAAGGTGGACCCGCTCCAGTTGTCCGCCGGCATGGGCATCGGCGTGGAGTTCAAGTTCACCCCGTACCTGGGCATCTACTTCGACCCGACCCTCCGCTACTACTTCGACTGCGGCCAGCCTCGGTCCCTGAGGACCATCCAGCCGCTGCGCCTGGACTTCGAAGTGGGCCTCAGGTTCTCCCCGAAACGATAAGAATCATTAAAAAGCATACTGAAACAACACAAACGGACTTTCCTTTGTGTTGTTTTTTGTTTCGAGTTCCTATCTTGGCCGCAAAAAAAGGCCATGCGGAAACTTGCTTTCTTCCTTCTCGCCGCCGTCCTGGCGGCCTGTACCCGGGACATCCTCTTTCCCGGACCGCCCCGTTACCAGATCGAGAACCCCCGCCCGCCCGGAGACTCCACCGGGGCGTCCGGCATCCCGCCCGGGGAGCATGTCTGGCTCACCGCCGTCCGCTTTCCCGACGGCTTCGCCTGGGAAGAGGATACCTGCGCCGTGGCCGGTCCGGTCTGGATCGACCTCTACTGCGACGGAAAGGTCGTTTCCTCCGTCCCGGCAGGCGAAAGCGTCCATCCGGACATGCACCGGTTCGCAGGCGGCCACCTGTATGCCGATTATTCCACGGCAGGCGAAACCGTCGTCCTCCGGGACGGCCGGGAACTGTTCCGTTTCCCGGGCAGGGAGACGCTGGTGGGATTCCTCCTCCGCGACGAGAATGTCCACACCCTAGGACAAGACCGTGACGGTCAAGGGTTTACTTATCGGATAGACGGGGTCCAGGTGTACCGGAGCGAGACAGGGACCGTCGTCGGAGACGCGGACCGCGACGCCCTTTCCGGGGCGGAGGACGCCGTCTATTACTGCGTGAAAGTGCCCACGGAAGGAACGCAGGAATACCGGGTCATGCGGAACGGGGAGCCCTGGCGCACCCTGTCCGACGTGGGGTACGGGAACACCTATGACGTCTGTTACGCCCGGGGCAGCGTGTACCGAATCCGTTCCCGGCCCCGAAGGCTGGTCCTGGAGGCCGACGGGAACGACCTGACGCTTCCGCTCGCCGGCGGCGAAACCGCCCTGTGGGGACGGCTGATTCCCCGGGGGCAGGATGCCCTGGCGCTGGTACGCGCCTACGGGCCGGCGGGGCGGCGGTCCTTCCTGTATTCGGCCCGGGACGGGGTGCTTCCCCTGGAGACCGGCGCCGTCGTCTCCGAGGTCCTCTCGGACGGGGAGAAGACCGGCTGGATCCTCGCCGGCGTGGATGGAAACCCGGCGCGGTTCCGCTGGAACGGCGGCGGGGAGGTCGCCATCGGCCCGGGCATGTACCTGGCTTCCGGCCGGTGCACCCTGGTGCGGGAGGGACACCTGCTGCTGGCCCTGACCGGCCGCGGCGGGACTCCGAACCGTTTCCAGCAGGACGGCGAGGTGACGGAAATCCCCTTCAACGGCTATTTCACTTCCATAACGGTGGAATAATCGTTATCTTTGCGGGTATGATCGCATACCCGAACGTCAAACTGAACCTGGGTCTCCGTGTCCTGCGGCGCCGCGAAGACGGCTATCATGACCTGGACACCCTGTTTATTCCCTGCGAGGCCTTCCACGACACCCTGGAGGTCATCACCGGGGACGACTGGAGCCGTACGTCGGCCCACATCCAGGAGACTTATACGGGCGGCCAGATTGCCCAGGGCATCTCGCCCGACGGAAAACTCATGGTCACCATCGCCCGGAAGGAAGGGGTGGAATGGGAACCGCTGAAGGACTTGACAGCCCGGGCCTATGCGCTTCTGGGCGAGCGGTTTGCCCTTCCGCCGATGAAGGTTTTCCTGGAGAAGACCTCCCCGGTGGGTGCCGGTCTCGGCGGGGGCAGCGCCGATGCGGCCTTCGCCCTCAGGATGATGGCGGAACTCGCCGGGCTGGACCTTTCCGACAGCGAACTTGCCGGCCTCGCCGCCCGGCTCGGGAGCGACTGCGCCTTCTTCGTCTACAACCGGCCGATGCTGGGAAGCGGCCGCGGGGAGATCCTCGAGCCGTTTGACCTGGATCTTTCCGCCTACCGGATCGAAGTGACCGTTCCGGAAGGGATTGCCGTGTCCACGGCCGACGCCTACCGCGGCATCGTCCCCGGCATACCGGAACTGTCACTGCGGGAAGTCCTCGCCCGTCCGGTGGAGCAGTGGAAGGACCTGCTGGTAAACGATTTCGAGACGACCGTCTTCGCCAAGCACCCCCGCCTCGGGGAGATCAAGCGGTCCCTCTACGCCACCGGCGCCGTCTATGCGGCGATGTCTGGGAGCGGCTCGGCCTTGTTCGCATTGTTGGAAAAATAGGCCATTTCCCTTACGGATTTTTTTTTATCCGCGGTTTTTCCTATATTTGCATAACCTATGAAAGACTTCGGCCTTGGCCGGTACCGTAGGTGTACCGGCATTTTTGTGTGCTAAGGCCCTGCCTGAACGGATACTATGTTAAACCTAAATAAAGCGAAAATGAAAAGACTCCTGCTTTTCCTGACCACGTTCGTGGTTCTGGCAAGTACCGCTTTCGCCCAAGTTTCCACCGTCCGCGGCTCCGTCCGCGATGAGAGCGGCGAACCGCTCGCCGGCGTTTCCATCCTCGTGATGGGAACCCAGGTGGGAACCATCACCGAAGTCGACGGTACTTTCCTCCTGCGGAATGTTCCCGCAAGCGCAAAGACCCTCAGCATTTCCTTCATCGGCATGGAGACACAGGAAGTACCTGTGCAGCCGACCGTTGACATCGTCCTCTATCCGGACAGCGAAGCGCTGGAAGAGGCCGTCGTCACCATCGCCTACGGTGCAGCCAAACGGTCTTCCCTGACCGGCGCCATCGCCTCCGTGGGGAGCGAACAACTCGCCAACCGGCCTACTTCCTCCGTCACGACCGCCCTGGAAGGAACCGTTTCCGGTGTCCAGATCAACTCCACGATCGGTTCTCCGGGTAACGATCCGCACGTGTACATCCGCGGTGTCGGAACCATCAACGGTTCCTCCTCCGTCCTGTACGTCCTGGACGGCGTCGCCTTCGGGGGTAACGTCTCCGACCTGAACCCCGCCGACATCGAGTCCATCACAGTCCTCAAGGACGCCGCCTCCGCCGCCCTGTACGGCAACCGCGCTTCCAACGGCGTTATCCTGATCACCACCAAAAAGGGCACGCAGGGCCGCCTGAACATGAACCTGGATGTCAAGCAGGGTATCTATCAGCGCGGTATTCCGGAATACAACCTGGCGAATGCCCGACAGTGGATGGAAATCTACTGGCAGGCCATGAAGGGCGAACAGATCCAAAACGGTGCCACTCCGGAGGAAGCCGCCGCTTACACCACCGCGAACCTGGTTCCCGAGAAGGTCTGGATCAATGTCTTCGACAAGCCTTACGACAAGCTGTTTGACGAAAAGGGCAACATGGTCCCCGACGCCGCCATCAGCAGCAACTTCGCCGACGACCTCGACTGGTACAAGTTCGGCCTCCGGAACGGCTACCGCCAGGAATACAACCTCAGCGGAAACGGCGCCACCGACAAGAGCGACTACTACTTCTCCCTCGGTTACCTGGACGAGAACGGTTACGTGACCAACAGCGGCTTCGAGCGCTTCTCCGCCCGTGCCAGCGCCAACATCCGTCCCGTCCGCTGGTTCAAGGCCGGCCTGAACATCAACGCCACCCATCAGAACTACTCCAACACCAACGGTAACGAGGATGGCGCCAGCAGTTACACCAACCTGTTCATGTACGCCCGCCAGATCGCTCCGGTGTATCCCGCACACCTGCATTACAACGAACTGGGAGAGGCCAACTACGGACAGTATATCCTGGACTCCTTCGGCAACAAGCAGTGGGACGGCGGCGAGTACATCAATGCCGCCGGCGGAGCCGTCCAGACCCGTAACCAGTATGCCGACCGCCACGTCCTCTGGGAAAACGAACTGAACAGGGACGTCACCATGCGCAATACCATGAATGCGACGGCGACGGCGGAATTCTACTTCCTCAAGGACTTCACCTTCACCGTGACGGGCAACATGGCAACCCGCACCAGCGCCAACAAGACCTACAACAGCGCCGTCATCGGCGATGGCAAGAGCAATAACGGCCGCGGTGCCCGCTATGAGTACAACTTCTTCAACTATCAACTTCAGGAGCACCTCCGCTGGACCCGCCAGTTCGGGGACCACAGCCTCAACATCCTGGCCGGTCACGAGAACTACCTCTGGGACCGCGAATATCTCTACGCCTACAAGACTTCCGAGGTCCTGCCCGGCAAGAACAACCTGAGGAACTTCACGGAAATCACGGAAGTCTATTCCTATAACGACTACTACCGTACCGAAAGCTTCCTCGGCCGCGCCCGCTATGCCTTCAAGGACAAATACAATGTGGAGGCATCCTTCCGCCGCGACGGTTCCTCCCGTTTCGGGGAAGGCAGGAAATGGGGTAACTTCTGGTCCGTCGGTGCCAACTGGATGGTCTCCAAAGAGCCGTTCATGCAGCCGCTGACCTGGGTGAACAGCCTCAAGCTCCGGGCCGACTACGGTGAAGTGGGTAACGACGCCTCCGCCGGCTTCTACGCCGACCGGCTCCTGTACACGGCCGGCAAGAACGCCAACCGCGGCGCCTTCTGGCTTTCCCAGCTCGAGTCCCCGGACATCAAGTGGGAGACCAGCGCCTCCTGGGGCATCGGCCTGGAATCCCGCCTGTTCAACCGCTGGAATTTCAACATCGAGTATTTCGACAAGCGCAGTCGCGACCTGATCTTCAACCTGAACAATCCGCTTTCCGCCGGAGCGACCGATACCGGAAGCGCCGTCTCCACGGTCGCCAAGAACCTCGGTACCATCTCCAACCACGGCGTCGAAATCGAAACCGACCTCGACCTCGTCCGGACCAAGGACTTCCGGCTCAATCTGTCCGGGAACGTCTCCTTCATCCGGAACAAAGTCGTCAAGCTCCCCGAGCAGAACAAGGACGGCATCATTTCCGGAACGCACAAGATCATGGAAGGACATGACCGGTACGAGTACTTCGTCTATGTCTTCGAAGGCGTGGACCAGCTGACCGGCCGTTCCCTCTACAAGTTCGACGACGAGAAATACTACATCACCGAGGACAACACCAAGGACGGCAAGGTTCTCTTCGGCTCCGCAACGAACGAGGAGGGGCTGGCCAATACTTTGATGGCGGCGGGCAACTACACCGTCATCAACGGCGTCCCGTACGTATTCAAGCCCTCCAGTTACGGCGCCCGCGAGTTCACCGGTACATCCTCGCTTCCCAAGGCTTTCGGCAGCTTCGGCCTGAATCTGTCCTGGAAGAACTTCACCGTTTCCTCCCTGTTCACCTATGGACTGGGCGCCCAGGTGTATGACGGTGTCTATGGCGGCCTCATGAGCCTGTCCGGCGATCCGAGCAGCCAGCACGCGGACCTTGTCAACTCCTGGAAGGCCGCTCCGGAAGGGATGAAGGAAGACAGCCCCAACCGGATCGACCCGAACGGCATCCCGGAAATCAGCACGCTGAACAGCAGCGACAACAACGCCGGCACGACCACGCGCTGGCTCACCTCCGGCAATTACCTCGTTCTGAAGAACCTGTCCGTCTCCTACCAGCTGCCCAAGAAGTGGATGACCCCGCTGAATCTCCAGGGCGCGACCGTCAGTGCCAACATCGAGAACCTGAAGACCTGGTCGGCCCGTCAGGGTCTGAACCCGCAGCAGTCCCGGGGCGGCACCCAGTCCAACTACCTCGTCACCCCGCGCGTGATGACGCTCGCCCTCAACATCCGGTTTTAACTTCCGAAAACATCGAAGAATATGAAAAAGATTATCATACTGAGTTCTGTCCTCGCCCTGGCGGCCGCCTTTTCGGTTTCCTGCTCGAAGGAGTATCTGGAGGTCGCCCCGGAGAGTTCCGTTTCTCCCTCTACGATTTTCTCCACCACCGAGATGGCCCGGACGGCCGTCAACGGCCTGGCCAAGATGATGACCACCCAGTACCTCGGTACCCAGGGTTTGAACGGGGAAGGAACGATCATCAACTGGTACAACAACTACATGGGCAATGACGCCCAGAAATGCAACCTTACCGGCTGGACGAACACCATCAACAGCAACTGGCACGAGTCCCCCACCAGCACGTACGACATCTATCCGTGGTATTACTACTACAAGATCATCGCCAACGCCAACGCCGTCGTCGAGAAGATCCAGGATGCAGAAGGCCCCGAATCGGAACGGCAGTTCATGCAGGCCCAGGGCCTGGTTTTCCGTGCCTACTCCTATCTCCAGCTCGTCCAGTTCTACTGCCGCCGCTGGAGTGACGGAGAAGTCGAAAACGACGGTCTGCCCCTCCGTCTGGATGCCAGCACCGGCGACCTGGCCAAATCCTCCGTCAGGAAGGTGTACGCCCAGATCTACGCCGACCTGGACGAAGCCATCCGCCTCTTCACCGCTTCCGGCCTGACCCGGTACACCGCCTATCCGAACTTCAAGGAGCACAACTTCCTTCCGGACATCGATGTCGCCTATGCGGTCTATGCCCGCGCCGCCCTGACCCGGGAAGACTGGGCCAATGCCGCCAAATTCGCCGCGCTCGCCCGCGAGGATTACCCGTACATGAGCCAGAAAGAATACCTGGAAAGCGGCTTCAACGAGGAGAACAGCGAATGGATCTGGAGCGTTTACGAAGCGGAAGACCAGACTCTTTACTATTACTCCTATTTCGCCTACTGCGGCTCCAACTCTTCTGCGGGCATTTGCCGCAGTTATCCGTTCGCCATTTCCAAGGAACTGATCGACCGGATCCCGGAAACGGATACCCGCCGCTCCCTGTTCCTCGTTCCGACGGAGGAAGAATACAAGGAAGTGAACAAGACGAACGGCAACGCGAAAGCTGGAACGGCCCTTTACAAAAGAGCCAAGGCAGATTATGCGGGCAAACTGTATGGGACCAGTTCCATCTTCCAGTACATGCAGTTCAAATTCCAGGCTTCCTTCATGCCTGGCGGCGGCTGCTTTGCGCTTTTCCGCTCCGGCGAGATGGCCTTCATCGAAGCCGAAGCCGCCTGCCACACCGGCAATGACGCCAAGGCCCGGGAAATCCTCAACGAGATCAACAAGGCCTATGACCCCGCGTACGACTGCACCAAGGCCGGCGACGATCTGCTGAACGAAGTCAAGCTGTACCGCCGCTTCCACCTCTGGGGCGAGGGACATGACTGGTTCGACTTCAAGCGCTGGGGCGACACCATGGTCCGCACTTCCATCAAGAACGGCGGCAGCTGGCATGCCAACTTCGCCATCACCGTGAGACCGGATGAGAAGAACCACTGGACCTGGGTGATCCCGAACCGCGAGAAGGACTACAACAAGCTCATCAACCAGATGGCGGAATAATTCCTGCATCCGATTTACTATCGGCCCTCCAGTGATCTGGAGGGCCTTTTTTTGCATGTTTCTTTGAAACAACCAAAAAAGATTCCGCCACATTTTTACGTTTCCGGTCCCCGGTCCGGAGGGGATTTCCCATCTTCGGGCAAAAATGGGTATGCTGGTAAATGTACACGGAGCGAAATGTGTCGGAATCCAGGCGGTTCCGGTCACGGTGGAGGTGGATATCACGCTCGGAATCGGGATCCATCTGGTAGGTCTGGCCGATGCGGCCGTGAAAGAGAGCCTGCTCAGGACGGTGACGGCCCTGCAGGCGAAGGGATTCCGGATTCCGGGGAAGAAGATCGTCATCAACCTGGCACCGGCCGATTTGCACAAGCAGGGCAGCGGGTACGATCTGGCCATTGCTTTGGGAATCATCGCCGCCTCGGGGCAGAAAGAACTGCCGGGGCTGGAGAAGTACCTCATTATGGGCGAGTTGGGCCTGGACGGAAGCATCCGCTACGTAGCCGGAACCCTGCCGATGGTGGAACTCGCCGTCCGCTCCGGTTACAAGGGAGTCATCCTGCCCGAGCGGTCGGCCCTGGAGGCGGTGGACTTTGACGAGACGCTGGTGTACGGGGTGCAGACCTTCGACGATGTGCTCCGGATCCTCTCCGAGGAAGAGGACCCGTCGGATCTTCTGATCTGGAATACCGCCTGCTATGGGGAGGCCCTGCGGCTGGAACGGGAACGGCCCGAGCGGACGGAGTACATGGACTTCGCCGACATCCTGGGCCAGGAAGGGGCCAAGCGGGGCGTGGAAATCGCCTCGGCCGGGGGTCACAACCTGATTTTCATCGGCAGCCCGGGATCGGGCAAAAGTTCCATGGCGAAGGCGGTGGCAGGGATTTTACCGCCGATGACAAGGGAAGAATCGGCGGTCACCTCCAAAATCTGGTCGGTCGCGGGTAAAACAACGGGGCAGCTCGGGCTCATGCGGCGGCGTCCGTTCCGCGCCCCGCACATATCGGCCTCCAAGGCGGCCATCCTGGGCGGCGGCAGCGGCGAGAACATCCTCCCCGGAGAGGTCTCTCTCGCGAGCGGCGGCGTCCTGTTTGCCGACGAGTTCTGCGAAGCCCCGAAATCCACGCTGGAAGCCCTCCGCGGGCCCTTGGAGGACCGGAAGGTAACCATCTCCCGGCTCAAGGCGAAGATCGTCTATCCGGCCTCCTTCATGCTCATCGCGGCCTCCAACCCTTGCCCCTGCGGCTATTACGGCGAGGGAGACCGCTGCACCTGTTCCGTAGGCCAGCGGGCGGCCTACCTTTCGAAACTCAGCGGACCCATTATGGATCGAATCGACATACAACTCTGGATCCACCCCGTCGAGACATCGGCCCTCATCCAAAACCGCAAGGGGGAGCCCTCGGCGGCCATTGCGGAGCGGGTGCGGAAGGCCCGGGACCTGCAGTTGGAGCGCTTCCGGGGCACCGGCATCTTCACCAATGCCGAGATGTCCTCCAAGATGTTGGAACGCTTCTGTCCCCTTTCCGACGACTGCAAGGCCACCCTGGAGCGCATCATCGACCGGTTGGGACTTTCCGCCCGCGCCTACACCCGCATCATCAAGATCGCCCGAACCATCGCCGACCTCGCCGGGCAGCCGGACATCCTCCCCGCCCACCTCGCCGAAGCGGCCGGCTACCGCTTCCTGGACCGGCGGAATATCCTGGATTTGTAAAATGATATCATTTTTAGTATCTTTGCTATGTTTCTGCAACTTAAAGGACTGCTATAGCATGGGAGAATTGCATTATAAAGGATATACCGGCAACGTCGAATACGACGAGGAAGGGAATTATTTCCATGGCCGTGTCCTGGGTTTGTCCAGGGATGGCATCGTGTATGAAGGGACGACGGCCGAAGAATTGAAGAAGGATTTCCAGGAGGGAATCGATGATTACTTGCAAGGGTGCGCGGCCAATCATATAGAGCCGGAGAAGCCCTACAGCGGAAGGACGGTCGTCAGAATGAGTTCCCAACTCCATCAGGAAGCCGCCGCCAAGGCCCGGTCCATCGGCATCAGTCTCAACGAGTTTATCACCCGCGCCATTTCAGCTGCTGTTTTATGACACACGAAATCCACATCGCGACCCTGGATGACCTGGGCCAGGCCGCAAAAGCCTTCCTCGAAGAAATCGGAAACAACCGGCTGGTCGCCTTCTACGCCCCCATGGGCGCCGGAAAAACGACTTTTACGACGGCCGTTTGCAAGCAACTGGGCGTGCAGGAGGATGCCGTGAGTTCCCCCACCTTCGCCATTGTCAACGAGTACCGCACAGGCACGGGAGAACCCCTGTATCACTTTGATTTCTACCGGATCGAACGGTTGGAAGAAGCCCTGGACATCGGCCTGTACGACTACCTGGACAGCGGCTCCCTGTGCCTGATGGAATGGCCCGAAAACATCGAGGACCTGCTCCCGGAGGAAACCCTGAAGGTCCATATCCGGGTGAACCCCGACGCCTCCCGCACCCTTTCCTGGGAAGATTAAAGGTTTTTCGGAATCACCTTCAGACGCTCCTTGTAAATCGTCTTCAGGCGCGCGACCGCGTCGTGGAAGGTCATGTTCTCGTCGCCGTTGATGATGTACCCGCCGTTCTGGGATGCATCCTCGGCAGGATTCCACATCCGGAAATTGAGGGTGGCGGAGGCCGTCAGAAGTTTCTCGCACTCGTCCATGTAGTCCGGGATGGTCTCCAACCTAGGCAGAAGTTCCTCGAAGCGGGCCTTGAGCCGGGCCTTGAAAGCCGGATCCTGCATCAGACGTTCATACCAGATGGCCTTCCGGTTGATGAGGCCGGTACGCGCCTGCGGCGACGTGTTGTAGGACAGCACGCCCCAGTCGAAGTCCCAGCAGGGGCCGGCGACCAGTTTTCCGCCCCGGTCCTTGTGCATGAACACGCTGCCGGGGTTCCCCAGTTCGTGATTCCCCATCACCTCGAAGACGATCCAGTAGTCGATGAAGGAGTCCACGTCGATATACTTCCTATAGCCCGTCTCCGGGTTCAGGAAGTCATTCCCGTACAGCGTATTGGCCGCCTCGGCGACATAGTTTTTGACGTAAGCGAGTTGCTGCGGGGTAATATCTTCGGAATCAGGATATTTCACCCCGAATGGAATGCCGTTCCCCCACTGGTGGTTATAGCCATGCGGGTCCGTCCACTGCACGGGATTGTCATAATGGAAGTCCAGTTCCAGCAGGTAGCCGCCGGTCACGGCGTCGCCGGCATTGTCCTCCGGGGTCATCTCGGTAATGGCCACGCGGTGATTGTCCACGCGCACCTGCTCGATCAACAAATACGAGCCCATGTGACGGCCGTTCAGGACAAGTTCAACCGGAACGCAACCGGGAGTCCAGTCCAACTTGGTCATTGACGCCACTTTCATGGACACCAGGTTCCGCATGAGGGTCCGGTCCATGAAATTCGCGAGCAGCACCCAGCGCTTGTGCTTGTGCATTCCGAAAATATGCTGTTTCTCATCGAGTTTCAGCAGATAAGGCTTCTTGGGCCAATACCAGGTCGTATTGCCCCGGCCCCGGATTTCGCAGCCGGTTTCCGTCAGGCCTTCCCACTCACCGGCGCCGCGGATCTTCATGGTCGCCTTGACATAAGTCTCCTTGGATTCGACCGGTTTGGCGTTTTCCGTATCGACATAGACGGTCGGAAGCCCGGTCTTGACCAGGACTCCGTAACCGGCCCCTTCGCTCCGGACGGTAAAGTACCCGGAAGGGACATAAGTGCCGGGGGACATGCTGTTCCCGATCAGCAGCCGCACTTCCCGGCTATAATCAACCGACACCCCCAGATCCTCGATAACGGCGGTATAGGTACCCTTTCCCTCTCCGGCAACGATCCGGGAAATCCGGAACTCGGACACCTGTATTCCGTCTTTGGCCGAAAGGCGAACCAGACCTTCCTGCAGGGCATAATCCGGCTCTTCCACCCGAAAAGAAAGCGACGCCGTACCTTTCTCCAGCAAGACCAGTTCCGTTTCCGTAACCGAAACCGAAAGCAGCCGGGGAAGGGGGGCCGCCGGTTCGGGTTCTTCCTTGCCGCAAGCGGCCGCCAGCAAAGTGGCAGCCGCCAGGGCCAAAAAGGAGATTGTCTTCGAATACATGTCACAAAGATAGCAATAAACCGTCAGTCAACCCGGAAGGAGACCGGATCTCCGGATGCGCTGTCCCCGGCGACCCAAAGCCGGAAAGCGCCCGGTTCCACCTTTTTCACGCCGTCCAGTCCGTAGAAAGCCAGGTCGGAAACGGGTATTTCCATTTCCAGAGCCCTGCTTTCGCCGGCTTTCAGGGACACGCGCTCGAAGGCCTTCAGTTCCTTCACCGGGCGGGTAACGGACCCCACCAGGTCGCGGACGTATACCTGCACGACTTCCGTACCTTCCCGGCTCCCGGTATTGGACAGGGTCAGCGAGACCTTGATCCGGTCATCCTGACCGTATACGTCCTTGTCCAGGGCGACGTCCGAATAGGCGAAGGTCGTATAGCTGAGCCCATAGCCGAAGGGGAACAACGGATAAGCGCCGTAGTCCAGGTAATAGGAGGTATTTCCCAGCGAGGTCTGTCCGGCCTCTTCAGGGATGGCGTCCAGCAGGGTTTCCCCGTTGTAGGGCCGCCCGGTCATATTATGGTTGTAATAGAGCGGAGCCTGGCCCACGGTACGCAGGAAGGTGACCGGAGTCTTACCGGAAGGATTCTCATCGCCGAAGAGCAGGTTCACCAGCGCCGGGCCGCCCATCGTCCCGGGATGGAACGCATACAGCAGGGCGCGACAGTTCGGAAGGTCGCGTTCGATGGTGAGCGGCCGCCCGGCCATCACGACCGCGACGACAGGCTTTCCCGTTGCCTGCAGTGCCGCGAGGAGTTCGCTCTGGGACCCTTTCAGGTTCAGGTCGGCGAGCGAATGCGCCTCGCCGGAAAGGATCGACTCCTCGCCCAGGAACGCCAGGACGACATCGGCCCGGCGGGCGGCCGCCACGACGTCGTCGAAACGGTCCCGGCGCGAACGGCTCGTCCGGAGCCCCGGTACATACGTCACTTTCCCCGGGAAACGCTCCTGCAGGGCCTTCAGCGGCGTAACGGTATGGGAGGGATCCCCGTCGAAGACCCAGGTGCCCAACTGCTCGTGCGGGGCATCGGCCAGGGGACCGGTCACCAGGATGCTACCCGCCGAGCCCGGATCCAGCGGCAGCACGCCGTCGTTCTTGAGCAGGATGGCCGATTCCTCCGCGGTCTTCTGCGCCGCCGCCAGGTGCTCCGGCGCGTACTGGACGGCCTTGCCGGCCTCCACGTCCACATAAGGGTTCTCGAACAGGCCCAGGAGGACTTTCACGCGGAGGATGTTGCGTACGGCCGCGTCGATATCGGATTCCTTGACGGCCCCGCTGTGCACCAGTTCTTCCAGGTGCGACAGGTAGCCGTAGGTCATCATGTCCATATCGACACTTGCCTCCAGGGACTTCCGGGCAACTTCCTTGCGGTCCGTCCCGAAACCGTGGCTGATCATCTCGCCCATCGAATTCCAGTCCGTGACCACCAGGCCGTCAAACCCCCATTCCCCGCGGAGGACGTCCTTCACGAGGAAGATGTTGCCCGTGGACGGAACGCCGTCATTGTCGTTGAAGGAGGTCATCAGGGTCAGCGCGCCGGCTTTCACCGCCGCCTCGAAAGGAGGCAGGTACACATTGCGCAACTGGCGTTCGGTCAGGAAAGTACTGTTGTAGTCCCGGCCGCCTTCCGCGGCGCCGTAACCGGCGAAATGCTTGATGCAGGCCGCCATGGACGAGGGGTCCGACAGGTCGCCCTGATAGCCCCGGACCATGGCTTCCGCCATCCGGGTGTCCAGGTAAGTATCCTCACCGCTTCCTTCGGCGATCCGCCCCCAGCGCGGGTCCCGCGCAATGTCCAGCATGGGCGAGAAGGTCCACCGGACACCCTGGCCGGTCGCCTCGACGGCAGCCACGCGGGCCCCTTCCTCCACCAGGGCGGGATCGAAGGTCGATGCCAGGCCCAGCGGAATGGGGAAAACGGTATGGAAGCCATGGATGACGTCCCGGGCGACCAGCAGCGGAATTCCCAGCCGGGACTCCTCCACTGCAATGCGCTGGTATTCATTGACCTTCACCGGATCCACCTCGTTCAGAATGGATCCGATCTGCCCCTTGCGGAGGGCGTCGGCATAGTTGGCCACCTCCCCGCCGGCGGAGACCTGGTTCATCTGGCCGATCTTCTCGGACAGGGTCATCCGGGAAAGGAGTTGCTCCACACGGCGTTCTACTTCCGGCGTGGTTCCCACGGTGGAAGGCTTACGCCCGGTAGTACAGGAGACCGACACCGCCAACAGCGTCGAAAGGATAAGGATACGGATTGGTTTCATCTTTTATTTCTGCTTGAAAACGCGGACATAGTCCACTTCATAGGTGGCCGGGAGGGAGCCCGGATCCGTCGAACCGCCCATGTTTCCGCCCCAGGCCATGTTGAACTTGAGGTAGAACGGCGCATCGAACGGCCAGGTGTCATACCCCTTCTTTTCGTTCTTGAAAGTAAGATGCAGGTTTCCGTCCACATAGAACTTCATCTCGGAGGCCGTCCATTCCAGGGCATACACGTGGAACTCGGTGGCCGCCTTGGAAACAGGCTGGACGTGGGTCTTCTGTGTCCCCTTGGGCCAGTTGTAGGCATTGCAGTGGATGCTGGAGGAACTCTTGTCCTTGCCCTGGGTGCTGATGGCATACTCCATGATGTCGATTTCGCCGTCGCCGGGCCAGGTCGTGAAGTTCTTGGGCATCATCCAGAAGGCCGGCCAGCTGCCCTTCACGTCGGAGACCTTGATCCGGGCCTCGAACCAGCCGTACTGCCAGGCGCGCTGGGTGTTCATCCGGATGGAATTGATCTCCGTGCCGATCCGGCGGGTCTCGATCTTCAGCGTGCCGTCGGAGATATAGGCAAGGTCGATCCCGTCCTTGGACCCGGCCACATAGACCTGGTCCTCGTTGTTGCCCCAGCCACCGCCGCCGGTCTCGTACCACCAGTCCTCGAGGGACGGCTTGCCGGCGTTCTCAAACTCCTCATGCCAGTCCAGCACGTAGCCCTCCGGGGCCACGACCTCACCCGGGTCCGGCGGAAGATCTTCCTCACTGAAGCCCTGTTTTACAGGTACTTCCAGTGTCTTGGCCCCGTACCGGAAGGTCACGGTGGTTTCCCGTTCCTTTCCCGTCCGGTTGGTGGTCAGCGCCACCTTCACCTCAGAGTTACCCTTGATGCCGCCCGAGGGAGACACCGTGCACCAATCTTTGTCGGCGGAGGATACGCCCCAGTCGCCGGTGGCATTGACGGACAGGGCCACCGTCTGCGCCTCATAGCTGGCGCTGACGCTGGAGGGGCTGACCGTCAGAGTCGTCTCGGAAGCCGACGGAACCGGATCCGTCCCGCACCCGCAGGAGAAGTTGAAAAGGGTTGCCGCGCAGAGCGGCAGCAACCCTTTGATGTTCGAGGCCAGACGCATTACTTGACGCGCTTGAAGACGTACTGCCAGGCGATGGAGCCGCCGTTGATGCCAGTCGCCGTGTAGGTCATCAGGACCAGCTGGTCGGCCGTGCAGGACTTGACATAGAGCCAGGGCTCGTCCTCGAAGGCGTCGTTCGGGATGTAGGAGAAGAGGCCGCCGTCGGCGAGCTTAATCACGTCGAGGTCGTTCTCCTCGTCGAGGGTGAAGCTCCAGGTCGTCTTCTCGTTCGTGAAGAGGAAGTCGTCGCCGTAGGGAGAGTCGCCCTTGCGGTCGTCCAGGAAGGTCACGCCCTTGTTCATGTAGGAGAAACCGTCCACCGGGTCCAGGGTGTACTTGCCGTCGGCCGTGAAGGTGATGGTGTCGTCGTACATGTGGGCGTTGTCCTTGCAGTGCGCCTCACCGTTCCACCAGCCCAGGGGGTTGCCCAGGTCGGGACCGCAGCCGAAGTGGCCGTTCTGGTCCGGATCCCAGGCCCAGGTACCGACGAGCGCCGCATCCAGCGAACCGGGTTCGCCACCGCCGCCCTGGCCTTCCTTGGGACGGAAGATCATCTGCCAGCAGATGCCGTCGAACTTGGCGACCACGACCAGCTTGTCCTTGGTGAGCTCCTTGATGTAGAGCTTCGTGGGCGCTTCCAGGACGGCCTTGTTCGGCACATAGCCGAAGAAGATGCCTGCCGGGAGTTCTATGTAGTCGCCGTCGTCGTCGCTGTCCAGGGTATAGGTAGACTCCTGTTTCTCGGCAGGAGCGTCATAGTCGCTGTTCTGGCCGCCATCCCACAGCTCGTGGTGATAGTTGGATTCCCAGTTGCAGTAGACCACGCCGTCGGCACCGGGGTTGAAGGTGTACTTGCCGTCGGCAAAGAAGGTGAGTTCATCATCCTTCACGCCGAAAGCGTCCTTGTCGTGCGGGGCGCCGTTCCACCATTCGGTCGGATTGCCGAGACTGCCGCCACAGCCCAGATAGCCCTGGGCGTCGTTGTCATAGACCCACGTCTTGCTGGTGACGCCGAAGAGGGGATCCTCGGCGACGGGCGCGCCGTCGCGGGGCTTGAAGATCAGCTGCCAGCAGATGCCGTCGAACTTGGCGACGAGGACCATCTTCGTCTCCGTCAGTTCGGTGACGTACAGGCGGGTGGGCTCGCTCAGGATGGCCTTGTTGGCCACATAGCTGAAGAAGATGCCGGCCGGAAGCTCGATGTAGTCGCCGTCGGCGTCGGAGCCGAGGGTGTAGGTCGAGGTCTGGACCTCGGCGGGGGCGTCATAGTCGCTGTTCTGGCCGCCGTCCCACAGCTCGTGGTGATAGTCGGACTCCCAGTTGCAGTAGACCACGCCGTCGGCGCCCGGGTCGAACACGTACTTGCCGTCCTTGAAGAAGGTCAGGACATCGTCAGTCACGCCCTTGTCATCCTTCTCGTGCGGAGCGGCGCTCCACCACTCGAGCGGATTGCCGAGGCTGCCGCCGCAACCCATGTAGCCCGCGGACTCGTTGTCCAGGACCCAGGCCTTGCTCTCCTTGCCGAAGAGCGGGTCGTCGGCGCCGGCGATGGAACCTTCCGGAACGAACTCGTAGTAGAAGGAGATGCCGTCCGCGTTGGTCGGAGTCGAGGCGGTCGCCATGAACTGCAGCTTCTTCTTCATCGCGCTGGTCTTGGTCTCCAGGATCTGGTAGCGCGGCTCGTCCACGAGGGACTTGTGCACGACATAGGACAGGATGCTGCCCGGGTCGAGCACGAGGAAGATCTCCTCGATGCCGGCGTCGTTCCAGTTGTTCTCGAAGGTGAACTTCGTGGTCTTCTTCTCGGCCGGGAAGAGGTAGTCGTCGTCCAGGATCTCGTGACCCGCGGGATACTCGGCGTCCTTCTTGGCATAGGCCTGGCCGTCGACCGGATCGAAGGTGTAGGTACCATCGGAGGCGAAGGTCATCAGGTCGTCATACAGGAAGCCCTTCTTGCCGTTGGGCTCGACCTGCCACCAGCCCTTCGGGTCGCCGGCAGGGCCGCAGGCGATGTGCCCGGCCTCGGCGCTGTTCCAGATCCAAGTCTGGGAAGCGTTGTTGGAGATGGCCTTGACATACGGGCTCGGATCGAACGGGTCGCGGTAGGTGTTGTCCAGGGTGAAAGTCTTCACCAGGGAGCCCTGGGAGATGCCGTTGGCGTTGTAGGCCTTCACTTCCACGGTGTGCTCGCCGGCCTCCCGGAAGCGGAGGGTCACGTTGTTGTCGGTATAGGAGTACTTCTTGGAAGCCTTTCCGTCGATGAGCTGGTCGCCGAAGATCCACACGGGAACGACGCCCTTGTTGTTCATCACGAAGGTGACATAGTTGGTCTCCTGGTCCACGCTGATGGTCACGTCCAGGTCGGAGGCCTGGGGCAGGCCGGCCTGGCTGGGGACCGGAAATTCAGGGGTGCAGGCGGCAGCGGAAACAGCCAGCGCCGCGATTGCGAGATATTGCCAGATTGTTTTCATGGTCGTTGCCGGGTATTAATAGTTGTTCTGCACGAGGTTCGGGTCCTTGTCGATCTCACCCTGCGGGATGGGCCAGTACTTCTTGTTCTCGGTCCAGTCGTTCTGACGGTACTCGTGGTTGGCCGCCTTGAGGACGGTCGGAGCCAGGCCGCTGCGGACGAGGTCCCAGTAGCGCTTGCCCTCACCCACGAACTCCTTGTGGCGCTCCTGGATGATATCTTCGCGGGACACGCCGGTGTCGTGGCAGTGGGCGCGGTCGCGGACCTGCTGGAGATAGGCGCTGCCGTCCTGTCCCAGGAGGACGGAGAGTTCGGCGGCGTTCAGCAGGGTCTCCGCATAGCGGTAGATGCGCTCGTTGTTGCAGTAGTTCACGTTGTCGGAAGCCTTGTAACCGTGGTTGCCGCCTTCGCGGGCGATGTACTTGCGGTTCCAGTAACCGGTATCCTGCCATCGCGGGGTGTATTCCGCGCCGGGATGCTCCTGCGCGTATTTCGCGAAGTTCAGGATGCCGCCATCCTTGCGGATGTCGTCGTCGTCATACATGTCGTAGGCGGACTTGGCGATGGTGCCGAAGCCCCAGCCTTCGTGGTAGTCGGGCACGTTCTTCGGGGCGGGGATGCCGGTGAGGATGGAGTTCACCTGGCCACCGGTCGCGATGGAGTTGTTCCAGTCGCGGATACCGCCTTCGGAGATGTAGTTGATCTCCCAGATGGACTCGGCGCACCATTCGCCGCTTTCCTCCCAGATGCCGGCGAAGTCGGACACGAGGGAATACTGGCCGCTGGAGATGATCTCCTTCATATAGTTCAGGGCGGTCTGGTAGCGGGACTGGTCGTTCTGGTACAGGACGGCCTCTGCGTACAGCATATAGGCCATAGCCTTGGTCACGCGGCCTTCGTCACCGACTTTCGCCTTCATCGGAAGGACATTCATCGCGATGGCGTCCTCGATCAGCTTGATGAAGTTCGCATAGACCTCGTCGTGGCCCAGCTGCGGGGCGATGTACGGGGCCTCCAGGAGCTCCTCCCAGTACGGGATGTTGCCCCAGAGCTTCCACAGCATGTTGTAATAGTAGGCCATCAGGACCTTGGCTTCGGCCACATACAGCTTCTTGGTCTCGTCGGAAACGCCCTCGGCTCCGTCCACGTACTTGATGAGCGTGGCGGCGCGGTTGATTCCGGAGTAGTTGACCGTCCACATCTGGTTGGGAAGGTCCGTCGGCGTGGCGGTGTAGTAGTGGGTCTTGACGATGATCGGCTGGTCGCCTTCGTTGGAGCCGCCGGCATACACGTCGTCGCCCATCACGTCGAAGATGAGGTGGAGGTTGTCATACTGGCCGAAAGCATAGTCATACCACTCGAGGGGGTCGTAGGCGGCCACCAGGCACTGGAACAGACGCTCCGGCGTATTGAAGTACTCGTCCAGCGGTTCGGAGCTGTTGTGCCGGGGATTGATGAAATCCTTGGAGCAGGCGGTCAGCAGGACGGCGAGGGCACTGAGTGCAAAAACTATCTTTTTCATTTCCGTAGTCTGTTAGAAAGTTACATTGACACCGAAGGTGACGGTCCTGTTCTGGGGATAGACGCCGCGGTCCACACCCACTTCGCGGAAACCGCCGGACACTTCCGGATCGCAGCCCGTGTACTTGGTGAGGGTGAACGCGTTCTCCACCTGTCCATATACTCTCAGGCGGGAGATGAAGGCCAGCTTGGTGAGGTTCTGGGGCAGGGTGTAGCCCAGCTGGATGTTGCGGGCGCGCAGGAAGGAGGCGTCCTCCATCCAGTAGTCGGAGACCCGGTAGTTCTCGTTGGCGGAATCGAAGGCGAAGCGCGGATACTTGTTGGTGGAGCCTTCACCGGTCCAGCGGTTGAGGATGGTCTTCGGGAGGTTGATGTAGTACAGGTCGGTACGGCGGGTGACGTTGAGCGTCTGGGCGCCGAGCTGGCCCTGGAGGAGCATGCTGAAGTCGAAGCCCTTCCAGTCCATCGTGAGCGTGAGGCCGAAGGTCCAGTCCGGAATGCCCTTGCCGAGCTTCGTGCGGTCGTCGTCGTTGATGACGCCGTCGCCGTTGATGTCCTTCCAGCGGAAGTCGCCGGGCTGCGCGTTGGGCTGGATCTTGTTGCCCTCGGCGTTCACGTAGCTGTTGACCTCGTCCCAGTTCTGGAACACGCCGTCGGTCTTCCATCCCCAGAAGTACGGGAACACTTCACCCACATCGCCGCGGGTCAGGGTGCCGATCTTGTGGCTGGAGGTGGTGATGTAGGAAGCGTCGTCGGCCAGCTTGGTGAGCTTGTTCACGTTGTAGGAGGCGTTGGCCTTGATGCCGTAGTTGAAGTCGCCCACGGCGCCACGGTAACCGAGGTCGATCTCGACGCCGGAGTTGCGCATCGTGCCCACGTTGCCGGTCGGCGCGGAGTCGCCCGCGTAGGTGGGGACCTGCATCTCCATCAGCATGCCGGAAGCGTCCTTGATGTAATAGTCGACGGTGGCGGTGAACTGGTTGCCCCACAGGCCCAGGTCCACACCGAAGTCGGTCTGGATGGACTGTTCCCACTTGGCGTTCGGATTCGCGAGGCCGGAGGCCTTCACGCCGATGTTGATGCTCTCGGTGCCGTTGGCGCCGGAACCGAACACGTAGTTGTTGCCGGACTGGGAGTACACGGCATACAGGAAGTCGCCCAGGTTGTCCTTACCGTTGATACCCCAGGACGCGCGGAGTTTGGCCATGGAGATGACGGTGTTGTACTTGAGGAACTCTTCGTTCTTGATGTTCCAGCCCAGGGAAGCGGACGGGAAGGTACCCCACTTGTTGCTGGGGCCGAAGTGCGAGGAGGCGTCCCGGCGGACGGTCGCCTGCGCCAGGAAACGCTCGTCGTAGTTGTAGGAGACACGGCCGAAGTAGGACAGGATGCTGTAAGGAATGGAATTCCAGCGGCCCCAACCGTTGCGGTCGCCGTCCTTCTGCTGGCCCAGGGTGTTGTCCACGCTGATCTTCCAGGGATCGTCCGGATACTGGAGGCCCATGGAGGAAGCACCCAGGTAGGAGGAGGAGGACATATAGGCGGACTGGCCGAGCACCACGTTCAGCGAGTGCTTGCCGAACACCTTGTCATACGTCAGGGTGTTTTCCACCTGATAGCTGTAGTAGCGGTTCATGGTCTGGGAGGCGGAGGAACCGTAATTGATCTTGGAAACGGTGGATTCCTTCCCGTTCTTGTCATACACCTTGGTGTCCGTGACGGTATCCAGGCTGTAGCTCTTGGAGGTCAGGAAATACTGGGGCGTATAGCTGTGCCCGTAGACATAGGAGAGGTCCAGGGTCACGGCGTTGCGGAACTTCAGGCCGTCGATGAGCTGGAGTTCGGTGGTCAGGCCGCCGACGATCTTATCGGTGCTGCTGTACCCGTGCGGGCGGTCCAGCATGGCGATCGGGTTGGCCTGCTCGTTGTAGGTGCCGCCGTCGGCGATGAAGTAGGCCACGCCCTCGGAATTGCGGATGATGTAAGGATAGCCGGCCGGATAGAGCGAACGGTAGCGGGCCTCCTCGGCCTCGTCGGCATAGATCGGATCCAGCGGGGACATGCCCAGGGCGGAGCCCAGCGGGGAAGCGTACTCGGAGTTGGCCGAGATGCCCGCGGACTTGATATGGGCGAACGAGACCTGGTTGCTGACCGTCAGCTTGTTCAGCCAGTTGCGGGAAGCCGACTGGTCGAACAGGGTGATGCCGATGTTCTCGCGCAGGGTCATACGGTCATAATAGGACTGGTCGAAACGGCCGCCGATGGTACCCTTGTTGGAAAGATAGCCGCCGGACACGCTGTAATTGATCCGGCTGTTGCCGCCGGAAACATTGACGTCATGCTTGACGATAGGGGCGTTCTTGTCGAAGATGGCGCCCACCCAATCGGTCCCTTCCCCGAGGGAATAGGGGTCGTCGTAGATGGGAGCGTTGCCCGCGTTGAGCTGGCCTTCATTCATCATGATGGCATACTCGGTGGCGTTGAGCACGGCGGGCTTGCGCCAGGGATTCTGCATGCCGTAGGAGAAGTTGTAGTTCACGACCGTCTTTCCCTCCGCGCCGGACTTGGTAGTCACGAGGACCACGCCGTCGGCCGCACGGGCACCGTACACGGCCGCGGAAGCGGCGTCCTTGAGGACGTCGATGCGCTCGATGTCGCTGGGGTTGATGTAGTCGATGCTGCCGGCCGGCATCCCGTCCACGATGTAGAGCGGGGACGCGTGGTTGATGGAGCCGACACCGCGGACGATGACCGTGGAGCTGGCGCCCGGGGCGCCGGAGTTCTGGGTGACCTGGACACCGGAGGTCATGCCCTGGAGCATGTTGTCCACCCGGTTCTGGGACTGGACCTTCAGGTCATCGGCGGTCACCGAGGAGATGGAGGCTGTCACCACGGACTTTTTCTGGACACCGTAACCGATGACCACGGTTTCCTCGAGCATCTCGGCATCATCCTGGAGGATGACCACCGCATCCTGCGCTCCGTTGTTGACGATGACTTGGGAGACATAGCCGATGCAGGAAACCTCCACGGAGGCGCCTGTACGGGTGGTCAGGGCGAAGTCGCCGTCCACACCCGTCACGGTGCCGTTCTGGGTACCCTGCTCGACCACGAATGCTCCGACAATCGGCTGGTTGGCATGGTCCAGTACGACACCCTTCAAGGTGACGTTCTGCGCCCATGCTGCCAGACTCAATCCCATTGCAAGGATCAGGGAAGCAATTTTTTTCATACGCGATTGGTTTGTTGTGCGTTGGTTATTATGGATAAAGTTGTGTTCAGACAGTGGTCCGGATGCAAAATTATCCACGATTCGCTTCCCTCACGCGTTTTCAGAAATAAAAGTACCGCAAAGTAGTAACTATCATGCTGTAATACAGCATAATAAAAGATTTTAAAAGGCGAAAAAAGTAGTAAAAAAATAAAGTTTTACGTGCTACTTTCCAATCTTTTTCACCTGTTCTTCGAACTTGTCGCGGTCAATGAGCGCCGCATTCTTGATGGAAACCTTGTAGTTGTAGATCGTGCTGACGGAGTAATCCAGCATCGAGGCGATCTTCTTGGAATCGTCCACGCCGAGACGGATCAGGGCGAAAATCCGGAGCTCCGTCGTCAGCCTTCCCTTGGGAGGATCGATACGCGCCTCCTCCTTCAGCAACCCGTTGAACCGTTCCACGAAATCCGGATACAGGGCCAGGAACGTTTCGTCGAATTTCCGATAGAACTCCTCACGGGCCCGCTCGGAACGTTCCGAGATGGCCAGTTCCTTGAACAGTTGCTCCGACTTGCCCTGTTTCAGCAGGTTCCGGAACCGGTTGTCCTCCGAGCGCAGCAGGGAGACCTGTTCCGAAAGGCCTTGCAGGAAATCCACGATGTAGTCTTCCTTCACCTGGTCGGCCCGGGAAATCTCGCGGTACAGTTTGTTCAGTTCCTCATTGGCACCCGCCAGCTTGGTGTTGCTGCTCTCCAGCTGCTCCCGGACCCGGGACAGTTTGCGCGAACGGGAAACCAGGAACCAGGTGATGATGGACAGGGCCAGGGTCAGGATGGCGAACAGGATGGTCGCGACGATCGAAGACGTCCGGGTCCTGGCCTGCCGGACGGCGTAAGTGTCCTCCACCTCCATCAGGGAACGCGCAATCTGCCAGGGACGCAGCTTGGCATTGTACAGGACCGCATCCTCCTGCGCAATGCGCAGATACCGGAAAGAGCGGTCCACATCCGTGGGAAGGATGATCTGGGCCACCATGGTCAGGGAGGCATAATCCCGCACCGCATTGACCAGGTCGCATTCCGCCGACCGGACCAGCCAGGCAAGCCGCTCCCGCTGGTTCCCCTTCAGATTCTCGATTTCGGACTGGAAGTACGCATAGATGGCGTAATTCCGTTCTTCCGGCGTCACAGAGGAGAGCAGCAGCCGGTTCACGCTGTCGGCGGACGCAAGCCGCCCGGCCGCCATCAGGTCGTCCCGCAGGACGGAACGCCAGCGGTCCGAATCCTTGGGCAGCAGCCGGTACAGACGGGGAAGGAAGGAGGTCTCAGGCGGGATGGAGAGCCGCTCCACCATGCCCGAATTGCCGGAAAGGTCCTTGCTGAAGTCATACAGGGTCCAAAGGTACTCCCCCTTCAGCGGTTCGGAGAGCGTCGTCGTGTCGATGCCGCCGTACAGGAGTTGGGAGGCCTCCAGGTAACTGCCGGCCTTGGCATACAGGTGCCCGAGAAGGACGGAAGCCTCGTTGTAGCGATCGGGATCATCCAGCGGGCCCAGGGCCAGTTCCTGGCAATGCTTCAGGTACTGCTGGGTGGAATCGAAACTGAACGGGAAATAATCCGCGGCGATGTCCATCTCCAGATCGAACTGCCGCCCGGGATCGGCCGTGGAGCGCGCGAGTTTGCGGAGAGCGTCCATCTGGTCCTTCTTGCGGGCAACATGCACGTCCCGGGCGGCCACGTAGCCGTCCAGTTCCCCGAGCATTCTCCGGGTGGATGAATCCAGGTCTCCCTGCCGGCTGCACGCAACGGCCGCCAGGAGGAATAGCAGTATGACAGGACGCACTTTCATCAAAGGACGTCTTCTTCCACGATGACCGGCGGCAGCAGCAGCGGCATTTCGGGGACCATCGCCGCCTGGGCGCGCATCTGCCGGCGCAGGGCAGGCGTCGCGTCGGCCACGGGGCGGACCGGGTCGTACATCACATCCTTTTCCCGGAAGGCGTCCAGGTCAAAGGTTTCTCCCGCCTTCTCCAGGATCCGCCGCACGATCAGGATCCGGGACCAGGTATTGAAATACGGGCGGTTGTCGATCATGCAACTCACCGGCTCGGAGCGCCAGCGGAAATAGATGGAGGATGTGGCTCCCTGATATTTGCCGATGCGGCCGTACTCCGGATTGACTTCCTCCCATTCGCCCAGGTTGTCCAGCAGGGTTTCCTGCCACGGCACCGGATCATAGTATCCGGAGGCGTTGACGGCATAGGGAACCTGATAGGAATGACCGGCAATGGCCGCAGGACCGGAGACATAGGATGTATTCCAGTACTCGTCCGTCAGGCGGGAATAGCAATGGCCGCCGAATTCGTGGAGCAGCGTATTCCGCCAGTCACCCACATGCCGGCCCAGGGCGTCCCGCTCCTCGTCCGTCGTCTCGCGGTACCCCTCGGAATCGTCCTCTTGGTTCACGGCCTGATACTTGGGGAAGGACCAGCGGATGGTTTTGCCGCCATACTGATAAGGAACGATACAGTACGCCCATCCGTTACTGTAAGAAATACAGCGGCCGCCGTAACGCTCGTCGTTGACGATCAACAGGGCGGGAACGTCCCTATAACTCAACTCACCGGCCATCACTTCCGGGCAATGGGTCTTGAGGTATTCCTGGATCCTGGCCGGATCGGCCCGCATGTCGCTGTAGGAACTCTCCCCCCAGCCGGCACCGAAGTACGTATCCCGGGCGGTGACGACGTTTCCATCTCCGTCGGTGACCGAAGCCCCGGACTCGTTGGACACCACCCGGTGCAGATATACGGTGAAGTAGTCCTTGTAGGACTTGAACGGCTCCACGCTGAACATATAGTCGATGCCGCTCTTGGCCAGGCGCTCGAACTCGGTCTGCTCTCCGGCCGTGAATCCCTCCGCCAGGACGCAGATGACGTTTTTCCGGGAGCCCCGGGTCTGGTGCATGTATTCGATGGTTTCCGGCGAATCCTGCTCCCAGGTGTCCCCCAGACGGACGGTTCCGAAATCCGTGATCCGGGAACTTTTGAGTGTCAGGGACTTGGAAGAGTGCTTCAGGATCTGTTCCCCGCCGGAACCGGTGAAGACCAGGTCAAATCCGTTCAGGCTGGCCGGCACCATCGCCATCAGGTAATCCTTTCCTTCCTCAAAAGGTCCTTCCAGGGTGATGCGGGTCGAACGGGCGACCGTGGGATTGCTCCAGTTCTTGGAAAAGTCAATGCGCGGCTCCCCGTCCTCGAAATAGACCGAGGCATCTCCGGCCACCGTCGTCCGGGCCTCGAAAGCCACGGACTCCAGTGTGCCGACACAGGCGCCTTCCAGGCGGAAACGCACGAAGGAGAGCACGTTGCGGAACGAAAGGTCGGCGGAGACATCCGTCGTATAGGCGGCGGCCCGGTTGAGCCCCTCCTCCACGCCGCCGGGAACAGCCTGCTGCACGGACGGGACCGGCGTGATCAGGATGCAGCCCATTTCACCCTTCCGGCCCACCCGGTACACGTCCGCCGGGTAACCGCAGGTGAATTCACTGCCGCTCAAGGTCTTGTCCGAGGTGAATGTCGCCTCCGTCACACCGTCGTCCTGCGTCGTATAAACAGCCCCGGCATAGCCCGTCGTGCTTATCCGGATCATCTTGAAAGCATCGCCCCGGCTCCAGAGGACCTTGGCGGCGGTATCCTCGAAGGACAGCCGCGAGCGGGTCAGCGGATCGTCCCCGGCAAACCCGGCCCGGATCGTATGGATTTCCGGTTCCATGACCGGGGAAACAGGGGTTTCCCGGGTACAGGCCAGGAGGAGAAGGGCTCCCAGGAAAGTGAGGGCGATTCTGCGTTTCATAGACTTAAACCATTTGAATGACAGCTTTTTCCACACGCTCGCGATCCGCCTCCGGCGTCACGGGCGAAAGGAAGGAAAGGATCTGGAGCATCCGGGCTTCCCTTTCCGGGATGCCGCGGGTGCGCATGTAGAACAGGGCGTCTTCGTCCAGCCGGCCGACGGTCGCTCCATGGGAGCATTTGACGTCGTCGGCATAGATCTCCAATTGCGGAGTCGTCTCCACACGGGCGGTCTCCGACAGGAGGATGTTGTGGTTCTCCTGGTAGGCCTCCGTCTGCTGGGCGTCCGGAGCCACGACAATCCGGCCGTCGAAGGTCACCTTCGAAGTGCCGCCGGCGATACCGTTGATGAGTTGGTGCGAAATGCAGCCCGGCGCCCGATGGTGCATGAGGATCCGGAAATTCACCCGTTCCTCGCCACTGCACAGGTACAGCCCCTTGATATCGGCCTCCGCCCCTTCCCCGACGAGGTCGATGGCGATGTCGATGTCCCGGGACTCCCCGGGCAGGACGACGAAGGTCAGGGCGAGTTTCTCCCCCGCCTGGACCGTGTAAGATTTCTCGACTCCGCCTTCGGCTCCGCTCGAAATGACAGAGGCGTCCTTTCGACCAAGCGACGTTCCTTTGTCATTTCGACCAAGTGACGTTCCTTTGTCATTTCGACCAAGCGACGTTCCTTTGTCATTTCGACCAAACGAAGCGCGTGGAGAAATCCCGAAAGGATCTCTGTAGTTACCGTACCCCATCGCTAGAACTGATCGAAACCGTCTTTCTCGATGGCCGCGATGACTTCGCGTCCGCCCGTGTGGACGATGCGGCCGTCCTTGAGGACATGCACCACGTCCGGCTGCACGTATTCGAGAAGTTTCTGGTAATGGGTGATGATGATGGCCGATTTCTCCGGGGAACGCAGGGCGTTCACCCCGTCCGCCACGATCTTCAGGGCATCGACGTCCAGGCCGGAGTCGGTCTCGTCCAGGATGGACAGGGTGGGGTCCAGCATCGCCATCTGGAAAATCTCGTTGCGCTTTTTCTCGCCGCCGGAGAAGCCCACATTGACCTCCCGCTTGGCGAATTCCGGCTTCATCTGCACGAAGGCCATCTTCTCCTTCAGGAGTTTCAGGAACTCGGACGTCTTCATCTCCGGGAGGCCGGCGGCCTTGCGGCGCGCCTGGACGGCGGCTTTCATGAAGGCGGTGATGGTCACGCCGGGGATCTCCACCGGGTACTGGAAACTGAGGAAGATGCCCGCCCAACTGCGCTCTTCGGGCGCCATGGACAGGAGGTCCTTTCCGTCATAGACGATCGTTCCTTCCGTCACCTCGTAATCCGGGCGGCCGGTGAGGACCGCATTCAGGGTGGACTTGCCGGCCCCGTTCGGGCCCATGACGGCGTGGATCTCGCCGCGGCCGATGGAAAGGTCGATCCCCCGAAGGATCTCCTTCTCCCCGATCCGGGCATGCAAATTCTTTATTTCAAGCAGTTTATCCATTTTTCTTATACAGTTTCATCCAGGTGACGAGCGACCAGAGGCCGTTCACCAGATACAGGCCGCACACGATGGGCATGAACACGTTGCCCACACTGATATGGAGGATGATCTGGGTGATGTTCACGATGAGCCAGGCGATCCAGCAGTCCCACTTCTTGAGGGCAGACAGGAGTTGGGCCGTCAGGATCAGGACCGTCACGCAGCAGTCCAGATAAGGAGCCGGATTGTTGGGGAAGAAGGTCTTCATGACCCAGCCCCACACGACGGCCATGACGAGGATCGCCACGACGGCAAAGCCCCGCTCCGTCCATGACAACATGCTGACCTTCAGTTTGCCCGCATCCTCCGAAGACCGCTCCGACTCCTTGGGATGCGTCCATCTCCAGTGGCCCATCATATTGATGGCGAGGGAAATGGGCTGGAGCAGGAGGTTCGCGTACAGGTTCCGCGACCAGAACAGGAAGAACAGGGCGGCCGTGTACAGGTAACCCACCCAGAAGTTGTACTTGGAATTGCGGCCGGCGAGAAAGACGGTCGTAAGCCCCAGAAGCGAACTCAGGAAGTCCACCAGGAGCACCGGCTTGCCGCCGAGGGTGAAGAGTACGGTATTGATCCAATCCATCATCCTACGGAGCCTTCAAGGGAGACTTGCAACAGTTTCTGCGCCTCCACGGCGAATTCCATGGGCAGGCGCGAAAGGACCTCGCGGGCATAGCCGTTGACAATCAGGCCTACCGCCTCCTCCGGGCCAATGCCGCGCTGGTTGCAGTAGAAAAGCTGGTCCTCGCTGATCTTGGAGGTCGTGGCCTCATGCTCGACGATGGCCGTGGGATTGTCGGACTTGATGACCGGGAAGGTATGGGCCCCGCACTTGGAGCCGATCAGGAGGCTGTCGCACTGGGAATAGTTGCGGGCGTTCTGCGCCCCGGCGTTCATCCGCACGAGGCCGCGGTAACTGTTCTGGCTGCGGCCGGCGGAAATGCCTTTGGAGACGATCCGGCTCTTGGTGTTCCGGCCGATGTGGACCATCTTCGTCCCCGTATCGGCCTGCTGGAGGTTGTTCGTAACCGCGACGGAGTAGAATTCGGAGGCGGAATTGTCGCCTTTCAGGATGGTGGAAGGGTACTTCCAGGTGATGGCGGAACCCGTTTCCACCTGGGTCCAACTGAGGTGCGCACCGCTCCCCTTGCAGATGCCGCGCTTGGTCACGAGGTTCAGGATACCGCCCTTGCCGTCGGCATCGCCGGGATACCAGTTCTGGACGGTGGAGTACTTGACATCGGCATCCTTCTCCACGATGATTTCCACGACGGCGGCATGGAGTTGCTGCTCGTCGCGCATCGGGGCGGTACAACCTTCCATGTAACTCACGTAGGAGCCCTCGTCGGCCACGATGAGCGTGCGCTCGAACTGGCCGGTGCCGCGGGCGTTGATCCGGAAATAGCTGGAAAGGTCCATGGGGCAGCGCACCCCCTTGGGAATGTAACAGAATGATCCGTCGGAGAATACGGCGCTGTTCAGGGCGGCGAAATAGTTGTCGCCGGAAGGGACCACGGTGGCGAGATACTTCCGCACCAGGTCCGGATGCTCCTTCACCGCCTCGGAGAACGAGCAGAAGATGATGCCCTTCTCCGCCAGGGTCTTCCGGAAGGTGGTCGTGACGGATACGGAATCAAATACCGCATCCACGGCCACGACTCCCGCGAGTACGTCGCGCTCCTTCAAGGGGATGCCCAGTTTTTCGAAGGTCTCGGCCAGTTTCGGGTCGATCTCCTTGGGCCGGTCCTTGTCCTTCTTGGGGGCAGCATAATAGATAATATCCTGGAAATCAATCGGTGGCATGTCCAGATGGGCCCAGTCCGGCATGGGCATCGCCTGCCACTTGCGGAAGGCGTCCAGCCGGAAGTCCAGCAGCCACTGCGGTTCCTCCTTCAGGCGGGAGATCGTGCGGATGATGTCCTCGTTCAGGCCCTTGGGCACGAATTCCTGTTCCACGTCCGTCACGAACCCTTCCTTGTACTCCCCGGAGGTGAATTCCTGTATGATCTTGTCGTTTTCGCTCATAAATACGATTGCCCTACGGGCAAGAGTACAAAGATAGCAGTTTTTTCACGGAAACGGCCCGCCGCCTCACACTTTCAGGAAAGTCTTCTTCACATACAGGAAGTACAGGACCAGCCAGCTGACGACGAGATAGCCGGCCGAGAGAAGGACGGCGCCCCAGCCTTCCGGCAGGTATCCGGCGGCTCCGCCCAGGAAGAAGTTCGAGACGCTCCGGAGCGGGACGATGCACTGCAGCAGGTAGATTGTGATGGAATTCATGCCCACGACCCGGAAGGGGAAGGTCCATTTCACATGCCCGCGGACCTCTACGATGTAATAGATGAGCGCATAGACGGCCAGGGAAATGGCGCCCACCACCAGGACGAAGGTGCTGGTCCACAGCTTCTTGTTGACCGGGAAGACCAGGCTCCAGAGAAGGCCCGCGGCCAGCAGGACGGCGGCAGCGCCCAGCATCCAGAGGGTTTTCCGGTTCCCGCTCTCCTTCTCTTCCGGCAGGCGGATGAACTCGCCCGTGAACATGCCCAGCATCGCCGTCACCACCGCAGGGACCGTGCTCAGGATGCCTTCCGGGTCGAAATTCCCGTTGTACAGCCGCCCCGGCAGGAGGATCCGGTCGATGTAACCGTTCAGGCAGCCGTCCTGCGAGAGCGGGTCCGCTCCGGCCGGGAGGTCGGGGGCATGGACAAACGCGAGGAGGAGCCAGTAGCCTACGAGGAGGGCCGCCGCAACGATGATGCGGGTCCTGGTCTTGCAGTGGATGAACAGCAGCGCGGCGAACATCCAGGCCAGGCCGATGCGGCCCAGCACGCTGGCGTACCGTTGCGGGAACTCCAGGTTGAAGAAACCGTTGTACACGCAGCCCAGGGCGATGAGGATCAGGCACCGGAAGAAGACCTTGCGGTGGATCTCCCAGGAAGATTTCCCCTGGGAAACCTGCTTCGCGTAGGAGAACGGGAAGGAGAGTCCCGCGATGAACAGGAACACCGGGAAGATCATGTCCATGATCCGGAGCCCGTTCCAAGCCGCATGGTGCATCTGTGTCGCCAGCCAGCCGTTCTCTCCGTCGGGGAACAGGGCGCAGATGCTGAGGATGAGGCCGGAGAGGCCCATGATGAAGAGCATGTCCAGGCCACGGAACGTATCGATGGACAGAAGTCGTTTGTTTTCCATCAGGCAATGTCGATTAAGTCCGCCAGGACGATGGCGGCCATGGCCTCCACGATGACGGGTGTACGAAGGGCGAAACAGGTATCGTGACGGCCGGGGACCTGGAAATCAGTCATTTCCTGTGCAGCGAAGTCATAGGTCCGCTGGGTCTTGGCAATGCTGGAGGTGGGCTTGAAAGCCACGCGGAAAACCAGCGGATTGCCATTGGTGATGCCGCCGTTCATGCCGCCGGCGTGATTCGTGACCGGCGTGACGATGCCTTCGTGCCCGCCGATACCGTCGGCGGTGAAGCAGTCGTTGTGTTCGGAACCCTTCATCCGCGCAGCAGCAAAGCCGTCGCCGAATTCCACGCCCCGGACGCCCGGAATGGCGAAAAGGGCATGGGCAAGGACCGATTCCACGCTGTCCCAGAAGGGTTCGCCCAGGCCGGCCGGGATGCCATCCACGACGCATTCCACGACGCCGCCCAGGGAATCGCCTTCCTTTTGCGCTTGCGTGAGGGCCGCGTCCCACTTGGAGGGATCGGCGATGCCGCCGATCTCCATCAGACGCGCCTCGCAGCGGAACTGCACGTGGCCGTGGGTCTCTTCGGAGACGGTCTCGGCCAGGATTTTCTTGGCGACGACGCCCGCCGCAACGATGGGCAGCGTAAGCCGGCCGGAGAAATGGCCGCCGCCCCGCGGATCCTGGAAACCGCCGTACTTTACGTTCGCCGTGAAGTCCGCATGGCCAGGGCGCGGGATGTCCTTCAGTTTCGCATAATCGCCGCTGCGCGTATTCGTATTGCGGAAAACGATGGTGAGCGGAGCCCCCGTCGTATAGCCCTCGTACACGCCGCTGAGGATGTGCGGCTCATCGGCCTCGATGCGGGGAGTCGTGCCTTTCGCCCCGCTCCGGCGCCGGTCGATGTCCTTCGCGAAGTCCTTCTCGCTCAGTTCGATACCCGGCTCTACGCCGTCCAGCACTACGCCGATTTCCTCTCCGTGCGACTCGCCGAAGATGCTTACCCTGAAAACCCGTCCGAATGTATTCATAACCTGTCAAACATTTCCAAAAATTCCGGGAACGACTTCGCCACGCAGGCGGTGTCGTCGATCTCCACGGGGCCGTCCGCGCCCAGCGAGGCCACTTTGAGGGCCATCACCATGCGGTGGTCGCCGTGGGAAGTGTAAGGACCGCCTTTCAGCAGGTTTCCGGTGAGGACACGCTGGGGAAGGCCCATGCCTTCGACGGTCATTTCGTCCTCATCGACCTGGACCGGAACACCCATCTGCGTGAGCATGTCCACGATGGCGGCGGCCCGGTCGGTCTCCTTGTGGCGGAGGCGTTCCACGCCGCGGATGCGGCTCGTGCCCGGGCAGAAGGCCGCGAGGACGGCGACGATCGGGAAGAGGTCCGGACAGTTGTTCAGGTCCGTCTCGAAGGCGCACAGCGGGGCGCGAGTCACGTGGATGGACCCCGTCGTGGGCGTATCGCCCTCCAGTTGGGACATGCTTGCCCCGGCGTCCATGAGGATGTCCATGATGGAAATATCGGCCTGGAGGGATTGGGTATCAAGTCCTTCCACCTCCACGTCGCCGAAAATAGCACCGGCCACGAGGAAGTTCGCGGCGCCGGACCAGTCGCCCTCGATGCGGAAATCGGCCGCGCGGTAGTGCTGGCCGCCCCGCATCTTGAACGTGACCCCGGTACACAGCGTCCAGTCCTGCGTCTGCAGGAAATCCTCGTCCCCTTCCATTTCGGAGCCGATTTCGATGCCGAATTTCTTGAGCACGTCCACGGTGATGAACATATACGGAATACTCCGCGGATCGTGGACGTACACCGTGGAACGGCTTCCGGCGAGCGGCAGTGCGGCCAGCAGGCCGGAGATCAGCTGGGAGCCCTCCCGGCCGGAAACATCGGCCCGGCCCGGCACCAGGGGGCCTTTCACGGTGAGGGGGATGAAGCAGTCATTCTTGCGGGCTTTGGATTTCTCGACTTCATTGTCATTTCGACCGGACGACGTTTCTCTGTCATTTCGACCGAGCGAAGCGAGTGGAGAAATCTCGGGAACGAGCCGCACCCCGAACGACGCCATGATGTCATGCGCGCCGGCGAGGGGACGCTTGAGGAGCGTCTTTTCGCCCGTCACGAGGACAGGGGCGTCGGCAATGACCGAGAGGACGGGGATGAGCATCCGTGTGAGGAATCCGGACTCGCCGACATGTATATCACTGATGGACAGACACTTCTCAAAGGCGCCGATGCCGGTGATTTCAAGGGTGGAGCCGGTCACCTGGACACGGGCGCCGAGTTTCCGCGCCGCCGCCAGGGCCGCCTCGTTGTCCCCGCAGGGCGAATAGCCGGACAGGTGCGAAGTGCCTTGCGCGAGGGCCGCGGCAATGATGGCCCGCTGCGCAAAACTCTTGGAGGCCGGCATCTGAAGGGGGCGGGGCTCCTCGTCCTCATTTTCGGCCCTATTTGAGGACGAACGACCGTTTTCCGTTGTTTCATCCTCAAAATCGCCCGGATTTGAGGATGAGTCGATGAAGCGGAAATCCTTGTAAACGGCCTGGCGCATCTCGGCGGTAGTCCATTGGCCCGGCGCCGTGGCCTCCTCGGCCGTGAGGCAGGCGTAGGTGAACGGGGCGCCCAGGCGCAAGGCCTCCAGGCGGGATTCCCGTCCTTCAGGGCCCATGCAGAAGGCCGCGAGCGTACCCGGATCGGCCTCCCGGTAGAGGGCCAGGACGCGGTCCGCATCGGCCTTGGAGGTCGCTGTGGTCACGATTTTGACCACTTCACCCCCGAAGCGGCGGCCCTTCTCCAGTAGGGAGAGGAGCGTAGTTTCCGGCGGCGTGCCGGTGAAGTCGTGGAACGACCGGATGAGGATGGATCCGTGCTCTTGGCAGGCCTGGCGGATCTTGCGGCCCATCATGGGTGGCGCCTCCATTTCCAGGTCCACGTATTTGGCTCCGGCCTCGATGGCCTTCATGAGTTGATTCTCAGCAAGTTCCTCGGCGGCATTCCGTCCGTGGCGCGGCGTGGAGAGGTACATTCCCTGCTCCGAGAGCGCCTTTCCGGCATCGGCCAGCAGGCTGGCTTCTCCCCGCACCCGGTCCGCAAGCGTCGCAATCCGGCATGTCGCGATCAGCGGCACATCGGACTCCGAGAACAGTTCCTCGATTTCCTCCCCGTCCAGATCGCACAGGTCCAGCCGGATCTCCGCCATCTCCACCTCACCGCTCTCGAGAATGTCCAGGATCTCGTCCAGCGTCTTGTTCTGTATGGAAGTACAAATCATATTTTCAACGTTTTAATCACCTCATCGACCTTCAGGTCGCGGATGACGACCGAGCCGATGCGTTCCGGAAGGACGAAATGCACCAGGCCGCCCTCCGCTTTCTTGTCTTTGTCCATGGCCGCGGCGAGCGTCTCCGGCGGGTAGGGGCACGCAACCGGCAGGCCCACCGCCGTAAAATCCTGCGTCAGACGCGCTTCCATTCCTGTCGATAAGCCCGTCGCATCGGAAAGCCGCGCCGCGAGGATCATACCCATCGCCACAGCCTCACCATGGGTTATGTCGTCCCCCTGCTGCCGAGCCTCATGCTCGATGGCATGGGCAAAGGTATGGCCGAGGTTCAACTTGCGGCGCTCGCCCTGCTCGAAGGGATCGCGGGAAACGACCCCCGCCTTCACGGCCGCCGCAGCGAATACCAGATCCTGGAGCCCGTCACCGGACCCCGACAGGCAGCGCACGGCCTTCCCGTAATTATCATCCTCATTCTCAATGAGAAAAGTCTTGAGCATTTCCGCCGCTCCGGACAGGAAATCCCGGCGCGGAAGGGTGCGGAGCACATCGGCACAGATGAAGGTAAAAACCGGCTGGACGATGACGCCCAGCATGTTCTTGTAATCGTCGAAATTGACCCCGGTCTTTCCGCCGATGGCGGCATCCACCTGCGCCAGCAGCGTCGTGGGAAGGTTCGCATACCGGACGCCGCGCTTGTAGATGCTCGCGGCGAAGCCCGCCAGGTCCGTCGTGATTCCGCCGCCGATGGCCAGCACCAGCGCCTTGCGGGACGCCCCGGCCTCCATCAGCGAACGGCACAACAGCAGCACCGTCTCCATCGACTTTTCCTCCTCGGATGCGTCGATGGCGATGCTTCCTTTGATCCCCGGCAAAGCCGAAACGACCTCCGACGCCACCCACGAGGCGTTTTCATCATAAATGACAAACACCTCCGACTCGCTTCCGAGCAGTGCGGCGATTTCCGCAAGATGTTCCAGGCCGACCACCCGGCCGGCCGCCTTTCCATCGATCGTAACGGTAATCTCCTTTCCCATAACTTACAAAGATACTGGATTTATTTTGCAAATCTGAGATTTTGCGGTAAATTTGCATTCCGTCTCTTCCGAGACCATCCCTGCCCGGATGGCGGAATTGGTAGACGCGCTGGACTCAAAATCCAGTGTCCCTTAAAGACGTGCGGGTTCGAGCCCCGCTCTGGGCACTAAGGATGTCATAGAATGACATCCTTTTTCTTTTGAATACGCCCCTCGATGCGTTAGATTGCCATTTTTGTCATTTTCAAAAAAGGCACAGAAAGAACCAAAACGACGGAAATGTTTCAGTAATGTTTCAGTAAATTACAGAAACATTTTTCTATCTTTGCAAAAAGGCTTCAATATGGCTAAAAGAAAACGCATAACGACGGCACCCAAAACAAACGAGGAAGAATACTCGCGCCCTAAAAAGAAGAGTTCGATATCTTTTAATTATGAGGTCAATACCGCAAACAAGCGCGGAAAGTTTCCCGTATACCTTAGAATTACAGAAAATCGTATACACCGGCGTTATCAAACAAGCATTGAACTTAACCGCAAGATCGACTGGAACAAAAGCGCTCAAGAGATTCGCACGACTGAACCGAATTCGAAGAAGTGGAACAATGAACTTGACAAACTGTTAGAAAGAGCCAGAGATATATATCGGGATTTAGAAGAGGATGGAATAGCCAGCGCGGAAAAAATCATTGAAGTGCTAGACGGTGGAGAAAAATCTCCTTCCTTTTACATTTTTGCCCAGCAATGCACCGTCGACATCTACAATGGCGGTTCACCAGAGACCTATCTCAAATACAATGGCTTCTGCAATAAATTCAGAGACTACGCTAAAACCAGAAACCGTTCTCCTGAAGACTTTAAATTCAAGGAGATTACCCCAGAGTTCGTGGGCAAATTCGAGGCTTACCTTCACACCATTCCCAATCAGCAATTCACAAAAAAACCGGAAGAAGAGCTGAAACGGAAACGGAAGAAAGGCACAGTCATTGAGTCGAATGAAGTCAAGCTCCATCAGAATACTGTTGCAAAGATTCTCAATATCTTCCGCGCCATAATGGGCAAAGCAGTCAAGCTGAAGTATATCAAAGAGGATGAAAACCCCTTCCGCGTCTACAAAGTCAAGACTGTTCCCACTCACCGTGAAGAGCTTTCCCGAGAAGAAGTTCTCGCCATCATCAATTTGGACCTCAAAGAGGGTTCCATGGAGTGGCATAGCAGAAACTTCTTCCTTTTCGCCATGTTCTGCGCCGGCATCCGAATTGCCGATCTCCTTGTACTACGTTGGCAAAATGTCACAAGTGATGGACATCTCCGTTATGAGATGGGGAAAAACCGCAAAGAGCAGAGAATTCTTCTTGTCGAGCCCGCACAAGAAATTTTGAATATATACCGCGAGCGTTTTATTCAAGAGAAGGATTCCGTGCCGGAATCTATTGATTATATTTTCCCCTACATGGCCGGTACTAGGGATCACAAGCGCTGGAGGCAACTTACCACACAAAAGGCCATAGACGAGATGGCACCAGAATACCGCCTTACCTATAAGAAAATAATCAGCGCAAAGGTCTCCTTAGTCAACAAAGGATTACGGAAAATCAAAGAAAAGCTCGGAATTAGCAAGCCGTTGACTTCGCACATCAGCCGCCACACCTTTGCCGGACTCGCCAAGGATATCCACACAGACAATAGCATTCTTCAAGGTCTTCTCCAGCACAGCAGCCTCCGCACCACAGAAAGATACATGCGCAGATTTGACACAGAGGCAAAAGATGAGGCTCTCAAAGAAATATTCAAACCCATTTCTAGCCCCAGTCAGCGGAAACAGGATTTACTGGAACAGCTAGGAAAACTATCCGAGGATGAACTCGCTTCATTGGTGGAGTCCATTCAACAGCAAAAAGCCAAATAACGCATCGAGCATCAAGCGGCTCCCGCCTTCCCTGTAAGAGGATCACTTCGGTGGTCCTCTTTTTTGTGCCCATCCCCATTGCCGTATGGTATATTACACCTCCATTACACCCCTTTTACCTTCTTTTCTTCACTTTGCTTCACTCTCATTGCTAGTGGTTCTTCCAAGGTTAGCTTTGTACTCAGAAAACGAAAAGAAACATGGATAAGATTTATCTGATAACTGAGGAGCGGCTTAAAGGCATCATGATGGAGGCCATCGATGAGTACCGCAAGTGTACGGCAGAATCGGGTTCCACCGCAAGAGTGGAAGAGTACCTTGACACCAAGCAGGTATGCACTGTTCTTGGAATCAGCACGAGGACCTTTCAACGATGGAGAGATGAGAACAGGATTCCCTTCATCCAGCGGGGAAGGAAGATATACGTAAAGAGGAGCGATCTGGACGCCTTCCAGGACGCAAACCTGATTGATGCTAGACAATAACCATTAATACTATAAGTATATGCTTAAAAAAACTACCTTCTTGGCGATTTCCATCGCCACCCTTCTCGGAGCCGCCGCCCTCGTGGCCCGCGCCCGCAGATCATCGAGTACCAGCACCACCACTGGCACAGACACCCCCATCACCCCGGACCCTGACCCTGCACCCCGCAGCGCCACCCGGGATGAACTCGCTGCACTTCTCCAGAGGTACATGAGGGAGCCCCGCACCGGCGGCGGTCACGCGGTCTCCGTCACCCGGCTCCCCATCCCCTCCGGCGGTATCAGCCGGAAGGATGCCTGGTTTTACCGCCTCAGCCCGGACCAGCAGGTCATGCTCATCATCGTCCTGTACGAGCAGTATGACCTTTCCCACGGGCAGATCAGCAATATCGTTCCCCCGTCCGCCCGTGCCATCAGCCGCCTTCTCCGCGACGCTGGTGCCGTGCGCTACTCTGACCGTCTGCACTCCGCCGGTCGTTCACTTGCAGCTTAAGTTTCACCTTTATAATCACAGTATTATGAAAGAACTTCCCATCGTTTTTTCTGCCAGTCGCATTGTCGATCTGGCCATGTGGTACCCCCAGGCGCTTATCGACGCCTACCATGCCGCTGTCGCGCGTGGCTGGGACCCCCACACCCTCATGGTCTGGACGAAGTTTCCTGCCGCACTTCTCTCTGAGCCTCTGCGCTCATTCCTTGTTGACATCCAGCGCCAGGGGGTCCAGGTCTGCCTCCAGCTGACCATCACTGGCATGGGTGGTTCCGATATCGAGCCAGGTGTTCCCGCCTGGGAAGACACGGTAGCAGCCATCCCTCCTGTCGCAGAGTTCATCGGTGATGTCCGCCGCATTAAGCTCCGGATAGACCCTCAGCTACGCTACAGGGATGCTGCCGGGGTTATCCACAGCAATTATGCACTCTTCGAGCCCATCATGGCCGCCTGTGCCGCGCAGGGCGTCGAGGATTTCGCTACCTCCTTCGTCGAGAATGACATGCACAGGAAGGTCACTTCACGCTTCAGGAAGGAGGGTTTCACGCTGATGGCTCCGGATGACACCGAGCGTTTACAGATCGCCGATGGCATGATGGCCGTCGCCGCGAAGTACGGCGTAAACCTGTCCGCCTGTGCGGTCCCCGGGCTTCCCATGGGGCACTGCCTCGACGCTGACCGCCTGGAAGAGCTGCATCCCACCCACCGTTCACTCGTTCATGAGAAGAAAAAGAGGCTCGGCCGCCCGCTCTGCGGCTGCTGCTTCGACCTAGACCTGGGTGGCTGGCCCGCAAAGCCGTGCCCGTCTGGCTGCCTGTACTGCTACGAAAACCCCGTCAGATAGTAATGACTTGTACAAACCGGCTCCGGCGGGGTCGCCCCGCCGGGCCACTAAATCCAATAACAATGTCCAAATACAAAGAAACGGTCAACACGGGAGCTTCCGAGGTCAGCACGGTCAACACCCCTTCCGCCTCGCCAAAAGATTCCCCTTCGTCCTCAGCACGGCCGGCAGCAATCACGGCTCCCGCCGATGCGGACAGCACCCCGAAAGGTCCCTCCATCTGGGACAAGGCGAAGTATCTCGTTCTCCGCGCCGTCGCCGCGGCCGCAGTCGCTGCTCACAAGGCTTTCGACCCGGTCAAGAAGAAGCTGAAGACCATCAAGGGTGGTAAGGCCATCTACAGACCTGGCGGGAAAGCGAAAGAGTACGCGCTCTTCGCTACCAACATCTTCAAAGGCTGCCCGGGCCCCCATTGCCTCTACTGCTACCTTTTCAAGGGCAAGATGGCGAAGACGCTTGGAACATGCCTCGTGTCCTTGAAAGCGTGCTTTAAGTCCGAACGGAGCGCTGTCACCGCCTTTTTCAACGAATTGTTCGGCGGGAACGGCGGCACAGTTAGGCCGGAGCTCCTGGAGCACGGCATCTTCTTCACATTCATCTCTGACCCCGGTCTGCCGCAAACCTTCCCTCTGTTCGCCGCCCTCATTGCCGAGGCCGTCAAACTCCACGTCCCCATCCAGTTCCTGACCAAGCGAACGGCATGGTTGGATTCCGAGATCTTCCAGGACTTGCTCACCATCCCTGAAGTGAAGGATTACCTCGTCATCGGGCTTACGCTTACGGGCAGAGATGATATGGAACCTGGTGCCAGTCCAAACTCGGAACGTATCCTTGCTCTGCGCCGGATCCATGATTTGGGATTCAGGTGCTTTGCCAGTGTGGAACCGGTTAT
Source organism: uncultured Bacteroidia bacterium (assembly GCA_902781705.1). GTDB lineage: Bacteria > Bacteroidota > Bacteroidia > Bacteroidales > UBA932 > Cryptobacteroides. Next base: position 65,733 of record CACZKE010000014.1, read on the forward strand.
CCTGACGAGCAAGAGTCTCGCCATCGTCCAGGAGTGCGCCGGCTTCGTGGACCTCTTCCGTGTTGGACTGCTGGCTGGTGGGGAGTTCAAGATTGCTGACCTCCGCAAGTTCGCTGACGATTTGGCCGCCATCCCGGAGAAACCGCGTATTTACCTAAAAGATGGCCTTGTGAAGCGTCTCAAACGTACCCGCGAATCCTATGGTAGCAACTTCGTGGACGCTGACTATAGGCCTTGGAACCACGATTAGCACCCTTTGGCCGGTGATTGAGAGTGATATCTCCGCCGGTCGCTATTACCAAACCAATTACCGTATGAAAGATTTCATCTTACTCGGGAACAAGCAGTCGGCCACGCTCAAGTCTATGTGGCCGTATGTCATGGAGGGAGCTGTACGATATGGCTATACCTCGCCCAAGTCGTTCCTTGCCCCCGACGGAAGCGAGGAGAAGAACCTTGCAGGACTATCAAGGTGGTACACAACATTCCCCGTCCAGAAGAAATGCCGGCTCATGCTCACCAAGTCCTACTACGCAGACCCCAGCCAGTACCCCCACTACGAGGGATTCGACGCTATCGAGGTTGGTTTCGTGAAGGATATCCCGTATGACTACTTCGGGGTGATCGGAGTACCCGTCACGTACCTCGACAACCAGCACCCCGATTTCGAGATCGTGGGAGCTTCTACCGGCACAGGCGGTCAGCTGACCAATGGCATTCTCGCACATCAGCAGGACCTTCAGATCAAGGGGAGGACGAAGAACTCTCCTACAAGGATATTCATTAAGCGGAGGAGCCTATGAGTAACAATGCTAATATGAGAAACGCACGAGAGAAGAAGAACGACGAGCACTACACCAAGTGTTCCGACGTCGCCGATGAGATTCTGCGCTTCGCCCCGTACTTGAAGGGGAAACGAATCCTATGCCCATTCAGCGACTACCGCTTCTCCCAGGTCGTACTCTTCCTAGTTCAATTCTTCCACATCCTGGGGCTTGAGCATGTGACGGCGACGTGCATCGATCTTGGTGGTGGTGCGTGGCGTTTCGACTACGACGGCAAGACTCAGACGGTCACTCGCCTCAAACAAGGAGGGTCATTCGATTCGCCGGAAGTCACGGAAATCATGTACCACTCCGACGTCGTGATTGATAATCCGCCTTTCTCCAAGTTCGAGATAATTTTTCTCTGGCTGGAGAATGCTCCGGCACGACTGAATTCACGAACAATACAATCATTTAACAACTATGGCAAACTCAACTAGCCTTGCGCCATCGAGCGCCCCACTCGGAACCACCAGTGGCTCCGGGTCCAATTCTACCACCAAGGCCGGAGTCCTCGGGTATATCCTGGGGCTCACAACGGCCGGTATTCTCTACGTCGTCTGCGGCAAGGGCAAGCGTTCCTATGGATCCGGGAGCGCCTGTCCCATGCCCCACGACGAGCCCACCCTGGTTCCTCCGCCTTCTCCCGCTGTCGATGCGCACGACGGCGTCCATGAGGTCGAGGAGCCTACCCTAGCCCCCGCCGGTGCGGCGAAGCGCAAGCTCACCGACGAGGAAGTAGCTCTCATACGCGCGTGGTATGATGGAGGCGTTCCTGCAAGGGAAATCGCCGCCCGCCTTGGCATCTCCGTCAAGACAGTCTACTCGCGTCTCCGGAAGAACAATAACCTTGAAAACCCAAAACAAGATGAACAGCAATAATTCATCATCCACGTGGGACCGTACCCTTGATTTCCTTGAGGCTTCCGCCGAAATCCTCAGGTTCTGTGCAGCTATCGGCGCTCCTATCGCCACGGGCCTTGCATGGCGCAAGATCATCAAGGCCAAGGACGAATCGTGGAAGATGCGCCAAGAGTATCGTCGTAACCACCCTCGCCCCCGTTCTCGTAGAAATGGCAAGAAGAAGTAGTTATCGCAGCAACACCGTCCAGCCGCGGGAGAGTGGCATGGACTTGACTCAGGACCTGCAAGAGGGTCTTGAGAATCTGAATCCGATGGGGGGCTTCGGCCCCCACATCGATGTACCACTATCTAATCAGCGCCGGTCCGGGAGACGTAGACAATCCCGGCAGGAGCGCCGTTCACAAGAGCGTGTCAGCCTCGGCCTCGGTCCCTTCTCCGTATCAGCCGCCGGTAAGGACACTGGCGACATCATCGAGCGTGCCAATAGAGGCGCTGTAAGCCTCTTTGGTCGGTTGAAGGGCATCGCCTCCATCTGGGATATGGCCAAGGATGCGGTGAAGCAGTTCGTCGGGATGAAGTGCTCTGTCGCCGAGTATGAGCAGAAGAAGCGTATCGACAAGGAGTACAAGGTGACGGCAGACCAGCAGGACCCCGAGCAGCACGAATCCGACCCCGAGCAGAACGGGCAGAAGAAGACCTGGATGGAACGGTTCCGCGCCAAGCATCCCAAGCCGAGTCTCCTCTGCCTGCCAGACCCTTTGGGCTATATCCTGGCTTGCTGTCCGCTTGGGTACTTCGAGCCGATGTTGTTCCTGCTGCTTTCGGCGTTCGGGGCCCTGGCGTTCTCTCGTGTCCGCGCCAAGTATCTGGACGGTAACCTCCATGCTCCGAACCTTCTCGTGATCGTAGAAGGAAACTGGGGGCAAGGGAAGGCTAAGTTCGGGCAGGTATTCAAGCGTCTGTTCAAGCGCGTCATCGAGTCGGACCAGAAGAAGCTTTTCGAGCAGAACGGGAACCAGGCGACCGCGGTGAAGCAGAAGAAGATCATCCAGAACGTCGGTGTTTCCGTTACCAGGTCCAAGTTGTTCGATGTCCTTGCGGCCAACAGCGGGATTCACATCTTCGACTTCGAGCCGGAGATCGTGGCTGTCAACAAGGCCATGAAGGAGAAGAACGGCCTGACCACGGAGCACTACTGCAAGGCCTTTGACAATGACCCCGTCTACCAGAACAACAAGGCGAAGGATTCCGTGAAGGGCTTGTTCCCGGTCTTCATGAACGTCTTCTACACCGGTACCCCTGATGCAGTAGCCGCTTTCACGCACGGCAATCTGCAAGGTGGTATGGTCTCCAGGTACATCTTCAGCCTCATCCCTGACAGTGGCGACCAGTTGACGTCCGTTGAACTCGCCGAGGATGGCCTTCTTGACCAGATTCGGGATAGGATTGATGACTGGCGAAAGCTCTATTGCTATACCCAGGACGCTTCTGGTAACGACATCCCTTGCCCGGAAACCATCGTGGACCTTGACTATGTGAACAAGGCGCTGCGGAAGTGGCTCGATGACCAAGTTCCGATCTACAAGGCCGACGGCAACCTCGCACGGAAAGATGCCCGAGCCAGAATTGCAGCGATTGCCTTCCACTGTGGTATTGTGCTGCACATGCTCGCCGGTGAACCAGGAGAAGACCGTCCCGATGCAAGGAACCAGGTCGTCGGTCTCGTTCGGTACATCGCCGACTACGTGATGGAGCGGTATATGCACAAGTTCTCCGGTGAACAGAACTACCTGCGCGAGAAAAGTCAGCAGGCCGAGGTTGTCATGGAGAAAACCGGAACAGAAGCAGTCCCATCCGTAACGCCGTCACCATCCAAGAAACCAGGTCCGGCCGATGCACCCAGATTGAAGCAGGAGCATGACGCTGGTGCTGGCTGGGATAAGATCGGCGAGAAGTACGGATGCTCAGGAACTTGGATCAAGAAACTGGTCCGAAAGTACGAAGAAAGGCTGAAACGACGCTCCGGCGGAAGTGAAAGCAAATAGATTCTATGATGGAAAGCGGGCGTCTACGGCCCGCTTTCTTCGTTCCATGTCCTAAACTGCCCCCTAAACCGTTCACCCTCCCGTTCACCCACACTAGGACTCATTATCAGCACATTAACCATCCCCGCCAACCTGAACCGCCGCTTGTTCACCCTAGTTCACTCGCATCATCAAACCGGGCGTGACATATCTATCTCTTTGTATAGATCCACTACCGAACCATCCGCCATCTTCTTTTTCCCGAAGAAAACAGACATGGGCCGAATCCAAATCTGATGGTCGCCAAACATCTCTTGGTATACAACAACGTTCTCAAGCGTATCCGTCTCCTTGCCGACTGCGATCAGCTTATACTTACCCCCCATGCAGTGTTCAAAGTAACGGTCAGCGGAGCGGCCACGTTCCTTAACCATCTTCCTCCAAATACCTTCCTGAGTGAAAGGATAATCGCCACCAGCAGCGAGAACATCAGCCACAACCTTATTCACCGTCGGCTTGTTGAGCCGAACACTATATAGGTGGGAAAAATACTCAACTCGGGACACCGCTTTTTCCAATGCTTCAATAATGGCGTTCATGAATGCCGCCATCTCCCCTTTGTGGTTGGACGGGACGGGTAGGACCCTCGCGGCTTGATTATCCCATGCCTGCGGTGGGATGCTGAATCCTATAGTTGTCTGAAAGCGGTCACCGTTAAAAGACCAAATCGCGCGGATAGGGGCTTCTCCGTGCTTATTGAGTCGCTTTTCAAGGTAGAACTTCAGTGGCATATGACGAGGTTTTTGCAAATGTATAGAATTACAAGCGAATTTTCAAGCGGATTCCAAGTGCCTATAACGCAATTCTAATCATTATTTCTGAGAAATGCGGCCTATTTTGCCCCAAATTGACGTCTTTTTAAATCGCGACTTCGTATTATAATATGTAACCGAACAGATAATGAACAAACAACTCCTTGCCAAAATCAACCGCGCCCTGGAAGCCAACAAGGCGAAATGCATGGCCCCGGTCACCAAGGAAGCCCTCCAGGCGCGCCTTACCGAGGAACTCAACTGGGCAGATGCCGACCCCGACCGCTGGGCTTGCATCAAACTACTGTCCGACGTGATGGAAAAAGTCCGCTCTGCTGGCATTGTCACCAGCCCCGGATTCGGCTTCCTCACCAGTTCCCTCCTGCTCTATCTGGCCGGCGTGACTCGTGTCAACCCGGTAGAATGGGACTTGCCCTTTTCCCGTTTCCTTCGCTCCTTCAGACCAGACAATGACTTAGTCCTTGAGACTGGTACCGGCGGCATCGCCGTAGCTAAGAACGTCCTGCAAAACCGCGACGAAATCATCACCGAGGCCGAACCTGGCGTCTTTCAAATCACATTCATGAACGGGGACATGAACGACTCCTTCAAACTCCGCATCATCGAGTACGCCGCATTGGACCACTTCCCCGACACCATAAAGAATGGTTGGCATCGGCTGGACGAAGCCACACTGCGCCACTTCGGCCGGGGAACCACGGACGGCGCTATCTGGTTTGAGTCCGACAAGATGCGGGAATGGCTGACCGACTTCGACCCTGAATCCATGTCCGACCTGGTCCTCCTGAATGCCATCTACTGGCCCGGCCGAATCCAATTATTCCCGGAATTCCTTCGCCGCAAGTTGAATCCGGACGAGATTCCCTCCGTTGGAAACGGAGCCGCTGACCGCATCCTCCGCGACACCTATGGCATCCTGCTCTATCAAGAACAGGCTTTGATGCTCCAGGAGGCAGGCTACCCGGTAGATACTCCCTTCAAGGATCTCGCTCTCAAGGGCCACTTTGTCGCCAGGACGATGATGGCGGTTGAAGCTATTTGGCCGAGAAGAATGAAAACCGCATTACGATAGTATCATTTAACCCACAACGAATATGAGCAATATCCAACTGATTGAAAATATTGTCAAAAACAGCCCCCTATACTCTATCTTCAATCGCCCGGAGGTGGACGACATCCTGCGGAATGCCACGCTGACTCCGACACGGTGGAGAGGTATCCCGTCAGACAGATCTTTGAGCATCAAGTGTGATGACATAAAAGATCCCGCCGACCTCATACGGTTGTTTGGTTTAAACAGCAAATCCTTCCCTACAAAATACGAAGAGGCGACGGATGGTGACGGGCAAGAAGCACGTCGAATTCGGACTCTCCATTCTTCTTCCCTAATAAGCCTTCTCTGTTTCTACGATGTTTCCGCCCTTAAACCTCTGCACCTGACAGTTGATGGTCGGAATGTCTCCTTTACTACGCCCTGCTTTGAAGTCAAGAACCCTGTTGGCGTAGATGAGGATGGGCAGGCACACAACTCGAACATTGACGTGGTCCTGTTGGGTAATGATGTTCAGTCTGGCAAACCTGTCGTTCTGTTTCTTGAGTCGAAGTTTTCTGAATACTTAAACTGGGGGAAGTACTCAAAGATTTCCAAGCGGGTTTATGAGAACATCTACTCACGCTTGTCAGATAGCGGGTGCCTGGAGCAGATGGGGTTAAAGATAGAAGATAATCCGGAAGAAGAGGGATATTCCGTTTTGGCGTCCATCAAAGGCCGTACTCTTCATTATGCCGGCGGTATCAAACAGATGGTCTCGCATTTCCTTGGGGTGCAGAATGTCGCCAACGAATACCGGAATAGCGGATACGATGTTTACCTCGGCGAAATCCTCTACTCTTTCCCGGACTCAATCGACAACAGCCATGACAAGTTCGATGATTACTGCCGACTATATGGAACTCTGGCTAAGGGGTTGAATGGTCTCGCAGCCAACTTCAAGGTCGTTGAACAGTGCTTTACGTATCAGGATGTGTTCCGCGAATATGATTTGGATCACGCTGTAAAGACCTTCTATTCCCTCTAGGACTACACGGGATGAGCGTCGAATAATAATAAAAGCGGCCACCTCATTTCTGAAGTAGCCGCAGTTGTCCGGTTTTTCCCCAAGATGAAGCACAGTAGCCTCATTTCCAGGTCAAAGGTAATGATTCTAAGGGGAAATACAAAGAAGTCTATGTTTGTGCCGTACAGGAAGGACACGCATCCTTTGACCAGATGCGTGTCTTTCCATGATATCAAAAAGCATTTTATGTAGTTATTGATATAACTACTACTTATTATCATCTATTGAGAAAAATGTACAAAAACTGAACACCTGAATGCGTAGAAAGGGGAACACGGGCAATTCCTTATAGTTGCGGGTAATCGTTTATGTGATTATCGGCACTGCTAATTTTTTAGACATGGCAAAGGGGACCGTCGTGATGATGCTCCTCTTTGTTTCGGTCGTCTATGAAAAAGCGGTCAACCCTTTCGAGTTGACCGCTGGGTAGACCTCTAGTACCCTTGCCTCAATTCCAATGGCAGAGAGTCTCATGGACGATGGGGGGGCTATTACTCAATCCCTGCAAGTTGCCTCGTCAATCCTTGGTGGGTGACAGGGTTCTCGCGGATTTCTTTCTCGCCATACTATTTCGGGCTTTATCTCCGACTTTGGGCTGACCGTGATGGACGGAGGCTTTAGTTGCTGTGCGCTGCCGCATTGCCGGGGCAGTGACTAAAGCAGAGGTTCTGGTGCCCGGGAGCCGCGTCATCGAGAATGGGAGTTGGAAACCACCAGCATTTGCATTGTATGGATGGCACCCTTGATTCTTGTGGTCCCACATGTAATACTGCATCGAGTAGAACGTTGTATTATAGCTGCCGCTCGCCGTATTAACAGTCACTCCCATCGGCTGTAACTCGGCGGTGTCATTTCCTTGTGGCACCATTACCGCTAAGTCAAGCCCCTCATCTGTGATTACAGTCAGATTTCCAGATTCCATGATGTTTCCCAAAAAGACTTCGTCCACGGTGTCATAATAATAATCATCATAGGTCCCTAAATACTGAGATCTGATATATAGCCTCCCGTTCGGGGCCCAGAATTCGCCTTCGATGTACTCTTGGTCCATCTGGAAGGCCACGGCCGCGGCGAGCGCGACCAGGGTCAGGAAGAAACGTTTCAGTGTCATGGGCATACAGTCTTTTGCGGAGAGAGCTTCCATACCCGTTCCTATGCAAAGATAGAAACATTTAACCATATGCGAAACAAACACTATCCGCCTATTACCGGTTGTCAATACTGTTGAGGAGTCCCAATTTTCCTCGGTCAATCAGGTCCAGGATGAGTTCTCCGAAAAGGGTATTCTGCCAAGCGAACCACGGACGGGTGAAGCGGGAGGCATCATCCTTGTGGAAACTTTCGTGGATGAACCCGGTCCCTGCATCTGTATCCAACAAGGTCTTGATACACCATTTGATCTCGGCATCATCGGTCGCGGTAAATGCTTTCATCATGATGCTCATGGGCCAGACCATATCATAGCCGATATGGGGTCCCCCAATCCCTTCACCTGCTTTTCCTTTGAAAAAGAAAGGATTATCCTCGCTCCAGACAAATTTCCGTGTGTTCCGGTAAATCTTGTCCCGGGACGGGACGTCCCCCAGGTAGGCCATCGCCAGCAGCGACGGGACATTGGCATCATCCATCAAGAAACGGTTCCCGAAACCGTCCACCTCGAAGGCATAGATCTTTCCATACTTCGGGTGTTTATAAACGGCGTATTTTTTTAGTGCAGCCTCGACTTCCGTCGCCAGCGAACGGCAGTTCCCGGCTAGCTCCTTCTCGCCGTTGACGCTTTCAAGAATCTCTGCCATTTTTCGTAAAGAACTTACTGCAAAGAAGTTGGATGGAACCAGAAATTCAAAGGTAGTGGCATCATCCGATGGACGGAAGGCCGATGCAATGAGTCCGACGGGACTCACCGGGTTTCCCCAGCCATCGCAGGCCTTGGTGTCCAACTGGCGTTCGGTCCGGCGCTGAAAGTGATAGGGCCCCTTCCCCTCCTTTCGCTGCTGCGTCCGGAGGGTTGTATAGATGTTCCGGGCCGCCTGCAGCCAGGTATCATCGAAAACGGACGCATCACCGCTTATCTTCCAATACTCATAAGCTAAACGGACAGGGTAGCACATGGAATCAATCTCCCACTTGCGCTCGTGAACATAGGGGTTCATGTCCGTCAGGTCGCTCATCCATTCCCCTCCGGTCGGTCCGTCGTTGAAAGCGTTGGCATACGGGTCGATGTTGATAAGACTGAACTGGCAGCGGATGACCCCTTCCAGCAGTTTCCTCAGCGCCGGGTCGTCCCGCATCAGGGAGAGGTAAGGCCAGACCTGGGCTCCGGAATCCCGGAGCCACATGGCGTGGATGTCTCCGGTATAGACAAAGGTCCGGGGCGTACCGTTTTCATCTTCGCTATAATGGACCGTGGTATCCAGCGTGTTGGGGAAACAGTTCCGGAACATCCAGCGAAGCTTTGCATTCGACAAAAGGGCTTCTACCTCCACGATTCTAGCCTCGACGGCCTCAGAGGTGAATAGCCGGTCCTTCGCGGCGGGCCGCCGATCCTGATAAGGTTGGGCCGAAGCGAGAATGGCCACGGTTATAAAAGACAGGCAGAGTAAACTGTTTTTCATCATTTTTCTTTATCGGCTTAAGGAATACGGGCGGTCTTCCGGCCGGGTCCCGCGGAGGAAGGACGGCTTGTCTGAAAGGGTAAAGCGAAGCTTGGCGCCGTGGAGGAGGTCGTCATGCCGGATATAATTGTGCTGCCAGACCCGTCCGTTGAGGCGGAGTTTCTCTACATACACTTTCTCCTCAGCGTTTCCGGGCGCTTCAATATGGACATCGCCTCCGGGGAGGTGCAGGACAGCCTTCTCAAAGAGCGGAGACCCCAGCGCATATTCTCCGCTGCCCGGGCATACCGGATAGAATCCCAGGGCCGAGAAAACATACCAGGCCGATGTCTGGCCATTATCTTCGTCGCCACAGTAGCCGTCGGCCCAGGGACCGTAGAATTTCCCCATCACTTCCCGCACACGCGCCTGCGTCTTCCACGGCTGGGAGCACCAGTCGTACAGGTACAGCATGTGCTGGATGGGTTGGTTCCCATGGGCATAGTTTCCCATGCCCATCACCGTCATCTCAATGATTTCATGGATCGGACGGCCATAGTAGCTGTCATCGTATTTGGGCGGCATCTGGAATACCGTATCCAGTTGGGCCGCAAAAGTTTCCGGCCCGCCCATCAGGCCGATAAGGCCTTCAACGTCGTGGAACACGCTCCATGTGTAGTGCAACGAGTTCCCTTCCGTGAAGTCTCCGCCCCATTTCAAGGGAGAGAAGGGCCTGGAGAAACGGCCGTCGGCCTTCCGGCCGTTCATGAGCCTGAATTCCGAATCATACAGATTCCGGTAATTCAGCGCAGCATGCCGGTAAGGGGCGAGTTCCTCCTCCTTCTTCCCCAGGGCCTGGCCCAACTGCCAGATACACCAGTCGTCATAGGCGTATTCCAGTGTGCGTGCCGCACTTTCGTTGATCCCTACATCGCAGGGCACGTAACCCAGGGAATCGTAGTATTGCCAGCCCAGACGACCGGAAGAGGAAACCCTCGGATGCACCGCATGCGCCCCATGGGTAACCGCTTCCCAGAGCTCATCGATATCCTGGCAAGGGATTCCCTTCAGAAAAGCATCGGCGACCACGGAGGCACTGTTGTTCCCCACCATGCACCCCCGGTGTCCCGGCGACGCCCATTCCGGCAGAAAACCGCTCTCCCGGAAATCGTTTACAAGTCCTGCCTGCACCCGGGCCGATGTTTCCGGATACACCAGGTTCAACAGCGGGAAAAGGCTGCGGAAGGTGTCCCAGAAGCCGGTATCCGTGAAGAAATAGCCTTTTTCGATGCGGCCGTTATGCGGACTGTAATGCACGCGTTCTCCCGCTTCGTTGATTTCGGACAGGTCGCGTGGAAACAGCAGGCAACGGTACAGGCAGCTGTAGAATGTGCGCAAGTTGTCCAGATTCCCGTCCGTCACCTCGATTCGGCCCAGCTGGGCATTCCACTCATCGCGGGCTGCGTTCCGCACGACCTCGAAGCCTCCTGTCACCTCCAAGAGGTTCCGTTCGGCCTGCTCCGCCGAAATGAACGACGAGGCCACCTGCAGGTTCACCTGCTGACCCCGAACGGTCCTGAAGCCGACAAGAGCCACATCCTCCCGGGCCGGGCAGGCTTCGAAAGGCGTATCGGAACGGACAATGAACCAGTTGCGGAAGCCGTCGGCTACTCCGCCGTGGTTGTGGACGGTATAGCCCCTGATCGTGTACGCATCAACCAGGGATACCTTCCCGCCCTCGAAAGCATCCACGACCAGGTAGGACTGCCCTTCGGGATAGGTAAGCCGGAAGGCCGCGGCATGGGACGTTGGGGTAAGTTCCGCCGTAACGTCATGGTCAGCCAGATACACACTATAGTAATAAGGGGTTGCAACTTCTGTCTTGTGGGAAAACCAGCTGGCTCGCGCGTCCTGGTCATATACAGGACCGGTTGTCACCGGCATGAGGGAGAAAGCGCCATAATCGTTGATCCAGGGGCTAGGTTGATGTGTCTGCTTGAGCCCACGGATATGCGTTGCATCATAACGGTAGGTCCAGCCGTCTCCGTTCGAGCCAGTCTGCGGCGTCCAGAAATCGGCGCCCCATGGCACGGCAACTGCCGGATAGGTATTGCCGGTGGAGAGTTCGTAAGTGGAGGCAGTCCCTACCAGGGTGTTGACGTAAGACACCGGATCCGAACGCTCTGGCCTGGCCACGGCGGAAACCGTTGCCAGCCAAGTCAGGAACAGCACCCCGTAAATCTTTATTGCACGCTTGCTCATTTCGTTTCCAAGAGTTTTATGAAATAGCCTCCCACCACACTCCGGGCCTTGAATCCCCGGTAATTAGGCTTGTCAGTGAACACCCAGTCGGACATGGGAACACGGTCCAGGGTTTCATTTTCAAAACGCCACACGGGCTCGATGAAAGACTCGAAAGTGGCCTTGTCGGGTGCCATGGTGGCTGTCCACATAATCCAATCCAACTTGGTATAGGTCTCCCGGTTGTCCAGCGGAAGCCCGTATTCGTTGAAACGGGACGGATAGTAGGCGATTTCCTTCCGGGCGACACTTTCCGGGAAGATGTCCAGTCCCAACAGCTTGTCCCAGACCAGATTGTATTTCTGGCTCCAGGTTCCTTCCTTGTCGAAAGTAAGCCGGTAATGGTCGCCGTCGTCGGCCATCTCCACCCATCGGGAGGCCATCTCGCGGGCGGCTGCCGTATATTCATCGGCAATGGCCTGCCTGCCAAGCAGCCCGGCCATGTATCCATAGGAAGCAACGCCCAGGATGGCCTTAATGGAAAGGTTGGTATTATGCGCAAAATGGCCGGCAAAGTCATCCGTACAAAGCTGGTTTTCCGGATCGAGTCCAAACTGGCGAAGGTAATCGGCCCAGACCGTGAGGGTTTCCCAATGCCTCTCCGCATAATCGGCATTTCCCTCGAACTTGCAGACCGCCGCGGTGAGAATGATCATGTTGCCTCCCTCCTCCACCGGCATGTCGCCGCCGTACGTCTGCCCGTTGGCTATGGGATAGGTACCCACGTCGTGCGAGGGGAACGGCTTCGTCCAGCGTCCGCTTTCCGCGTAATAGTAGATGTGGTTCATCAAGTATTCCGCAAACTTGGGATTATAGTAAAGGAACAGCGGAGCCGACGGATAGGTGATGTCCACCGTGCCGATGGAACCGTTAGAATTGTTCTCCTTGGAAAGCCAGAGAATCTCTCCGTCCGGGGCCTGCACCAACTTGTGGGCGTGGATGGACTGGCGGTACGCGAGGGCGCACAGTTCGGCATATTTCCGGCCGCCGGCTTTTTCGCAGTCGGCCATCAGGCGGCGGTCGAAGTCGTCGCAGCGCCCCACGAGTTCCGCGTAATCCGCTTCCGCCGCCGCGAACATGTCCTGGATGGTCTTGTCCCCGCTGCGGTTCCAGTAGGGCCGGAGGTTCTCCCCGAAATACTGGATGGAATACAGGTCGTCGTAGCCGATGAGGACATGATCCTCCTGTCCGACGTCTACCTTTCTCATGAGGGCCATCCGGCCGGCAAGGTTCTCTCCGGAAGTGGCGGGGAAGGGGATACCGCCGAGGAACGCCTCACGAAGCGCCAGACCGGTTCCGGTTCCCACCTGACCGTCCTTTGCGTGGAGATAGAAGTAGCCCCAGTCAATCCGGAGGTCATCCCCGCGCTTGGCTAGGACCTGCTGGGCCTGGCTGCCACACTTCAGCCAGACGCCCTGCCCGTCCGTGTAGGCTTCGCTGCGGGAAGGCTGTCCCGCCTGGTCGGTCGCCCAGCGGGGGGAGGCTTCCAGATACAGCTGGACGTCGTGCTTCCCGCCATCCCGGGATACTACCTTGTAGCTGATATAGTTCACCGGGCGGGAGATGAGATCCAGGTCGTCCAGGAAGAGCGGGGCGGTGAAACTGAGTTCCAGCTCCACGGGGCCGCAGCGGAAGCCATAATGCGTCCGGGTAGCCTGGACGTCGGCATAGAGCTGCTCCGCGGCCTGCTCAAGGGCCGTATGGGGCTCGTTCTGAAGCATCAGCCCCATGTCCAGATAAGCCAGTCCGCCGGTGTCCGTGCAGGTGGCGGCAATCAGGTTCTTTCCCTCCCGGAGCACCCCGTCGGGAACAGGAGTAAAGGCATTCGTATGGCACTCGTGCCCCGTATTGAGCACCTCCACGCCGTTGATGTAGAAAACGGCGTCGTCATCGTTGCTGTAGGCGAGATACACCCGCTTGCCGCTGAGATCCTCGGATACCTCCACTTCCCGGCGCACCCATACCTTTTCAGTCTGCCAGGGCGTAAGGGAAGTCAGGTAGCCCGGGGTTCCAAAGGCGGCAGGGCCCTCGTTCCAGCCGGACGGCCGGTAGGATTCGGCGAACCAGTCGCCCTTGGGCTCGGAGAAGGTGTAAGCACCCCGCCAGGGCATTTCCGCCGCCAGAGGGGCCAGCGGACTCAGCTCCACTTCCTCCATGCCGAGGAAACGATACACTTCGCCGTCCACCTTCAATGCACCGATGAGCGGAAATTCCGCTCCGGTCCAATGCTTGACCGGCCCGTCATACAGATGGTCGTACATGCTCCAGGCACTGGTGTACGGGTCGATGGATACAAGCGGATAGGCCGGAGCGCGCAGGGCGTTGCGCTGCACCGTCTGCGTCTGGCATGCAGTCAGGGTGAACGCAAGGATAAGGATCAGTCTGAATTGTTTCATTACCATTGGATTTCTACGGTTACACCATCGGGGAGGTTGTCGTGACGAAGGAGGCAGGTCTTGCTGGAGGGATCCCATTCGAAATCGGATGTAATGCCGTTCACTAACACTTTCACCGGTTTTGAAGGTAAAAGGATGCGCGTAACATTAACGGTCTCCACCGGACTCTTGCATACATACGTAAAACTGTGTCCGGTCTTCTTGACATCGTAAGCGCGACTGGCCGCGGCCAGGATAGCCGGCGCCTTGGGTGCCTTGGACACATCATAGAGGAAGCGCTGGGTCCCGGGACGCACGGAAAGCGACGTGTAAACGGGAAGATCGGCATCGTACAGGTCGATGAAGCATCCGTCCAGCCGATAGGGCTCGTCGCTCACCCCTTCGTCCACCACCGCCACCAGCTTATAGGCGTCGCGGTCCAGGACAAAGTGGTTCTTCTCCTCGATGGGGCCGTAAGCGGCCGTAACGGCTTCCAACAGCAGGGTGTCCCCTCTCTCCTTCAAGACGAATTCTTTGGGATCATGCCGGAGGATGCGGACGCTGCCCTTGCCATAGCGGTACGTTCCCTCCATGGCTCCTGCTTCGATTCCCATCTGGGCGAAGAGATGGTCCGAAGGGGCGGCATAGCGGTTGTCTCCGGTATTCCACCACTCGTTCACCTTCTGGAAAGGATCCTGGTCGGTGGCGCAATAGATCAGATGTCCGCCATTCTTCACCCAGCCGGCCAGATAGGAATGAGCCTCAGGGTCGAGGGGTTTCATGTTGGAATAGGTCATCAGGAGCACCTTCACGCCTTCCAGGGTTTTGGGATAGGAAAGGTTCTCGATGTGGGATATCTCCACGGGGACACCGTGCTTGAGGAGCGGCATAGCTAGCCCGTAGAAATTGGAAAGCTGCGGGTCGTCATAGCCTTCATGGACCGGGAAACGCTGGAACATAAGGGAGTTCCCCATCAAAACGGAGATGCCCTTGGACCCGCTGAGCTTGCTCTGGGAGACGGGCACGTCATGGGCGGCGTTGATCATCACCTGCATCATGGACGAATAGTCCTTGGGGATGCGCGTGCGTTCCTCGGAATCGGCGCTGGTGCGATAGAACCCCCGGTAGATCCGTTCCGGCCACGGCATAATCTCAAAGTCGGCGATTTGAGGGTACAGGAGTTGGGCTGTAAAGGTGGCCTGGTAGTTGCGCTTGTAGTCGGCCCAGTCGCGGGGCCAGTCCTCGATAGGGTCCGTGAGGAACCATACGCGCCGGCCGGTCGGGGCCGTCATGGAGGCCATGCAGCCGTATTCCAGGTAGGCGGTCTCGAAGACACGCTCCTTGTACACGCCGTTGTAATAATCCGGCTCGCGGGAGGTGCCGGTCCAGACCTGGGCGATATATCCGTCCACGCAGGGCAGCGATGCCAGGGAGGCCTCGGGCGAAACAATCTGCCACTGGGCATAGTTCAGCAGCGAGTGGGTGGGGACGTAGCACTTGATGTCGCGTCCCAGGCTCCGGCCATATTCCTTGGCAAAGGTAAAGGCTTCATCTAACGCCCGGTAATACAGGTGATACTTCAGCTTGGATGACAGGTATGTCGCTTCCGGAGATTCGTTCTGGGGGCGCCACTCCGTACCGTAATAATCTTTCCACTCCCGCTTGAAAGCATCGCTGTAACCGCTGCGGGCCCAGAATTCCGGCTCTTCCAGAAAGATGGCATCAACGCCGGCATCGATGACCCGCTTGATATGCCTCTCCTTGAAATAGGCGAGATAGTTCTTCGTCGGGACGATATAAGGGACCATCCGGCCGTGCCAGATCGTGTCTCCGCTCATCTGGACCTGTCCTTCGTCCAGGTGCCACTTTCCATCCCATTTACCGGTAAAATAGTCCTGGTATTCCCCCCAGGCTATACCGGTCATGAACTGAGTGGTGTACCCCCTTTCCTTCCAGGAGGCGATCCGGTCCTCGAGGGAAAGTTCGCGCTCGTTCAGGTCGGAGGGATTGCCACCTACGCCGTACACCATGACGGCATCGGCCCGGTTGTCGATATATTCGCTCCAGGCCCGGGAGGTCTGGAAAGTAGTTTTGTCCGCAGGAGGCTGGGGCCCGCGGGGAACACAGGCTACGGCCAGGACGAAACCGGCCATGCATACAATCGTGTACTTGTTCATTCCGTAAATATAGATAAAATCTGGCGATTTTAGGCCAGTTGAGATAAAAATCAAGACCGCTTCCTTATCTTTGTTGGCGAGCGGTCATCGCCTCCCGGCGCGC
>CACZKE010000015.1 GCA_902781705.1 uncultured Bacteroidia bacterium
TGCAGAACTGACAAGCGGGTGCAGGACAACAGCAACTTATTGAAGCCGTGAAAGAAAAAACAGACTCAAAACTGTAAACAAAAATCAGGACGGGTCAGGAGACGTTGGGAGGGGCCGAAGTGGAGCGAAGCGGAACGGAGTCCCCCGGACACCCCGGAGACCTCCCTATAAATCAATGTTTTCCGTAGTATTTGGGCCAGCAGGCTTCGAGGTAGGCGCGGAGGGTGTTTTCGTGCCGGTTGGGCTGGGGGTCGTAGAAGACCGTGCCCTTGATCTGTTCGGGGAGGAATTCCATGTCCACGAAGTGGCCCGGGAAATCATGGGCATACTTGTAGCCGTCGCTGTAATGGAGGTCCTTCATGAGTTGGGTAGGGGCGTTCCGGATGGGGAGGGGGACTGGAAGGTTGCCGGTTTCTTTCACGAGGGCGAGGGCCTTTTCCAGGGCCATGTAGGAGCCGTTGCTCTTGGGGGAGGAGGCCAGATAGACCGTCGTTTCCGCGAGGGGGATCCGTCCTTCGGGCATACCGATCTTGGAAACCACCTCGAAACAGGCATTCGCCAAAAGCAATGCATTCGGATTGGCGAGCCCCACGTCTTCCGAAGCCGACAGGCACAGCCGCCGGGCGATGAACAGCGGGTCTTCGCCCGCGTCAATCATCCGGGCCAGGTAGTAGACGGCGGCGTTCGGATCGGAGCCACGGATGCTCTTGATAAAGGCGGAAATGATGTCGTAGTGCATCTCCCCGTCCTTGTCATACATGGCCATGTTCTCCTGAATGCTCTCCGTAACCGCCTCATTATTAATGATAATCGGCTCTTTTCCGGCAAAGGCGTCCACGACGATCTCGAGGACGTTCAGCAGTTTCCGACCGTCGCCGCCGCTGAAGCGCATCAGGGCCTCCGTCTCTTCCAGACGGATGTCCTTCGTCTTCAGCAAGACATCCTCCCGGAGGGCACGGTCCAGCAGCGTCTGCAGGTCATCCCGCTCCAGGGGTTTAAGGACAAAGACCTGGCAGCGGGAGAGCAGGGGAGAGATGACCTCGAACGAAGGGTTCTCCGTCGTGGCACCGATCAGGACGATGGTACCTGTCTCGACGGCCCCGAGCAGGGCATCCTGCTGCGCCTTGTTGAAGCGATGGATTTCGTCGATGAACAGGATCGGAGCGCCCCGCTGGCTGAACAGGCCGGCACCGCGGGCTTTCTCGAAGACTTCGCGGACATCCTTGACGCCGGCCGTGACAGCGGACAGGGTATAGAATTCCCGGCCCATCGTCTCAGCGATGATATGGGCCAGCGTCGTCTTTCCCACGCCCGGTGGACCCCAGAGGATGAAGGAAGAGAGATTTCCGCTCTCGATCATCTTGCGCAGCACGCAACCTTCCCCCACGAGATGCCGCTGGCCCACATAGCGGTCCAGGGAATCGGGACGCATCCGCTCCGGAAGGGGAGGGAGCAGGGTAGAGGTGGCGGACATGTTTAAGTGCCTTTCTATAAACTCGTTAAATCTCCTTGCTGAATACGCGGCGACGCCGCTTGAAATCCCTCCGATACAGGTTCCAGAGGTTCTGGACCGCATTGTTGGATTCCATCTCCGCATTGGATTCTCCGTACTTGAAGCCGCCCTCGATGAGCTGCGGGATCAGTTCGTTGAAGATGATGGAATGAACACCGCGGTTGCGGTACTCCGTATCCACGGCAATCATCAGCAGCTCCAGGGCCTCCTCATGCTTGATGTAGGTGGACTTGAGCAGGTGCCACCAGCCCAGCGGGAAGAGGTATCCGCCGCATTTCTGGGCCGCATGGACAATGGACGGCATGGTCAGGGAAACGGCCACGAGACGGCCGTCCTTATCTTCCACCAACGTAATGTACCGAAGATCCACCAGGCCTAGATAAGTATTTACATAACTGTCGATTACGTCGTCCGGAAGGACCGTAAAGTCGAACAGGTTGGCATAGGAACGGTTGATCAGGTCGAAGATCATCCGGCCGTAGTTTTCCTTTTTCACCTGACGCTTGGTGATCTTGCGGAGATGCAGTCCGTAGCGCTCCTGGACGATGGCGGCGGCGCGGGAAACCTTCTCCGGGACCTGATCGGGCACGTAGATACGGTATTCCAGCCAGTCATTGACCTTCCCGAAGCCCAGGGCCTCGAAATGGTCCTGATAATACGGATAATTGTACTTGAGGTTGAAAGAACTGATGTCGTCGAATCCTTCCACGACACAGCCTTCGTTGTCGAAGTCCGTGAATCCCAGCGGACCGGAAATCTGTTTCATCCCATGCTTGCGGCCGAACGCGATGACCGCCTCGATGAGTGCTTTGGAAACCTCCTTGTCGTCGATGAAATCCATCCAGCCGAAGCGGACCTCGGCATGGTCCCAGTCGCGGTTCGCGATATCGTTGATGATAGCGGCCACACGGCCGACAATTTCGCCTTTCTCGTTATAGGCCAGATACTTCTCGCACTTGGCATATTTTCCCATGGGATTCTTGGACATGTCCAGGGTGGACATTTCGTCCATGAAAAGGCTGGGCACGTAGTGCGGGCATCCCTTGTAGAGTTTCAGCGGAAACTTGACGAAAGCCTTGAGTTCGCTCCGGCTTTGAACGGTCTTGACGGTTACTGGCATAGGTTTGTTCACGTTTCTTTTATTACGCAAATATACATATAAAATTTAAAATGAGAGCGTTCCCGCTCCCCTTCTTAGATTTGTTACACAATTTATATTATGTTAACTAATAGAAAAGGAAAAGCTCCCCTGCATCCGCAGATTTCCAGAATGCGTGAAATTTGAGTATATTTGTAGGTTGAAAGAAAAAAAAACGAATGAGCAAAAAGAAAGTCGACCTGAAACTGGAGAACGTCACCATCGAGGCCGTCGCCGCCGAGGGCAAGGCTTTGACCCACGTGGACGGGATGGTCGTCTTTGTCGATTTCGCCGTTCCCGGCGACATCGTCGATATCCGGGTCTATAAGAAAAAGAAGAATTACATGGAAGGTTTCGTCACCCGGATGGTGAAACCTTCGCCGGACCGCGAAGAGGCCTTCTGCGAGCATTTCGGCGTATGCGGCGGATGCCGGTGGCAGCCGCTCCCCTATACGATGCAACTGGAAGCCAAGCGGCAGCAGGTGTACGACCAACTCGTCAGGATCGGCCATTTGGATGTACCCGAGATCCGGCCTACGCTCCCCTCACTCCGCACACGTTATTATCGCAACAAACTGGAATTCAGCGCATCGGCCCGCCGGTGGCTGCTTCGCGGCGAGGATCCGGACAGCATTCCGGAGAACGACCGCCCCGGCCTGGGATTCCACGTGGGCAAGTTCTTCGACAAGGTCCTGGACATCCGGCAGTGCCACCTGCAGCCGGAGCCGTCCAATGCCATCCGTCTGTTCATCAAGCGCTTCTGCATTGAAAACGGCTACGAGTTCTACAATATCCGCGAGAACCACGGCTTCTTCCGCAACATGTTCGTCCGGACGACGGAAGCGGGTGAAGTCATGCTCATCGTCTGTTTCGCCCGGGAGGATGCTCCGAAACGGAAAGCCCTCCTGGATGCCATCGCAGCCGCCTTCCCGCAGATCACCTCCCTCTATTACGTCGTCAACGAAAAGTTGAACGACTCCATTGCGGACCAGTCCCCCATCCTGTACAAAGGCAACGAAGCCATCTATGAACAGATGGAGGGACTGCGTTTCAAGATCGGTCCCAAATCCTTCTACCAGACCAATTCCCTGCAGGCGGAGCGCTTGTATGGCGTCGCCCGGAAATTCGCCGCCCTGACCGGAAACGAGGTCGTCTATGACCTGTATACCGGTACGGGGACCATCGCCCAGTTCGTCTCCCGCAAGGCCTCCAAAGTCATTGGTATCGAATATGTTCCGGAAGCCATCGAGGATGCGCGGGCCAATGCGGCCGCGAACGGGATCACCAACTGCGAATTCTTCGCCGGTGACATGAAGGACGTCCTGGTGGATTCCTTCATTGCGGAGCATGGGCATCCGGATGTCATCATCCTGGACCCGCCGCGGGCAGGCATCCATCCCGACGTCGCCGAGGTCATCCTCCGGGCCGCCCCCGACCGGATGGTCTATGTCAGTTGCAATCCGGCCTCCCAGGCACGGGACCTGGCCATCCTGTGCCGTGATTATGAAATAACGGCGGTACAGCCCGTCGACATGTTCCCGCATACGATGCATGTGGAGAATGTGTGCGCCCTGAAAAGAAAAAACCAACTATGATCCTTACCATCGTCTTACTGCTTGCGGGCCTGGCCCTCATCGTCTTCGGTGCCGATGCTCTCGTGGAGGGTGCCTCCTCCGTAGCCCGCCGTTTCGGCCTGAGCGAATTCGTCATCGGCCTCACGATCGTGGGCATGGGCACGTCCGCCCCGGAAATGGTCGTCAGTTTCATCGGCGCCTTCCAGGGCAATGCCGACATCGCCATCGGCAACGTGGTGGGCTCCAATATCTTCAATACGCTTCTGATCCTGGGACTCACGGCCCTCATCCTTCCGATGGCCGTCACCCCGTCCAACAAGAAGCGGGATATTCCGGTGAATATCATCGTCACTGCCCTCCTGGTCGTCCTGGGCCTGGAAAAGACCTTCTTCGGTATCGGGAATGACGGATTGAGCCGGATCGACGGCGCCATCCTCATGGCCGTGTTCATCCTGTACATGGTCATGTCCTTCAAGGGAAACCATCCGGACGAGGAAGAGAATCCCGCCCCGATGAAAAGCATCTGGCTGTCCCTCCTGATGATCGTGGGCGGCCTCGCGGGCCTTATCATCGGCGGGAACCTATTCGTGGACAATGCGACGGCCATCGCCAAGGCGCTCGGCGTCAGCGACAAATTCATCGCCATCACGATCCTGGCCGGCGGTACCTCCATGCCGGAACTGGCCACCTGTGTCGTTGCTGCGGCCAAGAAGAAGGGCCAACTCGCCCTCGGAAACATCATCGGCTCGAACGTGTTCAACATCCTTCTGATCCTGGGAGGGTCGGCCCTTATCAACCCGCTTTCCTTCGTCGGAATGAACTTCGTGGACCTGGGCGTCCTGCTGCTGAGCGCCATCGTCCTGTTCACGGCGACTTTCGTCGGCAAGAAAGACAAGATCGACCGCCTGGACGGCAGTATCTTCCTCCTGATCTTTGCCGCCTACATGGCCTATCTGATCCATAACCTGTAACGGCATGCTTATCCATCTTCTTCAGACCGTAACGCCGGAGGCCGAACAGATCGCCCAGAAGTTTTCGACGGATTCCCTGACCACCAAAGGGGCGGAAATCATGGAGATTCTCCGGAATACGCCGCCCCGGGAACTGGTGGAAGAGATGATCACCTCTTTCATCAAGTTCGGGATCAAGGTCCTGTTCGCCCTGGTCATCTATTTCATCGGCGCCTGGCTCATCCGCCGCTTCAAAAACGTCATTGCCAAAGCTTTCACCCGCCGCGGAGCCGATGCGACGCTCACCTCCTTCATCCAGAGCCTCGTAACGGCCATCCTGTGGATCATCCTCATCATGGTGATGATCGGCACCCTGGGCATCAATACGACCTCCCTCGCCGCCCTGCTGGCCGCGGGCGGCATGGCCATCGGCATGGCGATGAGCGGAACGGTCCAGAACTTTGCCGGCGGCATCATGCTGCTGGCTTTCAAGCCCTTCAAGGCCGGAGATTACATCGAAGCGCAAGGGTACGCCGGGACGGTGAAGGAGATCAACATCGTCAGCACGAAGATTACGACCTTTGACAACAAGCTCATCATCCTGCCCAACGGCGCCCTGTCCAACGGGACCATCAACAATTACAGCGCGAATCCGGTCCGGCGCATCGACCTGCGCGTGGATGTCGCCTACGGTTGCGACGCCGCAGCCGTGAAGGAAAAGTTGATGCGGATCATCGGGAGCCAGGAAAAAATCCTGGATGCGGAAACGCGTGGCGCCCAGGACCCGACGGTCGTGCTGAGCGCCATGAAAGAGAGTTCGGTGGAATTCCTCATCCGGATCTGGGTGAAGGCCTCCGATTATTTCGAGGTGTCATTCTGGCTGAACGAAGCCGTCTATACGCAGCTGCCGGAAGAGGGAATCTCCTTCCCGTTCCCGCAGATGGATGTCCACATCAAGCAGGGTTGATCTCCATCTTCTCCTTCATCAGCACGGGATTGCCGTAGATACGGAGGAAGATGTCGCGGAGTTCGGCTCGGTCCAGCGTGGGTTCCACCTGGTCCAGTTGGTGCTCCGTATAGGCCTTGAAGGCTTCGACCTCCTCGGGCGTGTATTTCCCGGCATACTTGAAGGACTGGTTCACCAGGTCGTAAGCGATGTAATTGGTGTTCCAGAGCCGGTAGCCGCCGATAATGCGCTTGTCCAGCGCCTGGCGGATGAGCTGATAGCGGTCGTTCTTGTCACACAGGGAGGCGGCGCAGATTTCGTCGTCGCTCAGCGGCGTGCCGAAATTCAGGTGCACGTTCCCCTTCTGCTGCTTGATGCCGATCATGATGCTGTGCAGGTCTTCGTTTTCCGTCTTGACATACTTCTGCGTCCGGCTGATGAGGACTTCCCGCGCCTTCAGGATGTCGCAGGGTTCGTATTCGTAGGAAATGGAGATCGGCACGATGTTGAGCTCCCGGAAGTTCTGGACGAAATCCCCGGTACCGCTCATGTCGAACATTTTCAGTAGCCCCTGTTCGGTTACATCAATGCCGTCCTTCGTGCGTCCCGCCCGCTGGGCGATCCAGACGGATCCTTTCCCGGTCGTAATGGTTTCCCGGATATACTTGGACAGGATCTGGGAGGACAGGTACAGTTCCCGGGCGGAAATGCCGCGGATGACCTTGATCATCCGGTTGGAACGGATCAGATACTCGATGGTCCGGCTTTTCAGGAGATTGTCCCCCACGCAGATTTCGGTGAGCGGCATCTCGTTCCGGTGCAGGATGATTTGCGTGAAAGCCGGGTCCAGGATGATGTCCCGGTGGTTGGACATGGCCAGATACCGGCCCTGGATGGCCTTGACCTTATCCAGCCCCTCGTAGGTGAACTCATTGACCGAGGTTTTGATCACCCATTCGATGGCGTAGGACATCACGGCCTTCTGGAATTCATCCACGGTATGGATGCGCTTCAGGATGTCCCGCAGGTAGGTTTCCGGCTGGTTGGAAAAGATGTATTTGGAAATCCAGGGTACGTTGGGATGGTTGGCCACTTTCGCCAGGGCGGCAGCCGCTTCTTCGTCGTTGTAGGGAGCAATGTCTTCGAAAGGGTTCGTCGTATCCATAGCAGGTCAGTTTCAGTACATTTGCAAAGGTAGCGAAAAAAGAAGATTCAGTCAAGCCTGGAACAGGCCGCACCTTTCAGGAGGGAACTGTCCCCATAACTGAGGAAACGGAATCCGTGGGAAAGCGCATAGTCGTAGATGGTGCGCCAGTCCCCGCCCACGAAAGCGGACACCAGCAGGATTAGCGTGCTTTCCGGCTGATGGAAGTTCGTCACCATCCGTTTCACGAGCCGGAACCGGAAACCGGGAACAATGATGATCCGGGTGCCGACTTTGAGTTCCGCCTTTCCTTTCCTTTCCAGATAGTCGATGATGCCATCGAGGGCCTCCGCCGTCGTATAAGGATAGTCGCGCTCATAGGGAGCCCATTGGGGAACATCGGCGGGAGCACCGGTCTCCAGACAGGCTACACCCACGTAATACAGCGATTCCAAAGTACGGACCGAAGTGGTTCCAACCGCGATCAACTCTCTGTTTGAATGTCTGATAAGTTTAAGCAACTCAAGTGACACTGTAAATGGCTCCCGGTGCATCGGATGCTCCGAGACCAGGGAACTCTTAACCGGGAGGAATGTGCCGGCTCCCACATGGAGGCAGACGGTCCTGCGCTCGATTCCCTTTGCGTCGATCCGGCGGAGGACATCATCCGTAAAGTGAAGGCCGGCCGTAGGAGCGGCTACAGACCCTCTCGTACGGGCATAAAGCGTCTGGTAGCGCTCCAGGTCGATGGACTCGGACTCGCGGTTCAGATACGGCGGGATCGGGATGGTCCCGCAAACCTCCAGGACACGGGAGAAAGGGGATCCGTCCGACCAGGTGAATTCCACTTCCCCCGTCTGCCCATCACGGCTTAACAGTCTGGCTTCCAAACCCATATCAGGCGTTCCTTCCGTGCGGAACAGCGTCAGGACATCGTCTTTCCAACGCTTGGCATTACCAATGACGCACTTCCATACGCAACGATTCGTGGACGCAAAGGCGAGATTGTATTCGACCGGTGTCACCGGTTCCAGGCAGAAGATTTCGATATGGGCGCCGGTCGGGCGCTGGAAGTGCATCCTGGCCGGAACGACCTTCGTATCGTTGAAAACCATCAGGGCATTCTCCGGGAGAAGGTCGGGAAGTTCACGGAAGACATACTCATCCACTTGGCCGTCTTCGTAGCGTAGCAGTTTGGAGGAATCCCGTTCCGGAAGCGGATATTTGGCAATCCGTCCATCCGGAAGCGGATAGTTGTAATCCTCGATATGGATTTCAGGAATCATAGGCGTCTTTTCAATTCTGACGCGAAGTTACACAATTCCGCACGAATTCTGAAATCTCACGCACAGACGTTATCTCCTCCCGGAACATCCTGCATTTTATCCAATATGACAGTTTACAAATGTAAACAATGCTATACTCGCCATCCTGTTATCCACAAACAGAACCGATAATGTCATAAGTATTTTTTATAGCAACAGTATTAAACACTTTATGCATTAATAGTCAGACAGTTATATTGATTAAACGAAAGTTATGCAATAGATAACTTATCAACACAATAGGCATTCGTGTCAAATCTTGATGTATATTTCTTGACAATAGACACATAAATTATTGATAATCAGATGATAGATAATATTTATCTAATCTTTTAATTCAATAATGTCAACCGTGTATAGAGCATGCTTCACTCCCCTCTTCCAGTTGAATAGAATTTGGCGTTTCCAAACACTTTGATTACTTTTGTAAAAAGAATATTCATCACCATGGACAAGCGTCTTCAACAGTTCCTGGATGCGGAAAACATCTCCCAGTCCCAACTCGCGGACACGCTCGGCGTTGCCCGGGCTGGAATATCCCATATCCTCTCCGGCCGGAACCGCCCGGGCTTCGATTTCCTGGAAGCCATGGCCCTGCATTATCCCCAAGTCAGCATGGACTGGCTGCTCACCGGGAAAGGACGCATGTACAAGGATACGGCTCCTGCAATCGCTGAGAATCCCGTATTTGCGCCGAAACAGCCGCCCCGGCGCGTTTCCAAGATTCTCGTCTTCTACGATGACAATACTTTCGAAGAGTTCCAATAAGATTTGCTATCTTTGCATAGCGAGTTGTAGACACGATCGATGAGTAATCTCCAGCAAGTTGCCAGAATGCTGGCATGGAAACGCCACCTTCCCGGATTAAAGGCCTGGAACCGCTTGTGTTTCAAGCGGGAACATCCTGCCCTGGCACGGACGGTCTTTGGCATAGACTTCCCGCATCCCGTCGGTGTCGCCCCTGTGCTGGAGCGGCAGGCGGACCTGCTGGACGAACTCCGGGACATCGGTTTCGCCTTCACGGGCATCATTCCCGGTGAAACACCCCTGCAGGTCATTGCAGAGCGTCTCCAGGCCCGGGAAACCGATATCAAGGCCGCGATCGAACTCCGGGCCGAAGGCGATGACGAACAACTGGCCCGGAAACGCATCATCCGTACCTATTCGCTCCTGTACGACTTCACGGACTGTTTTGTCGTGGACATCAACAAGGAGACCGGACTTTCGTCCCTGGACGACCTTTCTGACTGGGTGGACATCCTGGATGAATTGCTGAACCTCCGTCTCTGCTACGAGCGCTACATCCCCATCCTCGTCCGTTTTTCACCCAGTCACGCGGGTGAGCAGATGGAACGGATCCTGGACTTTTGCCTGCTGTCCGGCATCGACGGGGTGATTGCACCGGGTATCCTGATGGTCAAACAGGCTGCGGAATACACCAAGGGCCGTCTTCCCGTCATCGGATCCGGCGCCGTCACGACTCCTGAGGCGGCCGTCGCCCTTTTGCAGTCCGGGGCTTGCCTGGTGGAAGTGGCCCAGGGCCTCGAAAAGAACACTTGCTCCACCGCAAAACGCCTCCTGGAGGCGATCGACAATCCTTTCCAATCCCTATGATCCATGCATCCATCTGCACGATCGGCAATGAGATTCTCATCGGCCAGATCGTGGACACCAATTCCTCCCGGCTGGCTGCGGCCCTGGAAGAGGCCGGCATCCGCGTCACCCGCATGCTTTCTATCGGAGACGACCGGGATGAAATCCTGAACAATCTGCGTAATGAACTCACGCAGAGCGATATCGTCATTACGACCGGCGGTTTGGGCCCGACAAAGGACGATATCACGAAAGGGGTCCTGGCAGAACTTTCCGGAAGCACCGGTTTCGTGGAACATGCCGGCCAACTTGCCATCATCCACGACATCCTGCACAGCCGCGGGCTGGATATGCTTGCGATCAATCGCGCGCAGGCTCTTGTACCCGACCGTTGCGAGGTCATCGAGAACCGGCTCGGAACAGCCCCCATCATGGTTTTCCGCTTTCCTGAGGACAGTTTCGGAGCCACGCTCTATGCCCTTCCCGGGGTTCCTTTTGAAGCGGTCGGAGCGATTCCGGACGTCATGCAGGACATCCGTGCGCACTACCCCCTGGAACCGATCCTGCACCATAGCCTGATGGTGTACGGCTTGGCAGAATCGGCTCTGTCTGAACTGATTGCACCTTGGGAAGATGCCCTTCCCGCTGATATGCACCTGGCCTATCTGCCCCATCCGCTGACGGGAATCCGCCTCCGGCTTTCCATCTATGGCGGAAGCCGGGAAGACCAGGAAAAACGGGTGGAAGAGCAAATCCTTCGCTTGAAGGAAATCCTGGGGGACAAGGTTTATTCCGACCAGGACGACACGCTGGAAGCGACCGTAGGCCGCCTGCTCAAGGCAGCAGGTAAGACCCTGAGCGCGGCGGAATCCTGCACGGGGGGTGAAATCTCCCACCTGATCACCTCGGTACCGGGTTCATCCGCCTACTATCTGGGGTCCGTCACGTCCTATGCCGTATCCGTCAAGGAGCATGTACTTGGCGTACCGGCCGAGACCGTCGAAACGGCCGGCGTCGTGAGCAGCGAAGTCGCAGGTGCGATGGCGGAGGGTGTCCGGAAGATGACCGGCAGCGATTACGCCGTGTCCACGACCGGCCTGGCCGGACCGGACGGCGACGCCTTCAATCCGGTGGGTACCGTATGGATCGGAGTCGCCGGACCAAAGGGTACGAAGACCCTGAAAAAACAGTTCCGGCACGACCGGAAGCGCAATATCCAGCGTTTTGCGGCTGAAGCCCTCAATTTTTTGAGGCTAACGATACTCGAAGATTTATCTATCTGATAGACAGGTATTAGAACAAAAATGTTTATTGTTATAACATTTTTGTTTACCCCTGAATCCGCCCCATAACAGCCATCAGATTCCCCCCGGCGACCTTGGAAATCTCCGATTCAGCGTAACCTCTGCGCCGCATCTCGTCGAAGACCTTTCCGATCATGGAAACATCTTCCAATCCCTCCGGAGGGACCAGGATTCCGTCGAAATCGGAACCGATTCCGACATGGTTGATCCCGGCGATTTCCACGGCGTGGTCGATATGGTCTACAATCTCCCGGACACCCGGACGCCACAAACTGCGGAGCCGGTCCTGCATCGCATTCCACGCACGGACCCGGACCGGGTCGGAAGGATCGGCGATGAAATCCGCTTCCACCCTTTCCCCCTCGTCGAACAAGGCGGCATCGGACGGGTCGGACAGGAAACGTTCGGACAGGAAGGCCGGATAGAAATTGATCCCCACATAGCCGTCCTTGTCGGCCAGGGCCTTGAGCATGTCGTCCGTCAAGTTGCGCCGGTGACCACAGAGAGCCCGGCAGCAGGAATGGGTCGCGATGACCGGAGCCTGGGAATACCGGATACAATCCCAGAAGGTTTCATCCGATGCATGGGACAGGTCCACCATCATGCCCAGGGCGTTCATCTCGGCAAGCGCCTTCTTTCCGAAAGGGCTGAGTCCGTGCCAATGGGTCCCCTCTGCCGCGCTGTCCGCCAGGGCATTGTCCCCGTTATGCGTCAAAGTGACATACCGGACACCCATCCGGAAGAAAGTCCGCAGCAGCGGAAGGGATTCCTGGATGGGAGCCCCGTTCTCCATTCCCAGGAAAATGGACACGCGGTCCTCACGGCTGTTCCGGACCGCATCTTCCGGCGAGAAGGCCATCGCAGCCAAATCGGGATAGCGTTCCACACTGTCATAGACGGCGGAAAGCATTTCCAGGGCATACCGCGTCGCTGCATCCGGCACCATTTCGGCCGGTGTATAGAGGGCAAAAAAGGAGCCGCCGACTCCCCCGCGCCGGAGTTTGGGAAAATCGACGTGCCCGTATTCATTGTCAAGTCCCGGATCCCGAAGCCGGATCAGTTGGGACGGGGTATCGACATGGCTGTCAAAGAATTGCATTACTTCGTCCCGTAAGGAGCCAGCGTGGACTTCACGATCTTGTCGATCTGGAAGGTCGGAGTTCCGCTGTAGTACAGGGAAGCGCCGCTCACCAGCGTAACCTTCACTTCCTTGTCCACATTGACAGTCGCCGTAGCGCCGGACAGGTTGGCATCGACCGTCTTGACGGGCATCGAATAGGCGTCGACGGAAGAGGAACGAGTTCCCTTGACCGTCATGGAGTCGCCCTTACCGGTGAGAACGACCTTGGAACTGCCTTCCGTAGTCAGGTCCACCTTGGCCGCATCGGCCGTAATGCTCACTTGGGCGGAGCCGGAAGAAAAAACGTTCATCATGGAGCAGGGATCGCCGCTTGCAACCAGGACCGAGGAACCTTCCGCATTGACGGCCAGTTCCTCGCCCGTGAAAGTAAGTTTCAGGTTCGCATTGTTGTCCGTATTCACTTCCACGCCGCGTTCGCTCTTGACGGAAACCACGGCCTGGGCATTCTTCTTCAGGATGATCTTGGCGGAGGAGGCGGTTACGGCAAGGTTCTTCACCTGGGCCTTTCCGATGGCCGTCAGTTCGAACTTCGACGCAAGGAATTCTTCCACCCCGATGAAAGTAGCATTATCCGCCAGGGAAATCGACTGGATTTCCGGCGTATAGGCGGTGACCCGGAATACCGGAGTCAGCCCGTTGCGCCCCTTGTAGAGTTTCCGGAGTTCTTTCGGAACAGATTTCTCGTCATAGGAGAGATAAAGCGTCTTGGCTTTCACATACACTTCCACATAGGGGGCCAGTTCCTCGTCGACGGTCAGCCGGACGCCATAGGCGCCCCGGGCCAGCGTAACCTCGAAGTCGTCGGAGACATTGAGACTGTTGAATTCAGAGACGGGAATCTGCTTGTCCGTCAGTTTCGGAGAGAAGGACTGAGCCCGCAGGGACTGCGGCGCCAGCAGGGCCAAAGCAGCGAAAGCAATCATTCCGATAACCGCTTTCAAGAATTTGTCAGTCAAACGTTTCATATCCATAGTGCTTTAGTTTTCCAATTTTTCCATCTGGCTGCTCCACTCTTCCGTGAAGGCATCCAGGCTTCGCTTGTTTTCCAGGTACTCGCGGGTGAGTTCCATCACATCGTCGTCCTTTCCGGGGGCGGAAAGGATCTTCTCGATGGCGTGCTGCCGCTTTTCCAGTTTCCCGATTTCCTTCTCCAGGTAATCCACCCGATTCTGGATCTTCCGGATTTCCTTGGAAACGGTCTTCCGCGCCTGGAAGTCTTCCTGGCCCTGGGATTTCCGCTCTTCCACCGGCGCCTTCTCAACCGGGGCGAACTTCCTCTCGAGTTCCCGGAGGCTTTCCAGTTTCCGCTTTTCCAGGAACTCCGACACGCCTCCCAAGTGCTCTCTCACCTTCCCGTCCCGGAACTCATAGAGTTTGTCCACGAGCCCGTCCAGGAAATCCCGGTCATGGGACACTACAATGAGCGTGCCGTCAAAGGCCTGCAGGGCCTGCTTCAACCGGTCCTTGGAGCGGATGTCCATGTGGTTCGTGGGTTCGTCCAGAGCCAGCACATTATACGGGGAGAGCATCAGTTTCGCCATTCCCAGCCGGGAACGCTCCCCACCGCTGAGGACGGAGACTTTCTTGTCGATGTCCTCGCCCTTGAACAGGAAAGCGCCCAGCAGATCCCGCAGCCGCGTACGGATCTCCCCTACGGCTATCCGGTCCAACGTACCGAAGACCGTCTCGTTCTTGTCCAGGACATCCTCCTGATTCTGAGCGTAATAGCCGATGTGGACGTTGTGTCCCACCTTCGCCTCGCCGGAAATCGGGTCCAGTTCACCCATGATGACCCGCATCAGCGTGGTCTTTCCCTCGCCGTTCCGGCCAATCAGGGCGACTTTTTCGCCGCGCTTGATTTCGATCTCCGCATCGCGGAATACGATTTTCTGCGGATAACCCACGGTCAAGTCCGTTCCCTTGAAGACGACGTCGCCGGAACGCTGCGCCGGCGGAAAGCGGAGATTCAGTTTCGCATCGTCCGTCTCGTCGATTTCGATCCGGTCCAGTTTTTCGAGCGCCTTGATGCGGGACTGGACCTGGTTGGACTTCGTGGGCTTGTAACGGAACTTGTTGATGAAGTCCTCCGTCTTCTCGATCATCCGCTGCTGGTTCTCATAGGCGGCCGTCTGTTGGGCGATCCGCTCGGCCCGAAGCGTAACGTACTGACTGTAGGGTACTTTATAATCGTGGATATGCCCCAACAGGATTTCCACGGTCCGGCTCGTGACATTGTCCAGGAACTTCCGGTCATGGGAAACCAGCAGGACGGCGCCCCGGAAGGATTTCAGGTAATCCTCGAACCATTCGATGGATTCGATGTCCAGGTGGTTGGTGGGTTCGTCCAGGAGCAGGATGTCCGGACGGGAAAGGAGGACCTTCGCCAGTTCGATGCGCATGTTCCATCCCTGGCTGAAGGTTTCCGTCTTCCGGTCCAGTTCTTCCTCCTTGAAGCCCAGGCCGAAAAGGGTCTTCTCCGCCTGCACCCGCGGGGACTCCCCCGATTCGAGCGCCAGGCGGTCATTGATTTCATTCAACCGGTCAATTAACCGCGCATAATCCGCTGATTCATAATCCGTCCGCTCGGCAAGCTGCGTATTGATCCGCTCCAGTTCCCGCTCCATTTCGTGGAGATGGTCGAAGACGGTCATCACCTCGTCGATGACACTCCGTCCCCGGTGATGCTCCATGATCTGGGGCAGATAGCCGATCTCGAGGTCCGAGGGCATCTCGATGTGGCCCGAAGTCGGAGACTGCTCCCCGATGATCAGCTTCATCAGCGTGGACTTGCCGGCACCGTTCTTCCCCACGAGACCTACCTTGTCGGTCTCGCTGATGTGGAAATCGATGTTGTCCAGCAGGGTGAACCCGCCGTAGGACACGGTGACGTTATTGACTGATATCATCGGTTTCGGCTTCGGTTTCAGGTTTGCAGACCAGGATGGAGAATTCGTACAGTCCGTACAGCG
This sequence comes from uncultured Bacteroidia bacterium, assembly GCA_902781705.1. Taxonomy (GTDB): domain Bacteria; phylum Bacteroidota; class Bacteroidia; order Bacteroidales; family UBA932; genus Cryptobacteroides. Next base: position 15,598 of record CACZKE010000015.1, read on the forward strand.
GAATCGCCAGCACGAACATAGAGAAGGGGTCGCTCGGGGTGATGAGGGCCGCCAGGATGAGGATGACGATGAATGCCTGCTTCCGGAATCCCTTCAGGTGACTCCGGGTCAGGATGCCCATGTTCGAGAGGACCAGCACGACGGTCGGGAATTCGAAGAGCAGGCCGATCAGGAACACCATCGAGGTGAACAGGGAAATGTAGGAACCCAGGGAAATCGTATTCTGGACCGCATCGCTCACCTGGTAGTTCATAAAAAACATCAGGCACACCGGGAGAACAACGAAGTAGCCGACGGCGACTCCCAGGTAAAAAAGGAAGGACGACATCCCGAAAGCCTTCCGGACCGCTTTCTTCTCATTGTCATACAAGGCAGGCGCAATGAACTTCCATATCTCGTATACAATATAAGGGAAAGCGACCACGATGGCCATGAGGACGGACATTTTCAAGTGGACGAAGAACTGCGCGGATACGTCGATGTTGATCAGTTCCATCGAGAAATCGAGTCCGAGCCACCGGTACAGGATAAAATCCTTCGTCGTGGGCCAGAGAACGGCTTTGAAGAGTTGCTTCGGGATGGCCAGGAATACGACGGCGACCAGGGCAATGGCAAGCACTGAGCGGAACAGCGTTCCCCTCAGTACGTCCAAATGGTCCCAGAAGGACATTTCACCTTCCTGGACTGCCACTACTTCTTCTCCTCGATGTCCTTGTCGATGTCCTTGATCTCCTTCTCCACCTCGTTCATGCCCTGCTTGAAACTCTTGACGCCCTGTCCGAGGCCCTTCATGAGTTCAGGAATCTTCTTGCCGCCGAAAAGGAGGAGGATTACCGCGACGATGGCGACAATCTCCCAGGCGCCCAGTGCCAGAGGATAAAACATGATCATATCACTTGTCGTTTAAATGGTTTTCTATGATAGATGTAAGGATTTCCGGACAACGGACCGGATGGAAAGTCTTGGAATCGATGAAGCCCAGGATGACCGATCCCTCGGCGCACACTTCCCCATTCTGGTTGTAAACCGCCTGCCGGACGACGAGTTTCGCCAGGGGGACCTTGTCGATCTCCGCGACAGCCGTCAGGACATCCCCCATCCGGGCCGGATGCTTGAAACGGCACTCGACCGACACGATGGGAATCATCACGCCATACTCTTTTTCGCACCGTTCGATGGGGAATCCCCACTCCACCATCATCCGGTTCCGGGCGATCTCGAAATAACGGATGTAATTGGAGTGATGGACCACCGCCATCTGGTCGGTTTCGTAGTAGCGGACGGGGAAAGATTCCTCAAAATGCGTCATAACAAAAATGTTAACTACTTAAACAAATTTGTTTTATTAACTATTCCTAAGCGCTTTAAGTTGAGATTCCAAACTTTCGATCTTGGAGAGGGAATCCGACTCCTTTTTACGCTCGTTCTCGATGACGGCAGCCGGGGCATGGGCGACGAAGCGTTCGTTGGAGAGTTTTCCGCGCACGCCGGCAAGGAATTTCTGCTGGTAGGCAAGGTCCTTTTCGAGTTTCGCGATCTCCTCTTCCACATTCACCAGACCGTTCAGGGCGACGAACATTTCATAGGTGCGGACCATGAATCCGACTCCCTGCTTCTCGCTGAAATCAGCCACCTTCTCCACGGTGACATTGCCCATTTTCTCGATCACGGGAATCACCTCCGTCGGGAAATCACCCTTGACCTTGAGTTCGAGCGTCTCCTTCGGAGCAATGTTCTTCTGGTTCCGGATGCCGCGGGCTCCGTTGACGGCCTCTTCGGCCAGTTCGAAGTTCACGAGGACCTGCGGGTCGAAGGGTTTTGCAGCGGGGGTGCGGGCATACATGATGGTCTCCCCTTCCTTCCTTTCCTCCATGTTCTGCCAAAGTTCCTCGGTAATGAACGGCATCACCGGGTGGATGAGTTTGAGGAGGGCTTCAAAGTAACCGAGGGTCGCGTCATAAGTGGCCTTGTCCACGGGCTGGCCGAAGGCCGGCTTGATCGCTTCGAGGTACCAGGCGCAGTAATCGTCCCAGAAGAGTTTGTAGATGGCCATCAGGGCATCGGAGATGCGGAATTTGCGGTAGTGGTCCTCCACCTGGGCGACCGTGTCGCTGAGTTTGGCGTCGAACCAGCGGATCGCCGCAGCCGCTGCAGGCGTCTGGGCGACTGTTTCGTCCACCGTAAAGCCCTTCACGAGCCGGTAGGAGTTCCAGATCTTGTTGCAGAACGCGGCGCCCTGCTTGATCTGTGCCTCGTCATAGAAAATGTCGTTGCCGGCGGAAGAGCACAGGAGCATGCCGATGCGGACAGCGTCGGCCCCGTAAGTCTCGATGAGATCCAGCGGGTTCGGCGAGTTGCCGAGGGTCTTGCTCATCTTCCGGCCGATCTTGTCGCGCACGATACCGGTGAAATACACGTTGGAGAAGGGTTCGCGGCCCATGAACTCCTCGCCGGCCATGATCATGCGGGCCACCCAGAAGAAGATGATGTCCGGACCGGTCACGAGGTCGCTCGTGGGATAGTAGTAAGCGAGGTCCTTGTTGGGCTGGTGGTCCGGATGGCCGGGCAGTTCGGGATCGAACACGGAGATCGGCCAGAGCCAGGAACTGAACCAGGTGTCCAGCACATCCTCATCCTGACGGAGATCTTCCTTCTTGATATCCGGGCAGATAGCCTTTGCGGCCTCAAGCGCCGCTTCCGGTGTTGCCTCTACCACGTAACGGCCGTCCGGCAGGTAATAGGCCGGGATCCGCTGTCCCCACCAGAGTTGGCGGGAGATGCACCAGTCGCGGGCGTTCTCCATCCAGTGACGGTAGGTGTTGACATACTTCTCGGGAATGAACTTCGTGCGACCGCTCTCCACGGTCTCGAGCGCCATCTTGGCCAGGGTGTCCATCTTGAGGAACCATTGGGCGGAAAGGCGCGGCTCGATCACCGCATTGGTCCGTTCGGAGTAGCCCACCGGCGAGGTGTATTCCTCCACTTTCTCCAGGTTGCCGGCTTCCTCGAGCATCTTGACGATCTTCTTCCGGGCCACGAAACGGTCCTCGCCCACGAGGATGCGGGCCTTTTCGTTGAGTTTACCGTGCTCGTCGATGATGTCCAGGACCTCCAAGTTGTGCCGGAGACCGATCTCGTAGTCGTGCACATCGTGCGCCGGGGTCACCTTCAGGCAGCCCGTACCGAAGTCCATCTCCACGTAATCGTCCTCGATCACCGGGATTTCCCGGTTGATGAGCGGAATGAGGACCTTCTTGCCGCGCAGCCAGTGGTGACGCTCGTCATTCGGGTTCACGCAGATGGCGGCATCGGCCATGATGGTCTCCGGACGGGTGGTCGCGATCACGAGATACTTGTCGGTCGGATTCCCCTGTCCGTCGGAAATATAGTAGCGGAGATGATAGAAATGGCTCTTGGTATCCTTGTGGATGACCTCGTCGTCACTAACGGCAGTAAGCGCCTCGGGGTCCCAGTTGACCATCCGGACACCCTTATAGATCCATCCCTTCTTGTAGAAATAGACAAAGGTATTGATAACCGCCTCGGACAGAGCCGGTTCCATGGTGAAACGGGTACGGTCCCAGTCGCAGGAGGCACCGAGTTTCCGAAGTTGTTTGAGGATGATGCCGCCGTGCTCCTCCTTCCATTCCCAGGCATACTTCAGGAATTCCTCGCGGGTGAGGTCGTCCTTGGAAATGCCCATCGCCTTGAGTTTCGCCACCACCTTGGATTCAGTGGCGATGGAGGCGTGGTCCGTGCCCGGCACCCAGCAGGCATTCTTGCCATGCATGCGGGCGTTGCGGATCAGGACGTCGTTCAGGGTGTTGTTGAGCACGTGGCCCATATGGAGGATACCCGTCACGTTGGGCGGCGGGATCACGATCGTGTAGGGTTCCCTTTCATCGGGTTCGGAGTGGAAGAACTTGTGCTTGAGCCAATAGGCGTACCATTTGTCCTCCACTTCCGCGGCATTGTACTTCGCTGCTAATTCCATAATCATGTCGTTTATCTTACAAAAGTACGGATTTTTTATTAATTTTGCGTAACAGAAAACGCTTAATGGACCTATATTATGGATAACAATAACGCCAAGCCCCAGCAGAACCAGTTGAGCATCGAACTCAACCCGCAGACCACGAATGTTTCCTACTCGAACCTCGCCATCATCTCCCACTCCCGGAGCGAGTTCGTCCTGGATTTCGCCGCCACCCTTCCCGGCCTTCCCAAGGCCCTGGTCGGCGACCGCATCATCATGACCCCGGAGCACGCCAAGCGCCTGATGAACGCCCTCTTCGACAACATTTCCAAGTACGAGGCCCAGTTCGGCGTCATCGACCTCAGCGGAAACGGCGGCACCCCCAAGCCGGGCAGCACCTTCGACCTCGGTTCCTTCGGTCCCACCGGCAACAAGTCCTGACCTGTCATTTCGAGCTTGTCGAGAAATCTCATGGATCTCAAGGGCAAACGCATCATCCTCGGAAGCAACTCCCCCAGACGGCGAGAGTTGCTTTCCGGTTTAAACATTGATTTCGAGGTCGATACAAGGAACGACTTCGAGGAGCATTTCAACCCGGATACACCCTATGACGAGGTCCCGCGCCTCATGTCCATAGGCAAGTCCCACGGCTTCCACCGGCCGCTGGAGAAGGATGAGATCCTCATAACCGCCGACACGATGGTGATCCTTCCACCCTCCGGAAACCGCCCCGGCGAGATTCTCGGGAAACCCCACGGCCGGGAGGACGCGATCCGGATGCTGCACGACCTCTCCGGCCGGGAGCATCATGTCACCACCGCCGTCACCCTCCGGACCGCGGAACGCGAAGAGACGTTCTCCACTACGACCGAAGTCTGGTTCAAGCGTCTCAGCGACGAGGAAATCACCTATTACGTGGATACCTTCAAACCGTTCGACAAGGCGGGGGCCTATGCCATCCAGGAATGGATCGGCTATGCCGGGATCACCCGTATCGAAGGTTCCTATTTCAACGTGGTGGGTTTCCCGGTCCAAAGGGTTTACGAGGCATTGCAGCGGTTCCTGTAGTCCTCCGGAAACATCCGTACCCCTTTCCTGCGACAAAACAGTCCGTCAGTATTGGCATAACTGACGGATTTTCGGTATATTTGTGAAAACGAATAACACCCCGTTTATGAAAAGAATCCTGACATCCGCCCTGCTCTTGTCATGGGCCCTGGTCGCCCTGGCCCAACAGGTTCCCGCCCTGGAACAACTCAAGACCGATCCGAAGAAAGCCTATGGGACCGATTACCCCTACCTGTACCAGGACACGCAACTTACGGCCGCTCCACGCGGGTACAAGCCCTTCTACATCAGCCACTATGCACGGCACGGCTCCCGCTATTACTGGAACGACCGCCTGTACAAGGAACTGGACACGCTCCTGGCCGCAGCCAGCAGCAAAAACCTGCTGACCGAGGAAGGACGGCAGTTCTACGGCAAGTTCCTGGATGCCAAGGACGAACTGATGACCGGTATCAGCGAACTCACCGACTTGGGCTGGGAGCAGCACCAGCGGATCGCCCGGACCATGTACGAACGTTTTCCGGAGGTGTTCTGGAAGGGCGGCAACGTCCTCGCGATATCCTCCCTTTCCGGCCGCTGCGTCATGAGCATGTCGGCCTTCTGCCAGGAACTGGTCCAGTGCAATCCGAAGATCGAGATCCGGGAGCAGTCCTCCCGCTTCATGCTGGACGGTGTCGTTCCGGGCGACAGGCAGAATCCCGCCTACCGCGAATGGCCCAAGGCCAAACCCCGGTACGAGCAGAACCGCGATGCCTTCGAGCGCGATACGACCCTGCACCACAAGGTCATCTCCCGCGTGTTCAAATCCACGGAAGGCCTTCCGGGCAACATGCGGCATATCGCCGACAACCTCGTGAGCCTGTACACTTCCCTACCCAACATCGACCATGAAGGGATGATGGGTGACATCCTCACCGATGACGATATCGTGAAGAACTGGGAAACCGCCAACCTGGGCTCCTATTCCTGGGTTTTCGGCGACCAGTACCGGACGATTCCGATCCTGCGCGACATCCTGAAGAAAGCCGATGCCGTCCTGGACGGTACCAGTGACCGGATTGCCGATTTCCGCTTCGGCCACGACTCCTACATCGGCCCGCTCACCGTCCTGATGGGCATCAACGGGGCCGATCTGGATCCGGAAGATCCGTATGCCGTAAAAGATGTCTATCAGAACTGGGAGACATGCAAGGCCAGCAACATCCAACTCATCTTCTACCGGAGCCGCAGGGACCGGGAGGACATCCTCGTAAAATGCCTGATGAACGGAATGGAGGCCACCCTCCCCGTGGAAACGGACAACTTCCCGTATTACAAATGGTCCGACGTGCGTAACTTCTACATCGCACGCTGCAACTCCGTCGAGTAATCATACGGACGCCCGAAAACGAAGGCGCCGGCTCAGGGATGGGCCGGCGTCATGCGTATAAAAAAAAAGAGAGTCGGCCTGTCACAGGCGGACGCTCTCACTAACCACATAATTAATAACACTAAAACTAATAACCAATAGAATGATTCCGTCAAGAGAACCTTGCTTCCTCATTCCGGATACAAAGGTACGGCATTTTTTTGAATTCGCAAATTTTTTCAAAACTTTTTTTTGAAATTTTTTTACAAATATTGTAACGCGCTGATTTTCAACATACATTCAAAAAAACACATTTTCACCCTCACAAAAAGATAATTAGTTAAAATAACGGGGAGAGACTTCTTTGGCCCCTCCCCGTGTCCGTTCACGGAAAAATCCGGTTACAAATTGCAACGCTACAGCAACTTTTTGCGCAGGCAGGCAATCATGTCCACCGTCATGGAATCCAGGTCGAATGTGGGCTTCCAATCCCACTCGGCACGGGCGCAACTGTCATCCATGCTGTCGGGCCAGGAGTTCGCGATGGCCTGGCGGACGGGGTCCACCTCGTAGCGCACCTTCAGGCCGGGGATATACTCGCGGATCTTGGCGAAGAGTTGCTCCGGCTCGAAACTCATGGAAGCGATGTTGAAGGAATTGCGGTGCACCAGGCGGGAAGGGTCGGCCTCCATCAGATGGACGGCGGCGCCCAGGGCGTCCGGCATGTACATCATGTCCATATAGGTCCCCGGAGCGATCGGACAGACGAACTCCTCCCCCTTCACGGCGGAATAATAGACTTCCACGGCATAGTCGGTGGTTCCGCCTCCAGGGAGCGTCACATTGGAGATCAGGCCCGGGAAACGGACGGAACGGGTGTCCACGCCGTATTTGTGGAAATAATAGTCGGAGAGGAGTTCCGTGGCCACCTTCGTGACGCCATACATGGAACGGGGACGCTGGATCGTATCCTGCGGAGTCCCGACGTGCGGGGTTTCCGGACCGAAGGATCCGATGGAACTCGGCGTGAAAACGGCGCATTTCTTCTCGCGTGCCACCTCCAGGATATTCAGGAGGCCGTTCATCTGGATATCCCAGGCCAGCAGGGGCTTCTTCTCCGCCACGGCTGACAGCAGGGCTGCAAGATTGTAGATGGTATCGATCTGGTACTTGTCCACGATTTCGGCAAGTTGGGCGGCGTTCCGGACATCGGCCAGTTCGGCCGGACCGCTCTCCAGGAGGATGCCTTTGGGTTCAGCGCCGGGGATGTATCCGGCGACAACGGTGCTGCCGGGAATTTCCCGGCGGATTTTCATGGTAAGTTCGGAGCCGATCTGGCCGGTGGAACCTATGACAAGGACATTTTTCATGACTTCGGTTTTAGCAGTACAAATTTATGAGTTTTTCGTAAAATATGGTACGATTTCCGGAGAAAATCCATAAATTTGAAATCAGAAACACAAATACACCTTTATATTATGTACGGTACATTCCAAAAACACCTCCAGGACGAGCTCAAGGCCATCGAGGAGGCCGGTCTTTACAAGAGAGAACGTAACATCGCATCGGCCCAGAGCGCCGAAATCACCCTCCAGGACGGCAGCAAGGCGCTGAACTTCTGCGCCAACAACTACCTGGGCCTCGCCGACAGTCCCCGGCTGGTCGCGGCGGCGGAAAAGGCGATGAAAGAGCGCGGCTACGGAATGTCCTCCGTCCGCTTCATCTGCGGCACCCAGGATATCCACAAGGAGCTGGAAAAAGCCATCGCAGACTACTTCCACACCGACGACACCATCCTCTACGCCGCCTGCTTCGACGCGAACGGCGGTGTCTTCGAGCCCCTGCTGACCGCGGAGGACGCCATTATTTCCGATTCGCTGAACCACGCCTCCATCATCGACGGCGTCCGCCTGTGCAAGGCCCAGCGCTTCCGCTACGCCAACGCCGACATGGCCGACCTCGAAGAGAAACTGAAAGAGGCGCAGGCCTGCCGATTCCGTATCATCGTCACCGACGGCGTGTTCTCCATGGACGGCAATGTCGCCCCGATGGACAAGATCTGCGACCTCGCGGAGAAATACGACGCCCTGGTGATGGTCGACGAGAGCCATTCCGCCGGCGTCGTGGGTCCGACCGGACATGGCGTGGCCGAACAGTTCGGCTGCTACGGCCGGATCGACATCTTCACGGGAACCCTGGGCAAGGCCTTCGGCGGCGCCGTGGGCGGCTTCACCACTGGCCGGCAGGAGATCATCGACATGCTCCGCCAGCGTTCCCGTCCGTACCTGTTCTCGAACTCCATCCCGCCGATGATTGCAGGAGCCGGCCTGGAAACCTTCAAGATCCTGAAGGAATCCAACGAACTGCACGACCGTCTCGTGGAGAACGTGAACTACTTCCGCGACAGGATGATGGCCGCCGGCTTCGACATCAAGCCCACGCAGTCCGCCATCTGTGCCGTGATGCTCTACGACGCACCGCTGTCCCAGAAATTCGCCGCAAAGATGGCGGAGGAAGGCATCTTCGTCACCGGTTTCTATTATCCGGTCGTTCCGAAGGGCCAGGCCCGCATCCGCGTCCAACTCTCGGCGGCCCACAGGAAAGAGCACCTGGACAAGGCCATCGCGGCCTTCATCAAGGTAGGCAAGGAACTCGGAGTGCTGAAATAAACGCTTCAGGCGGCGGTCCGGAAACGGTCCGCCGCTTTCATTTCTTCACTTTCCGGAAGATCACGAACTCGTTCACGAAGAAATTGATCAGGCCGGAGACGCACAGGGCCAGCATGTTGCACAGGACCGGTTCGAAGGATGCGTCCTGGAACCAGTCCAGATAGACGAAGGCAAAGTGCAGTCCCTGCATAACGGCCAGTTTGACGAAGAAAACGCCGGTGTTGGTCGCATTGTAGGCGGCATAGTGGCGGAAGAAGGATCGCGTCCCGCGCCGGGATATGCGCTCCCTCCAGACATAATTGTAGGCAATCAGGAAATTGACGAGGACCGCCACTTCGAAGGAAATGAACGGGGATATCCAAAGTCCCCACCAGTAACTGTCCGGAAAGAACCGGGCGGACAGGAGCCAGTGAAGCCCCAGGTCCACGAGCGTACCTGCGCCGCTGGTGACCGAGAAGACGACGAATCTCGTCAGGATGTCCACGTAACGGTTCCTGTATTCCTTGAGCATAGTGCAAATATACGAACTAATTGCCCCCAAAGGCAAGTATTTGCCCGAAAAATTGCGAAAGTCACCGGAATGATTTAATTTTACTCTTTGAAAACCTATGGAACATCCCAGCCCTTACACGATCGACATCGCCCGGGTCATCCGCGGAAAGTTCGGGGAGAAAACCCCGCGCTGGATCATCCGTCTGGCGCGGAAACTGCTCCACGAGGATTTCCTCAACGAGTTTTTCCGCCGGGGATATACCGGCGTGGAATTCTGCGAAAAGGCCCTGGAGTACATGGACATCACCCTGCAGGTGGAAGGGTTGGAAAAAGTCCCGGACGAGGGACTTATTACCGTTGCGTCCAACCACCCCCTCGGCGGCCACGATGCCCTGGCCCTCGTTTCCCTTTTCGGGAGGAAATTCGACGGGAACGTCCGCATCCTCGTGAACGACTTCCTGATGGTCCTGAAGCAGCTCAACGGGATTTTCGTGCCGGTGAACAAAGTCGGCAGCGCACAGGCCCGCGGCCTGTCCGCCCAGACGGACGGCATCTTCCATTCCGACGCGCAGATCCTCTTCTTCCCCGCCGGCAAGTGCGCCCGCCGCATCGACGGGAAGATCCAGGACCCGGCCTGGAAGAAGACCTTCATCACCAAGAGCGTGGAGACCCACCGGGACATCGTGCCCATGCATTTCTACGGCAGGAACTCCTGGCGGTTCTACTTCGTGGACTGGATCGGCAAGGTGACGGGGATCAACAGGAGATTCCCGCTCGCGATGATCCTGCTCGTGGACGAGATGTACCGGGCGCGGGGCCGCACGTACAGGATCGTCATCGGGGACCCGGTCCCCTGGGAGACCTTTGACGCGTCCCGGCGTCCGGCCGAATGGGCCGCCTGGATGAAAGAGAAAGTGGAAAAGCTTTGAGCGACAGACCTTTGTACTAAAACCGAACCAGATATGAAAAAAATCATCAACCCTGTGGACAAAGAGCTCCTGAAGGCGGAGCTCAATGAGGAGCACCACCTGCGCCAGACCAACCGCGCCGGCAACGAGTTGTATGTCGTCGGCCCGGAGAGTACGAACGTGCTGCGGGAAATCGGACGGCTGCGGGAAATCGCCTTCCGGAACGACGGGGGCGGTACCGGCGAACCGCTGGACATCGACAAGTTCGACATTGATCCCGCGTATGGTTACCGCCAACTCGTCCTGTGGGACCCCGAGGCCGAAGAGATTATCGGCGGATACCGGTTCTGCCTGTGCGACGAATGTGTCTATGACCGCTTCGGCCAGCCGATCCTGACTTCCTCCCACATGTTCGAATTCAGCAGGAAATTCCTCAGGGACTATCTCCCCTACACCCTGGAACTCGGCCGTTCCTTCGTCTCCGTGGAATACCAGAGTTCCAAGTCCGGGTCCAAGAGCCTGTACGCCCTGGACAACCTGTTCGACGGGATCGCGGCTCTGGGGGTGCTGTACAAGGACCGGATCAAGTACTTTTTCGGGAAAATGACCATTTATCCCACCTACGAAAAGAACGCGAGGGACCTGATCATGTATTTCCTCAAGAAGTATTTCGGGGAGAAAGCGGACCTCATCAAGATCCGCAAGCAGGTCAAGGTCGAGAACCCGCGCCGTTTCCATAAGGTCTTTACCGGCCTCGATTATAAGGAGAACTACAAGATTCTCAAGGCCGAAGTAAGCAAACTGGGCGTAAGCATCCCTCCGCTGGTGAACACGTACATGAACATGTCCCCGACCATGATCTATTTCGGGACGGGCATCAACGACGAATTTGCCGACGTCCTGGACTCCGGCATCCTTATCACGTTCGAGGATCTGTATCCCGAGAAAATCGACCGCCACACCAACACGTTCTCCAAGATTGGCTGGCGGGCGATCAAAAGCATCCTAAAGCGCTTCCAGCGCCGCGGCTAACTTACTGACCATCACGGTTCCGAGCATTACTTTGCCCTCCGGATCCACCAAATACATCGAAGGAATCCACTTGATGCGGAACGCATCGCCGACAGCGGATTCCTTTTTTGCGACAAAATCGCTGAGTTGCATCCAGCCGATGCCGTTCTCGGCCACGTAGGCGTCCAGTTTCTCCGGTTCCGTATCGAAGGAAATGCCTACGAAGACGGCCTTGTCCCCGTATTTCGCATACAGGTCCTTCATCGCCGGAAGGTCCGCCCGGCAGTCGGGACACCAGGTCGCCCAGAAATCATAGACGACATACTTACCTGCGAAATCGGCCTGGGAGTGCAGGACGCCCGTCCGGTCTTTCAAAGAGAAGGCAGGGATGGCTTCCCCTTTCTTGAGCATGTCCACGGCATATTCGCTGTCGGCATCTTTGGGCCCCTTGCAGGCCACAAGCGCGGCCAGAGCGGCGCAAACAAGAAGGAACTTTTTCATTTTCTGACGGTTATATGGAAACAGGTTTGTTTTTTCTCGTATTTGACGTAGCAGACACCTTCATCGTGCAGGTCTTTGAGAACCTGCGAGAGCGTAGCGCGCAGATACTCGGGCGGAACGTCCGCATAGGGCCTGCCCCGGAGTTCCGGAACCTTGACATAATGCCAATAGGACAGGTCGAACGTGGTTCCGTACCGGTGGGTGGAATTCTCCGATGCGTTGAGATTCCCCTGCCTCAGTTTCCGAACGTCCTCTTCCGTCCTGAGGACGGAGGTGACGAAAAGTTTGTTGGGATTCAGGCCCTTGGAGGTCAGGGAGTCCTGGAAATTCCGGCCGATCCGCTCCAGCAGGTCCGCCGCGGAAGGGATCAGGAAGGGTATGGAATGCGTGAGTTCGTCCACACTGTACAGGTCGCTGTCCGTGATCTCCACCAGTTTTCCTTTCAGATGCTCAGCGGCCTCGCGGTCTTTCACCGGCGGGACGCCGATGGACTGTGCAGTCGCCAGTTGTACTTCATTCAGATCATTGAACTCTTTTGCGAACTGGACATCGTAGATCCGGACGGGATGGTTCTCGATGGGTCCGGCATGATGCCAGCGCCAGTTCTTCACGGACCGTACGATCCATGAGACCAGCAACACCAGGAGCAGGGTGGCGATGGCCGATACGATCATCCAGAATTTTGTCTTCTTGCGCAGTTTCATCGCATAAAGATAGAAATAAATGTCCGGAATGACTCCATTTCCGATCAAAAAAGGGCATATTTGTAGAATCCGGATTTTTATTGCTATTTTTGCGTGCAAAAAAATTTTAAAATGGAAGAACAGCAACAAGCGAACCGGATACAGACATCCATTCTCAACGATATCGAAAGAAAAGCCCTCGTCTGGATGGCGGAGCGGATGCCCGCCTGGGTCACATCGGACCACCTGACCTTCGTCGGCTTCATCGGGGCCTGCGTCGTAGCGACCGGCTATGCTCTCTCCAACCTGAACCTGAACTGGTTATGGCTGTCCTGCCTGGGATTCGTCATCAACTGGTTCGGCGACTCCCTGGACGGAAGCATCGCCCGTGTCCGGGGGACGCAGCGCAAGACCTACGGCTTTTTCATCGACCATAATGTAGATGTCATCAACGAAACCATCATGTTCGTGGGCGTGGGCACCTCTCCCCTCGTGAACATGACCTTCATGATGGGTGTCCTCGTCGCCTACCTGATGCTCAGCGTGTACGTCTATATCGACTGCCACCTCAAGGGCGAGATGCGCCTCACTTACGGCGGCCTCGGTCCCACCGAGTTCCGCATCCTGGCGATCCTGGTGAACCTGATGTTCATCTACATCCCGGCCCTGTCCACCTGGAAGACCCATATTGTCCTGTTCCACAACGAATTCGACTTCGGTGTCCTGGACGCCATCGCCATCCTGGTCGCCATCATCCTCTTCTGCTTCTATCTGATCGGGTTCTTCAAGGACATCAAGTACTTCTCCCGGATTGACCCTCCCAAGAAACAGGACTGATGCCTGTCATCACCGCACAGGAGGCCGCCGAGCGGATTTCACCCGTTTTCGATGGGAAATGGGGCGGGATCCTGTTCAAACTGGCCCTCTGGGCGACAGGTATCGGTAAGGTCAATGAAACCCACGACCGGGTGGAAGCGGCCGGCATCCCTTATGGACCGGACTTCGCCAAAGGAATCCTGGACGACGTGGGCGTGGATTTCCGCATCGGCAACCCGGAGCGGCTGGAAAACCTGCCTGACGGGCCTTTCATCACGGTCTCCAACCATATTTACGGACACCTGGACGGCATCTGCCTGATAGACATCCTCGGACACAAACGGCCGGACATGAAGGTGATGGTCAATGAGATGCTGCTCTGGATCCGGGGACTCGCCCCGAATTTCATCGCCGTGAATCCGAAGACCGCCATCAGCGGCACCACATCCTCCACCAGCATCAACGGCATCAAGCAGTGCCTCGTCCAACTCAAGGACGGCCATCCGCTCAGTCTCTTCCCTTCCGGCGCCGTGGCCGACATCAAGCCCCGCGAGCACTGGGCCCTCCGGGAAAGGGAATGGCAGAACGCCGCCGTCCGGCTCATCAAGAAAGCCCGCGTTCCGGTCATTCCCATCCGGTTCTTCGACCGGAACACCCTTTTTTATTACGGACTGGAACTCATTGATTACAGGGTCCGTTTCATCCGTCTTTTCCACGAACTCTTCAACAAGCGCGGTACCTTCCCGCGGGTCGGAATCGGTCAGGTCATCTCCGTGGAGGAGCAGGACCGGTTTCCGGACCTCAAAGCGTATCGGGACTTTCTCCGTGCCAGCGTGGACGGAATGGCGGAACCAACCACCTATATCAAACGCTCCGAACTATGGAAGTAAAAGTCGTCCTCCTGACCGGCGGCAGCAGCGGCATCGGCGCCGCCACGGCCCGCCTCCTGGCCGAATCCGGCATCACCGTCTATGCCGGTTCCCGTCGCGGAACCGTCGAAAGGCCGGCGCCTCGGATCATTCCTATCCGACTGGATGTGAACCAGGATGGTTCGCCCGAAGCGGCTGTCCAGCAGATCCTTTCCGAACAGGGACACCTCGACGCTGTCATCTGCAACGCCGGCAACGGTATTTACGGTCCGGTGGAAGGGTCCACCGACGCGGAAGCGCGCTACCAGTTCGAAACCTGCTACTTCGGCTCCCTCAGGACCATCCAGGCCTGCCTGCCCGTCTTCCGCCGCCAGGGATTCGGACGCATCATCACCGTGACTTCCGTCATGGCTATCCTCCAACTGCCGTTCCAGGGTTTCTATTCCGCAGCGAAAGCCGCCCTGCTTTCCGTGAGCGAGTCCCTGTCGATGGAACTGAAAGGCACCGGCATCGAATGCTGCAGCGTCCTGCCTGGAGACGTTGCGACGGGGTTCACCGCCGCGCGCACTTTCACCGCCGCCGCCCAGGATCCCGGTTCGCCCTACCGCGCAAGGATGGACCGGAACCTCCGGAAAATCGAGAAGGACGAACTCGGAGGCATGCAGCCTGAAGTCATCGGCCGGGCCATCCTCCGGCAACTCCGGCGCAGGCACATGTGCGTCCGCGTGATTCCCAGGATCGATTACGGGGCTGTGGGCTTTCTGGTCCGGATCCTTCCGGAGAAAGCGAAATTAGCCCTGCTGGACCTTCTGTACAGTTAGGTTTTTGCTCTTTTGAATAAAAAAGCGTACATTTGACGGATTATGCCGCGAATCCGTCATATCGCCCTGGCCTTTTTGCTGCTGCTCGTCTCTACTTGGGTTTCCGCCCAGGTGACCCGGGTGCAGGGCAAAGTGACGGATGCGGTCACCGGCGAACCGCTCCCCTACGCGACCGTCTATTTTGCGGGAACCCTGACCGGAACATCTGCCGACGCGGCCGGCCTTTACAATCTGGAAGTTTCCGAGGCCGAAGTCCGCGCCATCACGGCGGAAATCGGGGGCTATATCCCCCGTACCCTTCCCATCGTTCCCGGGAAAGACCAGACCGTGGACTTCCAGTTGATTCCCGACGGCAGCATCGACCAGGCGACCCTCAGGGACAGCCGCTATGTCCGTTCCATCCTGTACAACCTGGGAAGGAACCGCGCCCGGCACGATCCGGAGGGGATTCAGGCCTGGGAAGCGCGCCTGTACAGCAAAGTGGAACTGGCCGTGGCCGATGCGGACAATTTCGCCGGCAGGGCCCTTTTCCGCAAACGGAACGACCTGGTCCCGGAAATGCAGGACACGACCTTCAACGGTTACATCCCCGTCCTCTTTTCGGAGGCCGTCCTGCGACGCTATCACGCCGCGGACCCTCCCGTGGACAAGGAAATCTTCGAAGCCAGCCGGATCTCCGGCCTGGAGCAGCAGAATGTCCTGAGACAGTTCACCGGATCCTCCACGCTCCGGATGAACTTCTACAAGGACATCATCCCGGTCTTCAACCTGAGCGTTCCCTCCCCTGCCAGTTCCGTGGGACACTTGTTTTACCATTACACCTTGGTGGACAGCCTCTCCATAGGTGGACGCAAGTGCTATTCCATCAGCTTCGTACCCAAGAAAATGATCACCTCCCCCACGATGGAGGGACGGTTCGAAGTCGATGCGGAGGACTACGCCATCCGGAGCGTGTACGCCCGGCTGTCCCCGAGCGCCAACATCAACTGGATCCGCCAGCTGTACGTGGACAGCGAGAACGTCCGCCGGGAGGACGGGACCTGGTTCCTGGACCGGGAGAACCTGTTCCTGGACGCGTCCGTGCACTTGAACGACCGGATGACGGTCATCGCCCTGCAGATGAAGCGGAACATCAATTACACGGATGTCGCCTTCGGTCCTTTCGAAGGCATGGACACCCTGACCGGCGGAGACAAGGTTGCGGTGGACGAGAATCCCGAAAAGGACCCGGCCTGGTGGGAAACGGCCCGCCCCGAGCCCCTTACGGCCCGGGAGCAGTCCATCTTCACGACGGCGGAACGCTTCAAGGAACGGCCTTCCTTCAAATGGATCTCGGCCATCAGCAACATGTTCGTCACCGGCTTCCTGGAGAATACGAAGGTCGGTATCGGCTACGGCCCGTGGGACCGCACCGTCACCTTCAACGGCACCGAAGGCGTCCGGATCCAGGGCGGCCTCAGGACGACGAAGGAATTCAGTACGAAGGTCCGTCTCGGCGCCTCGCTGGGCTACGGCTTCAAGGACAAGGAAATCAAGTGGAGCGCCTCGTCCGAGTTCATGCTGGGCGACAACAAGGTCCGCACGAACAAGCTTACCCTGGCCGCCAACCGCGATTACCAGAACCTGGGACGCGGCTCCGGCGTCGTCACGGAACGCAACATCGTCAATTCCCTCCTGGCCCCCGGCGGATTCGACAAGCAGGGGATGATGTTCCAGGCCCATCTGCGGCACGACTACGAATTCAGTCCGTCCTTCAATTCGTCGCTGGTCCTCCAGCACATGCGGATCTACGGGAACCACGACATACCGCTGATCCGTCCGGACGGAACCGAGGCCCCGAGTTTCTCCGTGAACCAGGTCCATTGGACCGGAAGGTTCTCCTGGGACGAACGGGTGAACCGCGGCGTTTTCGACAAGTCCTATATCTTCACCCGGTATCCCATCCTGTCGGTGGACCTGCTGGGCGGCGTGAAGGGCATCACCTCCGACGACTGCTCTTTCCTGCGCGGAGAACTTACGCTGGACTGGCGGATCCCGGCCGGCATCCTGGGATTCGGGCGCATCCACCTGAACGGCGGCGCCATCCTCGGAAGTGTCCCCTATCCCCTGCTGAAACTCCACGAAGGGAACCAGAGCCAACTCTTCGGAAGTCCCATCGTCGGACTGCTGGACAAGTCGGCCTTCGCCCTGATGAATTTCTACGAGTTCGGCTCCGACCGCTGGGTGACCGGCTTCTATGAACACAACTTCAACGGGCTCCTGCTCGGAATCGTCCCGCTGGTGAAGCGGCTCGACCTTCGGGAAGTCGTCACCGTCCGGGGCGCCTGGGGTACCCTTTCCGACCAGAACCGGGTCCAGGCACCCTTCCTCCTCATGGATGGCCTCCAATCCCTGGAGACGCCCTATGTGGAGGCCGGCGTCGGCATCGCCAACATCTTCCACCTCCTCCGGGTGGACTGCTTCTGGAAGTTGACGCACCGGAACGGCCGCGATTTCGCCGTGAACGTCGGCCTGGACATCGACTTTTAACTGTGAAAAGATACTTCCTCCTCCTTTCCCTCTTCCTGACCCTCGCCGCCGCGGCCCAGACCACCAAGGTCAAAGGTTCCGTCCGGGACGCCGAAACGGGAGAGCCCATTCCCTTCGCCAGCGTCTATTTCGACGGGACCGTCATCGGCATCTCGTCGGACCTGGACGGCAACTTCTCCCTCGAAACCCGTTCCAGGGACATTTCGACCCTGACGGCGCACCTGATCGGATACGAATCCCAGACGGTGACGGTTTCCAGGGGTTCCTTTTCCGAGGTCAACTTCCTATTGAACAAAGATCTGCGTCAACTTCAGGCAGCCCTCGTCAAGCCCGACGACCGCTACCTGCGGTCCATCCTGGACCGGATCGACCGCGCCCGGGCGAAGCACGATCCCGAACTGGCGGAGGCCTGGCAGACCCGCCTGTACAGCAAGATCGAACTGGACGCCACCCACGCCGAAGACCTGATCGACAAGACTTTCCTCAAGAATACGCTGGGATTCGTACTCGATTACCGGGACACGTCGGCCGTCACCGGCACATCCTATATCCCGATCATGATCTCGGAGACGATGGCCCGGAAATACCATGCGCTGGAGCCCGCCGTGGACAAGGAAATCATCGAAGGAAGCCGGATCTCCGGCTTGGAACAGGACAACATCCTCCGGCAGTTCTCCGGCTCCTACCTCCTGAAAACCAACTTCTACCGGAATCAGATCAGCGTCTTCAACCTGGACCTCCCCTCACCCGCCAGCGCGGCTGGACACCCGTTCTACAACTACTTTCTGGTGGATTCCCTGCAGGTGGACGGGCGGAAGACCTACACGCTCCGCTTCCATCCCAAACGGCTCGTGACCTCCCCGGTCCTGGACGGTGAAATGAACATCGACGCCGAGGATTTCGCCATCCGGTCCGTCCATGCCAGCCTCGCCTCCAAGTCCAACGTGAACTGGATCAGGCACATCAATGTGGACATCGAGAACCAGCGGCTGGAAGACGGGAAATGGTTCGGCAAGGAGGAACGCCTTTTTATCGACTTCTCCATTTCGGTCAGCGACAAATCCAAGGTCGTATCCTTCCTCGGGAACCGTACCATCGTCTATTCCGACAGTTCTTTCGGGCCCTTTCCCGATATGGAGGGCCTCTCCACCGGAGACAGGGTCCAGGTGGCCGAGGCCCCGGAAAAGGACGCCGCCTACTGGGAGGCCGCACGCCCCTATGAACTGACGGACCGCGAGCAGGGCATCTTCCGGATGACCGACGAACTGAAAGGGACACCGGCCTTCAAATGGACCTACGGCATCTCCAACATGCTCATCACCGGATTCGCCGAGAGCAAGAAACTCGGAATCGGATACGGTCCATGGGCGCGGACCGTCACGTTCAATGACGTGGAGGGGTTACGGCTGCAGGCAGGCCTCCGCACCACGAAGGAGTTCAGCGAGAAAGTGCGCCTGCGGGGATCGTTGGGCTACGGTTTCAAGGACCGGGAATTCAAGGGAGACGCCTCCGTGGAAGTCATGTTCAACCGGGCGAAAACGCGGAAACTGACCGTCTATGCCTTCAAGGGATTCGAACAGCTCGGACGCGGCTCCGGGGTCCTGACCGAGCAGAACATCTTCAATTCCCTGCTCGCCAAGGGCGGATTCAACAAGCAGAGCATGATGTTCAAGGCATCGGCCCTGTACCAGCACGAGTTCTCCCCGAACTTCAACGCCACCCTGGAAGCGCAGCATCTGCGGCTGTACGGAAACGACATCGTTCCGCTCATCCGGCCGGACGGCACCGCCGCCGACAGTTTCTCTGTCAACCAGATCCACTGGACCGGCCGTTTCTCCTGGGAGGAGCGCGTGAACCGCGGTTTCTTCGACAAGGTGTATATTTTCACGCGCTTTCCGGTCATCACCGTGGATCTCGTGGCCGGCCTGAAAGGGATCACGCCCGAGGACTGTTCCTTCTACCGGGGCGAACTCACGCTGGACTGGCGCGTTCCGGCGGGGGCCGTCGGCTTCGGCAGGCTGCATCTGAACGGCGGCGCCATCCTGGGCAGCGTTCCCTATCCCCTGCTGAAACTCCATGAGGGCAACCAGACTTATTTCATGGACCGGTCGGCCTTCTCCTGCATGAACTACTACGAATTCGCTTCCGACCGCTGGGTGACGGGTTTCTACGAACACAACCTGAACGGTTTCCTCCTCGGGAAGATTCCCCTCGTCCGCCGGCTGGACCTGCGGGAAGTCTTCACGGTCCGGGCGGCCTGGGGTACCATCTCCGACCAGAACCGCCTGAACGCCCCCTACCGCCTCCTGGACGGGATGGGCTCGCTGGACAGGCCCTATGTGGAGGCCGGCGTCGGTATCGCCAACATTTTCAGGATCTTCCGCATCGACGGCTTCTGGCGCTTGACACATTTGGAGAATAATCGTAACTTTGTAATCAACGTGTCACTGGACCTTGATTTCTAACGTTATGAGAAAGTTTGTCCTTATCCTCGTAGCCGCACTGTCCCTGGCCATCGCAGCCGGCGCACAGACCATCCCTGTCAACCACAAATTCGGTTCCGTCTCGGACCGGGAAATCGACATGACCGTCTATGAACCGGACACATCGGCCGTTGCCGTCGTCCTGTACCGGGATTATAATCTGGACCTTGTCTTTGACCCCAAACTGGAGATTGTCCAGATCATCCAGGTCCACGAACGCATCAAGATCCTCAAGGAAGCCGGCAAGGAGTACGCCGACTACAGTTTCCTTTATACCCATACCAACGACTTGCGGGAATCCTTTTCCAAGGTCAAGGTAGAGACGTATAACCGCGAGGACGGAAAGATCGTCAAGACAAAGATGAACAGGAAGTACCTGTTCGACGAAAAGTTTTCCGACTCCGCCCGCCGCCTGTCCTTCACGGCCGAGAACGTGAAAGTGGGTTCGGTCATCGAAGTCTCCTACGAGTTCACTTCCCCGCAGTTCTGGAATATCGACAACATCGAGTATCAGCAGGAAATCCCGATCAACGAAATGGATATCGACGTGGGTTATGCCGAGTATTTCCGGATGAACCGCACGCAGCGGGGTGGCGTCCGGACGGTCAACAGCCAGGACAACTCCCAGAATTCGATCCACCTCGGAGGCGGGGACGCGGTGACCTATCAGGTGCACCGGGACCTATACAAGGCCGTCGATGTTCCGGCTCTCCGGGAAGAGTCCTACAGTTTCTGTCCGGAACAGTACCGGGGCCAGGTCCTGTATGACATGTCCGGTGTGTCGATTCCCGGTGCCGTTTACCGGGATTTCAACACGACCTGGCAGGATGTGGACAAGGCGATTGCCGAATCCGACATTCTCCGGGAATGCAAGGCCCGGTTCCGGAAAAACGAGGAATTGACCGCGGTCCTGGAAGGGAAGGATGATGAGGAAGCCCGCATCACGGCCGTCCGCAACTGGGTGGCGGAAAAAGTGAAATGGGACAAGAACAGCCGTCTGGTCCCTGACTCCGCCAAGGATGTGCTCAAGAAGGGATCCGGTTCCAACGCAGACATCAATGCGCTGACAGCCAGCATTCTGAATTCTCTGGGGTATGTCGCGGAACCCGTCCTGGTCCGGAGCCGGGGAAACGGCATCCTCCTCGATTTCCACATTACGATGAATGCTTTCAATACGTTCATCCTCCGCATCCGCAATGCCGACGGCAGCAAGTCCTGGTTCCTGGACGCCGCCCGGGAAGAAGGCGGGCTGAATATCCTGAATCCCCTGTACCTGGTCGAGGAGGCACGCCTCATCCACCTGGACGGCAAAGGCGAATGGGTGGACCTTTCCCAACTGACCCGCGGCCGGATCGGCCAGATCGTGTCGGTCCGATTGACGGAAGACGGGACGCTGGAGGGGACTTCCAAAGTCCAGGCGCTCGGAGAAGACGCCTATGCCTTGAAAGCCCGTTACAACCGGTTCGATACGGAAGAGGCTTACATCGAAGACATCGAAAATGACGAGGAAATCCAAATTGAAAGCCTCGAATTCAATAAGGGCTTCGGCCCGACGGCGGAGCTGTCTTACACCTTCACAAAAGACCAGAGCGTCGGAGAGATGCTCTACATCCATCCTTTCCTGGAAAAGTTCCACGGAAGCGGTGCCTTCCGGAAAGAAAGCAGGGAAATCCCGGTGGAGTTCCCCTATCCCGTCAATATCTCCTACACCTTCCTGATGAACATTCCCGAAGGATACGCTGTCGAAGAACTGCCCGAGAGCCAGTCCCTGTCCTGTCCGCCCGTGAACGGGAACATCCTGTTCCAGTGCAAAGTGATCGGAGAAAGAATCTCCCTCAACTACCGCTTTATCCTGGACAGGTACCTTGTCCTCCCTGCAGAGTATCCGGACCTTCGCGCTTTCTGGGAAGTGGCCGTTGGCATCGAAAACTGCACCATCGTCCTGAAAAAGCAATGAGATACCGTCTGATCCTTCCGCTTCTCCTCACGGGATCCGTCCTATGCGCTCAGGAGAAATACCATGCCGTCATCCTGGAGGATGCCGAGACCTTCACGATGGACTCTCCCGCCTCGGGATCCTTTACGGTCCGGCGGAGTGTCCTGGTGAACGACAAGGCGGGCGAACAGGAAGCCGTATTCCATGAATATACGGACCAGTTCCGCAGCATCTCCGCATTCAAGGGGACCGTCGAGCGGTCCGGAGCCAAGCCGCTCAAGGTGAAGAAGGACGACCTGCAGATGGTTTCCATCGCCTCCGGGCTCGCGGAAGATGGTTTTATCGTCGGATATGTTCCCTCCGCCGCCTATCCTTATACCGTCACTTACGAATATACCATGACGTTCCGGAAGGGAATCGCCTCCTTCCCGTCCTTTGTTCCCGTGACCGGTGAAAAAGTCAGACTGGAAAAGGCGTCCTACCGGCTGACCGTACCTGCAGGGACCGCCATCTCCCATTTTGCACAGAAAGTTGGTGAGGTTCGCAAGGAAGAAACCGGAAAGACCGACGTCTATCTTTGGGAAGTTCCTGTATTCGAAGGTTTTACAGAAGAAGCGATGATGCCCTCCTGGCGGACGGTCGTGCCGAACCTGTCGGTATCTCCCGTCGATTTCACCTATGCCGGCGTCAAGGGCAGCCAGGGCAACTGGGAGGACGTAGGCCGATGGTGTTACGGCCTCAAGGAAGGGACCGGGATACTTCCCGACGATGTCGTCTCCGAAGTCCGCCAGATGACCGCATCGGCCGGAACAGATCTCGAAAGGGTGCGGATTCTGTATGATTTCCTCCGCGACCACACCCGCTATGTGAGCATCCAACTGGGCATCGGCGGTTACAAGCCGTTCCCGGCCGCCCAGGTCCACAAAAGCGGATTCGGCGACTGCAAGGGACTCAGCAACTATCTGCAGGCCTTGCTGGAGGCCGTCGGCATCCAGGCCGACTACACGCTGGTCAATACGGACCGGGCCCGGTTCCTGAAGGATTACTCCGGCATCGGACAGATGAACCATGTCATGCTCTGCGTTCCTCTACCCGAGAAACAGGATACCCTCTGGGTGGAGTGTACAAACCCTTCCGTCCCGCTGGGTTACAGGCACGAGGACGTGGCCGGTCATGATGTCGTCCTGGTCAAGCCGGAAGGCGGCACTCCCGTCCAGGTTCCCGCCTATCCCGATTCCCTGAGCCGGAGAATACACCATATCGACATCGACCTCCATGAAGACGGATCGGCCCATATAGACATCCGGAAGGAACTGTACCTGGACTATACGGAAGGTTGGCTTGACTTCCGGGAGTGGTCATCCGAAGAGCGCCTCTCCGGGTTGACGCAGGGCATGAAAATCCAGCCGCAGGACCTGAAAGTCACCGACGTACGCGACAACTTCCGCGATTATGACGGTCCCCGTTTCTGCCCCCGGATGGAAATCGACTATTCGTTTGAGACCCGCCAGTATGCCACGACCGGGAAAGACCGCCTCTTCCTGCCCGCGACGCCCTTCAACAATGCGCTGACCGTTCAGAGAGGGAAGAGACAGAACGAAATCGTCAACGGATCGGTCTGTACCCTGCGGGATGAAATCCATTTCCGCCTGCCGGAAGGCTATTCCCTGGAATCCCTTCCCGCGCCGGTCGAGACGGAATCCGAGTGGGGAGCCTTCAAAGCATCCGTCACCCAGAACGAAAGGGACGTCACCCTCATTCATGAATTCCGCCTCAAGCGCTTCCACGAACCGGCGGAACAATACGAGAGTTACCGCACATTCGTGCGGGCCGTCAACAAAGCTTACGGTAAAGGGCTGGTACTGGTGAAAAAACCGTGAGTACCTACTGCTCGTCGATCCCGCCTCCGGTGGTATAGTCGGAGGAGTCGGCGATGAGGTGCCTCTTCATGCTCAGGCGCGCCCACCGGACCATCTGGAAGCAGAAAAGCAGGATGGCGACCGTAATGGCACCGCTGAGTTGCGGGCTGACCTCGGCCATCATGGCGACGGTGTCATAGATGCCGTGGGCCAGGACGGGATAGAGCCACATCTTCACGGCGGCACTCGGGGCGCGATAGCGGTCGAAGTGATTCAGGGAGAAGAAGTAACCCATGATCACGGCAAAGCCGAAATGGCCCGGGATAGCGGTGAGGGAACGGCCGATACCGGTCGTCACCCAGTCCGTACCGGCGGCGAACAGGTATTCGATGTTCTCGAACGCGGCGAAGCCCATACCGATGCAGACGGCATACACGATTCCGTCCATCCGTTCGTCGAAATACGGGTTCTTCCTCAGGAACATCCACAGGCAGAAGAGTTTGGCCGTTTCCTCCGGGATGGCCGCCCCGAAGAAGGCCGTCCGGAAAGCATCCCAGAAGGAATGGATCTCCGTGGGGAAAAGCCCCAGGTTCATGGACGGAACGGAGATGAAAAAGGAACAGAAGACCGAAAGGCAGCCCCAGAGGAAGCCTTTGCCGATCATCTTGAAGGGTTCCCGCTGCATCTTGTCCTGCTGATAGGTATAGAAAAGCAGGATCAGTGCCGGCAGCACGGCCAGGGCGATCACATTAATCATAATCGATTACGGTTAAGATATGGTCTTCTACCCGGAAATGCACTTCCCTGCCCCCGAAGGGCATTCCGTACACCCTTCCGGGCTCGTTCTGATAGGCAGGCCGGGGATCCAGGGACAGGAGACCGGACAGGGTCTCCCGCGTCCGGGGATCCATATCGATGGAATCCGGGATATGGACTTCCAGCACGCTTTCCGGAGCCGATGCGGCAAAGCCGGACCGGGCCCCGGGAAAACTGTCGGCATAGACGACATAGGGCTTGATGTCGTAGATGGGCGTACCGTCCATCAGATCCGCCCCACGCACGACAAGTTCCATTCCGTCAATGGATTCCAGTTCCACACAGGAAAGCCCCAGCGGATTGGGCCGATAGGGCGAACGCGTTGCCCAGACACCCAGGGCCGTATTACCGCCCAGGCGCGGCGGCCGTACCGTAGGCTGCCACTCCCCTTTGGCGGGTTTGTTCGCGGAAAAGCCCCAGATAAGCCAGATCCGGTCAAATCCTTCGAGGCCGCGGAGGGCGTCCCGGTTCCGATAGGCCGGTTCGAAGACGATACGGCCCCGCAGGGACGGAACGAGACCGCTCTGGCGCGGGATTCCGAACTTGGAGCCGAGGGCTCCCCGGTACTTGGCGATGGGTTCCAGCGTCATTTCACCGTCAGTTTGCGTTTCGCCGCAAAGGAGGCAAAGACGATGAAGGTGTCATCCCCGGGAACGGTGTCGAAGGTGACCCGGGTCCAGTGCTTCTTGATCCGGTAGGAAACGGGGCGGATCTCCCCCGTATCGGGGTTCCACTGCAGGGGCTCCCGGCCGCTTACCCGGAAACGCACTTTCACGGGACCGCAGTGCGTGCCTGCATTGCAGATCCGGTAGATCTCCACGTCCGGAAGGTGGCGGTGCTGATAAGCCAGGCTATCCGCCTTGGTCCGGACATCGGGTTTCACGCCCGCGGCCTTGAGGATGGACTTGAGCGTCTTTCCGGACATGACGTTGCCGGAAAGCCAGACCTTCTCCACCGTCCGCTGGAAGACCGTCTCGTCCGCAGGATTCAGGCTGGCAGCGGGTTTCACCCCGCCGATGAAAGCCCCGCCCGCAGCCAGGTCCGCAATCCGGTTCAGGACTGCAAGGGACATCCGTCCGTCCTGCAGATACAGCACGCGGCCGTTCAGTCCCCCGTCGGAATACAGACGGCTCCGTTTCACGTGCAGGCTGTCCATCAGGAGTTTCGTTCCGATAACCTCGTAGGCGTACCCGTAAGGGACCGCCGGGACATCGAACAGGGAATCCCCCGTCTCGCCGGCGAAAACCAGGACATCCGCCACGGGAACCCCCTGGGAAAGAAGAAGTTGCGCCCGGCCGTCCGGCAGACTGTCGGGTACGGCCGCGAAACTGGCCTTCAACTGTGCCAGGGCTATTTCCGAAGCGGCCACGTCGATATGGCCGAAACGGTTCCGCCCGCAGCCGGCGGCCGCGAGTACGACAAGGACGATATACAGGACCCTTTTCATGGATACGTTCCACAAATTTAAGGATTATTCCCCGTTTTTTCCGGGATTTTATGTAATTTTGCACATTAAATCGATCAAAAACAACCTGTCAATGAAAAGAATCGTATTAGTTCGCCACGGCGAAAGCGTCTGGAACATGGAGAACCGTTTCACCGGATGGACGGATGTGGACCTGAGCCCCAAGGGCGTGAACGAAGCCATCGAGGCCGGCAAACTCCTCAAGGCCGAGGGCTTCACCTTCGGAAAGGCATACACCTCCTACCTGAAGCGTGCCGTCAAGACCCTGAACAACATCCTCGACAACATGGACCTGGACTGGATCCCCGTGGAGAAGAGCTGGAGACTGAATGAAAAGCACTACGGCAACCTCCAGGGCCTGAACAAGGCCGAGACCGCCGAGAAATACGGAGACGCCCAGGTGAAGATCTGGCGCCGCAGTTACGACATCGCCCCGCTCCCCCTCTCCGAGGATGACGAGCGCAACCCGAAATACGATCCGCGCTACGCCGGTGTCGCCGACAGCGACCTCCCGCGCACCGAGTCCCTGAAGGACGCCATCGCCCGTGCCGTTCCGTACTGGAAGGAAGTCATCTTCCCGAACCTCCAGACCGAGGACAGCCTCATCGTGGTCGCCCACGGCAACTCCCTCCGCGGCATCATCAAGTACCTGAAGAACATCTCCGACGAGGACATCGTCTCCCTGAACCTCCCGACCGCCGTCCCGTACGTGTTCGAGTTCGACGAGGAAGGCAAACTCGTCAAGGACTACTTCCTCGGTGACCAGGAGGCCATCGCCGCCAAGATGAACGCCGTCGCCAACCAGGGCAAGGCCCAGAAATAACCCCTCCGTGAACCAGTTTCTGGAGAAGGTAGGCGTCGCCATCGCCTCCCGCATCGGAATCACGGCCGCAATCGCCACGGTTGCGGCCGCGCTTCTGGGTGGGGGTTACTGGTACGTCACCTCCCGGAATCCCCGGGAGACGGTGAAAGCCAAGGAAACCGGCGCCAAAGTGGATGTCGAGGAACTGGCTTTCTACGGATCCGGTGACAGCCGGGTGTCCGGCAAGGTGTATCGTCCCGTGGATATGCTGGATGAGAAACGCCCGGTCGTCATCTACTGCCAGGACACCGCCTATGGCGATTCCTGGTGCCGTTCCCTCGCCGGCATGGGCCTTGTCGCCTATTGCTTCGATTTCCAGGGGGACGGAGAAAAAGCCCGCACGAAGGAACTGGAGACTGTCCTGAAGGGAATCCGGAACCTCCGTCACGCGGACCGGGATGCGGTCTATCTCCTCGGCGAAGCGAACGGCTGCCTGACCGCCGCCACCGTAGCTTTCAGCAACCCCGCGAAGATCAAGGGGCTCGTCCTCGTCTCCCCCGGTTTCAACCCGCTGGAAATCAGTCGCAAGGCAAAACGCTACAAAGGCACCGTCCTCATCGTGGACGACGCCCTCGGCCGCAAGGCCAACCTTCAGGAAATCAAGGATTTCGTCTATTGACCGCCCAGACGGTCGAAAAAGGTCTGGACATCCGCCCAGGTCCGGAGAGGATCTTCGCCGAACTGGAGGACCGTTCCCAGGAAGTCGTCACATCCTTCCCGCGTCAGCAGATAGTCCCCCATCAGGAGATTCAGGTGATTGCCCACGAGGACGCGGTTCCAGGCCGGGACGCCGATGTGGGCCTCCGCCCACCGCAGATTCTCCCCCCATAAATCCGGCTTGTTCGGATCCTCCCGGCAAACGATGTATGTATCATATACTTCCGACAGCCGATGGAATACTTTGAAGGCCTCCCCGATGGGGAGGTCGTTCCGGTTATCCCGGAGGACACCGTCCATTTCCACCAGGAGCGTCCGTTTCGTGCGTCCTTCCTGCCGGTCGTCGATCCACTGCATCACCGGAAGCAGCGTCCAGAGGAAAGTATGGTCGTTCAGTTGGTGTTCGCCGTCGAAGTGGAGGGACAGCGGATAATGCTCCGCGAACTCGTCGAAGCAGTTCACCATCGTGTCTTTCGTTCCGAAAAGTCCGTACACCCGGTCGGGCTCCACGGCGGAGAACCGCTGCTCGCTCACGGCCCGGTAACCTTCCAGCAGGGTCTTGGTAACCATGAAAGAGGTCTGTCCGTCCTGCCGCTTGTTGTGTAACTCCTGCTTTCCCAACCCATTGTTTTTCAGGATAGTATCGGCCAGGTGCAGGGCCGGGTTGACACAGATCCGGTCGAAGCCGGAAAGCTGCTCGGCGAGCATCCCGCCCATCGACGTCCCCACGATGAGGTCCGGATTCTCGCGGGCACAGAGGTCCTTAAGCATTCGGATGGCTTCCTGCGCATCCACCGGAAGGTCCGGCGCGACTACTGTCGCCTGCGGAAGCAGAAGGCGTATCCGTCCCACCGTTCCGCTCGCTCCGGAGGAGGCGAAACCATGGACATAGAGGATCTTCTTGCCGGCGAAAAGCCCCGGCCGGGCATATTCATAGAGTTCCATACCGCGAAGGTAGGAATTATTTCTTAACTTTGTTCAGCGCATCATGCAAGATGATGCCCCGCCGTGGATTTAAGGCACGTATGATTCGAAAACTTGCATATCTGATCGGACTACTGCTCCTGCTGGTGCCGCTTTCCTGTTCGAAAGACAGCAGCATGCCCTGGGGTTCATTTGACTCATCTTCGTATCAGGGCCCGATGAACGGAAAGGGAACCTGGCAGGCCGTAGCGACCCTCCGTTCCCGGGACGGCATCCGGTACCTCGTCCTGGACGAGGCCTCCATCGGCCTCATAGTCAATCCAGAATCGGTGCAGGACATTCCGGACGGAACGCGTGTTTACACGCAATACCAGCCGGTATCCGCGACGCTTCCCGATTTCTGCACGGAGGCCGTCCGGCTCGAATGGGCCGCATCCGTGGACGTAGGAGACATTTCCTTTCTTACGGACGCCCCGGAAGGAGACCCGGTGGACATCGTCACCGACTGGATGACTTCCCTGGAAGACGGTTTCCTGACGCTCCATTACAAGATCCGCGCATCCGGTAAGGTGGCACATTCATTCGAACTGCGCCCCGATTCGGAAGGACACTTCCGCCTGCTGCATGACGCCCATGGGGATACGGGCGAAGAAGTGACGGAAGGTCTGGTCTGCTTCCCGGTCGCCGACCTTCTGCCCGACACCCAGGGAGAGACTGTCACGCTGAGTTTACATTTCATAAACCTGAATAAGCAAGCATCGACGCTTACCGTTGACTATAGGAGTCCGAAATAGCGGATCGGAGGAAGACCTGGTCCGCCGGGTCGTCAGGCAGGATTCCGCGGCGATGAAGGCGCTCTACGGCCGTTACGTGGGGTACCTGACAGCCGTATGCGCCCGCTATATCGCCGATGACGACGAGGTCAAGGACATCCTCCAGGATTCCTTCATCAAGATCTTCCAGTCCATGGACCGCTTCACCTACCGGGGAGAAGGCTCGCTGAAGGCCTGGATGACCCGGATCGTCGTGAACGATGCGCTCAAGGCCCTGCGGCGGAAAAAGCCGCTGCCGCTTTCCCCGGTCCTCGCCGACATCCCGGAGGACGAAGATCCGGCGTTCGACCGGGTGCCGCTCGATGTCCTCCAGGGGATGATCCGGAGGCTTCCCGAGGGATACCGGACGGTGTTCAACCTCTTCGTCTTCGAAGAAAAGTCCCACAAGGAGATCGCTTCCCTGCTGGGCATCAAGGAAAACAGTTCCGCCAGCCAGTTGCACCACGCGAAAGCCCAGCTGGCCCGGTGGATCAAGGATTACATCAAACGCAGTGACAATGGATAACGCTTGGAAAGACAAACTGCGGGAACGCTTCTCGGACTATTCCGTCCCGGAGCCGGAAGGGCTCTGGGAGGGAATCGAGCAGGGACTGTCCGGGAAGAAACGCAGCAGGTTCGTCCCTGTTTGGTGGACCGCTTCCGGCCTTGCGGCCGCGGCGGCCGTAGCCCTCGCCGTATTCCTCCACCAGGAGAAAGAGATGACGGCTCCCCTGTCACTACCTGAATCGGAGCTGACCGCTTCGGTCGTCCCTGCCGATACGGCCTCTTCACCGGCATCCGTACTGCTCGCAGATGCCGGGGCCGAAACCAAAACCTTTACTGCCGATAAAAAGCCGCAAATAACTAAACAAGAAATTATTGCAGTTTCAAAGAATCAAGGACCGGAGGAGTTTGTTCCGACGGCTGTTCCTGTGATTGGGCCGGAAATCCAACCGCAGGAAGAGCCCGGGACCGATCCGACGGAAGAGATCGTCGTCACGACGGCCGTCGAACCGGATCCGGACTGGCCTGTCACCGTCCAGGAAGAGACGCCTGACCCGGGCGACCGCCGCAGCGCCGTATCCATCGGCATCTACGGAGAAGGCGGTCAGACTTCCGGAGCGAATTCACAAGGCATCGGCATGAACGGCATGGACGCCTATATGACCCGGTCGGCCGAAGTCAACGGATCATCGGACGCGGGTAACATCATGCGGATGCTGGCCTCCAACCGGGCATCCACCTTCGAAGCACACCACGCCGCACCGCTCCGGACGGGAATCACGGTCGGGTACGGTCTCACGGACCACCTGAGCCTCGTGAGCGGCTTGACCTGGACCTATCTCAACAGCGACTTTACCGAAAAGGCTGGTCCTATCGGCAATGTAACCACCCAGGATCTTGGTTATCTGGGGGTTCCGCTTCGGCTGGAAGCCGGGACGAACCTCTGGAAAGGTATCTGGCTCCATGCGGGAATCGGCGGCATGGTGGAGAAAGGACTGATGGCTTCCTCCCGGACCAGAACCCTGCTGGAAGGACAGCAACTGGAATGGAAGGACAATCCGGATCCCGACATGGGCGGCCTCCTCTGGTCCGTCGGGGCCTCCGCCGGTGCCGAATTCCGCTTAGGCCCGGTATTCGGCCTGTATGTCTCCCCCGGCATCGAGTACCACTTCGACAACGGCTCCTCCGTCCGCTCCGCCTACACGGAAAAACCCCTCCACTGGACCGTAAACATCGGCCTCCGCTTCCATATCGGAAAATAGATTTGTCCTGTCTTATTCAGGTCCGGGTATGGGGTGTCCGGGGGTTTGTCCACCCCCGGACACCCCATACCCGGACCCATAAACATAAAAAAAGGCTGCCTCTTTCGAGGCAGCCTAATTTCAACGGGTAGCGGAAACTACTGCGCGTCCTTGAACTTGAGGATCGGATTGCGGGCAGCGGCGGTTTCGTCGGGCCGCTTGATCGGCGCGTTATGCGGGGCATCCTGCAGGATCCGGGGATCCTCGGCCGCTTCCTCGGCGATCTTGTGCATCACGTCGATGAAAGCATCGATCGTCTCCTTGGATTCGGTTTCGGTAGGCTCGATCATCAGCGCCTGGTGGAACAGGAGCGGGAAGTAGATGGTCGGGGCATGGAAGCCGAAGTCCAGCAGGCGCTTCGCCACATCCAGGGTGGTGGCGCCATGGACATCGTCGTGGGCGCCGTCGTTGATGAGGCCGTCAAAGACGAACTCATGCTTGCACACACCCTCGATCGGGAGCTTGTAAGCATCCTTCAGGCACTCCTTGATGTAATTGGCGCTAAGGACCGAATACTGACCCACTTTCTTCAGGTTCTGCTTACCCAGCATGAGGATGTAGGCATAGGCCCGCAGGATCACGCCGAAATTGCCGTGGAAACCGCTCACGCGGATGTCCGGCAGGCAGTCCACCAGATGGGCCGCAACGCCCACGGGACCGGAACCGGGACCGCCGCCGCCGTGCGGCGTGGAGAAGGTCTTGTGCAGGTTCAGGTGCATGATGTCGAAGCCCATGTCGCCGGGACGGACGACACCCATGAGCGGGTTCATGTTCGCCCCGTCGTAGTACATCAGGCCGCCGATTCCATGGACCAGTTCCGTGATCTCCTTGATCTGCGTCTCGAAAAGGCCCAGCGTGTTCGGGTTCGTCATCATCATGCCGGCAATGGTTTCGTCGAGCAGGGGCTTGAGCGCCTCCACGTCCACGCGACCGTTCTCCAGTGACTTCACTTCCACGATTTCCAGGCCGCAGACGGCCGCGGAAGCCGGGTTCGTGCCATGGGCGCTGTCCGGAACGATGACCTTCGTACGCTTCAGGTCACCCCGCATCATGTGGTACTGCCGCATGATCATCAGGCCGGTGAGCTCACCGTGCGCACCTGCGCAAGGGTCGAAGGTGAAGGCTTCCATGCCGGTGATGGCGGCCAAGGCCTTGTTCATCTCCTGGTACACCTTCAGGGCACCCTTGGTGAGGCCGGCGTGCATCAGCGGATGCAGTCCGGTGAAACCGGGCAGGGCGGCGACTTCCTCATTGACCTTGGGATTGTACTTCATCGTGCAGGATCCGAGCGGATAAAAGCCCGTATCCACGCCGAAGTTCATCTGGGAGAGATTCGTATAGTGGCGGACCACATCCACTTCGCTGACCTCGGGGAGGTCCAGCGAGGCCTCGCGACGGAGTGAAACCGGAAGTTCCGGTGCCGCCGGGAAACGATTGGCAGGCAAGGAGTAACCAGTGCGTCCTTTCTTGGAAAGTTCGAAGATGAGTTTATCGTAGTACTTCATAGCCTAGCCCTCCTTCACGATTTTGACGAGTCCGTCGATTTCTTCCTGGGTGCGCTGTTCGGTCACGCAGAAGGAGACATATCCTTCCTCCGTGTCCAGGGCGGCGAAATACCCCGCCTCCTCCAGGCGCTTCTGCATCATACCCGGGAACTTCTTGGGCTTCAGGACGAATTCCTTCAGGAACGGCTTGCCCGGGAAAGGATCCTCGAACTGGCCCGTAGCCATGAGGGCATCCTTCAGGTAATGGGCGCCGTCGCAACTGATCCGGTTCACCTCCCGGAGGCCTTCCGGACCCATCAGGGACAGGTACACCGTCACCCAGAGGGCCATCAGGGACTCGTTGGAACAGATGTTGGAGGTCGCCTTCTCACGCTTGATATGCTGCTCGCGGGCCTGGAGCGTAAGGACATAGGCGCGCTTGCCATCCTTGTCCGTGGTCTGGCCCACGATACGGCCCGGCATCTTGCGCATGTATTCCTTCTTCACGCCCATGAAGCCCACATAGGGGCCGCCGAAGCAGAGCGGAATGCCCAGGGACTGACCGTCGCCCACGGCGATGTCCGCTCCCCACTCCGCCGGACTCTTGATGACGGCGAGGGTGGAAGGGTCACAGTATTCGACAAGAAGCGCCTTGGCGGCATGGAGCGCATCGGCAAAGCCGGTGTGGTCCTCCACGATACCGTAGCGGTTGATTTCCGGAGCGATCAGTCCGGCGACATCGCCCTTGGCGAGTTCCGCCTTCAGGCAGTTCGGGCAGGTCTGGCCGTCCATCACCGGGACATAGCCGATTCCCACGCCATGGAACTTCGCGTAGGTCTCCACCACCTTGATGACATGGGGCAGGAGGCCCTGGGAAAGCAGTACGCGCGTCTTTTTCTTGGTGCAGGCGACCGTCATCTTCATCGCCTCCGCGGCGGCCGTGGGGCCGTCATAGAGGGAAGCGTTGGAAATGTCCATGCCGGTGAGTTCGCACACCATGCTCTGGTACTCGAAGATGTAGCGGAGCGTACCCTGGGAAATCTCACACTGGTACGGCGTATAGGCCGTCAGGAATTCGGAACGAGAGGTGATGTAGGGAATCACCGACGGGGTGTAATGGTCATAGGCCCCGGCGCCGACGAACACTTTCAGCCGAGCGTTCATCCCGGCGAGACCGTTCATCCAGGCACGGACTTCCGGCTCGGACATCGCATCGGGAAGGGCGTAGGCGCCCTTCTTGACGAATTCCTTCGGAACGTCCGCATAGAGGTCCTCGACCTTCTTGACGCCGATGCGGTCCAGCATGGACTGCACATCGGCCTCCGTATGCGGGAAATAAGGGAATCCGGCCATCGCCTACTCTCCGATCTGGGCCTTGTATGCGGCGGCGTCCATCAGCGCGTCCAGTTCGGACGGATCGGACATCTCCACCTTGATGATCCAGTTCTCGAACGCATCCTCGTTCACCTTCTCGGGGGCGTCGTCCAGTTCCTCATTGACGGCGACGACCTTGCCGGAAACCGGGGAATACAGGTCGCTCGCGGCCTTCACGCTCTCCAGGGCGCCGAACTCCTCGCCGGCGGTGACTTCGTCGTCCACGTCGGGCATGTCGACATAGGTGATGTCACCCATCTCGGCCTGGGCATAGTCCGTGACGCCGATGATGGCGACGCTGCCTTCGACCTTCACCCACTCGTGGGATTCGGAATACTTGAGTCCTTCGATAATCTTGCTCATAATGTTTTGTGTTTGAAAAGGTTATTATTTCTTGTAATGGGTCTGGTAGAAGCGCTTTTTCACCACCTTGCCCGGGAACACTTTCTTGCGGATGCGGATGGAAAGCGGGGTGTCCAGGGCCGCATAGGCCTTGTCCACGAGGGCGAAGCAGATACTCTTGTCCAGGGAGATGGAGTGGTAGCCCGTCGTGACGACGCCCACTTCCTCCCCTTCCGGAGTCTCCACCGGATAACCGGCACGCGGAATGGCCTTGTCCTCGATTTCGATTCCGACGAGCTTGCGGACGATCTCACCGCCCTTCTGCGCGAGCAGCGCATCCTTGCCGATGAAATCCTTGTCGTACTTGCAGAACATGCCCAGTCCGGCCATCACCGGGCTGATTTCCGGGCTCAGTTCGTCGCCGTACAGCGGAAGGCCGGCCTCGAAACGGAGGGTATCCCGGCAGCCCAGGCCGCAAGGCTGGACACCGGCCTCGATGAGACGGTCCCACAGTTCGACGGTCCCTTCCACGGAGGTATAGAGTTCGAAGCCGTCCTCTCCGGTGTACCCGGTGCGGCTCACGATCAGGCGCTTGCCCTTGTACTCCGTGTCATAGAACGTATAGAAGCCCAGGCCGGCGGCTTCCTTGTAGCCGAGGACCTCGGTGACGATCTTCTCGGCTTCCGGGCCCTGGACGGCGATCTGCCCCCACACCGGGGACTCGTTCCGGACCGTGCAGTCAAAGCCCTTGGCGTGTTCCTCGATCCAGGCAAAGTCCTTGTCGATATTGGCGGCATTCACCACCAGCAGGAAATGTTCCGGCGTGAATTCCCGATAGACCAGCAGGTCGTCCACGACGCCGCCGTCCGGGTAGCACATCATCCCGTAGAGGACCTTTCCGGGTTCGAAACCGCGGATTTCATTGGTGAAGATCCAGTTCACGAACTTCTCCGCCTCGGGACCCTCGACGAAGATCTCGCCCATGTGGGAGACATCGAACATGCCCACCTTTTCACGGACGGCAAGGTGTTCCACGGTGATCGTGTTGTACTGGATAGGCATCATGAAGCCCGCAAAGGGGCTCATCTTGGCCTGGAGCGCCACATGCCTGTCATAGAGGCAGGTTTTCTGGAGCTCGGCGTTGGTAAGGGTTTCAGACATAAATGTATCGTTAGGTTATCAGTGTTTTCGCTACAAGGCCAGCCGGAAACCGATGGTCGTCCGGAACAGACTGGCGTGAAATTCGTTCCGGTTGCTCACACCGCACTTGTCCCAGGCGGTAGCGGCGCTTCCGCCCCGCATGATCCGGTAGTCGCCGAGGGCCGACGTCACCGGTCCCTGCGGGTCCTGCTCCGCTGTGGAGCCATACTTTCCCGGACGGTCCTGGACCCACTCCCATGCATTCCCGCTCATATCATACAGGCCCAGTTCGTTGGGTTGGAGGAGGCGGACTTTGCGGGTACGCATGTCGTCATAACCGTATTGGGCCACATCCTGCGGATAACGGGAACCGGCGAAAGCGGTGCCGCGGCTGCGCAGGCCGCCCCGGGCGGCGAACTCCCACTCGGCCTCCGTCGGGAGGCGGAACTCTCTTCCGGTCAGCGCATTCAGTTCGCGGATAAACGCCTGTACATCATACCAGGAAACATTGCCTACAGGATAATCCGGGCCCTGGTTTCCGTAAGGGACTGCTCCCATCACCGCCTCCCAAAGGGCCTGGGTGACTTCCAGTTTCCCGATCTTGAACGGGGAAACCGTCACCTGATGCTGCGGGAGTTCGTCCTCCTTGGGCTTGGGAGAAGCCGATTCGTCGCCACCCATCAGGAAGGTCCCGCCTTCCACGCCGACCATGTCGAACTTCACGCCTTTCACCTCCACGGTTTCGGATTCCACCGCGGCGGTTTCGTACAGGGCACGCTCTATGCGGTTATCCACCAGCACGTCCTTGATGACCTGCGGGCAGGGTGCATCCACGGAAACGGCCACGCGAAGTCCTACGTCGCCGGCTTTCGTATAAGGAGCCATTCCCTTCCGGGTAATCGGCTTGTTGTTCTTTTCGAGGTCGCTTCCGCCCCGAAGGGCGCGCCCATCCCCCGTTTCCGGGCCTTGCGGATTGACAGTCAGATTGATACCCAGGTCATCGGTCCAATAGTCGGAGCACCATTCCCAGGCTCCGCCCGCCATGTCGGCGCGCTGCCGGGCGGCATATTCCCACTCGGCCTCCGTGGGAAGCCGGAACGGAATACCGGTCTCCTTGGAAAGTTTCTTCAGGAATTTCTGCGCATCGTCATAGGTTACACCGCTTACCGGTGCCTGCGGGACGTCCTTCGGGTTGGGATTCGACCCCATTACGGCCTTCCACAGCGCCTGGGACACCTCCGTGGTGCCGATGGCGAAACCGTCCAGGATCACCTGATGGATGGCGGGGGTCCGGTAGCGGCCCTGGTCCAGGGTTTCACCCATGGAGAAGGTTCCTCCGGGAAGGGCGGCCAACTGCAGGGTTTCCCCTTTCACCGTCAACGTATAAAGCCCCTCACCGCTCTGGAAGGGAGACAGGTCGGCAGGGCCCTCGGAAACAGTCCCCTTCCCGCCGCAGGCGACGAGGAGAAGGAGCAGGGATGCCCAGACAAATACTTTTTTCATCAGTTCAGACAAGACAGGATAAACTCCTGTAAATCAATGTTTGTATTCAAATTAATCCGCAGGTCTTCCGGGGTGGCGCCTTTCGCGGGGGAAAGTTCCCCGCACAGATCGACCGCCACGATTTCCTGCCCTTTCAGCAACGGCTCCAGCCAGCCTTTGATCTGACGGAGCGAATAGTTCCCCTGCGACCAGTCGGTCCGGGATTCCTCCCACCGGAGGACATCCTTGTCCACCGACAGATAGACCCGATGCCCTTTCAGGGCGGCCACGAGGTCCTCGATCCCCTCCTCCAGTTCCCGGTCCACCGTGCCGGAAGCGTTCCGGATCCGACGGTCCGGCCCCAGCGTCCAGACTTCCTCCAGGAAGGGATTCCCTTCCCGCATCGCCTTCACCCAACTCCCGCAACTGAGGACGTCTCCACCGAAGGCCGGCTCCTGGTCGTCCGGGTGGTTGTCGATCAGCACCAGCACGAACGGTTCCTCCTGGAACTCCGCAAGGATCTTCGTCACGTAGTGGTAGTCCCCGCTGTCAATCCACCGGATCCGCACCGCTCGGAAAGGTTCCAGGCGACGACGGATTTCCGACTCCGCCTCCGGGTCGCAGTAGCATCCCGTACCCTCGACATCCTCCATCCCGACCCGGCGGAAAGGAAGGCCTTTTCCATCCAGGCAGGACAGGAATCCCTGCGCCTCCAGCGTTCCCGAAAAATCGGCGATCACGATGTCCGGTTTCATCTTTCAAAGATAACTATTTTCCGCGAATTTCCTTTCATTTCCTTTCCGATTCGTCCGATTCTGCGCATTTCTTTTACTATTTTCAGTTATTGCTTTATATCAATAAATAGAACAAATAAGTTATAGATGGGAATATTTTTGTTAATATCGCGTAACGATAAATCAAACACCCTCTCAAAACAAATATTTTAAAAAGGTTTACCCGAACGTTTGCACGCTCAGGATAAATTGCTACCTTTGCAAAAGTATGAGACAGAACGCGAACATCCTCCATCATCATCACCGTATCTCCTAGATAGGGCGGTTTCGTTGTTGTCGCAATTCTGCAGTACATATCCGAATGAAGACCTGCCCACCCCGAGGCGGGCTTTTTTGTTTTAAAATGAAACGAACGACAAATAGAATCAACCCATGCTACGGATCGCCATCCAATCCAAGGGCCGGCTCAACGAAGAGAGCCTGACCCTCCTCCAGGACATCGGCATCGAAGTCGATGCACCCAAGCGGAAACTCCTTTCCCGTTCCCAGACCTTCCCCATCGAGGCCCTCTATCTCCGGGACGACGACATTCCCGGAGTCGTCGCCGGCGGTACAGCCGCCCTCGGCATCGTGGGACTCAATGAAGTGGAAGAAAAAGGGGCGCAAGTGGATGTCCTTTGCCGGCTGGGCTTCGGCGGCTGCCGCCTGAGTCTCGCCATTCCCAAGGGGGAGACTTATGAAGGACCGGAGTGGTTCTCCGGCCGCCGCATCGCCACCTCCTATCCGAACATCCTCCGGAAGTTCCTCAAGAACACGAAGATCGACGCCATCATCGAGGAAATCACCGGATCGGTGGAAATCGCCCCGGCCGTGGGGATCGCCGATGCCATCTTCGACATCGTCTCTTCCGGCAGCACCCTCATCGCCAACGGCCTCAAGGAAGTGGAGACCGTCTTCGAGTCCGAAGCCGTCCTCATCGCCCGCCCGGGCCTTTCCGAAGACGAACAGGCCCTGGTCGATGACCTTCTGTTCCGGATCGAGTCCGAGAACGTCAGCCGCGGCAAGAAATACCTCCTGATGAACCTGCCCAAGGCCTCCCTGGACGAGGCCATCCGGATCCTTCCCGCCATGCGGAGTCCGACCGTGATGCCGCTGGCCTCCGGGGACTGGTGTTCCCTGCACCACTTAACGCGCTGAAAATCAGCAAGTTACGCAACTTACGCACAACTTTACGCATAAAAGACGCAAGGTTGTGCGTAATTTCTTTAGATGAACACCCCTATACCCTAATGGCTCGTAAGGGGGTGTCAACCCGGAACGAGCCACGAACTTTCCACGCCATACGTCGCGTTTTTTAGAGTATACAACACAAAAAATCCTGCCCCCCGAAAGGAAGGCAGGAAACTTTTTTCAGCATCGGCCCGAGGGCCTGACAGTCACCCGGACTACTCACCCGCGACCCACTTGGTCTCGGCAAGCATGGTGCCGGACTTCTCGCCGGTGCTGGAGTTAACGTAGTAGTAGCGGAAGAAGATCTTCGGCGCAGCTGCGTTCGGAGTTCCGTTCTTGGCCACGTAATCGGCACGGATGTCGATGGCGACCGCGGTGGGCTCTTCCACCATCTTGATGGCAACGGCCTTGCTGTGGGCGCGGCTTACGCCATTGGACTGACCTTCGGTGGCTTCGATGACCAGGAAGATGCCGCCGTTATCAGCGAGAGCCTGGTCCAGCTTGAAGGTAAAGGTATTGCCCTGGCACACGATGGTGGCGCTGGACGGGTTCTCCACGCCCAGGAGCGTGGGAGGGGTCACCTCGGGCTGGCCGCCGCAAGCGACGATCCAGTAATTGAGGCGGGTGAAGAGGTTGGAGCCGGAGATCTTGGCACCGGTTCCCAGGACAGAACGGCCCTGCTGGCTGAGGGCAAGCTTGTTCCACGCGAGGATCTGCTCGTTGGTGAGCGTTTTCCACATCGTGGTCAGGCGCTTGAAAATGCCCTTGACCTTGGCCTGGTCGGAAGTGCGGACGCTGCCGCCGTATCCGCGGTTGCGGATGTACTTCCGGTTCTTCATTTTAGCGGCAGTCACGCCCTTGGCGGATCCGCTCATCTCCTCGAAGGCGATGGAAGGAATGTACTTCATAGTCAGAAGAGTTTAAGGTTAATAATTTGAGTAATAAGGAAATAAAGTCCAATCAAAATCACGGCAAAGAAACAGAAGCCCCCTACCCTCAGCTTCGCCTGCTGCCAGCCGGTCAGTTTGCGCTTCACTTCAACCGTCACGGTCTGCACGCGGTCACGGAATACAATCGAATCCCGATACACAATCTCTTTGTCAACAACCGCCGGCATCTTCACCGGCTTCGTCTCCAGCGAATGCTTAAGCACTCCGCCGGAAATCCGGGCATCCGAAAGAGCAAACTCGTTCTCCAGATGTGAAGTAGTATCCAGGACTGCCACCCGCTCCACAACACGCGGCAGCTCGACAAAGACGGTATCCTTCTCGATGACCGTCTCCGTCCGCACTTCCACCTTGGTACTGTCCGTCGTCGGAAGCGGGCGGACAGTACTGCAGGCAGAAGCGAGCGCGAGGAAAAGCAGTGGCAGATAGTATTTCATAGGTGTTATTCGTTCTTGTCAAGTTTCTGATGGAGTTCAGCCTCCATCTTGTTCAGTTTTGCATCAAAGCTGGCCTTTACCCCGAGAATTGCCCCGCACAGGACCAGCAGCTCGCTCACGATGCTGATGGCGGAATTCGTGATCTCGCCCGGAGGCGGAACGAAGAACAAGCAAACAGCGGCGATGGCAACACCAGCGGAGAAGCTGGCTATGGCTATGCCACCCTGGAGCTTGGTCAGTTCTATGCGTTTCTTCTCGTTCATAAGGCATTAATTATCACGGACAAGGAAAGCAAAGATGAAAGGATCGTGACCGGTGTCATCAAAACCTGCGGTTCTGGTCTGGCAAGTGAGAACACCATTCTCGATGTGGGCTTCGCTCATGCCGTCCACAGAAGGATTGTACTGGTTGCCGCCGCCGCAGAAAGGAACATCAGCAGTAATGCCGGAGGGCAGGTTGTCCAGACTGCATTCCCATGCAGAATCACGGTAAGCATAAGTGCAACCGGAATACATCATGTGGAGGAACACCCAGTGTTCAAACTCCACGAAGAACGAGTCATAACCCCAGCGAAGGTAATTGTTCTCGGAAGTGGTTTGCAGACGTGTCTGCGTACCCTTGATGGGATTGCCACCCCGGGCCAGCATAGTGTACAGGGCAAGAACGTAGATGGTAATCTCACCCTTCTCATCGAAGTTGGTGAGCTTCTCGATGCACAGCGTGTTCTTGTCCTTCACCCAGCTCTTGAGGACTGTACCGCCGCTGTTGTCCCAGGTATAGCCATAGCTGTCGCGCACATCACGGAAGCGCAGGAACACACCCGCGATAGCACTGCGGTCTATGCTGAGGTCCGGGACATAGATTTCCAGGACATCAGCAGCCTGGTACTCCGGAGACTCAGGATTGTAGGTAAACTTCGCATTGAGGACTACGAAATTCTCCTCCTGATGGGACTTAAAGGCTATCTGGCCAGCCCCGAAATTGTTACCTGTAGAGTTGAAATTCATAGCCATATTAGTAGATTATACCAGGCCCGAAGACCTCGGTAGGTTTGACATAGTAGCCGCCACGATGAGCGAAAGTGATGTATGCCGGATCGCCATAGCGGGCGCCATACAGCCACATTACATAAGACTGGGCCACCAGCTTGCCATCCTCGCCATTTCCACGGCCAAGCGCCCAGGAAGTGCCCTGCAGTTCAGCGGGCAGGTCATCCACAAGGTAGGCCTCGGAGCTGGCCACGTTGCTGTGACCCTCACACATCACGTCGAACTGGATAACCGGCGCTCCGGAAGAAAAGTCCACGTCAATGGAGGAAACGTGCTGCTCATGATCCGGCAGCAGACGATCCATTGTGACCCTCTTACGCGGCGTGTAAGAGGATTCGCCGGTCACGATGACAGAATCTTTATACACCTGCCCGGCAAAGCCGGTCGAAGTGTCCAGCCAGTAGGCTTCAATAAACACCTTCTGGCCCGGCGTAGGCTCCACGCCAATCGTCTTCAGATACAACCGGGTGACATCCGCCTCTCCCCAGTCATCCTCGACTTCAGAAGAGATAATCACCGTCTTATTCCAGCCGTTGGAAATACCGGAACTCTGGGAGCCCGACATCTTCACAACCATCTTATAAGGCGCAGATTCATGCTTGATGCCACCGAACACAACCAGCTGCGGCGTCACCGCCACGGAGCCATACACCACATTCGGCACAGCCACCTGCGCCGCCGGAGCATCGGCCATCACCGCCTCCCCGGCCATCACGCGGTTCGCGTTCAGGCGCACATACAGATTCATGCCGGAGAGCTCGGCCTTCTGGCCGAAAACAGAAGCCCCACTGGCGTGCTCCGCCAGCCGGTCCCATTCGGACCGCTGCTCGTTCGACAAAGCAACCCAG
Source organism: uncultured Bacteroidia bacterium (assembly GCA_902781705.1). GTDB lineage: Bacteria > Bacteroidota > Bacteroidia > Bacteroidales > UBA932 > Cryptobacteroides. The sequence continues at coordinate 57,975 of CACZKE010000015.1, forward strand.
CTCTTGGAAATCTTCTTCAGCGAAGCCCGACGGGCCAGCTGGGCTCCGGTCGCAACCCCGGTCGGGTAACACTTCAGCGAAAGGATGCTACGGCCGCCCACCTGGCGAGCCGTAACACCCTTGGCCGAACCGGAGAAACCCCCGAAAGCAATGGAAGGAAGCGCTATCATAGTTTAAGTAAATTTTCCGTAACTCTTTGATTCAAATTTACTTATAATCCGCAAATGAATCAATCCCCTTAACTACGCCCTTGACAACTATTTGACACTTCCACCCACCCATATTACCAAACCATACTAAACTATACCCAAATCACACACCCACTTTACAAAATCCCCGAAATATGTCAAATCGAGCTCCATTTTAAAGCGCTTTGAATATACTTGGCGGTATTGAAGTTTACTCTAATTAAATACCTGTAAACCGCACTATATCAACATATTGCGCACAACGAAAAAGCAATATACCTTTGTTCCAGCGCTAGCAGAAATACCTGCACAACCGGTTGTGTTTTGTTAAACTTCAAATCAAGACGATTATGATCTTTGATGAAACCACCCCCATCGCCGCCCTCACCGTCGGCGACCTCAAAGAACTCCTCCGCGAGCTCAAGCTGGACCGCTCCAGCGCATCCGTCAAGCCCAACCAGGGCAACGGAAAACGTTACGTCTATGGCCTCAAAGGAATCCAGTCCCTGTTCAACTGCTCCCACCTCACGGCGCAGCGCTACAAGGACACCTTCCTGGCCCCCGCCGTCATGCAGCAGGGCCGCAAGATCGTCATCGACGTAGAACAGGCCGTTGAACTCTTCAAGACCCACAAAGATGGAAACAACGGATAGCCTGAACCCCATTGAAGCCATCACCGCTGCAGTGGAAGGAAACGCACACACCAGCACCGTCGGCATGCTTGCCATCAAGAAAGTCAACGACTCACTCTCTGATGCCTCCAAGATGCCCAACCCGGTGCCCCTCTTCCTCGAACTCTGGTACCAGGGCGAAGTCTCCTGCCTCTTCTCGGACTCCAACCTCGGGAAATCCATCTACGCCGTGCAGATTGCCGAAGAAATCGCCAAGCGGCACAGCATCCTCTACCTCGACTGCGAGCTCTCCGAAAAACAGTTCCAGCTCCGCTACACCGACGACGCCACCGGCACCCTGCACCCCTTCCCCGAGCGCATGTACCGGGCCGAGATCGACAACATGCACCTGGACCTCAAGGACTACGAAGACCGCATCCTCCATAACATCGAAGCCGCAGCACTTGAGCTGCACTGCAACATCATCGTCATCGACAACCTCACCTACCTCTGCAACAGTTCAGACAAAGGCGTCGATGCCGGCCTCTTCATGATGAAACTCATGCAACTCAAGAAAAAGCACGGCTGGTCCATCCTCATTATCGCCCACACGCCCAAGCGCAGCCTTTCCAGCCCCATCACCCAGAACGACCTCGCCGGCTCCAAGAAGCTCTACAACTTCTTTGACAGCGTCTTCGCCATCGGCAAATCCGCAAAGGACGAGCGCCTCCGCTACGTCAAGCAACTGAAAGTCCGCGCCGGAGCCTTCCGCTACGACTCCGACAACGTCATCGTCTACGAGATTGAGAAGACAGATGGCTTCACCCACTTCGAATTCAAGGAGTACTCCACCGAGCGCGAGCACCTCCGCGAGCAGAAGGAGACTGAGACCCTGAACCGCGTAGAGAACATCATCCAGCTCTTCCAGCAAGGCAAATCCTACCGGGAAATCGCCCAGGAAGTCGGCCTCAGCAAGTCCATGGTCGCCAAGATCATCAAGCAGGCCGAAGCGTCCACCGCGCAGACAGGGGTAAACGCAGTGGACACGGTGGACAAGGTGGACACCGGTGGACAAGACCTGTTTGACCAGAAAGAGGAGGAATAGTATGGACTATGAATACCGCCTTCAGAAATACGCCGGCACAGCCTCCCGCCACACCTGCCCCAACTGTGGCGGCAAGCGCTGCTTCACGCTCTACGTAGACGCCAACAACGAGCCCCTAAACGACGCTGTAGGCCGATGCGACCACGAATCCGGCTGCGGCTACCACTACACCCCCAGCCAGTACTTCAAGGATCACCCGGACGCCAAACCAAACGCCGAAGACTGGCGCAAGGCCCCCGACTGGCTCGATAAATCCGTCCACCGTTGTCCACCCTGTCCACCCGTCCACCCAGTGGACAAAGTGGACACACTCCCGGAAGACATCGTGGCCAAGACCCTGAGACCCGACCGCCCGTCGGACTTCACCCAGTTCCTCGCCACCATCTTCGACCCCATCATCCTGGAAGGCCTCATCGACGAGTACCGCATCGGAGTCACCCGCGACCGTGCCGTCATCTTCTACCAGATTGACATCCAGGGCCGCGTACGCACCGGCAAGGTGATGAAATACGACCCCGAGACCGGCCACCGCATCAAAGACGAGAACACCAAAGGCCGCATCACCTGGGTACACTCCCTGATGAAATACTCCGGCCAGCTTCCCCAGGAATGGCAGCTCAGCCAGTGCCTCTTCGGCGAACACCTCCTGCCCCTCTTCCCCGAGAAGCCCGTGGCCCTCGTCGAATCTGAGAAGACGGCCGTCATTTGCGCCGGACTCATCCCCAAGTTCCTCTGGCTCGCCACCGGCGGCAAGTCCCAGCTCAATGCCCGGCTGAACGTCCTAAAGGGCCGTTCCATCACCGCCTTCCCGGACATTGACGGCTACGAGACCTGGTGCCAGAAAGCCGCGGAATTCCCGGAGCTGGGCATCAAGGTGGCCGACCTCCTCCAGAAGCACGGCACCGAGCAGGACCGGATCGACCACATCGACATAGCCGACTGGCTCATCCGCTGGCACCGGACGCCCAATCCCAGGGCCGATGCAACCTTCGCCGCCGTGGCGCAGTACTTCTCTCCAGAGGTCCACGAGGAGATCCGGGCGCTCATCCACGACCTGGATCTTGAGTTCGTGGGTGTCGATAAGATTGAGGAAGGGCCGGAAGAAAAAACACCTTAGACTCCAATTGGACTCCAAGTCGAACGATTTGCGAATTACTACCTTGGTACCAGATTTCCACTACGGAGATCTGGTTTCTTTTTCTGTGGCCACAAAATAAGAAGCCATTGTAAAACTTAACAAAGCAAAGCAATGGATTCAACAGAAAAACGAATCAGCTATGACAACCTGCCAGAAGCGGTTGCCACATTACTATCGGAAGTCCGGGAACTACGTTCCCTGATGGAAACGCAAACGTCCTTCGGTGGCTTTTCGCCCTGGATGGATATAGCCGAGTTATGCGAATATCTGCCCGGGCATCCAGCAAAATGCACAGTGTACGAATGGATTCACAACAACACCATTCCTTTCCACAGATGCGGCAAAGTCTATGGTTTCTTCCGCCCCGAGGTTGATAAATGGATTATGAAAGGAGGTCAACAATGAAGGAACCCAGAAGCATCAAAGATATTCTCCTTGATATTGCCGAAAAGCCTGAAGATGATTTCGGCAAGGTATTGAGGCAGTGTCCAACCATACGGAAAGGCCTTGAAGAGAGGCGTAGGAAAGGAGAAAGTAGAAAAAAGAAAGCTACAGATTAGCACGTTTAACGGCCTCGTTATCCGACAGATAACGGGGCTATTTATTACTGAAACAAACTAAATATTATTAAAATCAACGGAAAAAAGTTAAATTTGTAGTCAATATACAAGCACAACATACAATGTATTCCAATTGCGAACTCTCCCTTTGTAGGGAGGATTCGATACGTGAGAGGGCATAATGTGCCCTATACGTGCATGTTGTGGGCTGTATGAATAACACAGTGTACGATGGCTAAGACCAAGAAAACATACAATTTCATTGACTTATTTGCCGGACTTGGCGGCATTCGCCTGGGATTTCAACAGGCACTTGCGGAACGTGGCCTACAAGGCCGCTGCGTGTTCACTTCTGAAATCAAAGCAGCGGCAATAACAGCTCTCAACCATAACTTCCCCGGCGAGGACATCAAACCTACTGACATCACTGCCGTCAAGAGCGAAGACATTCCGAGTTTCAAAGTTCTTCTTGGAGGTTTCCCCTGTCAGGCATTTAGCTCAGCCGGTGCCAGGAAAGGTTTTGCTGACACCCGGGGCACTCTCTTCTTCGAAGTAGAAAGAATCTTGACTGACAAGCTCCGCGGAGTGGACGGTTTTCTCCTTGAAAATGTGGAAGGCCTCGTCCTGCACGACAGGGCCTCAACACAGGACAAAGAGGGCCGCACCATCAAGATAATTATGAAAGTCTTGAGGGACAAACTGAAATTCAATGCGGAGTATGTAGTACTCGACGCCGCTGATTTTGGTGTTCCCCAAAGACGCAAACGTGTTTACATTGTTGGTTGCAAGAAGCGTTTCGGTAAAATAGATCTCAACTTTACTCCGCAGCCCCGTGTGATGGTTGGAGAAATCCTCGAGCACGGTAAACCCACCCTTGATAGCGAGTTCTCAAGAAAGCTCCTTTCCGTCTACGCTGCCCAGGACATGGTTGGCAAATCACTAAACGACAAGCGCGGTGGTGCCAGAAACTTCCACAGTTGGGATATTGACGCTCGTGGGGCTGCTACCCCGGAGGAGAGGGATTTACTTAATGCAATCCTCCGCGAGCGTCGCAAAAAAGCATGGGCTGACATTATTGGAATTGTTTGGAAAGATGGTATGCCCTTGACTACGGAACAGATTCGGACTTTCCATGATGTCCCCAATCTCCAAGAAATGCTGGATGATCTCTGCGCAAAGAAATATCTTCGCCTGGAATACCCAAAGAACTTGGTTGTCCACCATGAGGAGGACGGAACAACATGGACAGAACGTAAAGCTGTTGAGTCCTTGCCAATGGGATACAATATCATTACGGGCAAGCTGTCCTTTGAGTTCAGCGCTTTCTTGGACACCAACCGGATTTCCCATACCCTCGTCGCAACCGACATGACTTCCATTGGCGTAGTAGATGGCAATGGCATTAGACATCTCACCTTGAGGGAGGGATTACGATTGTTCGGTTATCCTGAGTCTTATTCCCTGGCACCATTTGAGGATGGCCCTAAGGCCACAGAATTGGGTTATGACTTAATCGGAAACTCTGTTTGTGTCCCTGTGATTAAGGCCGTGGCTGGTCGTTTATTGGATGTAATCGATGTAAAGTAAAAGCATATGAGTACCGGTAAGCTTAGTAAGGACGATGCGCTGAAAGCCATCACAATGTTCCTCATCGACGAAAAAACAGAGAACAAGTATAAGAAGAAAGTTTCTTCCGAGCTTGCCTCCTACCAGAATTCAATGCTTGGTATCTCCACCAAAGAAGGTCTGGAGAAATACATCCGTTCGGATGAGAATGCCATCGAGCGCCTGACTACAATCCTGGGCCTTTCTGGTGAGCGCTTTAAAAGGGTGATTTCACTTATTCGTTTTAACAAGGGGTATGTATTTACCACAGAATGGTCAGACACTGCGCTCCGCAAGCTTTTGATTGAGAATCAGCCTTTGATGGATGAGTTTTGTGAATTGCTCCTGAATGGAAGAAGCCTTCCTAAGTATCAGGCAATTATTCCGGCTTTCATCCTTAATTATTTCCACATTGATTCTGAAGTTATTGCCCGTATTTGTAGCGATGATGTCCTCGGACGCCAAATCAAATCTACTTGTTCGACTAAGTACAACAAGGAAATCACTCAAGCATACGCTAACCGTGTTAATGACAAGATACGCTCCATAACGGACAAATATCACCTCCATTATGAGAAACGGCAGATTCCCGGTGGCAATAAAGAGCTGTTTGATTTGATTCATGATACCGAAAAATACATCGTCGTCAATTACCAGTACAGTGTGACAACAGGAAAAGGCCAGTCAGACCATGCCGACAAAATCACCGAAATCCGCAGAATGGTCCAAGGCAACGACAATATAAAAATGCTTTCGCTCCTTGATGGTGCCGGATGGCTGGTGAGAGGCGCAGATTGGGATCGTGTCTATGGTTGCAGTGATTATTTCCTTACGCTCAAGACCCTGGATCAACTTGATGCAATTATTACAGAATTCTATAACATCTGAGATACATGCAGGCAGAAGAACGCAAAAAGAGAATTGCCGAAATAACCAAGGGGGACATTTATAGTCCTGACGGCAAAGGCAAAAGGCTCCGCTACTGTGGCGAGGTTAAGACTTTCATTGAGTATGAAATACCAATCGAGCTCCTCGTGTTCAACGTGGAGAACGGACGCATAGCCAGTATGGTCAAATCGTTCGAGAGAGAACGTAGTTCACTTGACCCGGAGCGCCCTAACGATGCACAGCAAATTGCTCAATTCCTGTTTGATTCAAATGAACAAGCAAATGAAAAGACGAAGAAGAGCATTGCTGATAATGGTCAGCTCGAAACAGGCATTATAACAAGCGATGGCGTTATCGTGGATGGCAACCGCCGTGCCTCTTTGATGTTGGCCATCCGCAAAGATACCGCCAAGTATACTCCTGAGCAGCGAGCCCGTTGCAATAAATTCCGCTGCGTCGTGCTGCCTGAAGACGCAAACGAAAAGGAGATCCTTCGCCTGGAGACCACTTATCAGATGGGAGCAGACGAGAAGGTTGGCTATAATCCTATCGAGAAGTACCTTCATGCCCGCGATATGATTAACAAGGGCTTTGCCCCAGATGATATTGCGGAATACATGGGGCTCGGCTCTACTGCCAAAGTTACAGAGCTTCTCGAAGTAATGAAGCTTATTGATGAGTATCTCGACAACTACGAGTACACGGGTATCTACACACGCCTGCCCCGAGGATTCGAAGATGATATGCTGAAACTCTACCAGGCCATCAACAGGGTTAAAGGAGGCAAAATCAATTGGATTACCGGAGACCGTGTCAAGCCCGTCATTGTCGACCTGAAGTGCATTTGCTTCGACTTTATCCGCCTCAATGCCAAGACCCAAGAAGGTTTTGATTATCGCATGATCGCATCTACGAATGGGAACAACTTCTTGCTGTCCGAGGATGTCTGGAGCAAGTTCGTTACCGACTGGCAAGATGCCACTACTGGCGTTGAAGAGCAGTCTATTGACGAGGTGCTTGCCAATTCCCGTAGTTCCGGCGATTCAGAACGACTCCTGGAAAACAGGGATCAGCTTTGGCGAGACAAAGTGCAGGAGAAACTCCTTGAAGGCTTTGCCGAAGCAAAAACAACCATTGAAAACAAGAAAGAGAAAGAGAAACCTTCCGTCCTGATCAAAAGGGCCATTAGCGCCCTTTCCCAGATTGACCAGACCAAACTGGCCACTAGTAATGATAAGGATACCATCCGCCATTACCTGGGAGAACTGGATTCCGTATTTAAGGAAGTTTTGAATGCGATTAAGGATTAATTAGCATGGCGGAACTTATCATATCGTTCATCGAGGGAAACAAATATCGTATTTCGGGCGCTGTGAGTGAACTCCTTTCCAACAAGCGTTCGAAAATGATGTTGCGTTCTTACCTGCCGTACCAACAGGAGGGCGACACGCTTGTAGTAGAGAACGAAGAAGGGATTGAGCAGGTGGCCGAGATACTGAAAATCGTTTCAGAGTATATCGGTGCCACAATTGTGTATGATGCAAAGACAAGTTCCGATATTGCTGATTTCAAAACTCGTGAAGAGAATTTTGCCCGCTTTTCCCAAGAGGCAAAGGACATCAAAGAGAATCACTGCAACCCGGATGAATTCAAGGAGTTCACAGAGGTTCTTGACGAGCATATGCCGGCCCGTCATTTGTATCCGCTTCAGCTCCTGTCCGCCTATCATCTGGCTTTTTCACAAAATGGATGCAATTTCTCAGTCCCTGGCGCCGGCAAAACGAGTATTGTTTACGGTGCCTACACTTATTTGAAATATTGCAATGATCCTGAGAAGCTGGTCAAAAAGATTCTCATTATTGGCCCCCTGAGTTCTTTTGGCCCTTGGGAAAACGAATACCTTGAGTGTTTTGGTGTCAAAGTAGATAGCCAGAGGATCAATGGCAAGATGAACCCCGACCAGAAGAAACAATATTTCTACGGGGAAACTTCGGAGTTGACCTTACTTTCTTACCAGTCCGTTATTACCTTGAAGGATGAATTGGAGTTTTTCCTTCGTAATAACAGGGTGATGGTCGTCCTCGATGAGGCCCACAAAGTGAAAAGCACGAATGGTGGTGTTATCGCAAGTATCGTGATGGATTTGTCGCGCTGGTGCAGTTCCCGGGTAATCCTTACCGGTACGCCGGCACCGAATGGGTACGAGGACTTGTACAACCTATTCCATTTTATCTGGCCCCAATATGACGTTATAAAGTATAATGTCGGACAGTTAAGGGAAATGACCAAGGCATATAATGATTCAAGGGTGCCTAAACTGATGGACAACATTTTCCCTTATTTCATCCGAATCAGGAAGAGCGACCTCAATCTTCCTCCGGCTACGGAAAATGCTCCGATTATCGTCCCGATGAAGGACTCGCAACGTCGCATATACGATTTTATCGAGGAACGGTTTATTGAAGAGGCTAATAAAGAGACAAAAGAAAGCGCCCTACACAGCATTCTGGTCCGCGCAAAAATGATACGCTTGCAACAGGTTGCAACTAACCCAGCCCTCCTTAACGAGCCGCTCTCTTCTTTTTCAGAGGAAGTGGGTGAAGACCTGTCTTCAATAGAAGCTGATGACGCCGCCATTATGCAGGACATCATGCGCTTCTATGATGAACATGTCCCCGCCAAGTATGAAGAATGCCTGAAACTCGTCCAGAGGATTATTGACACTGGTGAAAAAGTCATTATTTGGGTAATCTTTATCAAGAATATTGAACGCCTTGAAGAGTACCTTAGACAAAACGGCATTGCGTGTAAGGTTCTTTATGGTGCTACTCCCGTGGCCAGCGAAGACATGTCCGAGGAAGAACTTGTCAACACTCGTGAAGGTATTGTTAATGAGTTTAATAACGCAGACAGTTCTTTCAAGGTCGTCATTGCTAATCCCTTTGCAGTTGCTGAATCCATTTCCCTGCACAAGGCTTGCCATAATGCGATTTACCTTGAGCGTTCTTTTAACTGTGCCCATTTCCTGCAGTCCAAAGACAGAATCCACCGATATGGCCTTCCCCAGGGCACCGATACGAACTATTATTACATCCTGTCGGAAGACTCGGTTGATGAGACCATCGATACGCGTTTACGTGAGAAAGAGCGCCGGATGATGGATATCATAGAGAATACCCCTATCCCTCTCTTCCTGAATACGACTGATGAGGGAGACGCAGATATTAAAGCGATTTTGAACGATTATGTTAGACGAAAGGCTCGAAAAGTACGCTAAAATAGGTACCAGGAAAGGTATCGCCTTTGTAGCGCGCTGGCTTTCAGACAACACTACATCGGTCGAGTCCCTGAAGCAATTGGCCCAGAGTTCTGTTGGCATAAATGCTTCAGAAGTGGAGCCTATTTTGTGGCTTTTCCAGTCTATGGGCCTTTTGAAAATAGTTCATGACGACTATATCGAGGGGCATGACCAGCTGGGTGAAAAGTATCGCAGGGGCATAGAAGCATTCGATGAATGGTTTATCGAGCGTTTCGTGGAATTTGCCCTCAATGAGGAAATAATAGACATCGACACCATTACGTACAGCATTGCTGAGAACGCCTTTATCATGTCTTCAACGACGATTAAGCCAGCAAAACATGCTTGTTACAGGAATATCCTTACTGAGTATGGCGTCATTACCTTGCTTGCAGATTCGCGTTATCTCGTAAACAGTGCTTTGGACAGGGCAATCAAGATACCGGAACGCCACAAGAAAATTACTGAGAAGCAACTTCTGGCTAAACTTGAAGCCGAACGAGAACAAGGTGAACGGGGCGAGTTGTTTGTCTTGGAATATGAAAAGAAACGTATTGCTGAACCATCAAAGCAATCTCTCATACAGCGCATTTCCATCATCGATGTATCTGCAGGATTTGACATCATTTCCATAAACAGTGTTGAGTCCGAAAGACCTGATAGGTTTATCGAAGTCAAAACTTACAAGGGTGCAGAGCATTTTATGTGGTCGGACAATGAGATTGACAAAGCAGAAGTGATGGGAGACTCTTACTTCCTGTATCTGGTTGATGATGACTGTATCAGTAAGGAAGGCTACGAACCAATTATTATCCAGAACCCAGCCAAAGAGATCTTTAAATCCGGCAATTGGATTTTCGAGCCAAATTCCTATCGGATTAACAAACTTATCCATCGCCCAGGCGAAAGCTTACCCTCCCGGCCGACTAAGCTTGAATCTGACGAGGAAGAGCCCCAAGAAGAAGAGATGAGCCCTCGCTATGTTTCGGACAGTAGGCTCTTCTTTAACAAGCGCTCATACTCAAATACAGATTTGCTTCGCGTGTTCAACGCAATGTATGAAGCTGGGTTCTTTGTTGACGAAGTTGGCGCGAACAAGGCGACTAAGATGGAAGTGTTCAGGGTTTTGGGCGACGCCCTTCACGTAGACCTCAGAAATGCTTCAAAGTTGCTATCAGCTGCCAAGGGTGTCGATAACGACTCAGATGCCAACACAGGTATATTTGATATCCTGAAGAAAAAGTCGGAGGACTATTTCTCAGAGTGATGAAATTTCTTGCATCAACTCCTGCCGCCTTTCACGGGCGGCTTTTTGTTCTTTACGCCTCTTTGCCCTTTCCTCTCGGCGCTCTTCACTGTGCCTGCGATGCATTTCACTATTCGCAAGGATCTCCGCAGCCACCCTGTCCACGGTGCCGTCGAATTTGGCTTTCACAAGCTCGCACTCCCAGACGATTACGACGGACCAGCCCTTGGCTTCCAGCTGCCGCCATACTTCCTGATCCCGTTCCTGGTTCCGCGTCACCTTGGCCAGCCAGAACTCGGTGTTGGTCTGCGGCAAGTGGTAAATCTTGCATCCCTTGTGGGCGTGCCAGAAGCACCCGTGAACGAAAACCACTGTCCGGTGCTTGGGCAGAACTATGTCCGGGGAGCCTGGCAGGTTCTTGACGTTCACCCGGTAACGGAATCCCCGCCGCCAGAGGGCACGACGTAGTGCCACTTCCGGCTTCGTGTTCACGGAGCGGATGTGCGACATCAACTCGGATCTCTCCTCTTTTGACAGTCTATCGGCCATGGTTCTGGGGGTATGCAAATACAAAGTTAAAAAAAGTTTCCGGCAGTACAGTTCAATAGAATTCACTACGCCCAAACGGGGTAAACGCCCACGCCACACCTCTTGCATTAACGGCTGATTTTGTGTAACTTAAAGGTGTAAACCTAAACACAGACTCAGCTATGAAGATCCTCATCGACAACGGCCACGGCATCGACACCAAGGGCAAGCGAAGCCCCGACGGCCGTCTCCTGGAATACGCCCAGAACCGGCTCCTTGCCAGCCGCATCGTCTCCGCCCTTCAGGCCCGGGGCCTGGACGCCTCCCTCCTGGTGCCCGAGGAAACGGACATCTCCCTGCCCGAGCGCTGCCGCCGGGTGAACCAGTGGTGCCGACAGCTGGGCCGCCAGAACGTCATCCTCATCTCCATACACTGCAACGCCGCCGGCCACGGCGACCGCTGGCTCTCCGCCCGCGGCTGGTGCGCCTACACCACCCGTGGCAACACCCAGGCCGATGCCCTCGCCACCTCCCTCTACACCGCCGCCCAGGCCCACCTCCCCGGCCACCGTCTCCGCACCGACTACACCGACGCCGACCCCGACCTCGAGAAAGACTTCTACCTCCTCCGCCACACCTCCTGCCCTGCCGTCCTCACCGAAAACCTCTTTATGGACAACCACGATGACTGTGACTTCCTCCTCAGCAAAGAAGGCCAACAATTCCTCGTTGACCTCCATGTAGATGGCATCATTTCCTACCTTGGTGTTTAGTCCTTCAAGCACCCAATCGGGACCACATACACGCCGTCATCGCGGCGATACGCAATCTCTCCGATGCCCACGAGAACCATCAGGAAAGACGGATTCTTCATCTTGGTAGGGTCAATCTTGTCCCGGAGTTTGATGAGCGTCTGGGCACCTTCATTGATGAGGCCCTCTCCGCCAATCTTGATCTCGATGAGGCCGTAACTGCCGTCACGCAGATGAACGATGGCATCACATTCCAATCCTTCAGAATCACGGTAGTGATAGACTTCGCCAAGCAGACCGGACGCATAAGTCCTGAGGTCACGCACGGCCAGCCCCTCAAAGTGAAGGCCGAAGGTGTTGAAATCCGACAGCAGGTCTCCGGGGCCGATGCCCAACGCAGCGGTACCAATGGACGGATCAGAGTAATACCTGGTGTTGGTGGTACGGATGGCAGTCTTGGACCGGAGGTTCGGATTCCAAGCCTTGGATTCCTCAATCACAAAGAGTTTCCGGAGAGCCTCTATATAGGCAGAGACGGTTTCTGCATCCATACCCTTGGGTTCGTTGGCCTGCATGTCGGCGGCAATGGTCTCGTAAGGGGCCTGTGAAGCCACGTTCCTGGCATAGGAACGCATCAACTGGCGAACACGCTCCGGATTGCGGCGGACCTTATCCACCACGCGGTTCATATCCTTCTTGGCCACGGAATCCACATAATCGAAAGCCTGGTCCAGGGCAATGTCTTTTTCCAAGTCTATCGCAGCCGGCCAGCCGCCACGGCAGAGGACGAATGCAAGGTCTTCACGGGAGAGACTGCTTTTGGCATAGATCTTCTCCGGAGCATTGAAGAGTTCCTTCAGGCTGATGGCACCGTTGGATTCTCCGGATTCATATAGTGCCATCGGGCGCATCTTCACCCAGCCGTACCGGCCAGTACCGGAGTGGCGCATCTTCTTATTCTCTTCCTGCTTTTCTTCGTCTTCTTCCTCTTCTTCAACGGGCACGGATGAACCAGTCAGGATGTAATGGCCGTTACCGGGACGATGGTCCACGTCAAATCGGATGGTATCCCAAAGTTGCGGGGCTATCTGCCACTCGTCAAGCAGACGCGGATGCTCTCCTTCCAGCAACTCCTGAGGAGCCAGATCTGCTTTGAGGAGGTTTTCTTTCACCTTCTTGGGGTCATCCATATAGATGACGCTCTTGGCCTGCTGTTCGGCGGTAGTTGTCTTGCCGCACCACTTGGGACCTTCAATGAGCACGGCACCTTTACCAGCGAGTTTTCTCGCAAGGACAGAGTCGGCTATTCTGGGTTTGTATGTATCCATATCCTGTGTCTTTGGATGCAAAGATACAAAAAACCGGAGATTGTGGAAAAATTTTTCCGGAAATTATTGGAAATAAAAACCGACAAATAGTGGAATTGTTTTCCGATGTATATTAAATACCGCCGCCCTCCCACTCCGAGAGGATGGCAGTTCGTATAGCCAGAGAGTGCATCTACTTCTTTATTGCAATATACCCGCTCTCATCAATCATATCCGCGCCCTTCTGGGTAAAAAGGAATTGGTAGAGTTTATACGCCATACTCTCATGGTCTTCCGTCTTACGAACTGCCGCGTAAATACTGGATACGAAAGGATACTTGTTGGATCTCAATGATTCCTTGCTGGGGGCCACGCCGTCGATGGAAATCATATCGACCATCATTAAATCGCGGACCATTGCCGTGCAGTAGAAGAAAGGCGTGTAACCGATGCCATATTCATCGGCCTCAAGTTGTAGGTAGGGCGATGCCATCTGTGAGCCGATAATCTCATACATATAGGTCTCTTCGGTCCCGTCAATCATTTTCAGTCCATCCATAACCAGGGTTTCCATCTTCTCCTGGCTGCCGGAATCCGCATTGCGGATGTAAGGGGTAATAGCATGGTCCACCCCGCCGACCTCTTTCCAGTTGGTAATCTCACCAGTATAGATTTTCCGAACCTGGTCCGAGGTCAGGTTCTTGACGGGATTCTTTGGATTGACGATAAACACAAGGGCATCGATAGCCAATGGAGCCGTCTCCAACTCTACACCCAGCTCTACCGCAGACACCATCTCATTTCTGGAAATATCCCGGCTGGCGATAATCACGTCCGACTTGCCCTCGATGAGATTCATATAGGCTCCGTGCGTGCCGCTGCAAAGATTCTTACTCTGATAATCGTTCAGGGAGAATGGCGCTTTTTCAGAGTACAGATCCGGATTAATAACATAGACCCTTCCGCCCAACCAGTCCTGTTCCCATTTGTAAGGAACCCCAAGCAGCTTGTAGGCCACAAGGTCGCGTGCAGGCTTTGTACTTGTGGAGCAGTCCGTTAGCGGCCAGTCTTCCAGTTTGATGTCTTTCAAGTCCCCTTCGGGACTATCGATGCCATTACATCCGCAAACTATCAACGACAGCAATGCTGCGTAACTCATAATGTGCAACAACTTTTTCATACCGATATAACCCTCGTTATCTCTTTAACATACACCTTCACATCCATCGCCTTCCCGCCCTTCACGACAGCCCCGGCCCTGGTCTCCTCCAGCAGAGAAAATTTTATCATTTGAATATTGATATTGTTTATTTCTTTTCGGAGCTCGTCTATTTTTTTATTGCCAAGTTCTAATGCTTCTATCTCCTGCCAT
>CACZKE010000016.1 GCA_902781705.1 uncultured Bacteroidia bacterium
GTCGGCGCCGTATTCCTTCACCTCCTCGCCCATCGCGGTGGTGAGTTCCTCCACCAGCGGCGTGTTCCAGGTCGATGCCAGGGACGTGCCCACCGGGAAGCCGGTGCAGTAGAAGGTCTTGTCCGTGCCGGGACGGGTGGGGTTGATGCGGAGGCCGGCAGGGCCGTCGGAAAGGACGGTCTGCGGGATGCCGAGGCGCGGGATGGCCCGGGTGGTGCCGGCGGCGCCGGACACGAGGACCTCGTCGGAGCCGGTGAGGCCGCCCACCATGGAGCCCCAGCCGGAGCCCACCAGGAGCGTGGCCTTCTCCTCGAGGGTCATGGCCTTCATGATTTCGTCGATGTTGTCGCTGCGCAGCTGCGGCTGGGCCGAGGCTGCGACGGTGCAGAGGGCTGCAGTCATCAGGAACAGGGTTTTCTTCATATCAGTGTTATCTGGTTTTTCCGGACGCAAACTTACGAATTCCCACCGAACTTGCCAATCCCGCGGCAGAGAATGAACAATTCATGACAAAATTTGAACACTGTGCAAAAATATTCCTATCTTTCGGTATGAAACGTTTCTGCACCCTGCTCCTCGCGGGCGTCCTGGCCCTGTCGGCCGCCGCCCGGGAGAAAGTTCCGGCAACCGACAGCCGGATCACCTTTGTCGGCCGTACCCTCGTCACCGGCGGAGCCGTCTCTTTCGACTGGAGCGGCGTCTATGCCCGCGTCGCCTTCACCGGCGGCTACCTGGCCCTGGAGGCCGGGGACAGCGGACGGGATTATTTCAATGTCTGGATCACGGACCGAGGGGGAACAGGGCCGCGCCGTCTTCAAGGCCTTCGAGGCCGAAGGACAGTTCCTCCAGGCCGAGGGCATCCGGGAGCGGGTGATCGAATTCGTCGGCGACTCCTACACCTGCGGCTACGGCAGCGAGAACAGCGTCCGGGAGGATCCCTTCCGTCCGGAGGACGAGAATCCCGCCAAGACCTATGCCGACATCCTGTGCCGCTATTTCGGGGCCGACGGGATCCGCACCTCCCATTCGGGCCAGGGCATCGACCGGAACTACGACGACGCCGGACGCGGCTGGCACATGCCCGACCGGTATCTCCAGACCTTCGACCTTGCCCGGGAACCGGCCTGGGACTTCCGGGGGCCGAAGCCCGACATCACCCTCATCTATCTGGGTACCAATGACTTCTCCACAGGCAGGCAGCCCGGCTATCCGGAGTTCAAGGCCGGATACCTGCGTATCCTCCGGGCGGCCAAGGAACATTACGGCGAGGACCATCCCATCCTGTGCGTGGTCCCGCGCCACAGCCAGGTGCTGTATGACTACGTCCGCGACGTCGTGGAGACCTGCGGCCTTTCCGCGGTCTATCTGGCCGGCCTTCCCGAAAGGGTCCATGACGACGAGGCCGACCTCGGCGCCTCCTGGCATCCGAACTATTCCGGGCACGTGAAAAAGGCCTATTCCCTCATTCCCGTCCTCTCCACCATCACCGGCTGGTCCATCGAAAACAAACCCGTGCTATGAGAATACGCCTCCTTCCCCTTCTGCTACTCCTGACGGCCTGCACGGCCGCTCCCGACCGTTCCCTGACCCTGCACTACGACAGGCCGGCGACCTACTTCGAAGAGGCGCTGCCGCTGGGCAACGGCCGCCTGGGCGCCATGGTCTATGGCGATCCGGTCCACGAGCACATCTCCCTGAACGACATCACCCTTTGGACCGGCGAACCGGACAAAGGTACGCAGCATCCGGACCTCATCGCAACAGGCGCCGGTTCGAATGCCTCCGAGGCGCTGAAGGCCGTGCGGGAAGCCCTCGACCGCGAGGACTACCGGGCCGCCGAACAGCTTCAGAGCGGCCTGCAGGGGCATTTCAGCGAAACGTACATGCCGCTCGGCACGCTCCGGATCGACTACGATCCCGCATCCGTCACGGATTATGTGCGTACGCTGGACCTCTCCCGGGCTGTCGCCACGACCTCTTACCTGAGGGACGGCGCCATTTTCCGCAGCGAGGCGTTCGTCTCCGCGCCCGACTCGGTCATCGTCGTACACATCGTTTCGGAAAAGCCCCTGAATGCCCGCGTCCGCCTGGAAACGGAACTGCCCCATACGGTATCGGCCTCGGAGGAAGGACTGACCGTGGACGGTTATGCCGCCTGGCATTCCTACCCCGGCTACTTCTCGCAGGAACTCATCAGTCCGGAGAAATACTGGTATGACCCGGAGCGGGGCATCCATTTCCGGACGGCCCTTTCCGCCGATGTCAAGGGCGGAACCCTGGCGGTCCGGGATGGCGTCCTGGAACTCGAGGGCGTGAGCGAAGCGACCCTGTATGTGGTCAACGCCAGCAGTTTCAACGGGTTCGACAAGGATCCGGTGAAGGAAGGGAAACCTTACCAGGCGATGGCCGATGCGAATCTCGCCGCCGCGAAGGCGGCCGGTTTCTCCCGGCTCCTGGCCCGGCATGAAGCGGATTACAAGGGATTGTTCGACCGCGTATCCATCGACCTGGGCGCGACGCCGGACTCCGTCCGCGTCCTTCCCACCGACGTCCAGCTCAAGCGCTATACGGACCTCGGCGAAGCGAACCCGGAACTGGAAGCGCTTTACTATCAGTACGGAAGATATCTCCTGATTTCCTCTTCCCGGACGGAAGGAGTCCCGGCGAACCTGCAGGGTCTGTGGAACGAAAGCATGGAACCGCCGTGGAGCAGCAACTACACCATCAACATCAACCTGGAGGAGAACTACTGGCCCGCCGAGGCGGCCGGTCTCCCCGAGATGCACCAGGTCCTGCTGGGCTTTGTGCGGAATCTCAGCCGGAACGGCGCCCCGGCCGCCGAGCGCCTGTATGGCGCCACGCGGGGCTGGAACGCCGGTCATAATTCCGACATCTGGGCCATGGCCACGCCCGTGGGCCTCGGCACCGGCAACCCCTGCTGGGCGGACTGGACGATGGGCGGCGCCTGGCTGTCCACCCACCTCTGGGAGCATTGGCTCTACACGCGCTCCCGAGCCGACCTCGAACGCGACTATCCCGTCCTGAAGGGCGCGGCCGAGTTCTGTCTGGACTGGCTCGTGGAAAAGGACGGCGAACTCATCACCTCACCGAGCACATCCCCTGAAAACCAGTATCTTACGCCAGACGGTTTCCGCGGGGCAACCCTCTACGGCGCCACCTCCGACCTCGCCATCATCCGGGAATGCGTCACCGACGCCGTCGCCGCTGCCCGGGAACTCGGGGTGGACGGGGATTTCGTCGCCGAAGCCGAGGAGAAGCTCGCCCGGCTCCGTCCCTACCAGATCGACCATGTGGGCAAACTCCAGGAATGGTACCATGACTGGGCCGATGCGGAACCCCTGCACCGTCACCAGTCGCACCTCATCGGCGCCTATCCCGGTCACCAGATCGTGACGGGACCTTTTGCCGACGCCGCTTTGAAGACCTTGGAAATCAGGGGCTTCGAGACCACCGGCTGGAGCTGCGGCTGGCGCATCAACCTCTACGCCCGCCTGGGCGACGGGGAGAACGCCTACAAGATGTACCGCCGGCTCCTCCGCTACGTGAGCCCCGACAATTATCAGGGCGACGACGCCCGCCGGGGCGGCGGCACCTACCCGAACCTCTTCGACGCCCACTCCCCGTTCCAGATCGACGGCAACTTCGGCGGCTGCGCCGGTGTCATGGAAATGCTCCTGTACAGCGCCCCCGACGGCACGCTCACCCCGCTCCCGGCCCTTCCTTCCGCCTGGCCCACCGGCTCCGTCAAGGGTCTCCGCACCCGCCGCGGCACCACCGTGGACATCACCTGGAAGGACGGCAAGGTCGTCTCCTTCCAGGAGCGGTAGACCGTCCCGGCAAACCACCTGACGCACAACGATTTACAAAAAACTCCCTGGTGCATTTGTACCAGGGAGTATCATTAAAACGCCTGTAATTCAATCAGATAACTGCGACGCAGATTTATTCAGGTTGCGGGTGAGGTACATGATGCCCACCAGGAGGACGAAGAGGACCAGCGTGCCGGCGATGAGGGCGTAGGTTTCCATCTGGAGCAGGATGTAACTGAGCCCATAGGCCAGGGTGACCAAGGCCGTGAGCAGGTAGGCCGTCTTGTCCCGGAGGATGCCGCGGAAGTAGCCGAAGAGGGCGGCGATGGTCATCAGGGCGGCCAGGGCATAGGCCACCGGGAAACGCATGAACTCGGAGAAGGACAGCACCAAGGCATAGAAGAGCACGAGGGACAGTCCGATCACGAGGTACTGCACCAGGTCGATCTTCTTCTTGCCCACGAGTTCCACCGCCAGGCCGGCGATGAACACCAGCAGGATCACGAGGATGCCGTATTTGGCCGACCGGGTGGTCTGCTGGTACTGGGTGACGCCCTGGAGCATGTTCACGCCGAAAGAGGTGTCGTCCGGATTGCCGCGGTTGATTTCGGTCACCGACCAGCGGGCCG
This sequence comes from uncultured Bacteroidia bacterium, assembly GCA_902781705.1. Taxonomy (GTDB): domain Bacteria; phylum Bacteroidota; class Bacteroidia; order Bacteroidales; family UBA932; genus Cryptobacteroides. The sequence goes on from CACZKE010000016.1 coordinate 4,460, forward strand.
TGAATCCATTCTCCGTCACCTCACGCTCCGACGGGAGGAAGTCGCCGGTGAAAGACGGATCCGGGCAGTTGGAGCGCATTCTGACCTCCGTGGTTTCGCCGTACGGCCGGACCATCAGGGAAGAAGATCCCTTCACGCGGTAAGTAAGACGGAACGGCAGAACCGTTTTTCCATCCATCAGGGCCGTGTCCATGTCGATGGGTTCGGAAAGCGAAGCCTTGGTCTCGGCTTCCGAATAGGGATCTGCCTTGCTGCCCGAGCCGGAATGGAAGGAATAGGATTTCTCCCCCAGCGCAATGTCCACGCTGCCCTCGATGCCCCGGAGGTCGCTTAGCCCCATCGACACGGTTTGTTCCGTGAGCTTTTCCTTCGCGAGATAAGCCGGGATCACGAAATCGCCCGTTACGACGACATCGGCCCCATAGACCATGATGTCGTAGATGGAGCGGTGGAGGGTCTGGGTCTGCGTGTCGATCTCATAGGACAGCTTCCGGGGATAGACCGTCCCGGTGGCCTCCTTCGTCGTTTTCTTCTGGTCCTTGTCGATGACCTCCATCTCGTAGGAGAACTTCAGGACCGGGCCGGTGAGCGTCTGGGCGCGGCCCCAGCTGGCGGAGACTTCGAGCCGGCTGGAATCGGCCGCCATCTGGCGGTCCCGGATCTGGCCCTGGACCATCGCCAGCGGAATGAGCATCAAAAGGGCAAGCACGCCCATCAGGGCGATCTTCAGGGGAAGGGAATCTTTCAGTTTCATACGGATTTTTTACTTATCTTTGCAAACACCGCAAATAACACACCATGGCAGACGAAAAGATCATATTCTCGATGAACGGGGTGGGGAAAGTCCTCCCCCACAACAACAAAGTCATCCTCAAGGACATCTACCTTTCCTTCTTCTACGGGGCGAAAATCGGCATCATCGGCCTGAACGGGTCGGGAAAGTCCACCCTCCTGAAGATCATCGCCGGCGTGGAGAAATCCTACAAGGGCGAGGTGGTCTGGGCCCCGGGCTACAGCGTGGGGTATCTCGCGCAGGAGCCGGAGATGGATCCGGAGAAGACCGTCATCGAGGTGGTCCAGGAAGGCGTGCAGGAGGTCATGGACGTCCTGCAGGAATACAACGACATCTCGATGAAGTTCATGGAGCCCATGGACGACGACGAGATGAACCGCCTCATCGAGCGCCAGGGTGAACTTACGGAACTGATCGAACATCTGGACGGCTGGGAGATCGACGCCAAGTTGGAAAGGGCCATGGACGCCCTCCAGTGCCCGCCTTCCGACGCCCTCGTCAAGAACCTCTCCGGCGGTGAGCGCCGCCGCGTCGCGCTGTGCCGCCTCCTGCTGCAGCAGCCGGACGTCCTCCTGCTGGACGAGCCCACGAACCACCTGGACACCGAGTCCATCCAGTGGCTGGAAGCGCACCTGCAGCAGTACAAGGGCACGGTCATCGCCGTCACCCACGACCGTTACTTCCTGGACAACGTCGCCGGCTGGATCCTGGAACTGGACCGCGGCGAGGGCATCCCGTGGAAGGGCAACTATTCCTCCTGGCTGGACCAGAAGACCAAGCGCCTCGCCCAGGAGGAGAAGCAGGAATCCAAGCGCCGGAAGACGCTGGAGCGCGAGTTGGAGTGGGTCCGGATGGCCCCGAAGGCCCGCCAGGCCAAGCAGAAGGCCCGTCTGGGCGCCTACGAGAAACTGGCCTCGGCCGATGTAAAGCAGAAGGAAGCGAACCTCGAAATCTACATACCCAACGGACCGCACCTCGGCAACAAGGTCATCCGGTTCAACGACGTGTCCAAGGCCTATGACGGCAAGGTCCTCTTCGAGCACCTGACCTTCGAACTCCCGCCGGCCGGCATCGTGGGCGTCATCGGCCCGAACGGCGCGGGCAAGACCACGCTCTTCCGCCTCATTATGGGCATCGAGCAGCCCGACAGCGGTTCCATCGAGATCGGCGAGACGGTGAAGATCGCCTACGTGGACCAGCAGCACAAGTCCATCGACCCGGACAAGACGGTCTATGAGACGATTGCGGGGAACTCCGAATGGGTGCGCCTCGGGAACCGCGACATCAACGCCCGTTCCTGGGTGTCCCGCTTCAATTTCTCCGGGGCCGACCAGGAAAAACTGTGCGGCGTCCTCTCCGGCGGTGAACGGAACCGCCTCCACCTGGCCCTGACCCTCAAGGACGAAGGCAACGTCCTCCTCCTGGACGAACCCACCAACGACGTGGATGTCAATACGATCCGTGCCCTGGAAGAGGGCCTGGACGGCTTCGCGGGCTGCGCTGTCGTGGTCTCCCATGACCGCTGGTTCCTGGACCGCATCGCCACGCACATCCTCGCCTTCGAGGGCGACTCGCAGGTCGTCTTCTTCGACGGCAACTATTCCGAATACGAGGAGAACAAGAAGATGCGCATGGGCAACGTGGAGCCCAAGCGCTTCAAGTACAAGAAACTCATGGAGTAGGCTCCGACGGTCCGGCATTCACCCGCCGGGCCGTTTTTTCGATGACGTCGCCGAACCCCGTAAGCGCGGCGAAGGGAGCGAACTGGGCAGCCCGGTCAGCCATGGACATCCGGGGATGCCGTTTGGAAGTCGGGTGCTCGAGCCCGATGATGTCGTCGTACTTGCCTTTCATTTGCGGTGCCCTCCGATCTGGTTGTTACGTTCGCGGGTGGTCGCCCCTTCTTCGAAGTCGATGCCCGTGAGGATGGCGTTCTTGCCGAATTTCCGCCGGATGGCCAGGATGGCCTCCTGCCGGCTGCGTTCGCGGGCGGAATCCTCCTCCGGTTCGTCGAAAAGACTCAGTTGGATTCCTTCCACTCTCGACTCGTCCACAACATGGTTCGCCACGACGTACACCCGGCGGACACTCAGGCGCCGGTCCACGATGCGGTCATACAGGTCCATCATGGCATCGGCGATGAGGGTGGTGGAAGAGGTCTGGCGACCCAGGTTGGCGCTCCCGTGGGCCGGTTTCGGGACTTTCCGGCCGTACCAGTCGTCATCGACCGGACCGCCGTAATCCTCCACCCGTTCCAGACTTTCCATGTCATAGCCCACGTGCAGGACCACCTGGTCCGTCACCAGTTTCTTCTCCACCAGGTCCAGCACCAGCAGGTCCGTCATTTCGCGGACGATGATGCGCCCTTCCTCGAAACTGTACGGGCGCATCAGCACCTGCCCGCTGGAAATGCTGTTCGCCGAGGGCCGGTAGGCCTTGATCGCCGCGATGGTGCAGGGTTCCCAGCCCCAGGCGTGGTCGATAAGGAGTTCCGCATTGACCCCGAAAAGCCGGTACAGGACTTCCTCCCGCTGCAGGGAGCAACGCGCCACGTCGCCCATCGTGTACATCCCGTTCGCCTCCAGCCGGGCGGCGATGCCCCGGCCCACCCGCCAGAAGTCCGTCAGGGGCCGGTGCGTCCAGTATTTGCGCCGATAGGTCATCTCGTCCAGTTCGGCGATCCGCACGCCGTCCTTGTCGGCCGGAGAGTGCTTGGCCTCGATGTCCATCGCCACCTTCGCCAGATACAGGTTCGGGGCAATGCCCGCCGTCGCGGTGATATGGGTGGTGTCCAGCACGTCCTGGATCATCCGCCGCGTCAGTTCATGGGCCGTCAGCCCGTACAGGGGCAGGTAATCGGTCGCGTCGATGAAGACCTCGTCGATGGAATAGACGTGGATGTCCTCGGAGGAAACGTACTTGAGATAGACCTCGTAGATCTTCGCGCTCACTTCCATGTACAGGGCCATCCGCGGGACGGCGATCTCGAATCCCAGGGCCAGGTGCGGATTCTGCCGGACCTGCGTATCGTCGGAGGATTCGCCGGTGAGCCGTGCCTTCCGGGCCCGGGCGGCATTGATCTCCCGGACCTTCTGCTTTACCTCGAAGAGGCGCCCCCGCCCGGGAATCCCATAGGCCTTGAGTGAAGGGGATACGGCGAGGCAGATGGTCTTGTCCGTCCGGGAGGCATCGGCCACCACGAGGTTCGTCGTCAGGGCATCCAGCCCCCGCTCCGCGCATTCCACGGAGGCATAGAACGACTTGAGGTCGATGGCGATGTAGGTCCTTTCCTTATCCATTGGGGAGTTCAAAGATAAGGAAAAAAAAGAAAAGAGATTCTTCGCTACGCTCAGAATGACAATAGACCGGTCAGGCCAGGATATGGTGCGTCACTTCGGCGGGGATGCCCAGGGCGGCGGCGCGGCCCAGGAAAAGCTGTTCGAAATCGGCCTCGACGATGTTCCGGGACAGGTGGACGAAGAGTTTTCCGTCGTAGCCGGCACAGGAGACGGCGCCGCTGTTGCCCCGCTGGCGGCCCAGGATGAAATCGTAGGCCGTCACATAGGGCTGCATTTCCTCGGGCAACTTGATTTCGCCCAGGTTGGACAGCGTCTGGGAGCAGTAGGCGTCGCCATGACGGCGGTTGATCAGGTCGATGACCGGCTTCTTGATGGACAGCGGCAGGCAGCGGACGGCGAAATTCTCTTCCAGTTCCACGTTGGCCGCGATCTTGGGCTCCAGGTTCTCCGGACGCAGCATCGCCCGCTTCTGCATCTTCGCAAGCCGGACCAGTTGCTCCAGCGGAAGATAGCCGCTGCGGACATCGACCCCCAGGTTCACATAGGAGGAAAAGTTCCGCACCGAACGGCTTCCGTAATAGGGACGGAGGTTCACGGGGACGCTCACTTTGATGACGCTGGACTTCCGGGAATCCCCGTCGCCGCGGTACACCTTCTGGAGGGCGTCCAGCATCAGGCCGGTCAGGAGTTCCGTCACCGTGCAGTCCAGCCGGAAGCAGACCTCCTTCACGGCGTCCATCGGCAGGACGGCCCGGATATCCCGGAGGCCGGCTGCAGGAAGCCGCTGTCCTTTGAGGTGGTAGGCCGGGACATTCTTTTCCAGTTCCCCTTTCCTACCCGAGAAGACGGCCTTGAAACTGTCCTCGACCTCGCCGGCGTCCGGGACGTCGGAAGGGTCCAGGACGTGGCCGCCATAGGTGATGGAGATTCCGTACTTCAGACGGAGGTACTCCCCCGTCAGGGTGACCAGGAAGGTCTGGGCGCCCGTCCCGTCGGCCAGGGCGTGGAAAACGTCCAGGACGATGCGGTCGCCGTCAGCGCTTACCTTATAGAGAAAACCGCCGTTGTCGCTGAAATGGAAACGGTTCAGGGGGGCCGCAGGCGCAACCTCGGGGTCCTTGTCCATCCGGCGCAGGTGCCACCAGAAGGCGCCGGACTTCAGTTCGCACCGGAAGGTGGGCAGCCGGTCGGCCACCGCGACCAGCGCATACTGCAGGACGACCGGGTCCACCGGTTCCGTCAGCGTCACGCTCATCCGGTACAGGGATGCATAATGCTTGCTCAGGGAGGCGGGATAGATGTTCGCCGCGTTGTCGATCCGCATCCGGGCGGGTATGGAAAGAATCTGTGCCATAAGCCATTGCTTTTGATCCGACACGAAAATAGGAATCCCCCCTTCCGCCGGCAAGAAAAGGTGGCGAAAGGGGGAAAAATGTGACGAAATCCCGCTATTTGTGGCGAATTACCGTCCTTTCCGGAGCCGGCCGATGGCGTGTTCCAGGCTTTCCGTGGGTTCGATGATGTTGTAATCCTTCCAGAAATCCGGGTCCAGGAACTCCGCGGCCTTGTCGCTGAGGATGTCCGACGTGCGGAACTGTTCGGACCGGGCGATGGGGACGGCCGGTTCCCGCAAGTCCGTCACCACCAGTTCGTTGACAGCGGTATAGGAGGTGGCGAACAGGCGTTTGCGCCAGTCGCAGTTAAACCGTATCGTGGACCGGAAATACTCCAGCCGGCTCTTCCCGTCCTTGAGAGAGTAGTTGATGACGACGGAGAGTTCCTTCGGCGTGAAGCGCAGGGAGAGCGGTTTTCGAATCAGCATCATCCGGATGGCCTTGTTTACGTCGGACATGTCCAAAGACATCTCGATCCGGGAGAAAGAGAGCAGTTCCCGGTCGATATAGAGCGTCCCGCGGTACCGCGCCCACTCACAAGGTTCCGGGCCGGGCCGGAACAGGACCACGAACTGCAACCGGTCGCCGATATAGGCCGGCTGTCCCATTTCCAGGGTATATCCTTTCCATTCCTCCCGGTCGAAAAGGATGTCCGGATTCTTCACCACGTCGAAAGTCACTGCCTGCGTGGGGCCGCCCTGCACCTTGATGCTCAGCGTGTCGGTGCGGCGCTGGCTCAGGAGTACCCGGCTCTTCTCCAGGGCCGTCCGGTCCCGGAAAATGCCACCCGTATAGGCCGTTTTGTAAATGCGGGAGACGGCCTCGGAGATATAGGTATAGCGATTCCGCTTGCGGATCGTTTCCCGATAGAAACACTCGAGGAGTTCGGGATGGTCGCTATAGTTCTCCCGGACCCGGTCCAGGGCGGCCTGGACAATCTCATAGGGGCTTCCGCTGATGATGGAAGCCTCGTCCAGGGAGATGGATTCGGGCAGCATCCGAATCCGGAGATTGCCGGAAGCCGTCGGCTGATGGTACGTCCGGTAACCCAGATGGGAAAAGACCACCTGGCTGAAAGGAACGTCCGACTTGATGGTGAACTGGCCGTCAGCGTTGGTCACCGTCGCATGATGCCGGTCCGGGATGGAGACATGGACGGCCTCCAGCGGGCGGCCCGTTACCGCGTCCACGACGGTTCCCTGGACGGTATAACCCAGCCGGAGCGTGTCTTCCTGGCCGTACAAGGCCCACGGAAGAAGAAGCAAAGTGAACAGCAACAAATACTTGCGCATGGCAGAACGGCTTTTCATCACAAAATTAATCATTTCGCGCGAATTAACAACAATGTCGCGGAAAATGCGTATCTTTGTGTACCGCATACAAGACAAGACCATGAAAAAGAAAGAACTCGAGATATGGTGGTCTTCCCTGACCATCGCCCAGAAGGAAAGAATCGCCCGGAAAGGCCTCACCAAGGCCTCCCCGGACGGGAAAGTGGACGAGGAGCTCGTCCGTTATCCGGCCTGCACCCGCTGGTGGAATTCCCTGGAAGAGGAGCGCCAGCAGACGATCCACGACCACTGCGAGGATGCGCACGGCTATCTCCTCCAGGAATGGAACGACGCCAAACCTTACGGCGACTGATCAGATCTTTCCCTGACGGGCGGGCGGGATGACGACATTGAGCGCCCCTCTCAGCAGCGTGAAATCCATGTCCGCTCCCCCTTCGAAGGGATCCCCGTCATAATGCGCCGGGCCCGGATGTTCCCGATGGATCCGCACGTACGGACTCCGGAACGTACGGACGTGCCGGCTCGTATCGGCCTTTCCGGCTATCAGGCGGGCGGCCAGGTCCGGAATCTCCACCGTCAGGAACGGCTGGACCACGGTCACGTCCAGCATTCCGTCACATAAGGAGGCCTTTGGCGCGATCCGCGCCTCGTTTCCCCATTGGTTCGCATTCCCGACCGTCACGAACAGCGTGTCCCCGGCCCAGGTTTCCGTGGCCGTTTCCACGATGTACCGTTCCGGCGCACGATGCTTCCAATCTTCCCAGGCCGTCGTAATATACGTGGAAAGCCCCCGCTTCTTCGACTGGGCGAAGTCCAGGCTCACGGCGGCGTCCAGGCCCATGCCGGCCGTACAGAAGAACGGACGGTCCCCGACCATGCCCACGTCCATCCGGACGACACAGGCCTCATTCAGCACCTTCACGGCCCGGACAGGGTCCCGGCTGATGCCCAGGTGCAGGGCCAGACCATCCCCGCTTCCGCAGGGAATGATGCCCAGGGCCTTTTCCGAGCCCAGTAATCCCTTCCCCACTTCGCTTACCGTTCCGTCACCGCCCACGGCGACGACGATATCCGCGGCCGAAGCGCGCGCCATTTCTTCCGCTTCTCCGGCCCGCTTGGTCTGCAGTACCTCGTAGCTGCAACGGGTAAGGTCCAAATGACGGCCAACGGCGGCAAGGACGCCGGATTTGTCCTTGCCGCCGGAAACCGGATTGACAATGAATGTGATACGTCTCACCGCCCTAGAAACGCCAGCCCAAGGTCAGGAGAGCGTTGCAGAGGGAAGCCTGGGCGCAGATCTCGGGGGTTGCCACGTCGGCCACAAAGGTACCGGCCTCGTCCCAACCGTAATACTTATACGGGGTGATGAACTCATCCGGGAGATACTGGAACCGGACCGCGGCATCCAGGAAGAAGGAACCGGCGGAGGAGTAACCGATACCGAAGGAGACGCTCTGCCGTCCCTTTTTCACGTCCACGTCCGGGCTGGTGGTGTAGTTATAACCCACCCGGAGCGCCATCTGGGGGATGGGCTTGAGTTCGCCGCCGATGCGGAATGCATGGGTGGCGCGGGTGAAGTCCTGGATATCGGCGTTCACGCCCGAGAAATCGATGTCGTAATCGTAGTCGGAGACGAAGCGCATCTTGTTGTAGTCGAAGTACTCGTAGTCCGCGCTCACGAGCCCCACCTTGCCGATGGTATAAGCCACACCGGCATTGAAGCGAAGCGGGGTCCGGAAGTTATAGAACCACTCGTCCTGCGGGGAAGATTCGGTCCAGGTAACCCCGTCGGCCACGGAACGGCCTTCCAGCTGGTAATCCTCGCGGATTCTCATAAGGGTCGGCGTCTGGATGGCGGCGCCGATCCGCAGGCCGGCGGTCGGGCGGGCGATGATGCCCAGTTTCGCATAGATGCCCGTTCCCTCGTCGCGGAGGGAGTTACGCATCTGGAGGGACTCGAAGCCGGACGGATAGGTGATGCCGGCGATGCCTTCCTCGGCACGCGTCTCGTCGCTGCGGTAGTCCAGCGAAGTGATGCCGATGTTGGCGCCCACATAGAACCGGTCGGAGAAATCCAGGCCGAAGTTCATCAGGAGGTCGTACTTGCTGCCGTAACGGCGGTTGCCGTAGTACTGGCCGATCCGGTCGGCCAGGGCCACCTCACCGTTGGAGAGCAGGCGCTCGGTCAGGCCGATATAGCCGCCTTCCCGGCCGGTGATGGGATCGAACAGACCGGCTTTGTAACCCACCATGGTCTCCCAGGAGGGCATGTCGCTCTGGTAATAGCCGCCCTGGAGGGTGGACTCGGGATAGCCGTCGGCCTGGGAAGCCAGGGAGCCGGCGAGGGTGGTCTCGTCATTGGTGCCGGAGGCACGCACCCGGTAGTTGTAATCCCGCGTGATATTGCCCACAAGGCCGAAGGAAACACGCCTCAGGCCCCGGCTGCGACGGGTGTCATAGACGATCATGCCGCCGAAGTTGGGAAGGTTCATCCGCGTACTCGGCGTCTTGACCTTGTCTTCGAACCCGTACGGAGCGCCGCCCGAATAGGTTCCCTGCCCCACGACGGAGGAAACGGTGAGACCCGGAGTGAGGGTGAACTGGGAATAACCCGCCACGGCGGAACCCGCCGGGTTGAAAGTCAGGGAGCCCAGGTCGCCGCCCACGGCGGTCATCGCATTGCCCATGCCCACGGAGCGGGCCGTACCGAGATAGTCGTTCCCGGCAAAGTCGAGGGCGTCCTGCAGACCCTGTGCGCCGGCCCCGAGGGCCAGGGACAGGAGGAAGACCGATGCAAATATCTTTTTCATGGCTGGATGTCAATTAAATAGTTAACCGAAAGTCACTTATCGGCGTCCGCCGCCACCGCGGGAGGACCCGCCGCCGGAAGAGGAGCCGCCACCGGAATAGCCGCCACCGCTGCTGCGGGAGGAAGAACCGCCGGAGTAACCGCCTCCGGAATAGCCGCCGCTGCTACGGGAAGACGAGCCGCCCGAATAACTGCCGCCGCTGCTGCGGTACGAGCCGGAAGAGGAGGACCGGCCGGAAGAACGGCTGTAACTTCCGGAAGAAGAGCCGCTGCTGCGGGAAGAGGAAGTGGACGGACGGTAATTCGCCGAACTGCTGCTGCGGGAAGAGGAACTCCTGCCCACGGAGGAACCGGAAGAACGGCTCACGGAAGAGCCGGAAGCCCGGCCGGTGGAAACGGAACCCGAGGAACGGTTCACCGCGGATCCGGAGGAACGGCTGACGCCGCTCGTGGCGGAACGGACCGCGCCGTTACCTGCGGAAGAGGAACGCGCCACACCGGTGAGGCCGGTCGAGGAACGGCGTGCCGTGGTATTTCCACGGGTGACACCGCTGGCGGAGCCGCCCGGCCTACGGGTGACCACGGAGCCGCCGGCAGCGCCGGAAGAGCGGGTGGAACGGGTCAGGCTGCCGGTGCCGCGGGAAACACCGCCCCGCGAAACGAGGCTGCGGGAACTCAAGCTGGCGTCCCGGTGACCGATGGCGCCGGCATGGCTCGGACGCTGATGGAAGCGGCCGCCCCATCCGCCGGGGCCGTAATAACCATAATGCCCATAGTAGTGATGGTAGCCGTAATAACCATAGTATCCATAGTAGGACGGGCCCCAGTACCAGGGATCGTAATACCAGGAAGAATAGTACCAGGGATCATACCAGCCCCACGGGCGGTAATAGCCGTAATAGCCCCACGGACGGTAGTACCAGGGATCCCAGTACCAGGGATCCCAGTAGGACCAGGAACTGTAGTACCAGGGGCTGTAGTAGCCGTGCAGATACCAGGGCCGGTAGTACCAGGAATAGTCCCAGCCGTAATTGTCCACCACGGTGATGTCCGTACCGCCATCGTTGAAACGAAGCTTCGCAGTCTTGCCCTGCGGGACGACGACGGTGTCGCCCTCCGCGCTGAGCACATATACTTCGGATTCGACGGATTCCTTCACGAGGGCGTCCATCTCTTCCTGGGAAACGGCGGCCACGGGAGCCTCCGAACGGGGATCCGCGTAGATGCCGTCTTCGAACTGCTGCGAGGTCGCAGCATACTGCGCCGACAGGCCGCAGGATGTCGCGGCGGCCAGGGTCAGCAGCCAGGGAGCCAAGTGTGTTTTCATCTTCTGAACCTCCAATTTTTCCAATAATTTAAGTATCTTTGTGCCGGATTAAAAACCCGGCTTTGCAGCAGGTATTGCAATTACCATACCCTTCGCCGCTTATCGGGGCAATTTTACGGACAAATTTTGAAAAAAACAATTCTGATATGGCAAAAGAGGTAACCAGAAGGCAGGACAATTATTCCCAGTGGTACAATGACCTGGTCGTGAAAGCGGACCTGGCGGAGCAGTCCGCCGTCCGGGGATGCATGGTCATCAAACCCTACGGATACGCGATTTGGGAGAAGATGCAGCACATCCTGGACGGGATGTTCAAGGAAACCGGACACAAGAACGCCTATTTCCCCCTGTTCATCCCCAAGTCCTTCTTCAGCCGGGAGGCCGAGCACGTGGCCGGCTTCGCCAAGGAATGCGCCGTGGTGACGCACCACCGCCTGATGAACGACCCCAACGGCAACGGCGTCGTCGTAGACCCGGAAGCGAAACTGGAGGAGGAACTCATCGTGCGCCCTACGTCCGAGACCATCATCTGGAACACCTATAAGAACTGGATCCACTCCTGGCGGGACCTGCCCATCCTGTGCAACCAGTGGGCGAACGTCGTGCGCTGGGAGATGCGCACCCGCCTGTTCCTCCGCACCGCGGAGTTCCTCTGGCAGGAAGGACACACCGCCCATGCCACCGCCGCCGAGGCCGAGGCCGAGAAGCAGCGCATGGTGGACGTTTACGCCCGCTTCGCCCGTGAGACCATGGCCCTTCCGGTCGTGGTGGGCCACAAGAGCCCGGGCGAGCGTTTCGCCGGGGCTATCGACACGATGACCATCGAGGCGATGATGCAGGACGGAAAGGCCCTGCAGGCCGGCACCTCCCACTTCCTGGGCCAGAATTTCGCCAAGTCCTTCGACGTGCAGTTCACCAACAAGGAAGGCAAGCAGGAGTACGTCTGGGCGACGTCCTGGGGCGTATCCACCCGCCTGATGGGCGCCCTCATCATGGCCCACGGCGACGACAACGGCCTCGTCCTTCCCCCGGCCCTCGCCCCGATCCAGGTGGTGATGGTCCCGATCTACAAGAGCGACGAGGAACGGAGCCTCGTACTGGACAAGATGTACGAAGTCAAGAAGGCCCTCGAAGCCAAGGGACACAGCGTGGAGGTCGATGACCGCGACAACCTGCGTCCGGGCTTCAAGTTCGCCGAATGGGAACTCAAGGGCGTTCCGGTGCGCCTGGCCATGGGTCCGCGCGACATCGCGAACGGCACCGTGGAGGTCGCCCGCCGCGACACGCTCGAGAAGATCACCGAGCCCCTGGAGGGCCTGGACGAACGGATCATCGGCCTGCTGGACGACATCCAGAAGAGCATCTACCAGCGCGCCTTCGACTTCCGCGCCGCCAACGTCCGGAAGGTGGACACCTGGGAGGAGTTCAAGGAAGAGATCGAGAAGGGCGGTTTCCTGCTGTGCCACTGGGACGGCACCGCCGAGACCGAGGCCCGGATCCAGGAAGAGACCAAGGCGACCATCCGCTGCATCCCTGTGGACAGTTTCGTCTGCGAGGAAGAAGGCCAGTGCGTCTATAGCGGAAAGCCGTCGCACCAGCGGGTTATTTTTGCCCGCTCCTATTGATAATTAAAAGGTTAGAAGAAGATTATGAAGAAGCTGTTTACCCTTTTCGTGGCTGCGGTCAGCGCCACTGCGGTCCTCTCCGCGCAGGACGCCCAGAAGGCGGCCGCCGAGGCAGCCGCCGCCCTCACCGCCGCCCAGGACGTTCCCGTCGTCGCTCCCAAGCCCAACTACTGGACGAATTCCATCCTGAACCAGATCAACTTCGGCCAGACAGCTCTTTGGAACTGGGCCGCCGGCGGCTACAACACCTACACCCTGTCCGCCGCCATCGACGCGAACGCGAACTATGCGAAGGACAAGTCCACCTGGAACAACCGCCTGCAGCTGGACTACGGTTTCATGTACTCGGCCGACAAGCCCATCCTCCAGAAGACCAAAGACCGGATCTACTTCGAGTCCAAGTACGGATACAAGACGGACTTGAAACATCTGTTCTATTCGGTCAACTTCGACTTCAAGACCCAGTTCAACAACAACTACAAGTACGGCACCCCGAAGAACGGCGAGGGTGAGGAACCCACCATCCAGGACTGGCTGGACGCCCGCACCCTGATGTCCGGTCTCTTCTCCCCGGCCTACACGAACCTCGGTATCGGTATCCTGTGGACGCCGAAGCCCTGGCTCAGCGTGAACTTCGCACCCCTGACCGGCGGTTTCGTCATTGTCAACGACCCGCTGCTGCGCAACACCTACGGCATGCCCCTCCGGGAAGACGGACTGGACAAGACCGTCGGCGAGAACTTCAAGCCGTTCCGCTTCGAACTCGGTGCCCAGCTCAAGGTGGATGCCAAGTGGGTGATCAACGACAACTTCAGCTATACCACGCAGTTCGTGCTGTTCTCCAACTACCTGAACAAGCCCCTGAACATGCGCGTGAACTGGGATAACAAAATGTTCTGGAAGATGGCCAAGTACTTCGCCTTCACCATCTCCACGAACCTCATCTACGACGACCTCGTCAAGGTGAAGCCGCTCGCCGACGGGACCAAGGTCCCGGCCGTGCAGTTCAAGGAATTCTTCGAGTTCGGATTCACCTACACGATCGCGAACAAGAAATAACGGCCATGGTCCTTGTCGCCGTCAGCGGTGGCCGGGACTCGATGGTTCTGGCAGAAAAGGTTCGCTCCGAGGGCGGGCCTTTTGCTGTTGCGCACTGCAACTTCCGGCTCCGGGGCGCCGACAGCGACGCCGACGAGGCCCTGGTCCGGGCATGGGCGGAGCGCTGCGGCGTTCCCTGCCATGTGAAGGCCTTTGACACGGAGGCCGTTGCAGCCGCGGAAGGCATCAGCATCGAGATGGCCGCCCGGAAACTCCGCTACCGCTGGTTCGGGGAACTGTGCCGGGAGCATGGGTATGAGGCCGTGCTGACGGCCCACCATGCCGGCGACAACGCCGAGACTTTCTTTCTGAATCTTCTCCGCGGGACCGGCATCAAAGGGCTCACCGGCATGAAGGCGGAGTCCTTCCTGCCCGATCCGGAATTTGCGGACATTCCGCTCAGAAGGCCCTTGCTGGGGCTTACGCGTGCGGATATCGACCGTCTCGCCGCGCAGTGGCAGGTTCCCTACCGGGACGACCGGACCAATGCGGAAAACACCGTGAAGCGGAACAAACTCCGGAACCAGGTCTTCCCCGTCCTCCGGGAAATCAACCCGTCTTTCGAAAAGACGCTCGCCGAGGACATGGAACGCCTGTCGATGATCTCCGCCATCGCTGACGGTTACTACCGGGAGAACGCCTCCCTTCTTTGGGACGGGAAGCGCATCGACACGGCCCTTCTCCAGACCTTTCCCCACTGGGAATACCTCCTGTACCGGATCCTGGAGGAGGATGGCCTGAGCGCCCCGCTGATCTCCCAGGCGACGGACATCGTCCGGAGCGGCGCCAGCGGGAAGCGGGTGGGGGCCTTCGTAAGCGCTGCCGGCCGGCTGGTCCGGGAGGAAAGCGCGGGCGTGCCGGAAATCACCGTCACGGAAGAGGCCTGGGAACCGGGCCGCTCCCCCGTCATGCCAGAGGGCGTGCTCGCCGTGGACGTGGACAAGGTCCACGGGGAACTGGTCGCGGACCGCTGGGTGGCCGGGGACTGGATCCGGCCGCTCGGGATGCGGGGCCGTCGGAAACTGCAGGACTGGTTCAAGGACCGGCATTTCTCCCTCGTGGACAAGCAGCAGGCGGTCATCGTCCGCGACAGCGGACTGACGGATGCGCACCATGTGGTCGCCATCGCGGGCCACGTCATCGACGATACCTACAGGATTACCGCCGGCACCCGGCGGATTTACCGGATCAAGTGATGGACAGGCGGCTGTTACTCTCCCTCGGTCTCATCGGGGCCGGTACCGACGCCTTCGCCCAGGAGCGGCCGAACATCGTCCTCTTCCTGGTGGACGACATGGGCGTGATGGATACGTCGGTTCCATTCCTTACTGACAGTCAGGGGCTTCCGGTCCGATATCCCCTCAACGACCGGTATCGTACACCGAACATGGAGCGGCTCGCCCGGCAGGGTGTCCGGTTCTCCCAATTCTATGCGCAGGGCGTCAGTTCCCCCTCCCGGGCTTCCCTCCTCACCGGACAGGACGCCGCCCGGCACCGCACGACCAACTGGATCCGCAGCGAGGAGAACAACCGGGACGAGTATGGGCCTTACGAGTGGAACTGGGAGGGTCTCCACAGCGGCGACCTTACGCTCCCCCGCGTCCTGCAGGCGGCCGGCTACCGGACCATCCATGTGGGCAAGGGGCATTTCGGGCCGTTTGACAGCGAAGGGGCGGACCCGCTGAACCTGGGATTCGAGGTCAATGTCGCCGGTTCCTCCATCGGCGAGCCCGGCAGTTATCTGGGCGAGAACGGCTACGGTCTCATCCGGGGCGTCCGTTCCCGGGCCGTGCCGGGACTGGACAAATATCACGGAACGGACACGTTTCTGACGGAGGCCCTGACCCTGGAAGCCCTGGCCCAGGTCGATACGGCCGTCACCACCGGAAAACCCTTCTTCCTGTATCTGTCGCACTACGCGGTCCATAACCCCTTCGAGACGGACCGCCGCTTCGCCGCCCATTATGCCGATACGTCCTACACCCCGGCCTCCCGCGGCTATGCCACGCTCATCGAGGGCATGGACAAATCCCTCGGCGACATGCTGGACCACCTGGAAAAACTAGGCATCGCGGAAAACACCCTGGTGATCTTTTTGGGAGACAACGGCTCCGACGCCCCACTAGGCGGGAGTCACGACATCGGCTCGTCGGCCCCTCTGAGAGGCAAGAAAGGATCTGAATTCGAGGGCGGTACGCGCGTTCCGTGCATCTTCGCCTGGGCCCGGCCGGACCCCGGGAACCCACTCCAGCAACGGCTCCGTATCCGGCAGGGCGCCGTTTCGGAGCGCATCGGCACCATCATGGACATCTTCCCTACCCTGACGCTGGCCGCCGGGGCGCAGGACCTGGTTCCCCTGCCGCCCGCACATGCGGAAGACGGACAACTCCTGCAACCGCTTCTGGATGGTTCCGGCGATCCTTTCCGGGAGGATACCTTCCTCTGCCATTTCCCGCATCGGCACCGGGGCAGTTATTTCACCTCCTGGCGGCACGGCGACTGGAAACTCATCTACTATTACAATCCGGAGCACCCGGACTACCCCCAGTGCACCCTCTTCAACCTGAAAGAGGACCCTTCCGAAAGCCATGACCTCCTGTCCGGGAAAGGTTCACACCGGCACCGCCGCATCGCCCGCCGCCTCCTGAACGAAATGATCGACCGCCTGGAACGCGACGGCGCCCTGTATCCGGTGGATTTCGAAGGCAAGCCCATCCCGCCCCGCCGGGATGCCGTGCGGTAAGGACCGCCCGGAGCGGCTATTCCGCTTCCTGGCGGCGGACGGCTTCCCGGAAGAAGTCCTTGCGCTGCTGCTGGGTGATGGGGTAGCGGGAGAGGCGGGAGGAGGACTGGAGGCCGTCGGCGAGGTTGCACACGAACAGGTCGTCGACGTCGGCCAGGTACAGGCGGTCATAGCGGATGTCCTGGTCCCGCTGGATGCTCAGGGTGTAGTTCATGGTCTTCTGGGCTTCCGCTTCGCCCAACTGGTCCTTGCAGAAGACGAAGAGGCCGGTCTTTTCGAAATGGCCGTAAAAACCGTTTCCCACTTTGAAGACCTTGCTTTTGATGATGCGCCGCATGGGCAGGGCCATGGTCCAGTAGGACAGTTCCCGGGTTCCGATGTAGCGGCCGCCTTCCAGACCGTATGCGTAGCCCGTTTCCAGGATTTCGGCGAGGTCTTCGTCCTCCGGGTCAGGCGTGATGCCGGCGATGTCGGCCATGAGGGCCGCGGCGGCGTCCTTGGACTGTTCCATGGCGCGGGTGACTTCGATGCCGAGGGTGTGGCCGTCCGCCGACTGCAGGTCGGGACGGTCCCGGCCCACGAGCGAGGCGAACTCGCTGCCCAGCAGGGTCGAGAGCGTGATCTGGGCGTACTGCTCGAAGAAGCAGGTTCCGAAAGGTCGATGTGCCATGGCGTTCCGTGTGTTACGACTCCAAAGATAAGCATTTGTCTCGGAATTGAAAAGTGCGTATCTTTGCACAATACAAAGAATCGACTATGGAATTCACCGCAAAACAACTGGCGTATGTACTCCGCGGCACCGTGGACGGGAATGAGAATGCCTCCGCCACCAAGTTCGCGAAGATCGAGCACGGCAAGCCCGGCACCCTGAGTTTCTTCGCCAATCCCAAATACGAACAGTACGTCTATACCAGCGAGGCGTCCATCATCCTGGTGGACAAGACTTTCGAGCCCAAGCAGCCCGTGAAGGCCACGCTGGTGCGTGTGGACAACGCCTACACAGCCATCACCGAACTCCTCAAATATGTCTCCGACAAGAAAAAGAAAGCCCGCCGCCACCGGAGTCTCCGGGCCCGCTGGTTCTGGACGACGAAGTTCGGGAAGAACGTGTATCTCGGGGCTTTCTCCTTCGTGGGCCATCATACGGTCATCGGCGACAATACGCAGATCTATGAGAGCGTGTACATCGGCGACGACTGCAAGATCGGCAAGGACTGCATCATCTATCCCGGCGTGCGCATCTACGCCGGTACGGTCATCGGCGACCGCACCATCCTCCACGCCGGCTGCGTGATCGGCGGAGACGGCTTCGGGAACGCCCCGCGCCCGGACGGCAGTTGGGAGAAGATCGAACACCTCGGGAACGTCATCATCGGGTCGGACGTAGAGATCGGCTGCAACACCACCGTGGACCGCGCCCAGATGGAATCCACCATCATCGGCGACGGCGTCCGGATCGACAACCTGTGCCAGATCGCCCATAACGTGGTGGTAGGCGACCATACCGTCATGGCGGCGCAGGTGGGCATCGCGGGGTCCACGACCATCGGCAAGTACTGCATCATCGCGGGCCAGGTGGGCATCGCCGGGCACCTGAAGATCGCGGACCACACCACCCTGCTGGCGCAGGCGGGCGTGATCGGCAACATCCGGAAGGAAGGCACGACGCTGCTGGGATCCCCCTGCATCGACCCCAAGCAGTACATGCGGGCTTACGCGAAGTTCCGTCAGAGCGGCTCCGAATAGCCTTTTTGGGGAATATCGGATTTTTGCTTACCTTTGCAAACTTGCAAGAAAAGTTTTACGAAGATATGCGCTGATGCCCTGTAACCAGCATACCATCCGGAAATCCTACTATTTCGAGGGGAAAGGTCTCCATACCGGGACGTATTCCCACATGAAGCTGATGCCCGCCCCGGCGGGCCACGGCGTCAAGTTCCGCCGGACCGACCTCCGGTCCAAACCCGTCATCGAAGCCTTCGCCGAGAACGTGACCAACACGGCGCGGAGCACCACCGTGTCCCACAACGAGGCCGTCGCCGTCACGATCGAGCACATCATGTCGGCCCTGACGGGACTGGGCGTGGACAATGCCCTCATCGAACTGGACAACATCGAGGTCCCCATCCTGGACGGCAGCGCCCGCCCGTACGTGGAGGCCATCCTGCAGGACGGTCTGAAGGACCAGGGGGTCCCGCGCGAGTACATCGACATTCCCCAGTCCCTCGAGATCCGGGACGACCGCACCGGTTCCTGGGTGCGCATCGAGCCCGCCGCCGGTCCTTCGGCCGACATCACCGTGGACTTCAATTCCAAGATCCTGGGCATCCAGTCCGCCCACTGGGACGAGCACGTGGACTACGCCCGCGAGATCGGCGTGTGCCGCACCTTCGTCTTCTTCCATGAGATCGAATACCTGTTCCGGAACAACCTGATCAAGGGCGGCGACGTGGACAACGCCATCGTCATCGTGGAGCATCCCGTGAACGAGGAGCAGCTGTCCTCCATCGCCCGGCTGTTCGACATGCCGGACCTCCAGGTCACCAGCGAAGGATACCTGAACAACCTGCAACTCCATTTCCCGGACGAGTGCGGCCGGCACAAGCTGCTGGACCTGCTCGGGGACATGCGCCTCGCCGGCGGCTACCTGAACGCCCGCATCACGGCCTACAAACCCGGACATTCCATCAACACGAAGGCGGCGAAAGCCCTCCGTGCCCTCTTGAAATAAACCATATACTATGAATACGAAGATCCATCCTCTGGCCGTCGTCAGCCCCAGCGCGAAGCTCGGGGAAGGCGTCGAAGTCGGCCCTTTCGCCTTCATCGATGACAATGTTGAGATCGGCGACGGCTGCAAGATCCTCCCGCACGCCACCATCTTTTCCTATGTCAAGATGGGCAGGGACTGCACCGTTTTCCCCGGTGCGGTCGTCGGCGCCGTTCCGCAGGACCTGAAGTTCGACGGCGAGGTCTCCTACGTGGAAATCGGCGACCGGGTGACCATCCGCGAGTGCGCCACCATCAACCGTGGCACCAAGGCCAGCGGCAAGTTCCTGACGAAGGTCGGGAATGACACCCTCGTGATGTCCTATGTCCATATCGCCCACGACTGCTGCATCGGCAACCACTGCATCCTCGTGAGCCACGTCGCCCTCGCCGGGGAGACGGACATCGAGGACTGGGCCATCCTGGGCGGCGGGACCATGGCGCATCAGTTCACCCACATCGGGCAGCACGCCATGGTGGGCGCCGGTTTCAAACTGGTCAAGGACGTCCCTCCGTACGTTCTCGCCGGCCGCGAGCCCGTGAGTTTCGAGGGCGTGAACCGCGTGGGTCTGAGCCGCCGCGGCTTCTCCGAGGAGAAGATCAACGAGATCAAGGACATCTACGAGACGCTGTACTTCAAGGGCATGAACGTGAGCGACGCCCTGGCATACATCGAGCAGAACTTCCCGAAGACGGAAGAGCGCGACAACATCATCGCCTTCATCCGCGGCTCCAAGCGCGGGGTCATCAACAAGCCCCGTCCATCCCGCGGGTAACCGTGCTGCTCTCCACGGCATATTTTCCGCCGGCCGCCTGGTTCGCCCTCGTGGCCCGAGACATGACCCTGTCCCCGGACAGGGTTTCTCCTTCTACGGTCTTCCTGGAAGCCCGCGAGTCCTACCAGAAACAGTCCTGGCGCAACCGTGCCTGTATCCTGGCCGGCGACGGCGTCCAGATGCTCCAGGTCCCGGTGGTCCATGCCGGGTCCATGCTTATCTCCGAAGTGCAGGTGGACTGGTCCACGCCCTGGCTCGTCCGCACGCAGCGGGCGCTGGATGCGGCCTATTACACATCGGCCTATTACGAGTATTACCGGGACGACCTCTTTGCCGTCATGGACCGCAGGCCGGCGCTCCTCTGGGACTGGAACCTGTCCCTGATCCGGTTCATCCTGGACAAGACCGGCCTCGCGTGCCGGTTTGTGCCCACGGAGTCGTTCACGGCGCCCGGCACCGTCCCCGACGATTACCGGTATGTCCTCCATCCCAAGCGTCCGGACACCGTCCTCCGGGACCTCGGCCTGGAAAAGCCGTACTACCAGGTCTTCTCCGACCGCTTCGGCTTCACCCCCGGCCTTTCCGCCCTGGACCTCCTCTTCAACGAAGGCCCGGATGCAGTGCTGTGGCTGAAACGGCTCGCCTGACGGGAATCAATCTGGACAAATGATTTTGTTTTTCCGCAAAGAATTCTTATCTTTGCACCCGTGAACGAGATAGAGGACGAGGGTCCCCTATTTTTTGTTATATGGAGATTTCTCGACAAGCTCGAAATGACAGAGGAATATCCTCGAAATGACAAAGGAATGAAAAAGGAAGATATCATCCGGGCCGTGGAGACGGCCGTGCAGGAAAGAGGGTGCTTCGTCGTGGAAGTGACGGTGAGCGCCGCGAACGACGTGGAGATCGTGATCGAGAAGGAGGAAGGGATCGTGGACTGGGACGATTGCGCCGCGATCGACAAAGTGGTGCATGCCGCGTTCGACCAGGACGTGGAGGACTATTCCCTCACCGTTTCCTCCGCCGGACTGGACCGGCCCTTCAAGGTGCTGAAACAGTATTTGAAGGCCGTCGGAAGCAAGGTGGACGTGAAGTTCAAGGGCGGACGCCGGCTCGTCGCCACCCTCACGGCCGCGACGGAAGACACTGTCACCCTGCAATATACGGCCCTGGAGGCCGTGGAAGGCAAGAAGAAGAAAGAGAAAGTGGAGCACGAGGACGTGTGCCCGCTCGCGGAGATCAACTCCGTCACCCCGTACATCGATTTCAAATAATACGACATAGACATGGCAAAAGACAAAGAAAAGGAAGTAACCCTGATCGACGCGTTCAAGGACTTCAAGGAAGAGAAGAGCATCGACCGCCCCGTCATGCTGGGCGTGCTGAAGGACGTGTTCCTCACCCAACTCGCCAAGACCTACGGCAGCGCCGACAACTTCGACGTAATCATCAACGTGGACAAGGGCGACTGTGAAATCTACCAGAACTTCGAGGTCGTGGAAAAGGTCGAGAACCCCGCCACCGAGATCACCGTCGATGAGATCGCGGCCGAGACCGGTGACGACGACTACGAGATCGGCGACACCTACACCCGCAAACTCAGTCTCTCCTCCTTCGGCCGCCGCGGCATCCTGAACATCCGCCAGAACCTCCAGGGCCGCATCATGGACATCGAGAAGGCCAATGTGTACAAGAAGTACTCCGGCAAGGTGGGCGAGATCTTCACCGGCGAGGTGTACCAGACCTGGAAGAACGAGGTCCTCATCCTGGACGAGGACGGCAACGAACTCAGCATGCCCAAGAGCGAGCAGATCCCGGGTGAGCGCTTCAAGAAGAACGACACCATCCGCGCCATCATCAAGAGCGTGGAGATGAAGAACAACACCACCCCGTACATCGTCCTGTCCCGGACGACCGATTCCTTCCTCGAGAAACTCTTCGAGATGGAGGTTCCTGAGATCTACGACGGGCTCATCACCGTGAAGAAGGTGGTCCGCATCCCGGGCGAGCGCGCCAAGGTGGCCGTGGAGTCCTATGACGACCGCATCGACCCGATCGGCGCCTGCATCGGCGTGAAGGGTTCCCGCATCATGGGCATCGTCCGCGAACTCCGCAACGAGAACATCGACGTCATCCAGTGGACCGCGAACACCCAACTCATGATCACCCGCGCCCTGAATCCGGCCCGGATCTCCCGCATCGACCTGGGCGAAGGCCCCGAGGACAAGATCAAGGTCTATATGCAGGCCGAGGAAGTGAAGAAGGGCATCGGCAAGGGCGGTTGCAACATCAAACTCGCCGGCATGCTCGTGGGACGCGAAATCGAAGTCTGGCGCGAACTCCCGCAGGACGAGGCCGAAGAGGAGGATGTCCTCCTGACCGAGTTCACGGACGACATCGACCCGTGGATCATCGAGCGCCTGCAGTCCATCGGCTGCGACACCGCACGCAGCGTCCTCGCCCTTTCGCCGGCCGACATCGCCAGCCGCGCCGACCTCGAGGACGAGACCGTGGAGGAAGTCTTCCAGATCCTGCGTTCCGAATTCGAAGACTAACTGATTAAAACTGGGGGTTACTATATGGCAGAAATCAGACTGAACAAACTTATCAAACAATTCAATATCGGGCTGGACACCCTCGTGGACTTCCTCAATTCCAAGGGAGCCGGAATCGAGAATGCCAACCCGAACATGAAGGTCTCCGACGAGTATCTCGGGGAACTTCACAAGAAATTCGGCAAGGACCTCGAACTCAAGGAAGCCGCTGAGAAAGTGGACGTCAAACTCACTGAAATCCTGGACAAGGCCTCCAAGCGGCCCGCCTCCCGGGAAGAGGAGGACGACTACGAGCCGGAGCGCGTGACGGTGATCAAGAGCAACAATCTCTCCCGGGCCACCGTGGAGACCCAGCCCGCGCCGGCCGTGGAGCCGGAACCCGTCGTCGAACCCGAACCGGAACCCATCGTGGAGCCGGAGCCCGTCGTCGAACCCGAACCGGAGCCGGTCGTAGAGCCGGAACCCGTCGTCGAACCGGAGCCCATCGTGGAACCGGAACCCGTTGTCGAGCCTGAGCCCGAACCGACCCCGGAACCGGAGCCCGTCGTCGAGCCCGAACCTGTCGTGGAACCGGAGCCCGTCATCGAGCCCGAGCCGGAACCGGCCCCGGAACCGGAGCCCGTCGCAGAACCCGAGACAACCGTCGCCGCCGCCGTGGAGACTCCTTCCGCCCCGACCCCCGCGGAAACTCCCGCCCCGCAGGCGACGACCCAACTCAAGGTCGTCGGCAAGATCGACCTCACCCAGTTCGACCCCAAGAAGGGCAAGAAGCGCGAGCGCATCAAGGGCGGCGGATCCCAGAAGGTGGACGTCACCAAGGTCCAGGCCGACCGCAATCCCAAGAAGGACGCCGGCAACAAGAACGGCGGTGCCAAGAAGCAGGACCAGGCCGCATCCGGCAAGGGCCGCAAGCGCGGTAACGACCGCTTCGCCAAGCCCGTCCTCACCGAGGCCGAGCAGGAGGAGATGCAGAAGGAAATCCAGAAGCAGGTCAAGGAGACCTACGCCCGGATGAACGAGACGAAGAACAACTTCGGCGCGAAGCACCGCAAGGAGAAGCGCGAGATGGCCGCCATCCGTTCCCAGGAGGAGATGGAGCAGGCGATGGCCGAGAACAAGGTACTGAAAGTCACCGAGTTCGTGACGGTCAACGACCTCGCGACCCTGATGAACAACACCCCGGTGGTGAAGGTCATCGGCGCCTGCATGTCCCTGGGTATGATGGTGTCCATCAACCAGCGCCTGGACGCGGAGACCCTCGTCCTGGTGGCCGAGGAATTCGGCTACAAGGTGGAATTCGTCACCGCCGAACTCACCAACGAGATCG
The DNA here is from genome assembly GCA_902781705.1 of uncultured Bacteroidia bacterium. Taxonomy (GTDB): domain Bacteria; phylum Bacteroidota; class Bacteroidia; order Bacteroidales; family UBA932; genus Cryptobacteroides. The sequence goes on from CACZKE010000016.1 coordinate 28,267, forward strand.
AGCAGCAGGAGCCGGACAACGAGGAAGACCTCGTGGAGCGTCCGCCGGTCATCACCGTCATGGGCCATGTGGACCACGGTAAGACCTCCCTGCTGGACAACATCCGCAATACGAACGTCATCGCCGGCGAGGCGGGCGGCATCACCCAGCACATCGGTGCTTACAGCGTGAAGCTGGACAACGGCCGCCGCATCACCTTCCTGGACACCCCGGGCCACGAGGCCTTCACCGCCATGCGTGCCCGCGGCGCCCAGATGACCGACCTCGCCATCATCATCGTCGCGGCCGACGACGCCGTGATGCCCCAGACCAAGGAGGCCATCGCCCACGCGCAGGCCGCCGGCGTCCCGATGGTGTTCGCCATCAACAAGATCGACAAGCCCGGCGCCAATCCCGACACCATCCGCCGCCAGCTCTCCGAGATGAACATCCTCGTGGAAGACTGGGGCGGCAAGTACCAGTGCCAGGAAATCTCCGCCAAGAAGGGCATCAACGTCGATAAACTCCTGGAGAAGGTCCTCTTCGAGACCGACCTCCTGGAACTCAAGGCCAATCCCAAGAAACTGGGCAGCGGCGCCGTCATCGAGTCCTCCCTGGACAAGGGCCGCGGCTACCTCGCCACCGTCCTCGTGCAGGACGGCACCATGCGGGTGGGCGACGTGATCATCTCCGGCAGCTACTACGGCCGCGTGAAGGCGATGTTCAACGAGCGCGGACAGAAGGTCAAGGAAGCCGGTCCTTCCACGCCGGTCTCCATCCTCGGCCTCAACGGCGCTCCCGCCGCCGGTGAGAAGTTCAACGTGATGACCGACGAGAAGGAGGCGAAGTCCATCGCCAACCGCCGCGAGCAGCTCCTCCGCATCCAGGGCATCAAGACCCAGAAGCACCTCACCCTTGAGGAGATCGGACGGCGTATCGCCATCGGCAACTTCAAGGAACTCAACGTCATCGTCAAGGGCGACGTGGACGGTTCCGTGGAGGCCCTCTCCGACTCCCTCATCAAGCTTTCCACCGAGGAAGTGCGCGTGAACGTGATCCACAAGGCCGTGGGCGCCATCTCCGAGAGCGACGTCCTGCTGGCCGAGGCCTCCGACGCCGTGATCATCGGCTTCCAGGTCCGTCCTTCCGCCGAGGCGCGCCGCGCCGCGGAGAAGGAGGGAATCGAAATCCGCCTCTACTCCGTCATCTACGACTGTATCAACGAAGTCAAGGAAGGTATCGAGGGTATGCTCGAGCCGGAGAAGAAGGAGGAGGTCACCGCCACCGCCGAGGTCAAGCAGACCTTCAAGATCTCCAAGGTGGGCACCATCGCCGGCTGCCAGGTCAAGGAAGGCAAACTCACGGCCAAGGCCCAGGTACGCCTCATCCGCGACGGCATCGTGGTCTATACCGGCGCCCTCGCCTCCCTGCAGCGCGGCAAGGACGACGCCAAGGAAGTGGCCGCCGGCTTCGAGTGCGGCTGCGCCCTGGAGCGCTTCAACGACATCCACATCGGCGACGTCATCGAGGCCTTCACCGTCGTGGAGATCAAGAGAAGCCTGTAAGGTTATGAATATCAGAAATATCCGCCTTTTGGCGATTGTCACGCTCGCTTTTGCGGGCGTGTCCTGTAAACCGGACAGGATCGTGGAGAAAACCGTCTCCGTGACGGGCGTGGCCGTCTCTCCGGTCACGGCCTCCCTGGAGATCGGCGAAACCTTGCAGTTGGAGGCGACCGTCTCCCCGGCTGATGCGACCGTCAGGGACGTGGAATGGTCGTCCAACAACGAAGCGGCCGCCACCGTGGATGCGAAAGGCCTCGTCACGGCCGTCGCCGCGGGCAACGCGAGCATCACCGTCACCACCCGGGACGGCGGATACTCCGCCCGCAGCCGGATTACCGTGAAGTCCAAGGACGATCCCGAGCCCCAGCCGAACCCGAACCCGGAGCCGCAACCCCAGCCGCATCCGGGAACCCTCCGGACTTGGGAGGATACCGGTGCCGATGTCCCCCGCCACCCCACGTACAACGCCGTTACGGACGTGAAGGATTTCCCCCGCATCGACATCACCTGGGAACAGGAGACCCAGCGCCTGGCGGAAGGCGAATACACCTGGGTGGACGGAACCGTCCGCTTCCGGGACCCCAAGGGCATGTACAAGGATGACGATGACACGGCCTACGAAACCGACTCCCAGGTACTCCAGATGCGGATCCGCGGCCGCGGGAACACCTCCTACGACGCCGAGGGCGGCATCAAGCACTCCTACAAGATCAAACTCGCCGAGCATCGGAAAGTGTTCGGGATGAAGGGCGACAAGGACTGGATCCTGCTGGCCGACGTCCAGGATCCGAGCCTGCTGCGGAACGCGGTAGCCCTCCGCATCTCCCGCCTCGTGTCCATGCCCTGGACTCCGAAGTACCGCGCCGTCGAAGTCTATTTCAACGGCAACTACGGCGGCTGCTACCTGTTGGTGGAAGGCAAGGAGGTGGACCGGGAGAACAAGATTCCCATCACGGTCGTGGGCCCCGGTGAAACCGACGGCGGGTATCTCCTGGAAATCGACAACAAGGGCGACTACGACCGGTATTTCCGCACGGAGACCTTCCAGAAGAAGATCAAGTTCAAGGAGCCGGAATTCGGCGACCGCTACAATCCGGACAATTCGGCCGACGCCGTGGCCCAGATCGACTATATCACCGGCTACGTCAACGACGTGGAGCGCCTCCTGAAGGAGCGCGCCTTCGATCCCGAAACCGGTTACCAGTCCAAACTGGACCTGTACACCTTCATCGGGAACTACATCGTTCAGGAGCTGACCATGAACGTGGACGGCGGCATGCGCCTTTCCACCTACTTCGCCAAGGACAAGGACACCAAGCTGTTCATGCCCATGGTGTGGGACTTCGACCTCTCCCTGGGCAACTGCTCCTACATCGGGAATGACTTCAACCTGGACTACGGCATGGACGGTCCCAAGGGATGGTTCATCAAGATCCGGGGAGGCTCCTTCGAGAACGGCGACTGGGACGGTTCCCAGAAGAGTTACTACCAGTACCTGTTCGAGGATCCGCTCTTCGTGGCGGCCCTCAAGGAGCGCTGGAACCTCGTGAAGCCCCGGCTGGACATGATTCCGGACTTCATCGACAAGATGGCGGAGTACAACAAGCCGGCCTACGACCACAACGTGACCGCCAGGAAGAATCCCCGCGCCGCCCGCTGGGCCTACAATCCCCCGGACAACTTCACCTCCTGGTCGGAGGCGGTCGCCTACATGAAGGATTTCTACACCCAGCGCCTCGCGTGGCTGGACACGGAAATCAACAAGTTATAGCAGCAGAAGCAGCGCCAGGAGGTACAGGGCGAATCCCTGGGCCTTGATACGGCGCTTCACCGTGAAGTCGGTGAAAGCATCCACCGGGTCCCTTTCCAGGAGACCCGACCACTCGGAGCCTGAAGGAACGTCCTTCGGGCTCCATTTGGAAATGATCTCGCCGTTGTCGATATAGGTCGCACCCCCGTTGGCCCGGTTCAGGGTGATGAGGGGCTTGTAATCGCCATAGTACACCGGAAAGTCCTGCGGAATGCCCTCGCCGGGGACCGTGAGGACAAGCGGCGTGGCGCCCTGGGCGCGGACATCGGCCGCCTGCTCCCGGATCGAGGGCCAATCGGCCTTGCCGGGGTCGTACACGGAGAGAGTCACGACCTTGCCCAGCACGGCCATTTCGTCCTGATAGGTTCCCTCCGCATCGCGAAAGGAAAGGACGGGCTTGTCCTCGCTTCGATAGACGCTGCGGCTCAGGGTATCCACCCCCACGAAGGTCCAGGTGGAATCCGGGAGGTTTTCCAGCGAGAAGGAGCCCCGCTGGCCGTCCCGCTCGTAGATGAAGGTCGGGACCTTGCCGTCCATCGCCTGGTAGTCGTTGTCCAGGGAGGCGAAAAGTTCGGCACCGGGCTTGAACTCCGTATAGTCGATCATCGGCAGGTGCCGCGCATTGAACCAGAGGGCGAAAACGAGGGACGGGACGGCGAGCCAGAAGGCCACGACCTTTCCCTTCCGGGGCACGCCGAAGTTCTGGAACGGCACGAAGGCGATGAGCGCGAGCACCAGCAGGACGACGTTTTTCCAGAAAGTCTGGGCGTGCGTCAGATGGATAGCCTCCCCGAAGCAGCCGCAGTCCATGACCGGATTCGCGATCCAGAGGATGAGGGTGACGACGGTGAAGAAGACGACCATGACCGAGGCGACGACGGCCGTCAATTTCCGGTACACGCCGGTGATGAGCGCCGCACCGGTGATGCTCTCCAGCAGGGCCAGACCCATGCCCAAGGGCTTCGACAGCCCCTGCAGGAATCCGATGTGGAAGAACTTGAAGTATTCGCTCACGATGAGCCCCGTACCCACCGGGTCCAGCAGCTTGAAAAGGCCGGAGAACAGGAAGGTCAGGCCGATGAGGACGGCGCACAGGCGCCGCAGTCTATGATGGGCTTTTTTCATACGAGGACAGGATCGACGGCCGCACGGACCTTGGTGAAAATATCGTCGGGGGGAAGCATCCGGCCATCCGCGTCAGCGCAGTCGATGCGGAGGAAATGCGGGTCGCGGGCCGCCTCGGAGCGGTACAGGTCGCGGACGGCCTCCTGGAAACGGATGTCCGCCTCGTGGATGTCCTGCGCGCCGTGCAGATAGCCTCGGTCGGCCCCTTCCCGGTGCGCCGCGAGACTCTTTTCCACAAAGCCGATGGGGACGTCCAGGAACAGGTTCAGGTCGGGTTCCGGGAGGTCGAACTCACCGTATTCCGTGTCGAAGATCCAGTTGCGGAGCCGGGTCCGTTCGCCGCCCTGCGGAAGCTTCGCGCACTGGTAGGCGATGTTGGAATACACGTAGCGGTCCAGCAGGACCACCTTCCCCGCATCCAGCGCCGCCCGCATTTCGGGCACGGCACGATGCCGGTCCTCGGCGAACAGGAGGGCCACCAGCTGCGGATGCACGGCCTCGATGCTGCCGAACTCCCCTTTCAGGAAGCGGCCGATGAGGTCTCCGTACACCGGAGCGTCATACCGCGGGAAATGGATGTATTCCAGCGCTCCGCAGCGCTGCGTCAGGTATTCCTTCAGTTTCTTGACCTGGGTGGACTTCCCCGCCCCGTCCAGGCCTTCCACGACGATGAGCATGATTTTTCGTTTAATCTCACAAATATAACTATTTTTGCGTTATGAATCCGAAAATCCAGATCCTCGGCATCGTGAACCTCACGGACGACTCGTACTACGCACCGAGCCGCGTCGGGTCGTGCGATGCGCTCGTAGAGCGCGTCGGTCAGATGGTTGCGGAAGGGATGGACATCGTGGATATCGGCGCCTGTTCCACGCGGCCGGGTTCCCGACCCGTGGGGGCGGAGGAAGAATGGCGGCGGCTGGAGCCGGCCCTGCAGGCGCTCCGGAAGGCGTTTCCGGAGCTGCCGGTTTCCATCGACACCTACTGGTCCACGGTGGTGGCGCGGGTTTACGACCTCATCGGCCCGTTCACGGTCAACGACATCTCGGCCGGCGCGTTCGATCCTTCGATGCTCCCGCTCGTCGGAGGGCTCGGGCTCCCCTACATCGCCATGCATATGCGCGGGACGCCGGAGACGATGCAGTCCCTGACGGACTATCCGGACGGGGTGACGGCGGAGGTACTGCGGTATTTTCAGGAGTTTGCTATCCGGGCGGCCGAGGCAGGCATCGAGGACTGGGTCCTGGACCCGGGCTTCGGCTTTGCCAAGACCGTGGAACAGAACTGGACATTGCTGGAAGAACTGGACCGGCTGCAGGTCCTCCGGCATCCCATCCTCGTGGGCATCTCCCGCAAAAGCATGATTTACAAGCGATTCAGCATCACGCCCGAAGAATCCCTCCCCGCCACGCAAGTCGCCCACTACATGGCGCTGGAGCGAGGCGCTACTTATCTCCGCGTCCACGACGTCGCGGAGGCACGAAGGACGGTTTCTGTCTACACGAGCGAAAGGGTCTGAGACCCTGACTGGGAACGGAGGCTCCATTATGATTCCCGCTCATACTGGTGAGAATCCGGAATGTCCGGTGACTGTTTGCTTGGGATCAGGCCGTTTTTTATTATATTTGCACAAAGCGCATGTAATGAACCGGACCTTTTCCCTGCTCTTCTTCTTTTTCCTCGTGGCCCTTTTTACCACGGGCTGCTCCGGCAGGGCCGTCCATAAGAAACTCGACCACATCGAGGCCTTTGCCGCTGAATATCCGGACAGCGCCCGCCGTGTACTCGACGCCATGGACCGGGACCTGCTTGATACTCCAAAGTTGCAGGCCAGGCATGCCCTGATGCTTTCAACGGCCCTCAGCCGGTGCAAGGTTGTCGTCCCGGACGATTCCCTGATCAACATCGCCGTGAACTATTACCGCATCCACGGCCCCCAAAAGGAGAAATTCCTCGCCTACTACTATCAGGGAAGGGTCTATGATGCGTTGGAAGACTACGAGTCCGCGATGCGCAGCTATATCGAGGCAGAGAGCATCCGGTCAAAAGACATTCCCCTGCGACACCTGACATCGCTGCAGCTCAAGAAAGGGGACATATATACCTCGTTTCTCGCCTATGATGAGGCCATTTCAGCTTATTCAAAAGCAGAGACATACGCCCAGGAATGTGGCTGGACCAATAACCATGTCTCTGCTATACTTGGAAAGATCAAAGTCTATCTGCTAATTCCGGATTTCAATAAGGCAGATTCCTGTTTTGCGGAGTTGTCTCCGCTCACCGGAGAGATGAGTACGACCAAGAGAAAAGACTATTCTAATTTTAGACTCCAGTATCTGCGTTTGACCGAAGCGCCCAAAGACAGCACCTTACGCTTAGCCAAAGAATTTGAGGAAGAATATGGAGACAAAGGACTTTCCTGGAGTAGTCTTGCCCTTGTATATTTGAACTGCGGTGATTTTGCGAGTGCAGAACACGCACTGGAGCAATACCACGAACAAGTGGATACGGAATTGGAAGAAGCACAATACGACTTGATACTGTCAAAATTGAAAGACAGTCTGCATCAGTACAAAGAAAGTCTTGAAGCATTTAAAAGATTTTATGGTTTTTTCTCTCAAACAGATTACGACCGGCTTAAAAGTGACACAAAATATGTTGAGAAAAAAGCCTATCAGAAAAAGAAAGAGAACCGATATCTCCGATGGATACTGATCGACTCTGTTGCCTTCGTACTGCTCGCCTCCATCCTCATAGTCCGCCTCCGGAAGAGTAAGAAAGAACAGAAAGAAATTGATGCACTGTATGCCGAGATGAAAGAAGAACAGGACAACCTGATGGCCGTCCTACAGGGAAACGCAGAATTGCAGGAGAACGCACGGACCGCCTTGGGCAAACGCGTCACCGCCATCGGACAGTTCCTCGCCGCGGACAGACCCTCCTCGCTGGACCGGGTGTCCGACCAACTGGAAAATCTGACCGAAAACCGGAAAGAATTGCTGGACACAATCGGAATGCTCTATGCAATCTATCATCCCGACTTCGTCTCCAAGCTCATGGAAAAGAACCTTTCCACGACGGAAATCGGGTTCTGTTGTCTATTGCAACTGGGATTCCGCACCGGCGAGATCGGTGATGTCATCAACCGCAGCAGTACCTATAACATCTCCAGCGCCATCCGCCAAAAGCTCGGCCTGGGACCGAGGGACACCAATCTTTCCATTTTCATCAAGGATCTGTACCGCTCATCATCAGAATGAGACTAATTCGGGACAAGATGAAACTTCCAAGCTGATAATCCACTGATTATCAGCTTTTTATTTTCTTCCCTTATGAGACTTTTGTTTTTGTGATGATACTTTCTCGATGTAATTTTGCATCAACTTAAACACACACAAAATGAAAAAACAAATGCTATTTATTTCCACCATGCTCATCGTTGCATTGGGAGGTGTTTCTTTAAATGCAAATAACAACGGAAGCGGTTTTCACGTTGATGAAGAGCGCATCATCATTCATCAGGAAACCGAAGATCCTTTAGAAGAGTCTCTCGACCTTGTCGTCTATTATAATACAACGACTGGTCAGATTTCCGTAGAGACCTATGTAAACCAATGGATCTGGGTCTATATTATGGATGCCCAAACAGGGGCTGTATACTCTGTCGATGTAATTGATCCCTCATACAATTATGGCGACATATATCATACTTACGCTCCCTCTGCCGCTGGCGAATATTGTATTCTTTTCCAGAGCAATTCCGCCGAAGCATACGGTTACTTCTCTGTTTCACTTTAATTACTGGTACACGCTATGAAAAAGACTCTGTTTAAAACGGTAGTGGCTGGAACAACCATTCTGCTCAGCCTGACCGGATGCCGTCCGGAAACAATTGACGAAAAACCCTTCCACCCCAAAGAGGAGCCACAACTGACCATTTTCGGGCAGGATCCGCCCGTGGAGATGTCCGATGCCGAACTCCTTTGGGATCTTCAGCAAATCCATCAGTAGCTAGTGAGCGAAACAGTTTTGACAAAGTCCTTCTCTTCCGCATTTCTAAATAACATGGTTTCGAAGGATTATAACTAAAAGAGAAACAGTTGAATAAGACTGGATTCGCAGGTTGAAACGCGTTCGAGCTCAGTCATCGGTTACTTTTCTATTTTTTTATCTTAACCCATTTACAACAGAAGAGGAAGAAGCCGGCGCCGGCGATGATGTAACAATGGAAGACGCCATCACTTATTCAGAAGACATGGTTGCACTTTTGGAAAACAGATACCATGATACCACGGAAGAAGAGTGTGTCTCAGCAATGATCATGGGATTGTTCGACGAAGTGTTCCAAACATATCCGGCCAACGCTTATGATGTGGTGTTTTTAATAAACCGCTACGCAGAGATTGTAGAGGCCTCAACCGAACTGACTTCAGAGGAAAAGGAATGGATCCGGATGGGTCTCGCCGTTTCTCTTTACAGTTACAATTATTGGACAAACTATTATACCAACTAACTGAAATGAACGAGAATAAACGCTTTCTCACGAATTACTTGGGGCGATGCGCCCTGCTTGCCTACTTTCTGACACCCGTTGTACCTCAGGAATCATGGGTCTGGATTACACTGATCATCGGAGCCCTGGTGCTGATCCTCGCAGCCTTGGTCCTGTGCATCATATGGAGTAAAGGAAAGATGAACACAATCCTGGAAACGGTTACCGGGGACAAGCGCATGAATGCCGATGACGCCCTGATCCTCTTTGTCGGCGTCGTGACATTCTACGTTGCCGGGAATACGGGTATGTCCGCATTATGGCTTTCCCTTCTCGTGCTGGAGATCTTGAGTTTCTTCTGGCCCAATCCCGTAACCCGAAAAAACAAACCGGAGGATTCGAAATAACTATTCCACCAGATACACATCCTCGCCCGGGGCCGCGAAATGATAGGTTTCCCGGGCGAACTTTTCCAGGGAGTCGCGGCTGCGGGTGAGGGACTGGATTTCCGCGTCCATCTCTTCGATGCCCTTCCGGTACTCCTCCATCTGACGTTCCTGCCGGTTGATTTCCCAGCGGGCGCGGACCCAGTTCAGGACGCTGCTGTGGGAGAAAAAAAGCAGCCACAGCGCCGCCACCGCCGTGATGACGATGACGAACGGGACGAAGTAGTTGTGGTCGCTGCGCGTAAGGAGGCTGCCTTTGTCTTTCTTCTCGGCCATATTTCCCGGGGAATGTGTCTTTAGTTTCCTGCGAAATTACTAAATTTGTGCGATTACACGAAAACAAATTTAAAATTTCGATAGTGACTATGAAACCTACCCTTCTCGTCCTCGCTGCCGGCATGGGCAGCCGCTACGGCGGACTCAAGCAGATGGACGGCCTCGGCCCCCACGGCGAAACCATCATCGACTATTCCATCCACGATGCCGTGGAAGCCGGCTTCGGCAAGGTCGTCTATATCGTCCGGGAATCCTTCAAGGCCGATATGGAAAAGGCGGTCCAGGCCAAGTACGCGGGCGTCAAGACCATCGACGGCGAACCCCTGGAGTTTGTCTTCGTGACCCAGGAACTGAACAAGATCCCCGCCCGGTTCACCCTGAATCCCGAGCGCGTGAAGCCCTGGGGCACCGCCCACGCCGTCCTGATGGCGAAGGACGTCATCCACGAGCCGTTCGCTGTGATCAACGGGGACGACTTCTACGGCAAGGAATCCTTCCGCATCCTCGGCGACTGGTGCCGGGCCCATGCGGACACGAAAGGCCAGTACTGCATCGTGGGCTTCGAACTGGACAACACCCTCTCCGAGAACGGCACCGTCTCCCGCGGCATCTGCTCCTACGACGCCTCCGGCAACCTCACGGACATCGCCGAGCACCTGGAGATCGGGAAAGAGGCCGACGGCATCGTCTATGGCAACAACTCCGTCAGCGGCGAGAACCACGTCGCCCTGGACGCCAAGGCCCTTTGCTCCATGAACATGTGGGGTTTCACCCCGGACTACTTCGCCCTGAGCGAGGCCATCTTCGAGAAGTTCCTGGAGGTCAATGTCAACGAGCCCAAGAAGGAGTACTACATCCCCTACGCCGTGGACTGCATCATCAAGGACGGCCAGGGTGCCTGCGAGGTGCTCTCCACCCCGTCCCACTGGTTCGGCGTGACCTTCAAGGAAGACCGCCCGGGCGTCGTGGCGAAGTTCGCCCAACTCGTGGCGGACGGCGTGTATCCCAGCCCGCTGTATTGATTCTGAGAACCATAACACTCCCCATATGGCACGCAAGATCAAGAATTACGACATCTTTTCCAGCCACGCCTGGTATGTGCCCGGCGTGAAGGGCATGTTCGGCCTCGTAGGCTGGTTCCTCGTCGGCTCCCTGCTCGGCGGCATCGTCCAGAGCGTCATGGGCCTGTTCATGTCGCAGCAGGCCATTATCGACTACGGCATGATCGTGGTGTATCCCATCCAGTTCCTGCCGGCAATGGTTTATGCGGCGAACCAGAGCCGTCGGAACATGCTGTTCGACCCCGGTTACGAACTGAACAACAAGCATTTCTCCCCTTACGGACTCCCGCTGCTCATCCTGGTAACGGTCGTGATGACATTGGCATCGATGTTCGCCTTCGACCTTCCGAACTACTGGAACATGCAACTCACGAACCAGTCGTCCATCCTGGCCAAGGCCTATGAGATGTTCATGGAAATCATGAAACAGATGACCGGCGGCGTGTTCTGGGCCTCCTTCCTCGTGGTCGCTATCTTCGCGCCCATCTTCGAGGAGTGGCTGTGCCGGGGCATGGTCCTCCGCGGTCTCCTCACCAAGATGAAGCCGGTCTGGGCCATCGTGATATCGGCGCTCTTTTTCGCCGTCATCCACGCCAATCCCTGGCAGGCGCTGAACGCCTTCCTGATCGGCCTGCTGATGGGATATGTGTATTACAAGACGGGTTCCCTGATCCTCACGATGGTCATCCATTTCGTGAACAACGGAACGGCGGTCATCCTCTCCAACATCAAGGCCTTCAAGGACTACGAGGACCTCTACTGGATCGAGATCCTGGGCAAGGAGCAGTACATGATCGTCTTCGTGGTGAGCTGCGTCATCCTCGCCGCCTGCCTCTGGGTCTTCTCCCGCATCCGGGTCGAGAACCCCTGGGGCAACATCGACCGTATCCCACCGGCCGAAGAAGCGGTTATTCCCGAAGAGAAGGCTATGTAAACGCCATTCTGTCAGCGTTATAATCCTGGAGAGGTGCACTTGGATGTGCACCTCTCATTCTTTATAGCGCTGCCTATCAGCAGATTATGCTTCAAGAGGTGCACTTGGTGGTGCACCTCTCAAACGTTATGTCGCACGTTTTCAATAAGTTAGCCCTCAAGAGGTGCACTTGGTGGTGCACCTCTCAAACGTTATATTGCACGTTTTCAATAAGTTAGATTTCAAGAGGTGCACATGGCGGTGCACCTCTTTCATATTAATGTACTATTAGAATATCAGCGCAGATGGATTCCGCTTCGGGAAGGGTGGCGAACTTGCCCACATCGACCATGGTGAAATCCGGCGGGACGACGCCGTAGATGGGGTACTCGGCGCAGGCCTTCAGATAGAAGTCCACGATGGAGAAGCGGTCGCCCATCCCGAGCCGTTCGAAGGCGTCGAAGATCTCCGGTGAAATCAGGTGGATGCCGGAGAAGGCCAGTTTACGGCACTTTTCCGGGTCGATGTCCGGGTACGGGCTGCGGACTTCTCCCGTCGCGAGGTTGGTCCATCCTCTTAGCCGATTGTCTTCGTCGAACAGGAAATACCGCTGCGTCTTCCGCTCGCTCACCACCAGCGTGGCCAAGGAACCGGGGCGGTGCTGTTCCCGGAACCACCTGAGATCCAGGTTACTGACAATGTCCACATTATGGACCAGGAACGGTTCCTTCCGGAAGATTTCTCCACTCGCTCCGCTCGGTCGAAATGACAAAGGGGTTCCGCTCGGACGACATGACAAAGGCTCGCCGTCCGGTCGAAATAACAAAGGGCCCCCGTCCGGCCGACATGACGGGCCTTCTGTCATTCCGAGCGAAGCGAAGGAATCTGTTTCTGTCCTTCCGAGCGAAACCGAAGAACCTTCTTCTGTCATTTCGAGCGGAACCGAAGGCGGAGTCGAGAAATCTGTAAGCAACGGATGCGCATACCGGATCCCGCCGCCCGTCTCCCGAAGGAAGTCGCGTTCGTCGGAAACGTCGATCCGGACGCCGAAATCATGGGCCTTCAGGTAGTCGATGATCTGATCCGGGAAATGATGGACATTGACGACAAGGTGGTCATACCCTGCCTTGACAAGCTTGGTAATGACATGGTACAGCAGCGGCTGCCCGCAGACCGGCACGAGCGCCTTGGGCATCGTGTCCGTCAAAGGTTTCAGGCGGGTCCCCAGCCCCGCGGCAAAGATCATCGCTTTCATCGTCTGACAGCCGTCGAATGGAACTTGTTTATTATCAATGTCTTATATAATGTTGAGTACTCCGCTTGCCGCACTCAATTATCATCAAGTCAATCACATTCAATCACTTACATTCAACGCATTCTTCGGGCAACCAGCGTTCAATGCCCCGCTCGCGGTGAATCAAGTGCACTCGGACGGGATACTTCGCAACCAGGTGCTCAGCGAGGTGCTGGGCGCTGTAGGCGGAGCGGTGCTGACCGCCGGTGCAGCCGAAGCTGACCTGCAGGTGGGTGAAGCCGCGCTCGAGGAAGCGTTCCACATGGGCATCGACCAAGGAATAGACATGGTCCAGGAAGCGGAGGATCTCGCCGTCCTGCTCCAGGAACTCGATGACCGGCGCATCCAGGCCGGTGAGCTGCTTGAACCGTTCGTACTTCCCGGGATTATGCACGCTCCGGCAGTCAAACACATACCCGCCCCCGTTCCCGGACGCATCCTCGGGAATTCCCTTCTTGAAGGAGAAACTGTACACGGTTACCGTCAGGGATGAGATTTCTCCACTCGCTTCGCTCGGTCGAAATGACAAAGGGGCGCCGTTCGGTTGACATGACAACGGGTCTTCATGTCGAAATGACAATGGGGTTTTGCTCGGTCGAAATGACAAAGGGGCGTCGTCCGGTTGACATGACAACGGGTCTTCATCCGGTCGCAGTGTCGATCCTTCTGTCATTCCGAGCGATGCCGAAGAACCTTCTTCTGTCATTTCGAGCGGAGCCGAAGGCGGAGTCGAGAAATCTTCCCCACAAAGCCCCGCCAGAACTTCGGTCAAATACGGGTAGTCCTTGAAAGGCAGGAGGTTACGGACAATATCGAGCGCCGGGGGGATGCTGTCGATGAAGGCCTGCTTCTTTTCCCAGAGGCCGCGGTAGCCGTAGCAGCCGAGGACCTGGAGCATCCGGAAGAGGATGAAGAGGCGGAGGCGTTCCCGGAAGTGGGTTTCATCGACGGGTCCATAGGCACGGAGGGCCTCCAGATACACCTGCAGCAGTTCTTCCCGGAGCGCTTCCGGATAGCGGGCCCGGGCCTGCCAGAGGAAGGAAGCCACATCGTAGTAGATAGGTCCCCGGCGGCCGCCCTGGAAGTCGATGAACCATGGCTCCCCGTCCACCAGCATCACGTTCCGGGCATTGAAGTCCCGGTACAGGAAGGTGTCGGAGGGTTCCGCCAGAAGGTCCGCCTTGAGGCGGTCGAAATCGTCCTGGAGCCGGACCTCGTTGAACTCCAACCCGGTGAGTTTCAGGTAGTCGTACTTGAAGTAGTTCAGGTCGAAGTCCACCATCCGCCCGTCGAACGAGGGCTGCGGATAGCACACCGAAAAGTCCAGACCCTGCGCACCCTCGACCTGGATCTTCGGGAGGGCCGCCATCGTCTTGCGCAGGAGCGCCACCTCGTCCGGGCTGTAGGCGCCCCGGGAGCGCCCATCGGCCAGGGCATCATAGAGGATCGCAGATCCCAAGTCTTCCTGAAGGTAACACAGGCCATCCTCGGCCAGGACCCTGGGCACCCGAATCCCCTTGGAGGCGAAGTGACGGTCGATGGTCAGGAAGGCGCGGTTCTCATCTGCATCGGTCCCTTCCACGCCGATGAGGGTGCGTCCGTCGGCCCCGGTAAGCCGGTAATACCGCCGGTGCGATGCCGATCCGGTCAGCGGCACCACGGACACCGGCGCCGCCCCGGTATATTGCTTGAACAGTGATTCCAGTGACATAACATACAAAAATACGTAATCCTGCCGGAAACGCAAAACCGAAGCCTGACTTCCCTGCATGTCCCGATAGAATCCGAAACGATAGCCTGCCTTTCCCTGTACAAATCTCGTTTGTACATCGGGAACGTTCCCCATGGGCATTATTCGTGTACAAATCTTTCCGGGAACAGGGGAATATGAGGGGATTGGACGAGATTTGAACAGGGAAACGGCCATGGAAGCCCATTCTGTCGTACAAACGAGATTTGTACAGCGAGGGCGGCATACAGCGGGAACGGCATCAGCGGGGCGGCATACAGCGGGAACGTTCCCACGGGCATTATTCGTGTACAAATCTTTCCGGGAACAGGGGAATATGAGGGGATTGGACGAGATTTGAACAGGGAAACGGCCATGGAAGCCCATTCTGCTGTACAAACGAGATTTGTACAGCGGGGCGACATACAGCGGGAACGGCATACAGCGAGGGCGGCATACAGCGGGGAGCGGCACCGTCAGGCAGCGGAAAGAGGGAAAGGTTTTTTTCGTATCTTTGCGATCAAACGGACCGACAAGATGAAAAGAACATTCTTCCTGACGGCAGGCCTGGCAGCCTGCACCATCCTCGCCTGCAAGGCACAGACGCAAGGGAGCGTCCATGAGCCCGTCCGGTTCGAGGACGGGACACCCGTCGCCGGCGACCCGGCGGCCGACAGCCTGTTTGCACAGGACCGGTTCCTCACCGATACAACCCTGACCGAGAAGGGCGATACGCTCTTCACCATACGCCACGCCAGTGCCTATGTGCGGCTGCAACTGGAAGGCCTTCCTGCCGATGCCGGCATCGACAAAATCCTGCTGGTGCCCATGCAGGGCGCTCCCGAGACCGTTCCTGTAACGGTTTCGGAAGCCGGCGACCTGACCCTCTGGATGGCCAAAGAGCCCGCCGTCCTCCCGGCCACGGCGGCCATCGCCCAGGCGACCGACGGGCGCATCTGGTCCGCGCGGCTCGCCGGCGCCACCCTGCAGCCCGGCATCGCACACCGCTGGGACGCGACCTGCCTGACTTCCGAAGCGCCGGAGAGCGGCATCCAGGCCACTCCCCTTCCGCAGACGACGATGCTGGAGGTGGAGCCCGGCGAGTATTCCGGCATCACCTGGATCGGCGGAAATCAGTACGGGGTCGTGAGCGACAACCTCAAGGGCGCCGGCATCGCCCGGTTCTCCATTCCCATCGACAAACACGGGAATGTGGGCACGGTGAAGATGGAAGTTCCCGCGGCCGTCGCCACGGCGGAAGGCAAGAAGCGCGATACGGAAGGCATCGCCTACGTCGCCTCCACCAATACGCTCTATACCACTTCCGAGAAGAACCAGGACATCCGGGGCTACGACCTTCTGGGCGTCGAAACCGGCGCCAAACTGGACGTTCCCGCCGACCTGAAAGCCATCCAGGACAACCGGGGCTTCGAATCCCTCTCATACAATGCCTCGACAGGCCTTTTCTGGACCACCACCGAAGCGCCGCTGAAGGCCGATACCTTCTTCCCCCGGCTCCATCGGCTCCAGAGTTTCACCACCGACGGGAAACCCGCCGGGCGCTTCCTTTACCAGATTGGCGAGCCCTCCCAAACCAGCGAAAACACAGTCGCTTACGTCTTTGGCATCCCGGCCCTTACGGCCCTGGATGACGGCCGCGTCCTCGTCGTGGAACGGGAAGTCTATGTCCCGAAAGGCAGCCTGTGGGAAAAGATCCAGGGGGCCTTCACGGACATCAACATCTATGTCGTGGACCCGGTCCATGACACCGCCGGCATCCTCCGGAAATCCCTCGTCTGCCACTTCACGACCGGGGCGATGAACCTCGCGAACTTCGAAGGCATGTGCCTCGGCCCCACCCTTCCGGACGGGAGCCGCTGCCTCCTCATGATTGCCGATTCCCAGAAAGGGTCCGGCGGACTCACGCAGGAGTACGTCAAGGTGATCCTGCTGCGCGATTAGAATACCATACTCTGCGCGGCCCGTTGCGCACGCTGGCTATGGGCCGCATTCATCTTGCCGAAGTTCCACTTCACCCCGAAGAGGATGTACCGGCCCATGATGAGGCGGTAGCTGTCTTCCACGTAGTTGTCCGTGACGGTATGCGTGAGATTCCGCGTCTGGTTCAGGATGTCGTGGACCTTGACACTCAGGTTGAAAGCGCCGATATTCTTGGAAACTTCCGCATTCCATTGCCATTCAGGCTGCCCATAACCTTCCGCGTAGCCCCTGTAAAAGACATAGGACAGGTCCGTATCGAACTCAAACGCATGCTTGGTGGTATAGGATCCGCTTGCGCCCAATCTCGTATCCAGGGTATTCATATTGATGCTCGGATCGAGCGAATAACGGGAGATGCGGCCGGAGGTACTGGCTGCCAGGCTGAACGAGTAATGTTCCTGGTTGTATCTGATGCTGATGTTTCCCGAAGGAGAGAAGACCCGGGTACTGCTTTCGGCAAACCCGCTCTGCCCGCCGTAGAACCGATTGCCGTCCGGATCACCCCAGAAACCGGCCATGAAGCCGGAATAGTCGAAGGTATCCTTGTCCAGTCCCGGGAGTGCCGTCCTGGCCTGATAGCTGACGGACGAGTTGAACGCGGCGGCACCGCTGAGGGTCAGTGACCATAGCTTCTTGCTGTCAAGCGGGGTTGTATAGTTCGCGACCATCGTGCCCGTGAAACCCGGCTTCCGGGAATTGACCGGGACGGAATACTGGACGCCGTCCTGGTCGTACCAGGTCGCATTGACAAGGGCCTTCGTATTCATGCTGCCGAAGAAATACACCATCAGATTCGAGAACCGCTTCATGTCGTTTCGCGCCCAGTCGGCGTCGAAATACATCCGCGATGAAGGCTTCAGGTACACATTGCCCACGCTCAGACGGGAAGGGTTCGCAATGGACAGGACCGGCATCATCCTGGACTGGGAAGGACGGTTGTTCTGACCGGAAGCCGACAAGGACCAATAGTCCATATCCTTGCTATGAAGAAAGCGCAAGGTGGGTACGACATACCAGTTCCACTCGTCTTTCCCGCTGATGGCCTCTATACCGAAACTCTTCGAGTAAGTCTCGTTCAAAGAACCATATACACGTCCGCCAAGGGTCACATAGCTCCGCTGGCCAAACTTATATTGGGCGGTAAGGTCGTAGCGCTGCTCCGCATAGTCCGTGCGGCTTTCGGAAGAGTAGTAATCGTTTCTTCCGGCCTCGTCAAAAGCCTCACGCACATTGCCCTGGCTGCCGGCAACATAATAGGCCGATGCAGACAGCGTCCACTTCTCTCCGAAGGGCTCCGTATAACGCAGCGAGCCGCTGATGTATTTGGAGTTGCCGTCCGAGGCGTAGCGCATACTGCGGGTGTCCGCTCCGGCAGCGGTCGTGAGCACGGACATTTCTTCGCTCGTTCCGTCGTTTGCGCCATATCCGACATCGCTGCTGATCCGGATGGAACGCTCTTTCTTGCCCCACAACTCACGGAAAGTAAAATCGGTATCCAAATCCACCCGTTTATTGGAACTGATCCCGTGTGACGTGTTTTCCGACCTGTTTATCATCGTGCCGTCCCTGGATATTTCCGACTGCCCGCTGCTTCGTGAATCGGACCTGTTGTAGCTGAAGGCAGGACGCAGGTGAAACCAAACCTTGCCTTTTTCCTTCTGGAACTCCAGATTGGCATTGGCCGACTGGGCATATTGCTTTCCGCTGTCCTGCGTGGACGAAGCAAGGTCCCCGTCATCCTGGAAGGTGGTCCTGTCGGCCTGGGTCCCGGAATCCGTGTCTGAATATTTGTAGTTGACGCTGGCTGTCGTCTCCACATCCTTGATCCGGGAAGTATTGGCATTGACACCGACCTGCGCGGCGGTCGAGAGCCCCTGGTTCAGGTTGGTGAACTCTCCGCTCTCATTCACGATGGCGACCATGACATTCGAGTCGTTGATGTTCTGGCCGTTGGCAATGAACGTAACCTGATCCTTTTCGGTGTAGGCCGATACCAGCGCGTTCCCGTTCCAGAGAAGTCCCCGGTCGTCCCGGAGGGGATTGTTCCCGTCTTCCTTCGTGAGCGTGGTTCCGCCCTTGAGTCCCACATTGCCGAACCAGCCCTGTTCGTATTCCTTCTTCAGGGCCACGTCCAGCACTTTTTCCCGGTTGCCGTCCTGGATACCGGAGGCGCGGGTTTCCTCTGATTCCCGGTCGATGACACGGATCTTGTCCACGACGGCGGCCGGAAGGTTGTTCAGCGCCGTACTCTGGTCGTTGAAGAAGAAGGTCCGGCCCCCCACGGTGAGTTTGTCGATTTCCTCGCCGTTGAACTTCACCTTCCCGTCATCCGTGATTTCCATGCCCGGCATGCGTTTCAGCAGGTCTTTGAGCATGGCATTGGCGCCCACCCGGAAGGAGGAGGCGTTGAATTCCACCGTGTCCTTCTTGACGACGATGGGATTGCCCACGTCGGTCACCGTCGCGGCCTGCAGGAACTGTTCGTCCACCTGCAGCCGGATCGTGCCCAGGTCCTCCCGGCGTTCCCGGAAATACCGGCTCTTCACGACGGGCCGGTAGCCCATCATCTCCACGTGCAACGTGTAGCGCCCGAGCGGGACATCCTCCAGCTTCGCCTTACCCTCCGGATCGGTGAGGGTAAAGTTCGTGATGGTGGTGTCCTTCTCGGGGATCACATAGAAAGACGCATACGGAACGGGCTCGTTGGTAAGCGAGTCCACAACCGTCGCCTGGATCTCCGCCAGACGCGTCACCCACAGGTTGTCATTGAGCACAACCACTTGTGCCCGGAGTCCGAGGCCGGCGAGCAGGGCACAGGCCGATATCAGGAGTTTCTTCATCTCAATGCTTTATCAATCAAGTTTTTCAGTTTTTCTTCGTTATAGCCCACGAGGACGGAGCCGTTCATCCCGTTCCTGCGTGCGACGAAATAGGTAGGATAGCCGTCGCTGCCCAGCCGGTCCAGGATGGATTTCAACTGCTTGTCAGTCAGGTAATAATGGTCTCCCCGGATCGTCGGGACCATCTCCAGCCAAGTGGATTTCGGGGAGGTTTCGCCGGTCAGGTAAATAAAGTCCACATCGGCATAGTCAGTGGTTTTCAGAGGCTCCAGGGCCCGGATGCCGGCCAGGCAGGGGGTGCACCAGGTTGCCCAGATGTCCACCAGGACCGGCTTTCCGCGGTGTTCCGCCAGGATGGCGTCCAGCAGTTCTTCATCCGGCACGTCAGGCGTTTCCTTCACGGACTCGGGCACTTCCGCATGGGCCCGGAGCCAGGCTTTCTGTTCATCTTCCAGTTTTTTGGTAAATACCGGATGGGAGAACCGGTCCCATCCCTCCGGAAGACCGCCTCCCCGCTTGACGACTCTCAGCATGGGCGTGAAGCGGGCATATTCCCGGATAAGTCCCGTCGTATCGGCGGATGCCGCCGGCGCCAGGGCCGGAATCATGCCATACAGGGTAAAATCGATGCTCAGAAGCGTCTTCGGGTCATCCAGGTCCAGCGCCCGGATCCAGGCAAGGTCATCCTCCTGGAACAACCAGGGCCGGAAGAATGCCTCCGCCTCCTCCCCAAACAACTTCCTGTGATTCATGCGCTGGGTATGGACGGATTGCAGAAGAAGCTGCAACGCAAAGTCCTTCAGGTTGTTCTGTGCATATTCCCGGATCGCGGGCAGAAGGTCTTTTTCTTGCAGACGCGATGAAACCCTTTCATAAAACACCCGAACGCTGTCGGCATAGGTTCCGGCATCATCCTTCGAGTCGTACTCGAAGGAAAGGTCCGGGGCGATGGACACCATCGCCTTTCTCGCATCCGGGCCAAACAGGAAGGCATACTGCCCCACCGGACGCACGATCGGAACTTCCGGCTCGTCCAGGGAGAAGCGCCTCCGGGTCGTGGCCCGGTCGGAACCGTCCAGATAAACCCGAAGCGTTTCGCCGGGATTGACAGGAATGGGTTGGATGCTCTGCGCACCATCGACATACAGATTCACCGCTCCAGGGCCATAGAGTTTCAGGTTATACCGGGCCACACCGGTACGGACATCCACCGGCTCCGGATCCAGGGCTTTTTCAAAACCCGGACAGAGATAGGAACGGCAGCGGACCGTCACATAGGACGGCACCCGGGAGACATCCCCTGTCGGAATGATCTCCAGGACGGCCTCGCCGTATTCCAGGGACGGCTCGGGAAAGGTCTCCGGAACGATGGTTTCGGGCAGCGGCAAGGGCGGGGGCGTCTTGCCGGTCAGGTCGATGCCATAGAATCGGAATCCTCCTTCAACAAATTCACCCTCAATATAATCCACTGTTTTCGCGCGGACTGGCAGCGGCTCGAAAAAGAGGGTATAAGTGGCCGTTCCATCCTCTCCCATGGTCAGTTCCTTGTCGGGCGTGATTCCTTCCGTGTGAAGCAGGGCAAATCGCTTCCCTTCCACTTCCAGATGGGTGTCAGACGCCACTTTGATCCACCAGCCGGGCTTATAGAATGACTTGAATGTAAAGATCGTAGCCGTATCGGTACGTTCCACGCTCACGATTTCCTGCGTCTCGTTGTTGCGCCACCCATAATGGGGAAAGTCCACCCGCTGGGGAAGCGGGGCGGTGCAGCTGCCGAGCAGGAAGGCAAGGAGAATCAGTCTGCGTTTCATGGCTTTGCATTGATAATGACCATAGGGGCATGCACTTCCACACTCGTGACCTTGCCCGACTGGGCGAGCTCCGCCAAATCATTCTTCGACAACGGATACAAGAGACGCGCGTCCTCTTTCAGCACATAATACTCTGCCTGGACGGCATCGGCATGGACATAAACGGCCCTGAAAGGCAGATAAGACGAATCCTGCTTCTTGCCCACATACGTGTATCGCGTCCGGGCAGACAGGGTCAGCGTCAGGGCGACCAGGGGCAGGATAAAAAGCGTTTTCCAGGCACCGGCCCGGCGGGAAGGATGCTTGCACATCATCGTGATCCGGCCTTTCAGGGTACTGTGGCTGAAACTGTTGGCTACGGAGAAGTGTTCCCCGGCCACGGCCTTCCGGACCAGGAGATATTGGTATTCGCGCGCATCGGCGCCCTCCTCGAGAACCTTCGCGTCAGCCTCATATTCGTGCAGGGCACGGAGGTCTTGCCGCAGCAGCCAGATGGCCGGGTTGAACCATTGGATGACCGTGACAAGGTCGATGAAAAGCAAGTCCTGGCTGTGCCGGAGGGCGACATGGGCCTTTTCATGGGACAGGATGGCGGGGCTTGCGAGGTCCTCACGCGAAAGGACAATCCACTTCATCCAACTGAAGGGCGCATGGACGGAATCGTTGATACAGAGGACGGTACCATCGGCCTGCGGCCTTTGTTCGGAGCCCCGGACAAGTTTGCGGATACGAAGCATGGACAGAAGGAGCCGGACCAGGACGACGGCGGCTCCGGCGAAATACAGGGCGAGCAGCACCGGGGGCCACCAGGCGTCAGGGACAGTGGTGGCCGGCATGGGCACGGACTCCATCGGCTGCACCTCGATGGTCTTGTCAATCGTAATGACGCACAGCGGCAGCACCAGCGCGGCGGCGGCCGTCCCGAGGAGCACCGCCCGGTTCAGCCGGTGGAAGGTGTCCTTTTGGAGCAGCAGGCGCCAGCAAAGCCAGAAGGCGGCCAGCACCAGGGCGGCCTTCCCTTCATAGACAAGCAGTTCCATCACTTTCCCTTTTCAATCTGGTCGATAATCTCCTTCAGGTCCTCCAGCGACAGTTTCTCCTCCTCCACGAAGGCGGACACCATCGCCCGGTAGGAATTCCCGAAGTACTTGTCCACGAGGTTCGCCACCGACCCGCGGTGGTACTGCTCCCGCATCACGACCGGAAGGTACTGGAAACTGTTTCCATGGGTCGCATGCGTGAGGAATCCTTCGCTCTCGAGGATCCGCACCATCGTGCTCAGCGTGTTGAAATGGGGCTTCGGGTCGGCGTAGCGTTCCCGCAGTTCCCGCACGAACATGGGCCCGTTCTCCCAGAACAGGTCCATGATCTCTTCCTCTTTCCTGGTCAGTCGTTTCATACTAGGGTGTGTTACGGTTGCAAACATAACTAAAGTTTTTCGTTATTGCAACTAAAATTTATAGTTCGATTAAAACCATCGTCCCGCTCCGTTATTCTTAAAGCCCTGAAACACAGGAGTATCCTTAAACCGCTTTGCGCGTTTTGACGCAAAGCACTTTCATTATCTTGCTGATTGACAATTATATAAGAAAAACGTCCGTCGAACCATCGCCGTATTGTGAAGGAAAGGGATATCGCGAATGACTTGCAATTGTTCCGGACAATGTCGATATTTACGACGGGATTCCCTGCCGGAGTCCGTTTCACATATCGAGGAGTCAGCTATGAAGAGCCGGAGAAGAAGGTTCGCGCCTGAAGGCACTGAACACATTTACAAAATCACAAAAGACGGAGGGTTGCTGTTTTACACGCTCAGCGACTATCTTGTGTATTTCACGATCACCTGCGTGGTCGCGGAGCGGATGGACATAACCCTGGCAGCCTTGACCCTGATGAGGGATCATGTCCATGAGGAACTGGAAGTCAAACTGTCAAAGGTCATGTCCGGCTATGAGCAGACGGTAAATGCGTGGTACGCCCAGGAATTCAACCGCTCCTGCAGGCGTAAGGGACAGCTGTTCCGGCATCGGTTCGGAAGTGCGCCGAAGCGCAAGGAAAGCCGGATCAGGGACTCCTTTGCCTATCTGGGAAACAATCCCGTGGAACGGAAACTCTGCCAGCGGGCGATTGAATACCGATGGAATTTCCTGGCCTATGCACGCAGTTCCCATCCTTTCTCCAAACCGCTGGTCATTCGCGATGCATCGGCCCCGCTCGTGAGGGCCGTCAAGGAAGTCCTGTCTCTGCATAAGCAGCGGAATATATTGAATTATAGGATATTGGAAAGGATGTTCCGCTCACTGGACAAGGATGAGATCCAGCAGCTTACCGACTTTATCAT
Source organism: uncultured Bacteroidia bacterium (assembly GCA_902781705.1). GTDB lineage: Bacteria > Bacteroidota > Bacteroidia > Bacteroidales > UBA932 > Cryptobacteroides. The sequence goes on from CACZKE010000016.1 coordinate 51,950, forward strand.
ATCGACTTACAATGTCATTGACTACGAGGCGGCCGCCTCCTGGTACGGATCCTTTGACAAAATGCTCGCAGCTTTCGATGTGAACACCGGTTCCGAATACGACATACGGGAAACCTTCGTGGGAAAGGATGACAAAGTATATGGGACACTCTCCAGCGCCATACTCCGCCAATGGAAACTCCGAAGCATCAAGGATGTCATTACCTGGACCGACGAAAAGAAACTTAAAGCATTGGATCTCCTTGCCCGGGAAACCGGCGTTCCTTACGGGCAGATTGCCAAGTTTCTCCACATCATAGTAAAAAAGGAGCGCAGATAACTCTACGTAATCAGAAGTGTTTTTCTTAAACATCTGATTATTGTTGTGTTATAGAAACTGCTTTGCGTTTGAATGCGCAAAGCGGTATTAACAACTCGCTCACCATCAAAAAGATGAGAAAAACGGTGTCATTTCGAGCAGCCTCAATAGCACACTCACTATTTTTTCGTACCTTTGCAGAAATCGCCCTAGGGCGAAACCGCCTAACACCAAACATCATGGACAAACTGAACACTGCCTATTGCTCCGACAAGTACCAGTACACGATGGGAAAGTCGTACCTGGAATGCGGGAAGGACAAGGAAATCGCCACCTTCAACCTCTTTTACCGGAAGGCGCCGGAGAACAACAACTGGGCCGTCGTGAGCGGCACGGAAGAGATCATCCAGATGATCCAGAAACTGGGCACCGAGCCGGAGGAGTTCTACGAGAAGTTCCTCCCGGGAGATGGCTATAAGGAATTCCGCAAGTACCTGAGTACCATGAAGTTCACGGGGGCGGTGTATGCCATGCGCGAAGGCGAGATCGTCTTCCCCACGCAGCCCATCGTCACGGTGGTCGCGCCCATGATCGAGGCGCAGGTGCTGGAGACCCCGATGCTCTGCATCCTGAATCACCAGATGGCCGTTGCGACCAAGGCCTCCCGCGTGTGCCGCGCCACGGACAAGCCCGTTTCCGAGTTCGGTTCCCGCAGGGCCCATGGACCCTGGGCTGCGGTCTATGGCGGAAAGGCCGCCCAGATCGCCGGCTGCGCCAGTTCCTCCAATATCCTGACCGGCGCCTTCGAGGGCGTCCCTTCCACCGGCACGATGGCCCACAGTTTCGTGACGGCCTACGGCAGCACCGTCGAGGGTGAGTACCGCGCTTTCTGCGACTACATCCGCACCCACCGCGGCGAGAACATCATCCTGCTCATCGATACGTACGACACGCTCAAATGCGGCGTGAAGAACGCCATCCGGGCCTTCCGGGACAATGGCATCGACGACAAGTACCCCGGCGGCTACGGCATCCGGCTGGACAGCGGCGACTTGGCCTACCTCTCGCAGGAGGTGCGCCGGATCCTGGACGAGCACGGGCTCAAGAAGTGCAAGATCTTTGCTACCAACGGCTTGGACGAATACCTGATCACGGACCTCGAGCGGCAGGGCGCCTGCATCGACAGTTACGGCGTGGGCGACGCCATCGCCACCTCCAAGGCCGCCCCCTGCTTCGGCAATGTCTATAAGCTCGTGCAGATCGGCGACCAGCCCGTCCTGAAACGCTCCGAGGACAAGATCAAGCTCATCAACCCCGGTTTCCAGATCACCTGGCGCATCAGCGCCCTGGACTCCTCCAAGGGCAACAAGATCGACGGTTACGTGTTCAAGGCCGATGTCACCTGCCTCCGCGGCGACCGCATGGACCTGGCCATCCAGCACCGCGAGACCATCACCGTCCGCGACGAATACGACTCCTTCAAGTACAAGACCTTCGAGGCTGGCACCTACGAGGCCCGTCCCATGCAGCACCAGGCCATCGCCGACGGCAAACGCGTGTGCCCCCACCACACCCTCCAGCACAAGAAGGCCTTCTACAAGGACAACCTCCACCACTTCTCCCCGGCGGAATCCCGTCTGATCAACCCGCACTTCTACAAGGTCGATATCTCCGACGACCTCTACGACACCAAGATGCGCCTCATCGACGACCTGGTGAAGCAGATCCAGGCCTTCGAAATCGACTAGGTCCTGATCGACATACCCCTGTATGCCATCCGCCGTTTCCGCTGCGGGTGGCGTTTTCTTTATATCGTTGTCCATCAGCCACTTAATCAAACCGCTTTGCGCATTTTTACGCAAAGCGATTTCAGAAATCCAATCAGAATCAATAAGATAAAGAAAACACCACGGAGAATGCAACGATTCTCACGGAAAAATCGTACTTTTGTAAGGATATGACAAAAGACATGAAAGACAGCGCACTGGTGGTCGTGGACATGCTCTACGACTTCATCGACGGCACGATGGCGTGCCAGGGGGCCGAGGGGGCGATCGAGGGGACGCTCAAGGCCATCGAGAAACTCACCTCAGGGACGGATGCCGATGAGACCGGCGTCCATTCCACCTACCCGATCCTGTTCGTGCGGGACCACCATCCCGAGAAGCACTGCTCGTTCGCGGAGCAGGGCGGACCGTGGCCGCCGCACTGCGTCCAGGGTACCCATGGGGCCGATGTCCACGAGTCGCTCCTCCCCTACGTCAAGGAGGACCTGACCTTCTTCAAGGGCGAGGACCCGGCGAAGGAGCAGTACAGCGGCTTCGAGGGGGTGAACCCCGCCGGCCAGAGCCTCTGCGAGGTCCTGCGCCTGCTGGACGTGCAGAACGTCCTCGTGTGCGGCATCGCCACGGAATTCTGCGTCCGCAACACGGCTGAGGACCTGGCGAAGAACGGCTTCGAAGTCTATGTCCTCCAGGACGCCCTCGCCTGGGTCGATGCTGCCGGGCATGTAGAGGCGCTGAAGGCCATGGACGAGGAAGGGATCCATTTGATTTGAGATTCCCGGTCAATCCGGGAATGACGACATGACCGATATTTTCGAAGGACTGAACAGCCGCCAAAGGGAGGCCGTGACCACGACGGAGGGTAGGATCCGCGTCGTGGCGGGGGCCGGTACGGGGAAGACGAAGGCGCTGACGCACCGGTATGCGTACCTGGTGAACGTCGTGGGCATCGACCCGGCCAATATCCTGTGCCTGACCTTTACCAACAAGGCGGCCTCGGAGATGCGGCAGCGCATCGCGGGGATGGTGCACAGCGGGGACTACAACGACTTCGTTTGCACGATCCACGGATTCTGCGTCAAGTTCCTCCGGAAAGAGATCTACCGCATCGGCTTCCCCAAGGGATTCACCGTCCTGGACGAGGAAGACTGCAAGGCCATCGCGAAGCAGGCGATGGACGAGATGGGCCTCAAGCGGACCGAGAAGACCGTCAAGCAGTTCCTGGAGGCGGTTTCCATCGACAAGGCCCTGAACGGGTACATCCCCGCCTACATGCTACCGGGGGCGAAGATCACGGACGAGATGCGGAAATCCTCCCGGCTCGCGGGCTACGTGAGCCGGCAGATGAAGCACTACGCCCTGGACTTCGACGACCTGATGAACGTCACCAAGTACATCCTGGACCGCTTTCCGGAGGCCTGCGAATGGTGGCAGAACAACCTGAACTACATCATGGTCGATGAGGCTCAGGACTGTAACCTCGATGACTGGGACCTCGTGGAACGGCTGGCGGCCAGGCACCGGAACCTTTTCATCGTGGGCGACCCGGACCAGGCCATCTACGAATGGCGAGGTGCCCGGCCGGACCTTTTCGTGCAGTTCGCGGCCGACAAGACCGTCATCCTGGACGAGAACTACCGGTCCACCCCGAAGATCCTGGACATCGCCAACTGCGTGATTTCCAATAACAAGAACCGCATCCCCAAGGACCTTTTCACCCGGAAGGCGGAGGGCCGCGCAGTCATCCATTTCCACGGGAAATCCGAGAAGGAGGAGACGGACTGGATCATCGCACAGATCAAACTTCTGGTCGGGGGCGGCGCGAAAGTCAACGACATCGCCATCCTGTACCGCAGCACTTACCAGTCCCGCGCCCTGGAGCAGGCCCTCCTGAACGCCCGGATCGAGTACACCGTCTGGGGCGGCACCCGCTTCTTCGAGCGCCGGGAAATCAAGGACGCCCTGTCCTACCTCCGGCTCGTGAACAACCAGGACGACGACATCGCCTTCGAAAGGATCGTCAACGTCCCCTCCCGGAAACTCGGCAAGAAGTTCCTGGACACGCTCCGGGACGATGCCGCCGCGGACGGCGTGTCCCTTTTCAGCGCCCTCCAGATCCGGGACGGCTACGGTAAACCGTCGGCGCAGGCCTTCATCGACCTCATCGAGGATGCCAAGGCCTATGCGCTGGAAAACCGCGTGAGCGACCTCCTGAACCGCATTCTGGACCGTTCCGGCCTCAAGCAGGCCATCCGCGAGGACCAGGACGAGGACCGGCTGGAGAACCTGGACGAACTCCTCTCCTCCATCAAGTTCTACGAATCCGTCCGCACCCCGGACGAATCCACGCTGGCGGATTACCTGCAGGACATCGCCCTTTATACCAACGACGACCACCGCAAGGACGTCCCCACCCTTAAGATGATGACCATCCACCAGGCGAAGGGCCTGGAGTTCCCGTACGTGTTCATCACCGGCCTTTCCGAAGGCATCTTCCCGAACCTCCGCACCATCCGCGAATACAAGAAGAACGGCGAGGAAGAGGAGCGGCGGCTCATGTACGTCGCCGTCACCCGCGCCGAGAAGGCGCTGTTCCTCACCGAGTCCGAAGGGTTCAACATCTCCACGAAAATGAACAAGTACCCGTCCCGCTTCCTCGCGGAGATCAAGCGGGAAATGGTTGTGGTCGAGGGCGTTATCCCCGAAGAACTCTGGCGCGGTACCCGGAATCTCATCCATGTCCTGGACGAGGAGTTCGACCCGCACCGGCCCATCGACATCGACAGCATCGACTTCACCTCCGAACGGGCGGAACTCCAGAGCCCCTTCCACATCAGCGACACCGTCACCCACCCCGTCTTCGGCGAAGGCGTCATCCGCGCCGCGAACAAGGACTGGACCACCTTCGAGGTGGAGTTTGCCGATGGGAGGGTGCGCAGCCTCCGGGCGGCGTTCATCAGGCTTGCGGACCTTCCGGAATGAGAGATTTCTCGACTCCGCCCTCCGGGCTCCGCTCGAAATGACGGTATTTGTCATTTCGACCAAGCGAAGCGCGTGGAGAAATCTGATCAAGCAACGGATATTCGGAATAAAATTTGTACCTTTGTAGGTTAGAAACAATGTGTTGGAATTAAAACCATAAAAACGATATGCTTTTCAATCTTTTGCAGACAGACACGCTCGTGGAGGCCGCATCCGAGGCCGTGGAGCAGATGACCGCCACCCCCGCGGCGCAGCCCGCCGAGATGAATGAGAGCCTCTTCTCCCTGTTCACCATGGGCGGCCCCCTCATGTGGGTCCTCCTCGCCCTTTCCATCCTCGCCATCTACCTGATCGGCCGGAAATGGTGGATCATCAGGCAGGCGTCCAAAATCGACCACAACTTCATGAACGACATCCGGGACTACATGAACCAGGGAAAGACCAAGTCCGCCCTCACCCTGTGCAGCAAGTATGACAACCCGGTCGCCCGCATGACCGAGACCGGCATCCGCCGCCTCGGCCGTCCGATGAACGACATCCGTGCCGCCATCGAGAACACCGGCAACATCGAGGTCGCCCGGCTCGAGAAGGGCCTTCCGCTCCTCGCCACCATCGCCGGCGGCGCCCCGATGATCGGTTTCCTCGGCACCGTCCTCGGCATGGTCAAGGCCTTCTTCAACATGTCCAAGGCCGGCAACAACATCGACATCACCCTCCTCAGCGACGGTATCTACACCGCCATGCTCACCACCGTGGGCGGCCTGATCGTGGGCATCATCGCCTACTTCGGCTATAACTGGCTCACCTCCAAGATCTCCGACCTCGTCTATGAGATGGAGAGTTCCACGACGCAGTTCATCGACATCGTCCTCAACGAACCCGGCGAAGAAGCGTAAGCCATGGCACTGAAGAGAAACACCAAGGTCGATGCTTCGATGCCGATGTCCTCGATGACGGACATCGTGTTCCTGCTGCTGATCTTCTTCCTGGTGACCTCCACGCTCATCAACCCGAACGCCCTCAAGCTCCTCCTCCCGAAGAGCACGGGCCAGATCGGGGCGAAGGCCACCGTTTCCGTCAGCATCAAGGACTGGGGCGACGACACGTACACCTACCACATCAACGGGGACAAGAACCCCGCCACCTACGAAGAGGTGGAAGACGGCCTGATCGAACTCCTCTCCGCCGAGGAGGATCCTACCTTCTCCATCTTTTCCGACCAGAGCGTTCCCGTGGGCGAGATCGTGGGCATCATGAACATCGCCAAGCGGAACCACTACAAAGTCATCCTGGCCACGCAACCCGAATAAGACCATGCAGCCGTATCTCCGCACCAGACAGGAACAGGACCGCCGGAGCCTTTGGACAGGCCTCGGCGCGACGGTGGCCGCGCACGCCATCGCCCTCGTCGTGTGCCTGACCTCGGGACTCAAGTATCTGGATCCCCCGCCGCCGGAGACGAGCTTCCTCATCGACTTCGAGGAGGAAATCCAGGAGCTGGAAAGGCCCATGGAGACCCGGGTGGGACGGCAGCCCCAGGCGGAGGAAGTGGACCGCACGAAGGAAGTGGAACTGGTCCAGAAGGCCGAATCGCCCCATGTGAACGACCGGCCCAACAAGACCCCGGCGGTCAAGCAGAACGACCACGGCGACGTGGAAGTCCCCGCCCCGCCACAGAAAGAGGAACCCAAACTGGATCCCCGCGCCTCCTTCCCCGGCATGAGCCAGCAGGACGACAAGGCCACGGCCCCGCACAGCGCCTCCGAGGCGTCCGAGGGCTTCAAGGCCGGCCAGCCCGACGGCAACACGAAGGAAGGGAAGACGTCCGGCACGGCCAATGCACACCTGAAAGGCCGCAACGTCGTGGGAACCCTCCCCCGGCCTACCTATAACGCCCAGTTGGAAGGAATCGTCGTCGTCCAGGTCAAGGTGGACCAGTACGGCAATGTCACCGAAGCCGTTCCGGGCGTGGAAGGGACCACGGTCACCAACACCGCCCTCTGGAACGCCGCCCGCGCCGCCGCCATGAAGGCCCATTTCAACATGAGCGCCGACGCCCCGGTCCTCCAGACCGGCACCATTACCTACAAGTTCAAACTGCAATAAAAGCATATCACCCGGACAATGACGGGATGTCATTGACATTTTAATCACTCTAACTACCCCGTGAGGGGCAAAAAACAATGGAAGAAAAGAAGAAGGGCACCCGTGCCCGTTTCACCCGGAGGCCTGCCGAAGGCCGCGCAGAGAAAGTGGAATACGGCCGCCGCGAAGGCGGATACCGCCCACATCGGGATGGCGAATTCAAGCCCCGCGCTGAACGCGCCTACAGCACAGATTACAGCACCAGCCGGTCTTTCGACTCCGAAGAGGCGCCGAAGCCCCGCGCCTACAGCCGTCCCCAGGGCGAGCGCCGTCCCTACGGCGAGCGTCCGCAGGGCGAGCGCCGGTCCTACGGCGACCGCAAGCCGGCCGGTGAACACCGCGCCTACGGCGAAAGCCGTCCTAATGGCGAAAGCCGCCCGCGCACCGAGGGCAAGCCTTACGGCGAGCGTCCCCGCAAGTCCGGCTACGGAAAGCCGTCCTTCGGCGCCAAGCCCGGCCGCAAGCCCTACCAGAAGCGCTCGAACGCCGACGAGGGCATGAGCGAGATGCTCAGCCGCAAGCCGCAGGTCACCGGCAGCGCCTGGTCCGACGACGATACCGCGAAGACTCCGATCAAGGAGGTCGTCCGCCTGAACAAATACATCGCCAACTCCGGCGTCTGCTCCCGCAGGGAAGCCGACACGCTCATCCAGAGCGGCGTCGTCACCGTGAACGGCGAAGTGGTGACCGAACTGGGCACCAAGGTCAACATCCTCACCGACGACATCCGCTTCAACGGACAGCGCCTCAAGGGCGAGGAGAAGGTGTACATCGTCATGAACAAGCCCAAGGGCTACGTCACGACCGCCAGCGACCCGCACGCGGAGAAGACCGTCATGGACCTCCTCAAGGGCTGCCCGACGCGGGTGTTCCCCGTGGGCCGGCTGGACAAGAACACCACCGGCGTCCTGATGTTCACCAACGACGGCGAGATGGCCGAGCGCCTCACTCACCCGTCCTATAATAAGAAGAAGATCTACCAGGTGGTCCTGGACCATCCCCTCACCGAGGAGGACAAGGAAAAGGTCCTCGCCGGCATCGAACTCACCGACGGGGTGATCGCGGCCGATGAACTCGAGTACATCGACCAGCGCGACCACCGCCAGCTGGGCATCGAGATCCACTCCGGCAAGAACCGGATCGTCCGCCGCATCTTCGAGTCCATGGGCTACGAAGTGAAGGCCCTGGACCGCGTCTATTTCGCCGGCCTCACCAAGAAGGGGCTCAAGAAGAGCGACTGGCGCTACCTCACCGAGGGCGAAGTGAACATCCTGAAGATGGGGGCGTACGTGTAATGGCACACAGGGCAGGTTTCGTCAACATCATCGGCAACCCGAACGTCGGGAAGTCCACCCTCATGAACGCCCTGGTGGGCGAGAAACTTTCCATCGTCACGGCGAAGGCCCAGACGACGCGCCACCGCATCATGGGCATCGTGAACGGGGAGGATTACCAGATCGTGTACTCCGACACCCCGGGCATCCTCAAGCCCAACTACCGGCTCCAGCAGAACATGCTGGACTTCGTGGACACGGCCATCGGCGACGCGGACATCATCCTCTATGTCACCGACACCGTGGAGAAGGGCGACAAGAATGAGGCCTACATCGAGAAACTCGCGAAGGTCGAGTGCCCCATCGTCCTGGTGATCAACAAGATCGACATCTCTACCCAGGAGAAGGTCGTGGAACTGATGCAGTGGTGGCACGAGAAACTCCCCAAGGCGGAGATCATCCCGGCGTCGGCCCAGGAGAAATTCAACCTGGAGAGCATCCTGGAGGCGGTTTCCAGCCGCCTTCCGGAGGCCCCGGCCTGGTTCGACAAGGACCAGTTCACGGACAAGAACCTCCGTTTCTTCGCCTCGGAGATCCTGCGGGAGAAGATCTTCCTCAACTACAGCGAGGAGATTCCCTACAGTTGCCAGGTGGAGATCGATGCCTTCCACGAGGGCGAGGAACGCTACGAGATCAGCGCCGTCATCTATGTGATGCGTGAGTCCCAGAAGGGCATCATCATCGGCAAGAAGGGCGCCGCCCTGAAGAAGGTGGGCACCGAGGCCCGCCTGGAGATGGAGGACTTCTTCCAGAAGAAGGTCTTCCTCTCCACCTTTGTGAAAGTGGACCCCGACTGGCGGGAGAACCGCAAGGAACTCCGCCGGTTCGGTTATGAATTCTGAAGAAGACTATGAGCGAAGATTGGGACGACATCCAGGAAGAACAGCCTGAGGAGCAGGAAAACGAACAGGAACTCACCGAGGAACAGGCGCAGGATACGGGGAAATTCACCCGCCTCCTGGGCAGCGACAGCCGGAAGTTCAAGCTCTCGGGGATGTTCAAGGACTGGTTCCTGGACTATTCCTCGTACGTGATCCTGCAGCGGGCCGTGCCGCACATCGTCGATGGACTCAAACCGGTCCAGCGGCGCGTGCTGCACGCCATGTTCAAGATGGACGACGGCCGGTACACGAAGGTCGCGAACATCGTGGGCCAGGCCATGCAGTACCATCCGCACGGCGATGCGTCCATCCTGGGCGCCCTCGTCCAACTGGGCCAGAAGGGCTTTGCCATCGACTGCCAGGGTAACTGGGGCAACATCCTCACCGGCGACTCCAACGCGGCGGCCCGTTACATCGAGGCGCGGCTGTCCAAGTTCGCCAAGGAAGTGATCTTCGACCCGAAGGTCACCACCTGGATGACCTCCTACGACGGCCGCAACCAGGAGCCCACGGAACTCCCGGTGCGCTTCCCGCTCCTGCTCGCGCAGGGCACCGAAGGCATCGCCGTGGGTATGCAGTCCCGGATCCTTCCCCATAACTTCAACGAACTCATCGACGCATCCATCGCCATCCTGAAGGAAGAGGACTACGAACTGTATCCCGACTTCCCCACCGGCGGCCTCGCGGACTGCTCCAAGTACAACCACGGACGCCGCGGCGGCCAGGTGAAGATCCGCGCCCGGATCGACAAGGTGGACAAGAGCACGGTCACGATCACCGAGATCCCCTACGGGAAGACCTCGCACATGATCATCGACAGTATCCTCAAGGCCAAGGACAAGGGGAAGATCAAGATCAAGAAGATCGAGGACATGACCACGGACAAGGTGGAGATCATCATCCACCTCCCGGCCGACGTGTCCCCGGACAAGACCATCGACGCCCTGTATGCCTTCACCGACTGCGAGACCACCATCAACCCGAACGCCTGCGTCATCGTGGAGGACAAGCCGCAGTTCCTCTCGGTCAACGACATCCTCGAGTACGACACCATGCACACCCGCGACCTGCTGGGCCGGGAACTGGAGATCAAGCTCGGCGAGCTGGAGGACCAGTGGCACTATGACTCCCTGGAGCGCATCTTCTTCGAGAACCGCATCTACAAGGTGCTGGAGCAGAACCAGCGCGACTGGGACGAGCAATTGCAGGACATCTTCACCCAGATGAAGCAGTACCAGGACCTTCTCCACCGCGAAATCGTGATGGACGACATCCTGAAACTCGTGGAGAAGCCGGTGCGCAAGATCTCCAAGTTCGACACCAAGGCCCTGGACGAGAAGATCTACGCCCTGGAGGACGAGATGAAGGACGTGCGGGACAATCTCGCGCACCTTACCGAATACACCATCGACTGGTTCAAATCCCTGAAGAAGAAATACGGAAAGGACCACCCGCGCCTGACGGAGATCACCTCCTTCGAGACCATCGCCGCGACCAAGGTCGTGAACAACAACGCGAAGTTGTACGCGAACCTCGCCGAGGGCTTCGTGGGCATCGGCCTCAAGAATTCCGACGGCGGAGAGTTCGTCTCCGAGTGTTCCGACCTGTCGGAGATCATCGTCATCGGCCGCGACGGCAAGTACCGGGTGACCAAGGTGACGGACAAGGCCTTCTTCGGGAAGGACCTCCTGTACGCCGGCGTGTTCAACCGGAACGACGCCCGGACCATCTACAACGTCATCTACCGCGAGGGCAAGAGTTCGGTCCACTACGCCAAGCGCTTCGCCATCACCTCCATCACCCGCGACAAGGAGTACGACATCACGACGGGGGCGGAAGGGTCCAAGATCCTCTGGTTCACCGTGAACCACAACGGCGAGGCGGAGACAGTGAAGATCGGCCTCCGTCCCAAGAAGGGCATCAAGAAGTCCCAGCTCGAGTACGACTTCTCCACCCTCGCGATCAAGGGCCGCGGCTCCCGGGGCAACCTCGTGACCAAATACCCGATCGCGAAGATCCAGCTCAAGGCCAAGGGCGTCACCACCCTCGGCGGCAAGGACATCTGGTACGATCCGGACATCCAGCGGCTGAACGAGGACGGGCGCGGAGAGTATGTGGGCGAATTCACCGGCAACGACCGGGTCCTCGCCATCTTCTCCGACGGTACCTACTACACGACCAACTACGAGACCGTGAACAAGTACCAGGGCGACGTGATCCGGATCGAGAAACTGGACCCGGGTCTCACCTACACGGTCCTCTATTGGGACAATGCGGTCAAGGCCTTCTACATCAAGCGTTTCAGTTTCGTAGAAAGCAACAATACGCCCGTCTCCTTCATTTCCGACGCGAAGGGTTCCAAACTCGTGGACATCTCCGTGGACCTGCACCCGCAGGTGAAACTCACCTTCGGCGGACGCCAGGAAGGCCGCGAGGCCGAGGTGCTGGATGCCGAGGAGTTCATCGCAAAGAAGGGCCTCACGGCGAAGGGCAAGAAGTGCAGTGCCCTGGACCTCGCCGCCGTGGAGTTCATCGAGCCGCTCCACAAGCCCGAGGACGACATCGTCCCGGACGAACCCGAACCCGTGGACATCGAACTGGACGACGAGGAAGACGACTACACCGATGTCTCCCCCGCCCCGACGGCCACCGGCTCCGCTCCGGCCACCGCCGAAGGCGGCGAAGCGGCGGAACTCCTCAAGAAGGACGATCCCGAAGAGCCGGCGGACTTCACCGATTGGACGCTGTTTTAAAGGCAGGAGATGATGATCTCGTCGGAGACATCCTCCGGAGTAAGACCGTCCGTGTCGATAACGACATGGGCGGTTTTCTCGTAAAGGGGTTCGCGGGCCGCGAGGCGCTCCGCAAGGGAGGCATCGGCCAGCGGGCGGCCGGCGGATTCGCCGGCGAGGCGCTCCAGCAAAGTGTCCAGCGTGGCCCGGAGGTAGATGCAGACGGTTTTTTCATGCACGAGCGTGGCCGAGGCGGGTGTCGTGACGGCGCCGCCGCCGAGGGAAAGGACGGCCGTGGATTCGCCGTATTTCTCCACCGTTTGCCTGAGCAACCGGGCTTCCAGTTGCCGGAAGGCCGGTTCGCCGTCCTGGGCGAAGATGTCGGGGATGGACTTCCCCCCTTTTTTTACGATCAAATCGTCCAGGTCCAGGAACGGGCAGCCGAGCGCATCCGCGAGGATACGCCCGACGGTGGTCTTTCCGCTTCCCATGAAGCCGGTGAGGGTAATCAGCATGATGAAATGTCAGTCAGGTCTCCGTCCTGCGAATGTACGAAAAACATTCGGTTTGATACACGTAATAATTGGAATAATTGATTAACTTTGCATATTCTGGCGCAATAGGTGCCGGATGAAAAAATGAACAGGAAACTGACTGTCATAGCGATAACTGCCATCGCGCTGATGCTTGCCGGCATCGCGTGGGCGGTGACGAAACTATATAGCGACGAAAAGCCCCGGCAGGTGGCCGAGAAGACGGAGTATCCGCTCCTCCGGGCCGTTCCGGCCGATGCGGCCGCCGTGTTCTGCTTTGACGGCTCTTCCCGGGCGCGTGACATCCTCGCCGACTCCACGGGGGTCCTGCGCTCTTTCCTCTGCCCCGGGGATGCAGCCTTTCAGGCCTATCTGAACAAGGCGGGAGAACACCGCATGCTGGTCTCGCTGCACAACAGCGGCTCGCTGGTCCCGCTCGTCGTGACGGAACTCAAACAGTTTGATTCTACGGCTGTTGCTCCCTATGTTGCGCTGGCCGGAAGCGCCGGTCTCAAGACCACCGTGCAGGACGGCCTTCTCCTGGCCTCCCGTTCGGAAACGCTTCTGAACGCCTCCGTCCGCCATCTGGACGAGGGCATCTGCATCCTCGAAGCGCCCGGCCTCCAGGAACTGTCGGCCCGGATGGGCGGCGCGGCCGTGGCCTTCCTCTCTTCCCGGCAGGTTCCGAAGATCCTGCAGGTGTGGTCCACCGCCCGGGTGAGGAAGCAGACGGATTTCATCCGCACCCTCGCGGACTGGACGGCCCTCGAAATCGCCGAGGCCGATGATAAGCACATCGTCCTCCGGGGATCGGCCGAAAGCCCGGAAAAGACCACCGGCTTCCTGTCTTCCTTCGCCGGTTTTTCCACCCCCGTCGCCACTTTCGCGGAGGCACTTCCCTACTTTGCCGATTACGCCTTCTCCATCCCCGTCGGAGATATCGACAAGTATCTCGAACACTACCGGCGTTTCAAGGACGCGAAGGGGAAACTGGGGCCCTATGACAAGGCCCTGAAATCCAAAGACGGACGGAGCATGACCCCCGAACAGTGGGCGCAGCATTATCAGGTCAAGGAAGTGGTGCGCGCCGCCTACCAGTTGGACGGTGTCCGGCAGGAGGTCCTCCTCGTGAAGACCGGAAAGGACATCCCTTCCGGGACCAATGCCTATCCGGGCTGCCTGGCCACGCTGCTGGGCGAAGTCTTCCGGGTGACCGACACCCTGTGCGTCTCCCTGCCCGGCCATTGGACCGTGATGGGCTCCGGCTCATCGGCCAGCCCGTTCATGGACAAGAAGTTCCTCGAGTATCCGCTGAAGGAGCGCCTGGCCGATGCGGGCCTTTCCGTTCCCGCCGGCCTCGTCGCCTACGCATCCGCGACGGATGCGCCCTCGGTCCTGACGGACCTCTTCGCGAAAGAGCCCGCCGCCGCCCTCGGCGCGTACGTGACCGGATCGGCCTATGCCCCGGCGCTTGCGGGCATCGACCTCGGATCCGGGAAGCCCGACATCCATGTTTCCCTGGACAAGCGCGCCCTCAAGGGCAACAAGGTCCAGGTGCTGGAGCGGGACACGACGGTGGTTATCCCCACCGGACCGTTCCCGGTGCAGAACAGCGCCACCGGCAAGACCAATTCCTTCTACCAGAACAAGCAACTTTCCCTGTGCCTGAATGACGAGAACGGCAAGGGCCTCTGGGGCGTCCCGTTCAAGAAACCCCTCTGCGGCTATGTGGAAAGCATCGACTATTATGCCAACGGCAAGATCCAGTTCCTCTTCGCCGCCGGCTCCTCCCTGTACCTGATCGACCGCCTGGGCCGCTTCGTGGGCGGTTTCCCGGTGGAACTGGGGAAACCCGTCCTCCTGGGCCCGAAGACCTATGACTTCACGGGCGCCAAGGGCTACACCGCGATGGTCCTGCACAAGGATAACTCGCTGGAACTGTATAACCTCCATGGACAGAAAGCCGCCGGCTGGAAGGGCATCAAGGCCCCCGAGACCGTCAAGTCCCTGCCGGAACTCCTGGAGGTGAAAGGCAAGAAATACTGGGTGGTCCGCACTTCCATCCGTACCCTCGTGTACGGATTCGAGGGCGGGGAACCCCTCACCAGGGACGAGGGCGGAAAGATGATCCGGCCCGACTCCGACATACTCCCCACCTCCCGGGGACAGTTGACCGTTTCCTGTTACGACGGCAAGACCCGGGACATCAAATTGCAAAACTAAAACCTACCTTCGTTACATGGAATTCAAATCCGTCAACAAGATCATCGAGAACAGTCTCCGGGAAAACTGGGACAAGCCAGCCCTGTCCAACTACCAGGGTATCACGCTGTCCTACCGGGATGTAGCCCGCCGCATCGCCAAGTTGCACATCGCCTTCGAGCAGTGCGGCCTGCAAAGGGGCGACAAGGTCGCCATCTGTTCCCGCAACCAGGCCAACTGGGGGGTGAGTTTCCTCGCCGCCCTCACCTACGGGGCCGTGGCCGTTCCCATCCTGCATGAATTCAAACCCGGCAACATCCACTACCTGGTGAACCACTCCGAGGCCCGCGTCCTGTTCGTGGACGAGGTCATCTGGGAAGGACTGTCACAGGAGGAGATGCCCGGTCTTTCGGTCGTCGTCCAAATCAACACCTTCAAGTTCCTGTATGCCGACACGGAAGAGCGCGCCTATGTCCGGGAGCACCTGAACGAGTCCTTCGGCCGCAAGTATCCGGACTACTTCGGACCGGAACACCTGGATTACTATGAGGACAGTCCCGAGGAACTGGCGCTGATCAACTACACCTCCGGCACTTCCGGCTTCTCCAAGGGCGTGATGATCCCCTACCGGGCGCTCTACTCCAACATCGACTTCGCAAAGAACGACGCCTGCCCGATGCTGAAGCCCGGCATGCAGTGCGTGTCCATGCTTCCGTCGGCCCACATGTACGGCATGATGTTCGAGTTCCTCTACGAGATGACCTGCGGCATGCACGTGCACTTCCTGAGCCGCGTCCCGAGCCCGAAGATCATCATGAAGGCCTTCTCCGAGATCCATCCCGACATCATCATCGCCGTTCCGCTGGTGATGGAGAAGGTCTATAAGACCAAGCTCAAACCCCTCATCGACAAGAACAAGATCAAGCTCCTGATGAATATCCCGCTCGTGGACCGGGCCATCCAGAAGCGCTTCTGCACCGAGCTCACGACCGCTTTCGGCGGACAGTTCGAGGAAGTGATCCTGGGCGGTGCGGCCTTCAACCCGGAGGTGGAGCAGTTCCTGCACAAGATCGGCTTCCACTACACGGTGGGCTACGGCATGACCGAATGCGCCCCGATCATCGGCTACGCGCACTGGAACAAGGTGAAAGTGGGCTCTGCCGGCCGGGCGGCCAAGAACATGCAGATCCGCATCGATTCCCCGGACCCCCGCAACATCCCGGGCGAAGTGCAGGTGAGCGGCCCGAACGTGTGCATGGGCTACTACAAGAACGAGCAGGCCACGAAGGATGCCTTCACCGAGGACGGCTGGTTCCGCACGGGTGACATGGGCGTGATCGACGAGGACGGATACCTGTTCCTCCGCGGCCGCTCCAAGTGCATGATCCTGGGCCCTTCCGGGCAGAACATCTATCCGGAGGAACTGGAAGCCGTCATCAACAACTACACCTATGTCGTGGACTCCCTCGTCGTGGAGGACGACGGCGGCCTGACCGCCCTCATCTACCCCGACTGGCACCAGGGTGAACTGGACGGCATGACCCGCGACGCCCTCAAGCAGCGCCTCCTCGGCGTCCTCCCGGACATCAACACCGAACTTCCGAAGTACGCCCAGATCCGCAAGGTCGAGTTCATGCCCGAGGACTTCGAGCGCACCCCCAAGAAGAGCATCAAACGGTATCTCTATCAGCGTAATTAACTGTCATTCTGAGTGTGACCTTACTGTCATTCTGAGCGAAGCGAAAGAATCTCATGGAAAAATTCGACCACAGTTACCTGGAAATGGCCGAGGTCTGGTCCCGGAACTCCTACTGCAAGCGCCGCAAGGTGGGCGCCCTCCTGGTGAAGGACCGGATGATCATTTCCGACGGCTATAACGGAACCCCTTCCGGCTTCGAGAACGTGTGCGAGGAGGACGGGGTGACCAAGCCCTATGTCCTGCACGCCGAGGCCAATGCCATCACCAAGGTGGCGAAGTCCGGCAACAGCAGCGACGGCGCCACCCTGTATGTCACCGCCTCGCCGTGCCTGGAGTGTTCCAAACTCATCATCCAGGCCGGCATCAAGCGGGTGGTGTACCGGGACGAGTATCGCCTGACCGACGGCGTGGACCTGCTCCGCCGGGCCGGCATCCAGGTGGAAAAGGTCGACTGATCCCTCTATGTCCGACAAGAAACAAACCCTCATCCGCATTGCGGAAATCCTTTTGGGCGTCCTCCTGGGCGTCCTTCTTACCTTGACCGTCGTCCGGTACCGCGAGAACCGGAAGATCCTCAGCGCCAAGTATGTGGAGTGGCGGAAACTGAACCTCATGCTGGAGGAGATCGAGAAGAATTATGTCGATACCATCGACCAGGCAGGCATGACCGACGCAGCCATCGCCGGAGCCCTGGCGAAACTGGATCCGCACTCGGTGTACATGCCCCCGGTGAAACTGGAGGCGGCCGAGGAGGAACTGGCGGGGAATTTCGAGGGCATCGGCATCCAGTTCAATGTCCCGAACGACACGGCCATCGTGCTGGAAGTCATCGCGGGCGGCCCCTCCGAGAAGGCGGGCCTCCTGACCGGCGACCGGCTCCTGAAGGTGGATGACAAGGTCATCGCCGGCGTCAAGTTCCCGCAGGACAGCATGGTCCGCCGGATGAAAGGACCCGCCGGGACCAAGGTCACCGTGACCGTCCGGAGGGCCGGAGAGGATATTCCCTTCGAGATCACCCGCGGGAAAATTCCACTGCATAGCATCGACGCCTCCTTCATGGTCGACGACACCACCGGCTACATCCGGCTCCAGAAGTTCTCACGCACCACGCACAAGGATTTCGTAGAGGCCTATACCGCATTGACGGAGAAGGGGATGCACCGTCTTGTCATGGACATCCGGGACAATTCCGGCGGCTTCCTGGACCAGGCGCTCCTCCTGTCCAACGAGTTCCTTTCCCGGGGTGACACCATCGTCTATATGGAAGGCCGGCACCGCGACCGGGAAGTGTACCGGGCCGATGGCCGCGGCAAACTGAAGGACGTCTCGCTGCTGGTCCTCATCAGCGAAAACTCCGCCTCTTCCAGCGAAATCTTCGCCGGGGCCATCCAGGACAACGACCGCGGCACCATCATTGGGCGACGTTCCTTCGGCAAGGGCCTCGTGCAGGAGCCCTTCTACTTCACCGACGGATCCGGTCTGCGGCTCACCGTGGCCCGTTTCTACACCCCTTCGGGCCGGTGCATCCAGAAGCCCTACGACAACTACGAGTACGACATCTACGAGCGTTACACCGGCGGCGAGATATTCTCCGCCGACAGCGTGAAACTCAACAAGGAGGATGTCCACCACACCCGCAGCGGCCGCATCGTCTATGGCGGCGGCGGTATCATGCCGGACGTGTTCGTGCCCATGGACACCACCCGGGCCTCGGCCTTCTACATCGCCTGCAACCGCAAGGCCACGCAGATGCGTTTCGCGGCCGACATGTTCGACAAATACCGCAGCCAACTCCGGGAAATCGACAGTTACGAAGGCATGGACGCCTTCCTGAAGCGGATCGACGTGCCCGGCCAGTTCCGCCAGTACGCCCTCCGGCGCGACGGGATTACGGTGAAGGACGATGAATACGCCGACACGCTCCCGTACCTGGAGCCCCAACTCAACGCCCTCGTCGCCCGATACTCCAAACTCGGCGAGAACGCCTTCTACAAGTACTACCTCCCCGTGGACAATACGGTGACTGTCGCCCTGCAAGCGGACTGAATTCCGTAAGCAGATTTCAATCAAGAGATTATACAAAGCGCTTTAGGTAAAACGACCTAAGGCGCTTTTCTTATGTCGCTCGCAGCCAGGCGGTTCCGGGACACGGTCCATGCCCGCGGAAACTTGTTGAAAACTTTTGTGGAAAATTTTGGAAAAGATTGGATGAAAATGGAAGGAATTTCCTATCTTTGCACTCAGCGTGAAAGAAAGATAAAAGTTCAACAAAAAAGACGATGGTCAGGTTCTTCGGAAAGGCAGCCGGCAAGGTGGATGACAAGGGACGCGTGGTGTTCCCTGCCATCTTCCGCGACGTCTTCACCCGCGAGGGTGAGGAGGACATGACCCTGGTCATCAAGAAAAGCGTCCAGGGCGACTGCCTGAACCTGTTTACCCGTGCCGAATGGGAGCGCAGGTGCGACAGCGTGCTGGAAGGGCTCGACCCCGAACTGAATCCCGAACACGCCGCGTTCTGGAGCAAATACAACGATGGCGTCTTCTACATTGTCCCCGACGGGAAACTGGGTCGCCTCAACATTCCTTCAGAACTGCTCGAACAGACAGGTTTAACCAAGGAAGTTGTGTTTGCGGGCGTGGGATACAAGATCGAGATCTGGCCCAAGGAGCGCAGGGAATCCGACCTCATGTCGGACGGCGCATTCAAGGAAACCGCAGCGAGACTTTCCGCCAAAAAGTAGGAGGTCCGCGCCATGTCCGAATATCATATTCCTGTGATGCTCGAAGAGAGCATTTCAGCCCTTGTTACATCCCCTGACGGCGTTTACGCCGATGCCACTTTCGGAGGCGGTGGCCACACTGCCCACCTTCTTTCACGCTTACACGATGGCGCGCGCGTCATCGCCTTCGATCGTGACAGGGAAGCCTTGGAGAACGCCCCGGACGACCCGCGGCTTCTCCTCGTACACAACAACTTCCGCTTCATCGAGAACTACGCCCGCCACGAGGGCGTCCGCTTCGACGGAATCCTTGCGGACCTGGGAGTGTCGTCGCACCAGTTCGACACGGCGGAGCGCGGATTCTCCTTCCGGTTCGAGGAAGCCCCGCTGGACATGCGGATGAACGACCGGGCCGCGACCACCGCCGCGGACATCGTGAACAACTGCTCCGTGGAAGACCTGGAGCGGATCCTCCGCCTCTACGGCGAGGTGGACGGGGCCGGCAAGGCCGCCCGCCTCATCGCCACCGCCCGGGAGCAGCAGGAAATCCGCACGACCGGGGACCTGGACCGGGCCATCGCCCGCCTCCTTCCGAAAGGAGCCGAGCACAAGGTCCTCGCGAAGGTCTATCAGGCCCTCCGGATCGAGGTGAACCAGGAGATGCGCTCCCTGGAGAAGTTCCTGGAAGGGGCTGCCGCGTCCCTGAAAGAGGGCGGTCGCCTCGTGGTTATCACCTACCACAGCCTGGAGGACCGGATGGTGAAGAATTTCATCAAGACCGGAAACGTGGAAGGGAAGGAAGAGAAGGACGTCTACGGCCGCACCTCCACTCCGCTGGAGGCCGTGAACCGCAAACCCATCCTCCCGCAGGAAAGTGAAATCGCACAGAACACCCGCGCCCGGAGCGCCAAACTCCGCGTCGCCGAAAAAAGGAGGGCCGAGGCATGAGTTTCAGCGTGAAAACACTCTGGAAGAGCATCCGGAACGCCTTCCGCGCCCTGAGCCGGGGAGAACTCCTCCTCTCGCTGGGCGTCCATAAATACTACCTGCACATCCTCTACCTCTTCGTGCTCGCCTGGATTTCCATCCTGCTGAGCCTGAAGGTGGACCAGACCCTCACCCGGGTGGAGGAGAACAAGAAGGACCTCCGCGACCTGGAAGTCTATCATGCAGAGAAGGAGGCCGAACTGGTGCGCCTGCACAGCGCCTCCACCACCGCCAAACGGCTCAAGGAACTGGGCTCCGACGTAGCCCTGCCCGAAAAACCGGCCGTCAAACTGGACTAGTGATGAGTACGACGAAGAAAAAGGGACAGTCCGAGATCAAGGACAAGATCGAGAACCGCGACCGCATCCACATCGTGATGACGGCCCTGACGATGCTGTTCATCATCCTGTCCGTGGGGATCATCGCCTGCATCGTACACATCCAGGCCACGTTCCGGGTGGACCCGAGAGTCGTGAACATCTTCCGGCCCCGTCCCGACAAATACATCGAAGAGCCCAAGCGGGGCCGCATCCTCGCCGAGGACGGCCGCCCGCTCGCCATCACGACGCCCCTGTACAACATCTACATGGACTGCACCGTCCGCAAGGACGAATTCCTGGAGATGGACCGCAAGGAAGCCCGCCGCATCCAGCGCATCAAGGAAAAGGGCGAAGAGGCCCCCGCTCCCCAGTACAAGGGTGCGAAGGCCGAGCAGCAGTGGCAGGAGAAGGCGCGGGAACTTTCCGCCGGACTGGCCCGCCTGTTCCCGAACAAGTCCGCCGAGCAGTATTTCAAGGAGATCCTCGCCGGCCGGGAAGGGGGCAAGAAGCACATGCTCATCCGCCGGAACGTAAGCCACGCCACGCTGAACCAACTCAAGGAACTCCCGCTCTTCAACGAAGGCGGCTACAAGGGCGGACTCATCGCCGAGCAGCATGACGAACGCCTCTACCCGTACGACACCCTTGCCCGGCGCGTCATCGGCTATGTCCGCGAGCAGGGCCGCATCGGCATCGAAGGCACCTACGACTACGAACTCCATGGCCAGGAAGGCGTCCAGTGGCGCCGCGTCACCGACGACCGCAAGTATATCCGCGACTTCGACAGTACCGCCGTCAAGGCCGTGGACGGGAACGACGTGCGGACCACCCTGAACATCGACTTCCAGGACATCGCCGACCGGGCCCTCCGCCGCCAGATCGCCGACGACCCGCAGATCCGGGCCGGCATCGTGGTCCTGATGGAGGCGAAGACCGGAGCCATCCGCGCGATGGTGAACCTGTCCCGGGACACCATCCCCGGCTCCAAACTCTGGGAACGGGACAACCTCGTCCTCAAGGAAGTGGGCGAACAGGGCTCGGTCATGAAGACCGTCACCCTCCTCTCCCTGGTGGAAGACGGCCACGTGAAATCGCTGGAGGAGACCATCCCCACGAACCACGGTGTTGTTCCCGGTTACAACCAGGATGTCCATATCCTTGACTACGAACGCATTAGCGGACGCAGCGAAATTACGGTCAAGCACGGTTTCGAGATTTCCTCGAACTACGTGTTCACCTATCTCCCGGAGAAGTTCTACGGAGAGAACCCGCAGGAATTCTTCGACCATATCTACGCCTACCGCCTCGGGGAGAAGTTCGACTTCGACCTGGACGGCCTCGGAACGCCGGTGGTGAACCGGCCTGGCACCCCGGGCTGGAGCCGCACCACCCTGGGCACGACGGCCTACGGCTACGGCATGTCCGTAACGCCCCTCCACGTCGCCACCTTCTACAACGCCATCGCGAACAAGGGCCGGATGATGAAGCCCTACCTCGTGGAGAGCATCGAGAAGGACGGGAAGGTGGTCCGCCAGTACGGACCGTCGGTGTTGAACAACATCTGCACCCGGGCCACCGCCGACACCGTCACCCGCGCCCTCAAGGCCGTGGTCGACGACGGTACGGCCAAACGCCTCAAGGACGCGAAACTCTCCGTCGCCGGCAAGACGGGCACGGCCCAGGTCGTCCTTACCCCGAAGGAGCGCAAAGGCAGCACCGACCCGTATCACGATCCTTCGGGCCGCAAGAAGAACCAGGGCACCTTCGTCGGGTTCTTCCCGGCCGACGACCCCAAGTACACCATCCTCGTGACCGTGTACTCCTACCTCTCCGGCATGAGTTTCTACGGCGGCACCAAGCCGGCGATGGCCGTGCGCGAGATCGTGGACAACATCTACGCCATCGACGACTCCTGGTCCGGCCATGTCACGAGCACCGGTACCCTCCCCCAGATGGTGCAGGAACAGGCCGATACCGACGGCACCACCGTCCCCGACCTCAAGGGTTTCGTCCTGGCCGACGCCCTGTATGCCGTGGAGAATGCGGGCTGGAAATGCGCCTATGAGGGTTCCGGCCATGTGACGGCCCAATCCCCCGCCCCGGGGAAGGCCCTGAAGAAAGGGGAAACCATCCGACTTACTTTGAAATGAAACTGAAAGACATCATACGGAATATCGACCCGGTCGAGGTCCTCGGATCCCTGGACACGGAGATCACCGCCATCACCTGCGACTCCCGCGAGGTGACGCCCGGCTCCCTCTTCATCGCCGTGAAGGGCTTCGCCTCCGACGGGCATAAATACATTCCTTCAGCCCTGGAAAAGGGTGCGGTGGCGGTGATCTGCGAAGACGGAGATTTCTCCACGCGGCCTTCGGCCTTGGTCGAAATGACAGAGGTTAAGGAGACAGCCTCAGTCGAGATGACAGGTCCTGTCATTTCGAGCGAAGCGAAGCGGAGTCGAGAAATCTCCTGGGTGAAGGTGCAGAACAGCCGGCACGCGGTGGCGATGGCGGCGGATGCGTTCTACGGGCATCCGTCCGGGAAACTGTCGCTGGTGGGGATCACCGGGACGAACGGGAAGACGACGACCGTCACCCTGCTGTACCGCCTGTTCAAGGCCATGGGGCATCCGTCGGGCCTGCTGTCCACCATCGCCAACTATGTGGACGACAAGCGGTTGGAGACTGCCAACACGACCGCCGACCCCATCACCATCAACCGTCTCCTCGCGGAGATGGTCGATGCCGGATGCAGTTACTGCTTCATGGAAGTGAGTTCGATCGGCGTGGAGCAGGAACGCGTGGCCGGCCTGCAGTTCGCCGCCGGCATCTTTTCCAACCTTACTCACGACCACCTGGACTACCACAAGACCTTCGCCGAGTATCTCCGCTGCAAGAAACTGTTCTTCGACAACCTTCCGAAGGAGGCATACGCCATCATCAACGTGGATGACAAGAACGGCCCCGTCATGGTCCAGAACACCGCCGCGAAGGTGGTCACCTACGCCTGCAAGCGCCTGGCGGACCACACTGCCCGGATCCTCGAGCAGAGTTTCGAGGGCATGCTCCTGAAGATCGACGGGAAAGAGACCTGGACCCGCCTCGTGGGCGCGCACAACGCCTATAACCTCCTTGCCATCTACACGACGGCCGTCTGCCTCGGCGCTCCGGTCGATGAGGTGCTCGTCGCCCTGTCGAACCTCGCTTCCGCCCCCGGACGGCTGGAGAACATCCGCGGTCCGAGGGACCTCGCCGTCATCATCGACTATGCCCATACCCCCGACGCCCTGGAGAACGTCCTCACGACCCTGCGCGACGTCGCTCCGGAGCGGCAGTTGATCTGCCTGTTCGGCTGCGGCGGCGACCGCGACAAGACCAAGCGCCCCGAGATGGCGCAGGTGGCCGCCCGCCTCGCCGACCGGCTCGTCGTCACCTCCGACAACTGCCGGACCGAGGATCCCGAGGCCATCATCCGCGACATCCGCGCCGGCCTGGACTGGGACGGCGTCGCCAAGTCCCTGTTCATCACGGACCGCCGCGAGGCCATCCGGACCGCCATCCTGACGGCCCCGGAAGGCGCCACGATCCTCCTCGCCGGCAAGGGCCACGAGGACTACCAGATTATCGGCCACGAGAAACTGCATTTTGACGAAAAAGAGATTGTACTGGAAACCTTCAAACTGATCCTGAAATGATTTATCACCTGTTCCAATACCTGGAGAATGCGGGGGTGGACATCCCCGGCATGGGACTGATGCACTACCTGTCCTTCCGGGCCATGATGGCCACGGTGGCGGCCGTGCTGTTCGCCCTCATCGCCGGCAAGCGCATCATCCTCCAGCTGCAGCGCCACCAGATCGGCGAAACCGTCCGCGACCTGGGCCTGCAGGGCCAGATCGAAAAGAAAGGCACCCCGACGATGGGCGGTGTCATCATCATCCTCTCCGTCCTCGTGGGCGTCCTCCTGTTCTGCGACCTGACGAACATCTACGTGATCCTCCTGCTCGTCAGCACCGTCTGGTGCGGCGCCCTGGGCTTCACGGACGATTACATCAAGGTCTTCAAGCACAACAAGGAAGGACTCTCGGAGAAGGCGAAACTCCTCGGACAGGTGGGCCTCGGCTTCATCGTCGCCATCACCGTGTGGCTGAGCCCGGACATCGTCGTGCGTGAAAAGGTCGCCGATCCCGGCATCGAAGTCATCACCGACGATTCCGAGCGCGACGTCAATACCGAGACGCAGGTCACTTCGGGCCGTTACCAGGAAGAGGACGTGGTGAAGTCCACCAAGACCACCATCCCCTTCGTCAAGAACCATGAGTTCGACTACCGCTGGCTTTCCCCGTTCAAGGGCGCCTGGGGCTGGTATGCGAAATGGGCCATCTACGTGCTGATGATCGTCCTCGTGATCACGGCCTGCTCCAACGGCACGAACCTCACCGACGGCCTGGACGGCCTCGCGGCGGGAACGTCGGCCATCGTGGGTGTGGTGCTGGGCATCCTGGCCTGGCTGGGAGGTAACCTCATCGACTCCAACTACCTGAACA
Organism: uncultured Bacteroidia bacterium; assembly: GCA_902781705.1. Taxonomy (GTDB): domain Bacteria; phylum Bacteroidota; class Bacteroidia; order Bacteroidales; family UBA932; genus Cryptobacteroides. Next base: position 77,113 of record CACZKE010000016.1, read on the forward strand.
TCATGTACATCCCCGGATCCGGAGAGATCGCCATCTTCATGTCCGCCTTCGTGGGCGCGCTCATCGGCTTCCTCTGGTACAACTCCTATCCGGCCCAGGTGTTCATGGGCGATACGGGGAGTCTTACCATCGGCGGCATCATCGGCGTCACCGCCGTCCTGATCCGCAAGGAACTCCTCCTCCCCCTGCTGTGCGGCATCTTCTTCGTGGAGAGCCTCTCGGTCCTGCTGCAGCGGGGTTATTTCAAGTGGACGCGGAAAAAGTACGGTGAAGGCCGCCGCATCTGGTCCATGACCCCGCTCCACCACCATTTCCAGGACAAGAAACAGGTCCCGGGACAGGTCCTGATTCCCAAACCCGTCCCCCCGCAGCACGAAGCGAAGATTACCGCCCGCTTCTGGATCGTGGGTATCATCCTGGCGGTTTCCACCCTGGCATTACTGAAGATCAGATAGGATTATGGCAAGAATCGTCGTTCTGGGCGGCGCCGAAAGCGGAGTAGGCGCAGCCGTATTGGCAAAAGTGAAAGGCAACGATGTCTTCCTCTCCGACAAGGGGAAGATCAAGGAGGAGTATGCGTCCATGCTCCGGAAGTGGGACATTCCCTTCGAGGAAGGCCATCACACGGAGGAACTCATCCTCAACGCCGACGAGGTCGTCAAGTCCCCCGGCATCCCGGGCACCGTGCCCATGGTGCAGAAACTCCGGGACCAGGGCACGCACATCGTGTCCGAGATCGAGTTCGCGAGCCGCTACGACTCCGCGAAGAAGATCTGCATCACCGGTTCCAACGGAAAGACCACGACGACGTCCCTGATCTACTACCTGCTGAAGAACGCCGGCCTGAACGTGGGCCTGGGCGGCAACATCGGCAAGTCCTACGCGTATCAGGTAGCGACCGAGCACTTTGACTACTACGTCCTGGAAATCAGCAGTTTCCAACTGGACGACGTGTATGATTTCAAGCCCGACATCGCCATCATCACGAACATCACCCCGGACCATCTGGACCGTTACGACCACAAGATGGAGAACTACGTGGCGGCGAAGTTCAACATCACCAAGAACCTCACCCCGGAAGACTGCTTCATCTTCGACTCCGACGACGACATCACCATCGGCCACCTGGACAACATCATCCTCCGCTGCAAGATGCTGCCGTTCTCCCAGAAGAAGGAAGTGAAGGAGGGCGCCTTCCTCCGGGACGACAGGATCGTCCTCCGCTACGAGAAGGAGGAGACCGACCTGTACCTCCAGGAACTCGCCCTGGGCGGGAAGCACAACATCTACAACTCGATGGCCGCCGCCCTCGCGGCGAAGGCCACGGGCATCGACAACGAGGTGATCCGCAACTCCCTCGCCACCTTCCAGCCCATCGAGCACCGCTTGGAGCCCGTCCTTTCGATCAAGGACGTGCTGTACATCAACGACTCCAAGGCCACCAACGTCGACTCGGCCTGGTATGCCCTCGAGTGCCAGAAGAAGCCCGTGGTGTGGATCCTGGGCGGTACCGACAAGGGAAACGACTACTCCGTCCTGAACGACCTCGTCCGCGAGAAGGTCAAGGCCATCGTGTGCCTCGGGGTGGACAACGCGAAGATCCACGCCGCCTTCGAAGACATGGTGGGCAGCGACCACATTACTGACGCACTCTCCGCCGAGGAGGCCGTCCGCAAGGCGTCCAAGTTCGCCGCGCCGGGGGACGTAGTGCTCCTCTCCCCCTGCTGCGCCAGTTTCGACCTGTTCAAGAATTACGAGGACCGCGGACAGCAGTTCAAGGCGGCCGTCAGGAGCCTGTAGAATCTGAATATGGGAAAGGAAAAGAAAAAACGGTTTAACATTTGGAACTGGATGGAAGGGTTCCGGGGGGACAAGGTCATTCTGATCGTGGCCCTGCTGCTGATGCTCACTTCCGTCATTTCCGTGTTCTCCTCCACGCCGCTGCTGGCCCTGGAGCGGGGCATCGACCGGATCAGCATCATGACCTCGCAACTGAAGGTCGTGCTCGTCGGGGTGGTCGTGATCCTGCTCCTGTATATCTTCGGGAAGAGCAAGGCCTACCGGATGGTGGGGAAATACGGCTTCTTCCTGTCCCTTGCGATGCTCGTCATCCTGGTGGGCAACCTGCACCTCGGGATCATCGAGGCGGGCGAGATCAACGGCGCCCGGCGCATCATCAAGGTCTTCGGGAAACAACTCCATGTCTATGAGTTCGTGAAGGTGTTCATGGTCCTGTATCTTGCCTGGGCGCTGGACGCGTACAAGCGCGGGGAATTCCGCCTGACCCGGTGGATCGCGGGACGGTATCCCAAGATCGCGGGCATCGACACGCCCATGGGCCAGAAGGTCTTCTATATCTATTTGCCTACCCTCATCACGGTCGTCCTCGTCATGACGGGATCCAATTCTTCGGCCCTGTTCATCGGTCTGGTACTCCTGCTGATCATCCTCATCGGCGGTGTGCGGTTCATGGACCTCGTGGCTTTCGGCCTCGTGGGTCTGGTGGGGATCGGTATCGTATTCGGAGCGCACAAGGCGGGCCTGCTGAAGAACAACCGCATCGACACAGCCATCAGCCGCATCACCAATGATGACGAAGCGACGATGGACATCCTCCTTTCCTCCCGGCCCGGATCGCCCGAGTACGAGGCGGCGCGGGACGAACTCAAGCAGCCCATCGGAGCCCAACTGGCCATCCAGGAAGGCGGACTCTTCGGCAAGGGCATCGGCAACAGCACCCAGAAATACACGGTTCCGGTCATCTTCGGAGACTACATGTTCAGTTTCCTCGTCGAGGAGACGGGCATCATCGGGGCCATCCTCATCATCCTCCTGTATTTCAGTCTCCTGGCGCGCGGAACGACCGTGGCGAAGGACTGCGACGACTACTTTGACAAGATCACGGTGGCGGGCCTCACCATCCTCATCACCGGCCAGGCCTTCATGCACATGATGGTGAACGTCCATTTCCCGCTGATTCCCCAGACCGGACAGACCCTGCCCCTGGTGAGCCATGGAACGACCTCCTTCCTGGTGTTCAGCGCCGTCTTCGGCATACTCCTGTCCATCAGCCGGGAGACCTGGCTCAAGATGCGGCAGCGGGAGGACAACGCCATTTCCATCATCGAACACGAACCCGACGAAATCGAATCCCGGCTGGGCGACCTGGACGTCCTCGAGACCCGGGAGCAAAACGAAGAGATATGAATTACAGACCGATACGCGCCATCATCAGCGGAGGCGGCACGGGAGGGCACATCTTCCCGGCCATCTCCATCGCGAACAAACTGAAAGAACTCAATCCGGAAACGGAGATCCTCTTCGTCGGCGCCACCGGCAAGATGGAGATGGAGAAGGTCCCTGCTGCGGGGTACAGGATCATCGGCCTCCCCATCGTGGGGATGCAGCGGCAACTGAACCTGAAGAACGTCGTGAACGACCTCCAGGTGCCTTTCCGGGTCCTGAGGAGCATCTCCCTGGCCCGGAAGATCATCCGTGATTTCAAGCCGGATATCGCCATCGGCGTGGGCGGTTATGCCAGCGCTCCCCTGCTCTATGCGGCCACCCGGATGAAAGTGCCCACGCTCATCCAGGAACAGAACGGTTTCGCCGGCCTCACGAACAAGATGCTGGGAAAGAACGTAGGCAGCATCTGCGTCGCCTACGAGGGGATGGAGAAGTTCTTCCCTGCCGACAAGATCGTCCTGAGCGGCAATCCCATCCGGAAGGAGGTCTCCACGCCCCCGACTCCGGAAATGAAGGCCGAGGCCATGACCTACTACGGACTGGACCCGGAGAAGAAGCATATCTTCATCGTGGGCGGAAGCCTCGGAAGCGGCACGCTGAACCGGTCCATGAAACGCTGGATCGAGGCGGGCTGCCCCGGCGGCGAAGGCATCGAAATCATCTGGCAGTGCGGACGTTACTACAAGCAGGGCGTGGATGATTTCATGGCGACGCACCCGGTGAAGGGCATCCGGCACTACGATTTCATCGCCCGGATGGACCTCGCCTATGCGGCGGCGGACATCGTCATCTCCCGCAGCGGCGCCAGCACAGTCTCCGAACTCTGCGCCATGGAAAAGGCGGCCATCTTCGTTCCTTCCCCGAATGTCGCGGAGGACCACCAGACGCACAACGCGATGGCCCTCGTCCGAAAGGACGCCGCCCTGATCGTGAAGGATGCCGATGCACCCGAAAAACTGATGGCCACGGCCACGGCCCTGGTCCACGACAGCGAGAAGGTCGCCGCCCTCGGGCGGAATGCCGGGAAGATGGCGCTGCGAGATGCGGCGCAGGTGATTGCCGACGAGGCGTATAAGATTCTTCGCTAACGCTCAGAATGACAGAATGACAAAAGTATGAAGAACGTATATTTCATAGGCATCGGGGGCATCGGGATGAGTGCCCTGGCGAGATACTTCAAGTTCAAGGGGTATGCGGTGTCCGGGTATGACAAGACGCCGTCGGACCTGACGGCCGCGCTGCAGAGCGAGGGCATCGACGTCCATTACGAGGACCGGCCCGACCTCATTCCCGCAGACGTGGAAGAGACCCTCGTCATCTGGACGCCGGCCATCCACGAACTCGGTGAACTGGACCTCGTCCGCGAGAAGGGCTACCGGCTCATCAAGCGGTCCCGCGCCCTCGGAGAGGTGGCCAGCGGCCAGCGCTGCCTTGCCGTCGCCGGCACCCACGGAAAGACGACGACATCGACCCTTACCGCCCACATCTTCACCGAGAGCGGCGAAGGCTGCTCGGCCTTCCTGGGCGGCATCTCCCGCAACTACGGGACCAATCTCCTGATGAGCGAGACCCCGGTCGTGGTGGCCGAGGCCGACGAGTTCGACCGCTCCTTCCACCAGCTCTTCCCGGAAATCGCCGTCATCACGGCCATCGACGCGGATCACCTGGACATCTACGGGGATTATGCCCATGTCCTGGAATCCTTCCGCGTGTTCGCCTCCCAGGTGAGCGGCACCCTCATCCTGAAGGAAGGGCTGCCCGTCACCGCCGCCGACACGAAAGCGCACATTCTAACTTATCACTATACAAGCCGCACGGCCGATTTCCATCCCGAAAACGCCCGCCCGGACCCGCTGGGGCATTTCATCTATGACCTTCACTATCCGGGCGGAATCCTTCGGGACATCCGTGTGGGGGCACCGGGCTGGGTCAATGCCGAAAACAGCATCGCCGCAGCCGCCATCGCCCTCACCTACGGGCTGCCGCCGGAAGCCGTCAGGCACGCCATCGGCACGTTCGAGGGCGTCAAGCGCCGCCTCGAGGTACACGTGAACACCCCAAAGGTGTCCTATGTCGACGACTACGCGCACCATCCGGCGGAACTTGCATCGGCCATCTCGTCCCTGAGGGACATCTTCCCCGGCCGGAAGATCACCGCCATCTTCCAGCCGCACTTGTACACCCGCACGCGGGACTTCGCCCCCGATTTCGCGAAGGCCCTCAGCGCGGTGGACAAGCTGATCCTCCTGCCCATCTACCCCGCCCGGGAAGAGCCCATCCCCGGGGTCACCTCCGACATCATCCTGTCGGCCGTGACCGCCCCGGAGAAGGTTCTCATCCCCAAGGAGGAACTGATGGACTATCTTGAAAAGGAGCCCGTCGATGTGCTCGTGACCTTCGGGGCCGGCAACATCGACCGGTTCATCGGACCCATCACCGACCTGCTGACCGCCCGCCTATGAAACCTGCCGTCCGTTACGCCATCGCGGCATCGGCCGTGACCGCCTGCCTCCTGCTGTGGCTCCTGGGTGACCGGGTGGCCGCCGGGAACCGCCATGAGGTGACCTGCAAAGGGGTGGAAGCGATCATCGCCGACAGTCTGGAGCGGAAGTTCATCACCCCGGACGACATCCGCGACTGGATGAAGGACTATGGGACGTACGTGGGCCTCAGGCTGGACAGCGTGGACCTCAGGAAGGTGGAAAACATCATCGACGCCAAGAGCGCCGTCCGCAAGAGCCAGGCCTGGCTCACCGACGACGGCATGCTCCACGTGAGCGTCACCCAGCGGGAGCCCGTGGTGCGCTTCCAGGGCCCTTCCGGCGGCTTTTACGCCGACCGGGAAGGTTTCCTCTTCCCGCTCCAGTCCCGCCATACCGCCCGGGTTCCGGTCGTGGACGGCGTACTCCCTTTCCAGGTGGAGAAGAACTACAAGGGAGAGGCCGTGACCGAGGAGCAGCGCGCCTGGGTGGAGTCTGTCCTGGACCTCGTCCGCTACCTGGACGCGCGTCCGGAATGGGCCGGCATCGTAGGCCAGATCTCCGTCCGCAAGGGCGGCGAACTGATGCTCATCCCCCGGAAAGGCGACGAACGCTTCCTCTTCGGCCACCCCACGGACATCGACGCCAAGTTCTCCCGTATCCGGAAGTACTACGAAGGCATCGCTCCGTTGGAGCAGGGATATCGCACCGTGGACGTTCGTTATGACGGACAGATTGTCTGCAAGAAGAAATAAATACTGATACGATATGGATGAAAGGTACATTGCATCGATTGATTTAGGAACTTCCAAGTTCGGACTGTGCGTGGCCCGGGTGAAGGGCGACGACGTCCAGGTCGTCTATTACAAGGAGACGCCCTCCGCGGGTATCCGCGCCAGCGTGGTGCAGAACCCGATGAAGGCGTCGGTCCCCTTGAAGAAGGCCATCGAAGAGGCCGAGAGCGAACTCATGATCAAGATCCTGCAGGTGGTCGTGGGCATGCCCCGTTCCGACGTGCGGCAGGAAACGGCGACCGGTGGCATCGTCCGGTCCAACCCCGACGAGTACATCTCCGAGGAGGAGGTCGAGAGTCTGAAGGAAATGGCCCTGGAATCCTATCCGCTGGACGACGAGAACACCCAGATCATGTACGGGGCCGTGGCGCAGTCCTTCTCCATCGACGACCAGATCCAGTTGGTGGAGAGCGATGTCGTAGGCACCCTTTCGAGCGCGCTGGAGGGCAATTTCAAGGTGTTCATCGGCAGCAAGCGGGCCACCACGGCCGTGGACAAGATCTTCAATTCGATGGGAATCGCCCTCGAGAAGAAGTACTTCCTTCCGGATGTCGTCGCGAAGACCGTCCTTTCCGAGGAGGACCGGCAGAACGGTGTGGCCCTCGTAGACGTGGGCGCCGGCGTAACCTCCGTGGCCGTGTACCACGGCGGCATCATGCGGTCCTATGCGGCCATTCCCTTCGGCGGAAAGACCATCACCGGCGACATCCGCACCGAGTGCTCCATCTCCGAGGAACTGGCGGAGAAGATCAAGGTCAAGTTCGGTGCCTGCATGCCCGGCAAACTCGCCTCGCTGAGCGAGAAGGTCCTGCAGATCCGCCTGACCGAGCCCTATAAGGAAGTGAGTGTCAAGTATATCTCCGAGGTCATCGACGCCCGCTGCCGGGAGATCATCGACGCGGTACTTTATTACATCCAGGAGAGCGGACTGGAGAACAACCTCCGTGGCGGCATCGTCCTTACGGGCGGCGGCGCCTCCCTCGTGAACTTCGCGAACCTGTTCAAGGAGATGTCCGGCTACGAGGTGCGCATCGGCTTCCCGAGGCACCTGTTCTCCGCTTCGGTGGGTACCGGCGTGTACAACCCTTCCGCCACGTCCGCCATCGGCATGGTCCTCGCGGCCAAGGACGACCGGCTCCCCGACTGCATCACCCGCCCGGAGCCCGTCTGGGCCGACGCCCCCGAGGCGGCGGAAACGGAATCGGCCGCGGAAGAGACCGCCGAAGGGTTCTTCGTCCCGGACGCCACCTTCGACAGCGGCGAACAAGGCACGCTGATTCCCGAAGAGGAATACGGCGAAGCCCCGGCCGAGGAGAAGCCCGAGGAGAAGAAGAAGGAGAAAGAGAAGAAAAAGAAGGAGCCCAAGCCCAAGAAGGAAAGGATGTGGTGGAAAAAACTCGGCGAGAACATGAAAACAGGCCTGCTGAACTTCTACGACGAAGTCACGCGGGAAGATGACGAAAACGATAACAAGGAGTAAGAGCCATGGAAGAGATCAAGGACATCATGCCCCGGGAGTGGGTGGAGGAGAATTCCATCATCAAGGTGATCGGCGTAGGCGGCGGAGGCTGCAATGCCGTGAACTACATGTACAAGCAGAAGATCAAGGGCTGCAACTTCATCGTGAGCAACACCGACGCGCAGGCCCTCTACAAGAGCGAGGTCCCCACGAAGATCCAGATGGGCGCGAAGGGACTCGGCGCGGGCACGGACCCCACCGAGGGCCGCAACGCCGCCCTGGAGTCCCAGGACGAGATTGCCGCGAAGGTGCTGGACAACGGCACGGAAATGCTGTTCATCACCGCCGGCATGGGCGGCGGTACCGGCACGGGTGCCTCCCCCGTCATCGCCAAGATGGCGAAGGACCGCGGGATCCTCACCGTCGCCGTCGTCACCATTCCGTTCAAGAATGAGGGCAACGAATCCCAGTCCAAGGCCGTGGACGGCATCCGCGAACTGGAGAAGAACGTGGACAGTCTCCTGATCATCAACAACGAGAAACTCTACGAGTTCTTCGGCGACACGCTCGCGCACGAGGCATTCCCGATGGCCGACGAGGTGCTCGCCACCGCCGTCCGGGGCATCATCGAGGTGATCACCCAGCCGGGCTATATCAATGTGGACTTCAAGGACGTGTCCAAGATGATGCGGAACTCCGGCATGGCCCTCATGGGCACCGGCGTGGGCACGGGCAACAACCGCCTGGAGGACGCCGTGAAGGGCGCCTTCGAGTCCCCGCTCCTGAACGACTTCGACCTCAAGACCGCGAAGAACGTCCTGATCAACATCACCTCCGGCCACAACGAGCGCGGCGTCAAGATGAAGGAACTCGAGACCATCGACGAGATGATCACCGAGTACACCGGCAGCGCCAACCGCTTCAAGAAGGGCCTCATCTGGGACGACGACCCGGAGATCGGCGACAAGGTCCGGATCACGGCCATCGTCACGGGCTTCGACATGGGCAAACTCGGCGAAATCACCGACGTGAACCTCGGGAACCTCGTCATCATCGACAGCGGCTTCCAGTGGGAGACCACCTATAAGGGCCAGGAAGTTCCCCTCCCGGACGTAACTCCCTCGATCAAAGTCGGTTTCAACACCGCCGAAACCACCCGCCGCTTCCACTTCACCGAGGACACCAAGCCCTGCCTCTGCGTCGAACCCGGCCAGAGCCTCAGCGCCCTCGAGGCCGTCCCCGCCATCCGCCGGGCACACGAAGGGAAAAAATAGGAAGCGTCCCCTGCACGAAACCATTGTCTCCGGCACAAAGCGGTTTGCTTTCGTGCCGGAGACAAGTGTTGTTGGGCATGGTCTGCCACTGTTTTTCAAACCGTGCCCAAAACTCCTGCAGACCTTGCCTATTTATGGGATAATTCTTTTCCGATAAAATGATTAACTTTGCAATTCCTATACGATCAATACAACGATGGAAAGAAGAACACGCGTCAGATTTGCTCCCTCCCCCACCGGTCCGCTGCACATGGGCGGCGTCCGGACGGCCTTGTACAACTACCTGTATGCCAAGCAGCACGGGGGTGATTTCATCCTCCGGATCGAGGATACGGACTCCAACCGGTTCGTGCCGGGTGCGGAGCAGTATATCATCGAAGCCCTGAACTGGTGCGGGATCGTTCCCGACGAGGGTGTGGATGAGGCGGGCAAGGTCGTCGAGACCGCATCGGCCCGGCACCCGCATGCGCCGTACCGCCAGAGCCAGCGGCGGCCGATCTACCGGAAATACGCGGAGCAACTGGTGGAGGCCGGATGGGCCTACTACGCCTTCGACTCCGCCGAGGAGCTGGACGCCTGCCGGAAAGCCGCCGAGGCCGCCGGACAGACGTTCACCTACAACGCCGTGACGCGCGAGAAGATGCGGAACTCCCTGACGCTTCCGGCCGATGAGGTGGAGCGCCTGCTCGCCGAAACCGACCACTGGACGGTGCGTTTCAAGATGCCCGCCGGCCGGATCGTGGAAATGGACGACCTCATCCGCGGCCATATCTCCGTCAACACCGACACCCTGGACGACAAGGTCCTCTGGAAGCGGGCCGACGAACTCCCGACCTACCACCTCGCCAACATCGTCGATGACCACCTGATGGAAATCACCGAGGTCATCCGCGGCGAGGAGTGGCTTCCTTCCCTCCCGCTACATTACCTTCTGTATGAGGCGTTTGGATGGACCGATACCATGCCCCGTTTCGCACACCTGTCGCTCCTGCTGAAGCCGGACGGCAAGGGCAAACTGTCCAAGCGCGACGGCGACCGCCTGGGCTTCCCGGTGTTCCCGCTCCGCTGGGTCAATGCCGAGGGCGAAGTTTCCCGCGGCTACCGCGAGGACGGCTACTTCCCTGAGGCCTTTGTCAATATGCTCGCCTTCCTGGGCTGGAATCCGGGCGACGACACGGAACTTTACACGCTGGAGGAACTGATTCCGGTGTTCTCGCTGGAGCGCGTGATCAAGTCCGGCGCCCGTTTCAACGCCGACAAGGCCAAGTGGTACAACAAGGAGTACCTCCGCGTGAAGCCTGCCGAGGAGTTGGCCCGCCTGCTGGTCCCTGTCCTGGAACAGCACGGCATCCAGGTCGTGGACTGCCCCGCCTGCGCCCTCGTGGCCGGGTCGGAGCTTTCTCCGGAAGGATTTGATTTCCAGAACCATATCTTCACCATCGACTATGTCGCCCGCGTGATTGAAACGCTCCGTGACCGGGCCACTTTCGTCGCCGATTTCTGGGACATCGCCCCGTACCTGTTCATCGCCCCTGCGGACTACGAGGCCTTCGGCGTGAAGGCCGGCGCCGCCGTGAACGACAAGCCGGCGGACCCGCGCCGCGCCGCCGATCCCCGTGCCAAGGTCTATGACGATGCAGCCACGGCTCCCTTCCTGGCAAAGGATGTGGACAAGTTCTGGAAACCCGACTGGTACGAGTACTGCTTCGAGGTGTGCCAGCACATCTCCGGCCGCGAGTTCGGTTTCGACGATCTGGAAGTCTATCGCGGCACCTTGGAGGTCCCGGCCCTGGAGCAGGAACTGGAATCCTACATCAAGATGCGGGAATACCCGATGGGCAAGGTCATGAACAGCCTGCGCCTCGCCCTCACCGGCAGCGCCTCCGGCCTGGGCATCGCCGCCATCATCTCGCTCATCGGCCGTAAGGAATTCGCCCGCCGCATGACTTTCATCGCTGAAAGGTTGGGGCGGATCTAACATTCAAACAGCCTTCATCCTTCGATTACTGTGCGTCCCGGTCCATCGATTGGACCGGGACGTGCATTTTAGCCTGTTTTCGAAGGTCCCCTTCAAATATTTGGACCGGGACCCGCACGTCGGAAGTCAATCCGCCAAAAGGGCGAGGGTCTCGTCCAGGGAGAGGGCGTTTTCAAGGGAGAAATCGCCTGTCCGGGTGCGGACGAGACTGGACAGGTGCGCGCCGGAGCCGAGCGCTTCGCCAAGGTCGCGGGCGAAGGCGCGGATGTATGTGCCTTTGGAGCAGGCGATGCGTACCGTCGCTGTGGGGAGGCCCATGCCTGATGTGTCAGTCATGTTGATCCGGGAAGAAGCAGATTTCTCGACTCCGCCTGCGGCTCCGCTCGAAATGACAGAATGGGCTCCGTCTGGAATGACAGGAAGCGAATCATTGGAAATGGCTGATGAAACCGTGCTCAAGGACGATGCCTGCAAGGCATCCGCATCCGGAGTCGGACAACTTTTTTCCGACCTTTTTTCGGGAGGAAAAAAGTTAGTCCGCGGAGGTTCGGCGGATGCCGGATCAAAATCAAGCAACGCCAGATCGGAGATGGTAATGCGGCTGCGGTGGAGGGTTTCGAGGGCGGCGGCATCGAAGTCGGGGTCCAGATCGCCGCGCTGGGACTTGCGGTAGAGTTTGCGGGCGAGTTCGTAGGCGCGGACGCCATCGACAGACTTGGCGCTGAAAAGGGGCGCGATCTGCTCCTGGGGGCCCAGGAAGTCCTTCAGGGCATCCCGAACACTTTCCTCCGTGATATGCTCATAGGGGAAGGTCCGGTCCACTTCCTTCTCCAGATCGTAAGACGGCGTGGTGGCGCCGAAGCGGATGCCGGCGACGTACTCCTTGTCATGATCCTGGAATTCCTGCGCCCGTTTGCAGGCCGCACCGATGCACACGAGCAGCACGCCCGTCGCCAGGGGATCCAGCGTCCCGGCATGACCCACCTTCAGGTTCTTCTTCCGGAAGTGCCTGAAAGCGGCGAACTTGACCTTCCGGATGACATCGGCCGATGTCCACCTGTAGGGTTTGTCGATGGGGATGACGATGCCGGCGGGGTAATCCGCGATGTCGTGGGACAGAGATCCTTCGCTGACGCTCAGGATGACAGGGGAACCGCTCAGGATGACAGGGGAATCGCCCGGAGGGACTGGGGCGTGGCTCATCGGCAGGGTATCTTGTCGATGCGGCGCTGGTGGCGGCCGCCTTCGAAGGAGGTGTCCAGCCAGGTGCGGACGATGTTGGAGGCGATCCGGTACGGGATGAAGCGGGCCGGGAGAACCAGGACGTTCGCGTTGTTATGGGCCTTCACGAGACGGCCCACCTCGGAGGACCAGGCGAGGCCGGCCCGGATGCCCTGGTGCTTGTTCAGGGTGATGGCCATGCCGTTGCCGGTACCGCAGAGGGCGATGCCCAACTCCACTTCCCCACTCTCGACCGCCTGCGCGAGCCGATGCGCGAAGTCCGGATAGTCACAACTCACTTCCGTGTCCGTGCCGTAATTGACGACCTCGATACCGCGCTCCCGCAGCATCTTCATCAGTTTGTTCTTGTACTCCACGCCGGCGTGGTCGTTGCAGATTCCGATTTTCATAGGTATTAGATTTCTCGACAAGCTCGAAATGACAAAAAATAATAAACTCGAAATGACAAAAAGGTCACCGTTCAAAATGACTGAAGGTCACCGTTCAGGAGGGCAGATGGCCGCCTGGCACACGCGGACGGCTTCTTCGTCGGGACGGCAGCGGAGGCGGAAGCAGGGAACGTTCATGGCGACACGTTCGATGGTGGGGACCAGGAGGTCCATGATCCCGTGGTTCCAGCGGATGGTGGAGACGGCGGCGATGACGCTGGCATAGGCCTGGAGGGGTTCCAGACGCTGAATGCGGTTCTCCGGATACTGTTCCAGGCGGACCAGCGCACCCACCGGGGCGACGACATTGCGGTAGCAAAGCGTCTTGCCGCTCCAGGGCGAGCCATACACGCGAAAATCGCCATCTTCGTAACGGATGATGGGATTGTCGTCATTCATGAGGTCCGAACCCGGTACATATTCGTGCCACAGCCGGCTGTGCGTACTCTTTCCCGTACCGCTCACGCCGAAGAACAGGTTGCCGCGCCCCTTGTACCGCGTCACGGAAGCATGCAGCAGCAGCGTTCCCAGCCCGGCCGTCGCAAAGGTGTATTGGATCATCAGGGAGGTATTGACCTGGAAGAGGGTCGTACGGCCGCCCACTCCGGGGCTGGGATAATAATGCGCCGTCTTATATCCTTCGTCCATTACGAAATATCCCGCCCTTCGGTCCTGGGCAAACATGTATTCGTAGATGGTCCGCCCCTCATGCAGGTAGCCATAGTAGAACGGCGGAACCTCCTCGATGGCCGTCACTACAGACCATTCCGGCCGCGAGGCTTCAAACCCGTCGGGGATGCCGGCATGGACGGTCAGGGTAAAGAGCGGGTCACCGCCAGCGACCTCGAAAGGGGCATACTGCAGGAAATCCAGCGCATGCCGGTAGTTGTCCCGCTGCTCCGCATCCATCGTATCCCAGACCGCGCGGGTCATCTCTTCCTTGCCCATCAGGCCTTCGTTCACGGCCAGTTGCTCCACCCGGTCCGCAGGGACCGTCTCAACGCCGATATCCTCCCCGTTCCGGAGCCGGGAGACGAGCGCCACCTGCCTTTCATTCAAGGCCTTGAAGGTCCATGGCTCCTCCAACCGCACTTCTACGGTGTGGCCGCCGAGACGGTATCGCTTGCATTCCACATTCATAACGTACAAAGATGCGCAAATTCTTTGGATTATCCAATCCAGAAATGTTATCTTTGCATCTATGAGAAAGTGGATTATCGCATCATGCCTGGCGCTCGCGGCAGCCCTGCCGCTCGCTGCGCAGCGCACCGGGGAAACCCCGGAGCAGAAAGCCCAAAGGATGGAATGGTTCGACAAGGCCAAACTGGGCATCTTCATCCACTGGGGCATCTACGCCGTGGACGGCGTGTCCGAGAGCTGGTCTTTCTACAACAATTACCTGCCTTACAGCGAGTACATGGCGCAGAAGGACGGCTTTACGGCGGCGAAATACAATCCGGCCGAATGGGCCCGGCTCATCAAGGAAAGCGGTGCGCAGTACACCGTCATCACCTCCAAACACCATGACGGCGTGGCCCTTTGGGACACCAAAGCCAGCGACCTGTCCGTCCCGAAGCAGACCGCCGCGAAAAAGGACGTCCTCACGCCCTTCGTGAAGGAAATCCGCAAGCAGGGCCTCAAGTTGGGTCTCTACTATTCCCTCCTGGACTGGTCCCATCCCGATTATCCCAACTTCACCAAGACCGAAACCCGCTACAGCATCGCCGACGACCCCGCCCGCTGGCAGCGTTTCGTCGATTTCGACTTCGCGCAACTCAAGGAACTCTCGAAGGCCTACAAGCCGGACCTCTTCTGGTTCGACGGCGACTGGGAGCAGAGCGCCGAGACCTGGCACGCGCCCGGGATCATCGGCCTGCTCACTTCCTATAACAAGAATGTCATCGTGAACTCCCGCATCCAGGGCTACGGCGACTACGGCACCCCGGAACAGGGCGTCCCGACCATCCGGCCGGAAGACCGGTACTGGGAACTGTGCTACACCATCAACGACTCTTGGGGCTTCCAGCACACGGACGTGAATTTCAAGACCCCGCAGATGGTCCTCAAGACCTTCGTGGACTGCCTGTCCATGGGCGGGAACCTCCTGCTGGACATCGGTCCCCGCGAGGACGGGACCATCCCGGAGGAGGAAGTAGCCGTCCTGAAGGAGTTGGGCCGATGGACCCGCAAGCACAAGGAGGCCGTCTATAACACCCGCGCCGGCATCCCCGCCGGCCATGTCCATGGCTGGACCACCCTGAACGAGGCCGGAGACATCCTGTATATCTACCTGCCTTACAAGCCCATAGGTTCCGTCGAGGTCAAGGGCATCGTGAACCGGGTGAACCGCGTCTGGGTCGTGGGAAGCGGCCAGATGCTCAACTACAAGGTCTATAACAAGGTCTATTGGAACGAGATCCCGGGCCTGCTGGAGATCGACGTACCCGAACAGGCGCTCGATCCCGGCATCACGGTCCTCGCCGTCCTGCTGGACGGGCCCGCCAAGGTGTACCGCGGCGCCGGACAAGTCATCACCGCCAATTAACATCGACATGCGCAAATACTTCACCCTCATTCTGTTGGCTGCGATTGCCGCTACCGCCTGCACCCGGACCTACCGCTCCATCGGGGACACGCACATCACCGTGTTCGACCGGGCCCATGTCCAGTTCCTGCCGGACTCCCTCGGCGGCTATACCGACGCCGATGCGGAAGGCATCGTCCACCTCACCAACGGGCGGATCATCCTCAAGAAAGTCTCCATCCCCGACTACAAGCGCAAGATATCCGCGAAACTTACCGTCCGCGTAGAATCCGACGGCGACCGCTGGGACAAGTCCGGATCGGTCTTCGTAATCCCGGCGAACGGCCCCAAGGTCAACCTCCTGTCCATCGCGAAGGGCGAGGCGACATTCCCGGAAGTGGATTCCACCCGGTATGAGAAACTCATCGGCACGGTCCCCGGACCGGATTTCGAGCCCACGGTGGAACTCATGCGCTTCATGACCCCGTTCGGCGTGGGCTACTACAGCCGCCGCGACACCTCCACCTACCGTTCCCGGAAGCCCGTCTATATCGACGAATGGGCCCCGGAGGCGGTCTGGGAGGCCGATATCACCGACCTCTATCCCCTCCTGAAGGGCGAGGCCTGGGTGGGCGTCTTCATCGACACCTGGACAAAGGAAGGCTATGTGGCGAGCGTGGATATCGACATCGACGAGACCGACTGCAAGTATGAGCCGGTGCCCAAAGGGCACGTCACTCCGCTCGTGAACACGGTCTATTACATGGGCCAGGGATATCCCGACATTTTCGCCCGGCAGGACCTGACGGTGGATTTCGAGTTGCCGAAGTTCGCGTCGAAAGCCGCTCTGCGTTACATTGTTACGGGCCATGGCGGGCACTCCGAGGGCGACGAGTTCACCAAGCAGGAGAACATCCTGTCCATGGACGGAGAGACGGTCCTCGACTTCACCCCCTGGCGGACCGACTGTTCCGCCTTCCGCCGTTTCAACCCCTCCTCCGGCATCTGGTATCTCCGCAACGGCCAGCCCGTCGTCACCCGGCGGAACGGCCCCCGCACCCCGCTGAGTCCCGACGATGTCATCCGCGAGATCGCGTCCTCCGACCTTTCCCGTTCCGGGTGGTGTCCCGGCTCGCAGGCGGAGCCACATGACGTCCCGCTCGGCGAGCTCGCCGCAGGGATGCACCGCTTCACCATCTCGATCCCCGGGGCGCAGCCCATCGACGGGGACAAGATGAACCATTGGCTCGTATCCGCGTACCTGGTGTGGGAGGAATAAAAAACGAGGTGATCCGAAAAGGATCGCCTCGTTTGCATTTGGGACATTGGACAATTAAAAACTCTTGAACGTATTCCAATTGGAGTTCTGTTCAGCCGATGAAGCAATAGAAGCTGGAAGGTTTATGAACAGGTCCAGACCAGTCCAGGCTTCAATCTGATCCACACTGACGGCATAATCGGCCCATTTCTTCGATTCTGCACTCGAATACTCGCGATGCTCGTACCAGAAACCAATGGCACAGGCCGATATAATGCTATTCCCGCTTCTCTTTACTTTCAACAGCACTTTCCAGTAATAATTAGGAACCGGGCACTTCTTGGTATCGTGCTTGGGCTGGATATAGGTAACGCTTTTATTCTCTCCAACTTTGCTGAAAACCGGTCCGGTCACCACATAGACAGTATCTGAATAAGCTGTTGTCACATCGCGCACCGCAGTTTCCAGATTGTTCCAGATGGAGCCATTGAATGTATTCTGAATCTGAGGTGTGCTGTTCGTGGCCACGAAAGTATCGCCTTGCATATTGGTGGCATTTCTGTCACCGCTCGGAATCTGATGTCCCCGCGCATAAATCGTGGACCCTACATTCACACCATAACTGCCATCCCATACATTGATCTGCTCACTTAACGAGAAATGATCATCGGACTTCCAATTTCCGGATCTTGAACCTCCATAATGGGACGGATGGAGCGGATATGCCACCCACATAGAAGTATACATTGACTTGTCATACAAGTAAGTATAATTCCTTTTCCCGCTTGATTTCCATGTATTGACCGCCTGCGTGGAGCCCGGTTCACCACCAGGCAACTCCAACCAAAGCGGCCTGTTGCCAGGCTGTTCAGGAGATGTGGAAGAAGTCGTAAATGAACGGATAGCACCATAATAATACTTGGTATTTCCGATGATCACATACGCCCGATAATAGTATACCGTACTGTTTTCGAGGGATGTCAATGTACCCGAAAATGAAGCAGATGTACCCGTTCCCATTCCCGAATACAACTCCTTGTCCAAATTGCTGGAAGACGTTCCATACTCAAAACCGACCTCCGTCGGAGTTGAGGGCGCTCCGCTGTACGAAGCGGACAGGGTCGCCCCTGTCGCGCTTACGTTACTCGCGGAACCTGTCAGGACTGTGGGCTCTTCACCCCCGGCGCCGCCGCCGGATGTCCCTCATTTGAATACGACCGTGATTTTCGTGGTCTTACCAGTGGCACCGCCGACGGAAATCTTGAAAGCACCGTCCTCCTTGGTCGTTGTGAATTCACCCGCCGTAGATTCGATGTCGATGCTGACAATGGTTCCGAGATTGGTCACGCTCTCGATGTAGCCGTTATTCTTCTGCCACTGCATAACGCTGGCCTGTTTCATCACCTGGTTGGATTTCCAGGTAATGGTTTTCGTCTGGCCGTTGGAAGCAGTAGCAGTAGAGGTATGCTCACCGTTATTGGCCGTATAGGAATCAGAATTGAAGTCAGCAACCGTAATGGTAAAGGAATACTCTCCCTCACCGAGCTGCTGAGCCTCCGCAACCGTGATATCGTAAGTCGTTGTCTTGGTGACTTCGTTCTCGGTATAAGAGACCGTTACCGTCTTGGTTCCCGCAGTGGTCATGTCGGGCGTGGAGAAGGTAGCGGCAGTGGTGACGTCTTTCGTCGAATTATCGCTATAAGTAGCAGTCACGACTGCGGTATCATGGCTAAACTCGTCACCGACATTAAACTCCTTCTTCTGGCCGGAAACCGAAATAGAGGAAAGGGAAGCAGCAGGTGCGGGCGTGTCGTCACAGGTGACAATGACCTTCTGGAGTCTCCAGTGCCCCTTGCCGTCGGCACGAGTAAGAACAACGGAGGCAGCAGCACCTGTCCACTCACTATTGGCACCATAGGTAAAAGCACCGGAGTTGACGGTCCAATCATCAGCAATCGGATAGGTATTGAACGTAATTTGGTTGCTTCCGCTGCCGCTTGTCCCGGTAGTCTCCTGGAAGACATAAGCAATCTTGGTAATGGTATTCTGGGAAGAAATGGTAATAGTGCCATTCGCATAGATACGGATTCCGCTGCCGGTGTTATAATATTTACCATTATTACCACCGCCACCGAATTGGACGCTGACTCCATTCTTTGTGAAAGGATTTTCCGTGTAAGCTGTTTCGTTCACTAAGCCCATCTCTCCAAAAACGAATACGGCATCGTTCTCGTCAACGGCATCAGCCTTGGCCTGGGTGATGTTCACCTCGAATTCATCGTTGACGCCGGTGGCCTCGGTGCGAACGAAGACGGTGTATTCCTTCGTGTTTTCAGTGTCCGTATTGGCCGGGAAAGAAACAGTGATGACACCGCTACCAGAGCCAGAGGTTTTATCCACGGAAGCGCCTTCGGAGGGCTCAACTGTCCAGTCAACATTGCCGGCCACACTGATTTCGGCGGTAGTGGCAGTAGCAGCCACATCAATCTGTAGGGGGGTTACATCGAAGACATTAACAACAGCCTCCTCGACAGAGGTAGACATCATATTGACATACTCGGTGGAGGAGCCGGTAATACCCGTGAAGAAACCAGTCGCCGTAATAGGTTTATTGTCAAGGGCCTTCAGCGCATCGATATCCAGCGGATACTGGATGGAGCCCTTCCGGGTGGAACCGGCCACATTGACATTGAAATACTTGTCATCGGAGACGGCGAGCGTACCGGTGTACTGGATGAGTTCGACCTTGTCGGAGACATACTCGTCCAGATTGGCGATGACCTTGGGGGCAGGAAGGACAACCTCGTTGCCGGAAGAAACGACTGTCACCTCAGGGCTGGCGATCTGCTTGAGGCCGGCATACTCGCCCACCTTGCCGGAAACGGTCACGATTTCGCCGATCTCACCGGTCACGCCGTTATTGTTGAAAGCCAGGAGGTAAGAGCCATTCTCGGCCAGCATGATACCGCGTGCGTACTTGGCGACGACGAGGACCTCGTTGGTCTGGACATCGGCCCCATTGTCCATGGCGGCGATTTCGGCCAGCGTGGAGCTCTGCGTCTCGGAGCCGCCGGTATAGGTGACATTGAGCTGTTTGATGACACCGCTCTTGAACTCGACGGCGGTGGGAAGGGTAACTTCCTTCTCGAAGACGAGCTCACCGGAGTGGACCTTCACGACGAGCTTGTCCTGGCCCTTGGCCGTGAAGGGCTTGATGGCCAGATAGAACTTGGCGGAAGCGCCGGCAGCGATGGTCTCGTCACCGGAGACGGTCAGCGAAGCGGTATTGGACACGTAGTTGTTTCCGCTCCCCTTGAAGGCAAGCGTCTCCTGGGAGAAGTCAATGTAATACGTGCCGACGATATCCTGGCTGGCCGTGAAGGAAACCTCATCCACCTTAAGGGCGGTGCTCGTCGCGTTAGTCAGGTTGATGGCAACCACCGAGGCGACATGCTTCATGGAGACGACAGGCGTCTCGTCACGGGCGACGTTCTTCGCAACGCCGTAAACCGGAAGGTTCTCTCCGGAGAGATGGGCCATGCTGTTCAGGCCGGCCTGGGCCTGCTTTTCGTTGGACTTGGAGCCGACGGGAATATAGCCGGAACCTGTGTTCGCCGGGGTCTTGATGTAGCTGCTATACGGATAAAGCAGATACCAGTCATACGCATCGGCAGTCAGTTCGGCGGTACCTTTGGCGTGGTTGTTCGCGGCATCATCGACCTCGAACTTGGTATTCGCGGAATACTCCGCGGAACCGGCGGGAGCCACGAACACGTTCAGTGCATCGCCGTTCTCCCACTTGGTGCTCATCCCGTCATTGACGGTACGGGTGGCGACATCGCTCAGGACAATCTCGACGGGGCGGCCGTCGAGGCCTTTCACATCGGTTTCCTTGTTACAGCCCACAAGGGAAAGGGCGGCGGCCAAACCCGCGAAGAATAAGGACTTTTTCATTGCTCGATTCTTTAAGGGTTTGACTTAGAAGTTGATGGGATCATCGTCCTCGCCCCAGTCCTGGATGGGACCGCCGGTGACGGACTGCAGGAAACTGATGTCGAAGCGGACATCCATTTCACGGACGGCCGGAGCCGTGTAAAGCTGCTTTTTTTCCATAGTGTATGTAAATGTTTTTATTGGCCATTTTTCACCGATGCAAATTTACACAGAATCCGCCAAATAGCCAAACGATAGAAAGCCGATTTTTCGGGGTCCCGCTAAAGCGGGCGGTATGTCCGCAGCGCCTTTTCCAGGACGGAGGTGATGCGGTAGCGGGCGCGGGATGCGCCGATGGGCTGGAGATAAGCCTTGAACGCCTCTTCCTCCAGGTGGCGGGAGAAGTGGTCGGCGAGCAGGCGCTCGAGTTCCGCGTGGAAGGCGGGGCCGTGGTCGGGGTGGTGAAGATGCGTGAGTTCGTGGAGCATCACGTAGTCCTGCAAGGGCACCGGAACGCGCATGAGATTGAGGTTCAGGTTGATGTTTCCCTTCGTGGAACAGGAGCCCCAGTTGGAAATGTTATGCTTGATAGTGAGGCGGTTATAGCGGAAACAGTAGTGGTCGGCAAAGACCTTCAGGCGGGACGGAAGTTCGGCCTTGGCCGCCGCCCGCAGGGACTCGATGCTCTCCCCTTCCGGAAGGGTCGTATCCCGGGCCGACATCCGCTGCAGCGCCGCCTGGGCCCATTCCCGCCGGGACTCGAGGAAGGCGATTCCCACCACATAGGGGACGTACGGAGGCATGGACACGACCACCCCTTTCACCGGATGGATCCGGATGGAAATACGTCGGGAGCGCGGGGCTTTCCGCAGGAGGACAGGCCCGAGCACCGCGTCGATATGGACCTTTTCCTTCATGGGAGGACAAAGATACACCATTCCCGGGGTTTGGGCAAGTCGGGCGCCGGTGCCGGGTGCGTCCGAACCGCGATTATCGGCACATATCAAGGTTGCCATTGACCCATGGTGACTCCAAACCCCGATTCCGGTCCATAATCAAGGCGCGCATTCACCTAGGGCCAAGGTCCCCCCCGGTCTACCTGTTCCGCTTTGAACGGATCATCTGCCCCACGATATAAACCGGCAAGTCCAGCCGCTCGGCCAGGGTAGCGGGCGGGATCCGGTACTGGTTTGCCAATGTCTGGACCAGTTTTTCCTTCTCCCAGCGCTGGAGAAAGCGGAAGCGCCTGCCCTCGTAGATCCGCTGCAACTGGTCTTCGATCAGGGCATCCACCTCGGCGGTGGAGAAGGTCAAGGGTTCTCCCACCTCGTCCGCGATGTGGAGGAACTCCTCCAGCGCCTTCACCAGGCGGGTCATATAAAAGGATGCCGTGCCGAACAAGCGCTCAAAGAAAGCCGTGTCCACATAAGAAACGGGAAGGATCATCCCCAGATTCGTGTCAATCCTGTACTCCCCGGGAATATCCACATCCGAGTGCAAGATCCGCCGCAGATAGGCCTTGGGCAGGGAGTCGGCCCTGACTCCGCCCGGGGACTGCATCCGGAATCCCAGGTCGCCCGTCCCCCAGGGATAACCCCAGGGAAGGACGTTCAGGTCCGTCTCATACGGGTTCCGGTCCGTGTAAACGATTGAGTTGGCAAGATGTTCGGTATCCCTGATGGGAACAAGTTTGAAGTCCAGATCCGCAACGCCCAGGCGTTTCCGAATGAAGAAGAACACCTTGAGGCAGGCGGCACCCGTCCCTTCCAGGATGATGTGGATGTGATTGCCCATGAGTTCGAACCGGACGATCCGCACCGGATACAGCAGAGCGCAAAGGGCGATGGTGTTCATCCCGTACACGAAATCTTCCCGCGTATGGAAGAGCCATCTCGTCTTGTCCGTCACGAGATGGTACCAGCCATGCGGGTAGGCCTTGTACTCGGCATAGCGTTTTTGCTTCTTGGTCATTTCGAACCTCCATTTTTAACGTTTTTCAAGGTTCAGGCGCACTAGTGGTGAGCCCGGGCACCGTTTTTGGCCGATAATCGAGGGCGGGATTAACCGACCCACCCAACCACGGGGTGCCGGCCCGGGGCGAACATACATACTTTTGGGTTGCCGCAGGACCGGAAACGTAAAAATGTGGCGAAATTTTTCCGGTCCCCGGACGGAAAAACGCCAAGGACGAACGAAAAGATACAAAGTGGACAAAAGTTTTGTTTTATCGGATTTTATACCTAAATTTGCAGACTTTTTCGCGGGAAGGTCCCGCAAGCATTAAACAATTTTACACAAACTCATTGCATCATGGCAGAATATTTACAGCCTGAGAAAAAGCAAGAGATTTTCGCGAAGTACGGAAAGTCCAATAAGGACACCGGCTCTCCTGAGAGTCAGGTTGCTTTATTTTCCTACCGTATCGCTCACCTTACTGAGCACGTGAAGAAGAACAAGAAGGACGTGGTCACCCGTCGTTCCCTTCTCCGCCTGGTCAGCAAGCGCCGTCAGCTTCTGAACTACCTTCAGAAGGTGGACATCGAGAGATACAGGGCTATCGTCAAGGAGCTGGGTCTCCGCCGATAGTCGTTCGGAAATAGGAAAAAACGGGGGCAGAGGTTCTTGCAAGGCAGGATCTCTACCCCTTTTTGATGAAAGACGTAAGACGTAATAGAAGTAACCAATGAACATCATCAACAAGAAGATCGAACTGCCCGACGGTCGGGTAATCGAGATCGAGACCGGAAAACTGGCCAAGCAGGCCGCCGGTTCCGCCGTGGTGAAGATGGGAGGCACGATGCTCCTCGCCACCGTCACCTGCGCGAAGGAAGTCAAGGAGGGTACCGACTTCATGCCCCTCACCGTAGATTATCGTGAAAAGTATTATTCCGCCGGCCGGTTCCCGGGCGGTTTCCTCAAGCGCGAAAGCCGTCCCTCGGACTACGAGGTGCTGATCGCCCGCCTCGTGGACCGTCCCATCCGTCCCCTGTGGCCGGATGACTTCCATCTCGAGGTCTTCGTCAACATCAACCTCATCTCCGCGGAGAAGGACA
Organism: uncultured Bacteroidia bacterium; assembly: GCA_902781705.1. Lineage (GTDB taxonomy): Bacteria > Bacteroidota > Bacteroidia > Bacteroidales > UBA932 > Cryptobacteroides. The sequence continues at coordinate 100,782 of CACZKE010000016.1, forward strand.
TCCAGCCCGATGCTCTCGCCGGCCTCGCCGCCTCCTGCGCCCTCGCTACCTCCGACCTGCCGTTCGGCGGCCCGATCGCCGAGGTCCGCGTCGCCCGCATCGACGGCCAGTTCGTGATCAACCCCGGTTTCGAGGACAACAAGCGCGCCGACCTGGACCTGATGGTCGCCGCCACCGAGGAGAACATCATGATGGTCGAGGGTGAGATGAACGAGGTTTCCGAGCACGACATGCTCGAGGCCATCAAGTTCGCCCACGAAGAGATCAAGAAGCACTGCCGCGTCCAGAAGGAGCTCATGCACGAGCTCGGCACCGACGTGAACAAGCGCGACTACCCGCATGACGAGCAGGATGAGGCCCTTCGCACGGCTGTCCATGAGTTCTGCTACGACAAGTGCTACAAACTCGCCAAGAGCGCCGCTCCCAAGCACGAGCGCGAGGACGGTTTCGAGGCCATCAAGGCCGAGTTCCTCGCCACCCTGTCCGAGGAGGACCAGGAGGCGAAGGCCGCGATGGTGGACCGCTACTACCACGATACCGAGAAGGAAGCCATGCGCAACATGATCCTGGACGAAGGCTGCCGTCTGGACGGCCGTAAGACCGACGAGGTCCGCCCGATCTGGTGCGAGGTCGATTACCTCCCCTGCGCCCACGGCTCCGCCATCTTCACCCGCGGCGAGACCCAGTCCCTCGCGAGCGTGACCCTCGGCACCAAACTGGACATGAAGGAGATGGACGAGGTCCTCATCCAGGAAGACCAGCAGTTCGTGCTCCACTACAACTTCCCGCCGTTCGCCACGGGCGAGGCCAAGCCGCAGCGCGGCGTGGGCCGTCGTGAGATCGGCCACGGCAACCTGGCGATGCGCGCCCTCAAGCCCGTCATCCCCACCGCTCCGGAATTCCCGTACGCCGTGCGCGTCGTTTCCGATATCCTCGAGTCCAACGGTTCCTCTTCCATGGCTTCCGTCTGCGGCGGCTGCCTGGCCCTGATGGATGCCGGCGTGAAGATCAAGAAGCCGGTGGCCGGCGTGGCCATGGGCCTGATCACCGACGCCGAGCGCCCGAACGACCGGTACGCCATCCTCACCGACATCCTCGGTGACGAGGACCACCTCGGCGACATGGACTTCAAGGTCACCGGTACCAAGGACGGCATCACCGCCACCCAGATGGACATCAAGGTGGACGGTCTCTCCTATGAGGTCCTCGAGAAGGCTCTCGAGCAGGCCCGCCAGGGTCGCCTCCACATCATGGGCGAAATGCTCAAGACCATCGCCGAGCCGCGCGAGGACTTCAAGCCTTTCGTCCCCCGCATGGTCCAGATCGAGGTCGCTTCCGAGTTCATCGGCGCCATCATCGGCAAGGGCGGCGAGACCATCCAGGGCATGCAGAAGGAATTCGGCACCACCATCACCATCGAGGAAGTCGACGCCGGCAAGGGCGACGGCACGACCAAGGGTGTCGTGGACATCTTCGGCACCGACAAGGCTGCCATGGATGCCACCCTCGAGCGCATCAAGGGCATCTGCGCCGTTCCGGAGGTCGGTCAGGTCTATCACGGAAAGGTCGTTTCCATCCTCGAGTTCGGCGCCTTCATCGAGATCCTCCCGGGCAAGGAAGGCCTCCTGCACGTGAGCGAGATCGCCTGGAACAAGACCGAGAAGGTCGAGGACGTCCTGAAGGTGGGCGACGAGGTGGATGTCAAACTCCTCGAGATCGATGCCAAGACCGGCAAGATGCGCCTGTCCATGCGCGCCCTCACCGAGAAGCCCGAAGGTTATGTGGAGCCCAAGCGCGAGCGTGGCCCGCGCCGCGAGGGTGACCGCCGCCAGGGCGGCGAGCGTCGCGAAGGCGACCGGGGTCCGCGCCGTGACGGCGAACGCCGCGAAGGTGGCCGCCGCGAAGGCGACCGTGGCCCGCGCCGCGAAGGTGGTGAGCGCCGCGAAGGCCGCCAGGGTGGCAACGCCCCCCGCAAGCCCCGCTTCGAGGACAACGCTCCCGAGCAGAACAACGAGCCGGACGTGTTCTAAACAACACTCCTGACAAGCAAAAGGCCACCCTTCTGATGTGACCCCCAAAAGTTGGACGGTTTAACATTAGTTACGAGGCCTTAGATTGGAAGAGAGCTCGGTATTGCACCGGGCTCTTTCCTTTTAGCCTCA
>CACZKE010000017.1 GCA_902781705.1 uncultured Bacteroidia bacterium
CGTGTTAGGTGTTATATCCTCGTAACCACCAACACTCGGCGATAGCCGCTCGCCAACAGGAAACGATGGTGCCGAGGGGATTTATAGAGGAAAGATAAGCAAAATCGCCGAAGCCACAAGGATGTCCGCCGGATTCTTGTCGATGAAATGGCGATAGAAAACAATCAGGTAACGATGGAAGCCCAACGTTACGACGGATCCCACGGCCAGCGTCCTGATCCAGCCGACCGGGAAGTCGAGCAGTTTGGACACGAAAAAGAGCAGCGCCGTTCCGGCCATTCCGCCCAACAGGCACAAGGCGAGATGATTTCCGAAGATGAAACGATAGAGAAAAACCTCACCGTTCGCCCGCACGATGAAAAACAGTGCAGCCATGGACAGGAGCATTCCGGCGATGCACGCCCACCAGGGCAGCGGTTTTTCCGCGAAGCCACCCGCCTTGACCAGATGTCCGATCACGAAGAATGGATAGGCCGGCAATACGCACAGCACTGCATTCCTCCAGTCATAGGCCTGGATCACCGCTGCAAGAAAGAAGGCGGCCACCAGGAAAATGACAGCCAGCAGAATCCGGAGCCCGTTCCTGCGCACAAAGAAACTGATGATCTTGAGCAGGATCAGGGTGTAAATGAACCAGCAGACGTCCAGAAACCGATGCTCCCCCGCCAGCATACCCAGCGGGAAAAGAAACCGCGATGTATCCAGTCGATGGTGCAGCAGGTCATTGACAATCAAATAGGTATTATTCAGCACGCAGATGGCCAGCATAGGCACGGCCAATTGCCACCACAACTTCCGCCAGAATTCGGATGCTGACTGGTCTTCCTTGAACAGAAACCCGGAAAGGACGAAGAAAACCGGGACATTGAAGGCATAGGCATACTGATACCCATAAGTGAACAGATGTCCGTAGATGATGAAGAACATTCCCAGCACCTTCATGACATCGACCCAGTGGAGACGGGACCGGGCAACAACCGCAGTTGCGTTCATAAGGTAATCACTTCTGTCCGGGTCCAGTCGACAGACTGTTCCGCAGAGCGTAAATCGACAGACGGGAATTCAGTCAGGTACCGGCGGAGTTTGTCTTCCGCCCCGGCCAGGCCGTAATAGGACTTGAATTGCCGCACCAGACTGAGGCCCGGGACCATCGGCTGGCCGGGATCCAGATCGCGCGGGTGGATATAACTGATGCTGTAATCTGGATGTTCCCGGGTCCAACGGCGCAGGAGCGGATAGGGACAAAGGCGGAAATAACCACCTCCGGAGAACACGAAAGAGCGGCCGGCAAAGCGCTTCATTGTTATAGGAAACTCTTTGATAGTGAATCCATCACCTTGTACGAGCACGGGCTTTTCGGACGGGAATCCCGGCCATCCTCCGTGGGACGCATGGGCCGGAAAAATGGAACTGTCCACGGCAATTCCCTCCTCCGCAAGGATCTCGAAAGCCCATGCTTCCGAGGGCCGGATGGAGAATCCGGGCGCCCGGAAAGCATCGACCCGCTTTCCCGTAATATCCTCCAGACGGTGGATGGAGGAACGGAGATCTTCCCGGAACTGTTCCGGCGTCTGCTGCCAGATCAGTTGGTGGTTCTCCGTATGGCTGCCAACAGGATACTTTTCGGCGATCCGCTTCACCAGGTCCGGATAGGTCCTGGCTATCCAGCCGATGACGAAGAAAGTGGCGGAAGATCCCGTTTCTTCCAGGAGACGGAGCAGGCGCCCGGTGTTTTCGTAGATCCGTACTTCGAACTTTTCCCATTCCGCTTCCGTCCGGGTCGCATCATGGTCCAGCAAGTGGAACCATTCTTCCAAGTCGACAGTAAGGATACGAGAACCAGTCTTTTCCAACATATTCGCCATGATACGTGTAGTCAATCCGTTGTCGCCTGACTTTATTGTCTCTTTTCCAGCATTTTACGTCGGTAATCCTTGACCCCGCCCAAGAGGAATGCGAACCAGGGAAGCGGATCGTCCCAATAAAACATCTGCTCCTTGACATGCCGGTATCCCAGTTTCCGGGGTTGTCTCGAGAAACGGTCGGGCGACGAAAGGAACCACAGGACGTCGGTCTGCAGGATGCGCAGACAGGTATCGGTCGGATTGGTCGGCATGTCCGTCACCGGCAGGCAGAAAGCGTCTTCGAACACCTGACGGGCATGATCGACACCGCAAAGATACCCCAGGGCTATTCCGTGGACGGGACGGACATTGATCTCGATGACCTTGCCTTGTCCATCCCTGCGGTCGATCATCAGGTCGACGCCGACGACACCGCGAAGGTCCATCCGCCCGACCAATTCTCGGCAGGTACGCTCGATATCCTCGCGAACAAACAAGGCGTTCAACGTACTTGTCCCCCCTTGCTCGGGATACAGATGCTCGCAAATATACAGGTAAGAACTCCTGATCTCACCGTCCCGGTCCACAAACAGATTCCCACCCATTACGGGACTCCCTTCCGGGATACATTCCTGGACCACGTAACCCGACAGGTCCAACTGCCGTTCCTTCAGATACGCTTCCATCTCGTCCGCGTTTTCGAAGCGATGGAAGCCGCGGGCGCCATACATCCGCCTCGGCTTGATAATCACCGGGAACGGGATACCACTGCGTCGCACATCGTCCATATCGACGGCGTCCGGCAGCGTCCGTGGGCATGGGAGTCCGTTTTCCATGCATACCCGCATGACATTCGACTTGTCGTTGGCAGCATCGAATACGGCAGGGTCGTTTGCATAAATGATTGCATACGGAGCGAGTTCGTCCTTATGGTGCGACAGGATCCGCGCCGAGAAATCAAACAAGGGGAACACCAGGTCATAATGTCCTTCCTTGATCAGTTTGACGATATACGCCTCCGATTCCTCGGGGCGTTTCAAGTCACAGATTCCCAAAATCTTATGATCCGGAAGACGGGAGGCGTACCCGCAGTCCAGCCGGGATCCGCACAGGATGCTCACTTCGCATCCAAGGTTCTTGAAACCTCGGATGAAAGGAAGGCACTGCTTGCAGTATCCTTCCAGAATCAGGACATGCTTTCCAACCCCGATCTTATCTGTGTACAGTTTGTCCATGGAGTCTTTTCCAAACGATCGAACAGAGATAACCCATCAAATGACAGGCATGGGAGACATACCATTTCATTTCCTTCCACAACGTCGTGTTCCGAAGCATCTTCAGACCGCCGAGCCCCATCTTCTGGAGGATTCCCCGATCCAACTGATATTCGCCCAGATACAAGCGGAAAGCAGCGCCGACTCCGACGAAAACCACGCCATCCTCCACGAAGGGGAGAAGCCGGGAAGCCAGGATATCCTGCTTCGGCGCCCGGAGGGAAGTCCAGACAATCCGGGCGCCGGAATCCGTAATCCGCTTTGCAATTCCCTGCAAGTCAAAGTCTTCCAGCGGGGCGAAAGGAGGAGAATATGCACCGGCGACCGGGCATCCGCCGGTCGACGCCTTCGCCGTGACAGCACCCAGCGTTTCTTCCGTATCGCCCAGGAAAAACTGAGGGACGCCGGCCTGCAGAAGAGCCGTGAACAGGTCAAGTCCCACGACACGTTCGACTCCTTTTTTCCCCCATGCCTTTCCGCACCAGACGAGCGGTGTCCCGTCCGGAACATTCAGGAGCGAATGTTCCATCACGTCCAGGTATTCAGGGTCCCGGTTCGCCTCGACCACCGTCCGCATGTTCGATACGCAGACATACCCCTTCTCCCCTGCCGCAACGGCGGCGAGGATCCGGTCCCGCGCATCGGAAACGGAAGTGACATGGACGGGAACCTTCCCGATCGGATATGACTCAGGCATGGTCACGATTCCTGGGGGAGACGATCCGGTCCGTCAGGAAACGGATCGCCAGATAATAGATGAGGATATCCGCGACGAACAGGACGTTCACGTTCACGTACATCGAGAAGAAGGCGTTCAGCAGGATCAGGACGACATCCGCTGCAAGCAGCGCAAACAGCGCCTGCCGGGGCGTCAGGCCCAACTGCAGGAGTTTGTGATGGATGTGGTTCATGTCCGGCTTAAATGGGTTCTTATGATGTTTGATCCGATAGAAGACAAGCCGGACGACGTCCAGCAACGGTATCATCAGGGAAGCGAAGGCGATGATGAAATACTTGCAGTTCCGCGTCGGGCCGTTATGACCGACAAAGGTTCCGAGCCCCAGGATCAAGAAACAGAGGATAAGCCCCAGTGTCAGGGAGCCCGTGTCACCCATGTACAGTTTCGTCTTCCTTTCCGGACTGCCGAACATGTTGAACATCCAGAAAGCGAGGACCACGCCCAGGGTGGACAACGAGGTCATCGCATAGACAAACTTCCTTTCATAGAGGAAGATGGCGGAGAAACAGGCCAGCGACACGATTGCCAGGCCGGATGCCAGGCCGTCGATGCCGTCGATCAAGTTCAGGGCGTTCATCACGAAAACCAGCAGGACGACCGTCAGCGGAATCCCCGCCCAGTCCGGAATCTCATGCACGCCGAACAGGCCGTAAAGATTCCTGATCCATAAACCCGAAATAACGAGGATCAGTGCCGACAGTAACTGGAAGGCAAACTTGGTCTTGTAACCGATATCGCTCAGGTCATCCGCCACACCGACGACATAAAGGACCATGGCGGCCCCCATCAGATAAGCCACACGGACGAAAAGGACATTGTTGGCAAAACTATTGTGGACCAAATCGAACCGGTACAGACTGCCGATGGTGAAAGCAATGACGATGACGATGGTGGGAAGGAAAGCCATTCCCCCCAAACGAGGCACAGGAATTTCATGGACCTTCCTGGCACCGGGCTGGTCGAACAACCGGTTATGGTAAGCGATGCGCAGCAGCAACTTGATCATCGCACCGCCCAACAGGAAAGCGGCGATAAAATCCAGCGTTATGATCAGGATAGAGGCATCCATCAGGCAAAAAGGGACTGTTCGACCAGATAACACAGGATATGGCCGATGAGTGTCTGGCTCTCCTGGATGCGGGGAGTCACCGTGGACGGCACGTGGATTACATAATCGGCGTCATCCAGCGGACAAGGGGCCGCCCCGACAATGGCGACGGAGGTGATTCCTTTCTCGCGGCAAACCGTCAGCGCTTCGACGATATTCTTGGAACGACCTGATGTGGAAATGCCGATGAAGACATCCCCCGGACATCCCTGGGCCTCCACCTGCCGGGCGAAGAGCCGGTCAAAACCATAGTCATTTCCCACGGCCGTGATGATGGATGTATCCGTGGAAAGCGACAGCGCCGGGAGACCCGGCCGGTCGAATGTGAATTTGTTCACCAGTTCTCCTGCCATATGCTGGGCGTCGGCCGCACTGCCGCCATTGCCGGCCCACAAGGTCTTGTGACCGGTCTTGTAAGCATCGATCATTACTTGGGCAATGGTGTCGATCTTCCTGACTAACGCCTCATCGTCGAGCAGCGCCTGCTTGACGCGGATGGATTCGGAGATATGGGCTCTGATGTTTTCTGTTCTGTTCATATGTTATCGGTTTCTATGGTTGATCAATTGTTGATTCCGTCGACCAGCTCCGCCAGGCAATCCTTGAAACGGTACGGATGCAAATTGTCCCGCAGGGTAAGCGGACGATCCGCAGGGAGCGTATCCAGCAACTGGCCGATCCGCCCGGTCAGGCCCGCCACGTCCGTCGGCTCCACCAGGAACCCGTTTTGTCCTTCCCGGACCAGGTCCGTCGACCCTGCCTTCCGGGAAACGATGACCTTCGCACCTGCCATCAGCGCTTCTCCCGTAACAGCGCCATATGCCTCCTGCGTGCTGGGAAGCACCAGGATGTCGATGAGGTTGTACCATGCGAGCAGATCGTCCCCGTACACCATGCCCGGGAATATGGCATCCGGCGCCTGGATTTCCAGTTGTGGCCGCAACGGCCCGTCCCCGATCAAAACCAACTGCGCACGGTCCCTCCATGGCTGGAAGGCCTCGATCAAAGCCGGGATATTCTTCAGACCGACAAAACGTCCCACGAAAGCGACGACGGGCTTCCGCGAAGGTCTGAGTGAGGCCGAGAGCGGGAGCAACCGTTCCAGTTCGGGGCGGATACGGCATTCGTCGGCCATGATGGGCATCCAGAGCGGTTTCAACCCGAAACGTTCCTCATACCATCGTGCGACTGCCGGACTCAGGGTGATGATGCCATCCAGAAGACCGGGCACCAGCCGGCGGGCCGCCCGGTGCATCAGACTGAAATCATTCCCCTGGATCATGTCCAGACTGTCATCGCAGAAGGAGACGACTTTGAAACCGAAACGCTTCCGAAGCATCGCCATCTGAACGGCCATGCCCGAAAACTCCGGAACGAGGATGTGCGAAGGATGTTCCCGGCTAAGCAAGTCGACCGGGTTCCTCAAGACTGCCTTTCCCGCCACGTTCCGTACGGGTATATCGCCTTCTTCGTAGCGGAATACCTTGTATCCTGCCGCCGAAAGGCCCCGGCACAGATCGGTCCGATAAGGAACGGTCCGATTGGTGATGTAAAGGTCAGACATAGGACTGAAGGATTTCTGTCAACCGCCGTTCGAAACAGGATGCGGAAAAAAGACGTTCATAGCGTTCGCGGCCGGCACGGCCCATCCGCTCCCGAAGCGCAGCGTCTTCCATCAGGTGTTTCAAGGCATCGGCCAAGGCGGCCGGATTCCTCTTTTCACACAGGATACCGGTAATGCCGTCTTCCACCTCGTCGGGGATTCCCCCTTCCCGCGTGCTGATGACGGGCAATCCTGCCGCCATCGCTTCCAGGATGACCAGCGGGAAACAGTCCTCCCGGGTCGGATGGACGAGGACATCGGCCTTATGGAGGGCGTCCATCTTGTCAGGTCCATATTTCGGTCCCTCATAAACGACGGTTTCTTCCAGATGACGGACCTCCACGCAACGCAGGAAATCCGCTTCGGAGACGGAGGCGGAGCGTGCGCCGACAAAGTGGCAGCGGAAAGGCATGCCTTCCTTCCGAAGGATGGCGCATGCATCCAGCAAATCTTCGTATCCTTTATCCTCCAACAGGTTGGAAAGGAAAAGGATCTGCAATGGGCCGTTCCCCGATTCCAACCGCTTCCCTTCCGGGAAGTCCAGGCCATTGGGGCATATGGCGATCCTTTCGGCCGGGACATACTTCGTCACATCGGGACGAAGCAGATCGGACAGGAGGATCACATCGGCTCCGTCGAACAGCCGGCGGTACACCCAGTCGTCCAACCTGTGTCCGGACCGGTTCGCAACACCTTTGTTATGGAAATGAAGGACACGCCTGCATCCATACCGCCGTACCAGACGGACAATGGAATAATCCTTGAACAGGGCCGGGAGCGTGGAGGTAGGCGTCAGATACACCAAATCCGGTTTCCATGTCCGCAGTTCCTGACGTACGCTGCGGATCAGGCCCAACACAAAGCGTATTTTCCGGAGGCGACCTTTACCGATTTCTTCCAGGGAGGAAGAGGCGGACAAGTTGAGAAAACGGCATTCGAACTTGTCTGCGACCAGTTTGCTGGCACGGATCTGCGCCCCCATCACGGCGGCGCCGTGAACGGGAGGCGGCATGTGCATCACGAACAGGATCCTTGGCTTTTTCATTCGAATCGCATCTTCAGTTCTTTCATCCGATAGAAGAGCGGATAACCGATATTCAGCAGGCATGCGGCGAGACGCCCTCTTTTCATCGACGTAACCGGAATCGGAAGCGCTTTGTCCAAACAGGTAAGCCGCCTGACTTCCGATGGGGAGCGCCCCGTTCCGATCGCGACACGGGTCATTTCCTGAATGATGCTCAGGCGTACCCGGGCGCACATTCCCGTGTCGGGAATCATTTCCGGCGCACGGGTCAATGCGGCTGAAAGCCGGGTAAAAAAGGAATCGTCATAACGGCGGGAAGCGCTTCCCGGACGTTCGTCCACCTGATAGAACGGGATGTCCTTGAAACGGATCCGCCCGCCATAAGCGATGGCGGCATTCAGGAACAATTGGTCCTCCGCCATACTGATTCCCTCCGGGAAACGGAGCGATGTCCTGAGAAGGTAGTCCCGTTTGAAAAGGCACCCGCAGACGGACCCACGCATATATCCTTCTTTTTTGATATCTTCCAGCGAATAATCCCTGCCGGGTTTGAATCGTCTTTCCCAGGGATAATGCTCTTGGTCGGCGCCAAAACTCCGGAGAATAAGGATATCTGGATCGGCCTCTTCCGCTGCAGCCCGAGCAGCCCGGAGGGCATCGGGGAAAAGCCGGTCGTCCGCATCGACAAAAGCGACATAATCCCCTGTTGCGGCTTTCAAACCGGCATTCCTGGCGGCGGATACGCCCCGGTTCGACTGCCGGAGGACAGACGCGCCGGGAAAGGACCTACGGACCATATCGGCCGTACCATCCGTAGAGCCGTCATCGACCACGATGGTCTCAACGGATACGTCGACGGCCGAATCCAGGCAGGACGAAATGGTTTCAGCCGCATTGAAGGCCGGAATGATGACGCTTACTCGCATACCTTCCTGTTCTCTCCGATATAGGAGGTCGGATCGTCCTTCCGGATAAAAAGCCGGATATCGCCGTCATAGACGTTATTCCGAACGATGTTTCCCGTATTGGGCGCGGTTACCTTGGTATCCGGAAGCCACTTCACCCGGAGACACTTTCTCAGGTCGATGCAATAGCCGTTCCGGATCCGCAGCACCGTATTCCCTTCGATGGTGACATTCATGGTACCGTCATCGGCAAAGATGCCGCGGTTCCCATGAGGGCCGTCGATATCATGGATATAATTGTTCCGGACCACGGTCCGTTTGTTGCCTGTGCCGATGTAGATGGCACCGGAATCGATCAGTGACCGCATGGGATGCTGGCGGAAGGATTCCGACTGACAGATCTCATTCTGCTCCACTACACCGGATGTACCATAAGTATCCACCTCGGTATAGTGGACGCCGAGAATGAGAGCGGCATAGGAAAAATCCTCGAAATAATTGTCAGCAATCCGGTAATCCGCGCCGGCGCAACTGACGAGAGGGACATTGGTCATCATCCGGCCGTTCCCGATAAACCGGTTCCCGGTGATGGATGTATTCCGGCAATCCTGGGCGACGCGGAGACAGCCCTGGTAGTTACCGGTGAACAGACAGTCTTCCAGACGGAAACCGTCCATCCTGTCGATTTTGATACAGGAGGAGCGGATATGGCTGAAACGGCATCGGCCGATCACGGTCGAACCGGCCTGGAGACCGTCGAGCCAGATGAGATATTTTCCGTCGGCATTCCCCAGGAAAGAGACATCCTCCATCGTGAATGCTCCCAGCCGGGAGTTGCTCAGAGACAGGAAATTCGTCGCCGTACATGCATGAAGTCCTTCCCGCTGCGGCTGCTTGCAAAGCAGGTAACGAGGCAGGCAACGTCCGAATCGGAGTTCGGACCACATGGCAGTACCCGGATCTTCCTCTTTCCGGAAATACAACCAGCCGTCCTTGATCCGGACAACCGGATAGAACGGTCCGAGGAACCATTGGGAGATATGCAGCCAAAGGTCTTCCGCATCTTCCTCGGAAAGGTCAGGTTCATGACAACGAATCTTATAGACCCCTTTCCGGGAAAAGACGGGGATCGGCCAACTGCCGGCTTTTTTCACCGCCGTCCATGTGTCCACCCCCTTCAAGGTATTCAAATCCACATAGTTGTATTTCATCGCATACCCGCTTCCATCATCCTTTGCCACCAGCGTACAGTCATCACCACGAATGACGATGCGGGTGTCCGGAAGGTCCAGCCCGTTCAAGTCCAGATGCCGCTCGCCGTAAAGGTAGATTCCGGGACCGATGGACACTTCCACCAGTTCCGGCGGGTCCGCGGTTCGCAATGCGCTGTCCAGGCGGGCTGGAAGAGCGTCAAAATCCTGCTGGGAACGGACAGACAGGAGGACGGACAGACAAACAAGGACGAAAGGATGGATCATGACCGCACGAGGGACCGATTATAGAGATACTGCGCCCTGTTCTGCTTGGCGAGAGGTTCCTGGAACTGGGGAGAACTGCTTGCGTAATACAGGTACAAATAGCAGGAAAACCACAACAGGGTTTCTCCAAAGGCGAAATATGACAGGGACAGGATTCCTGTCAGCGTATAGATGGCTGAGGCTTTGACCAGGAAAGTCTTCTTGCGCGAGAAGCCCCTGAAAGTAATGATCAGGACGGTAAGGACCGGGATGACCCCGAACTGATGCCATACCCCGAGAAGGCCCACATCCGAGTGGTCGATACCGCTCTCCTGCAAGACATGGATAATAGGGTTCACCTCGGCCGAAATGAATCCGTCTCCCAAAAGATACCGCAAGAAATCGCGGCTTCCCACCATATAGACCAGGGACTTGATCCGATTATACTCCGGATTGTTGAGTTGGTCGACGGTCTCATGATACAAGGCGACCCACTGGTCGGCCGTGTACATGAACATCACGAAGGCCGAGAGAAACAGCACGGTCACCAAGATCAGTTTCCGGGAACTCATCTTCATCGAAATGAGGGCATAGCAACACACGAAGATGGCGGCGATCAGCGAAGTCCGGTTTTGTGCCAGAAACAATACCAGGAAAAGGAAAACGACCCATCCATAATACTTGACGGAGCCCTGTCTTATCGCCCGGTGCAAGGCAAAGATGAAAGCCAGAAATACATGCCGGACTCCGGCCAGGACGTGGATATAATCTCCGTTTTCGACCAAGTTCCGTTTTTCGGGAATGACTATCAGGCCGGGTGCGATAAAAGTGACGGTCAGACAGAGAAGCAGGAAAAGGACCGAGAAAGCATACAAGGACGTACGCATTTCCTTTTCGTTCGGCCGGAGTGCGATGAGGATGAGGAAAGCCGCCATCTCGAAGAAGCGCCGGTATGTAAAGAAAGACTGCAAAAAACTCTGTCCATAATAAATCTGCGCAGGGATGAAGGAGAGCACGATGCCGAAGAGAAACCACCAAAGAGGGACCAGCCAATGCATGGACTCGCCGATCAGAGCCCTCCTGTTGAAAGTGAACATGAAGAACAAAGACAACAGGTAGAATGCGAACGGGCCGTTGACTCCGACCAGCCGGGTAATGGGGACAATGTCGAAAAAGTTCACGGAGCAGATAAGGAGCAGGAAAACCCACACCTCGATGTAACTCCTTCTTTTTCGGGGAACTCCCCAGACGGACCGGCTCATCTGATTCGCAAGATCAATCGGAACAGGACAGACAGTACATGGACGGAGAAGGACCCATACCCACGATATTTCCGGTAATAATAAGCCATGCTCTCGAACTGCTGCATGTCCTGACGGTGTGAGCTCAGGACCTTCCCGATGGTCTGTCCCTGCTGGTGGAGAACCCGGACGGCCGGGCAGAACCAACAGCATTTGCCGATAGCGGCCATCCTGTCGGACAGGATGTTCTCCTCGGCATAAAGGAATGTTCCTTCGTCGAAAAGACCCGCGTTTACCATGGATTCCGTATCGACGACCATGAAGGCGCCGACCAGTTTGTCCTGTCTTCCTTCGGTTGCGTTTTCCGCATAATCCAGGTCGAAAATGCGGCGTTTCGTCTCTCGGCTGAGGAAAGGGGTGGAAACATACATCCAGAAGAAGCGCTTCCACATGCCCTGGTAAGGTTCCGGCCCTTGCCGGTGTCCGTCCGGGCCGATCACTTCCGGCCCGACAACTCCCACCTCGGGATTCGAATCCAGGACATGGACGAGTGTCTCGACCACCCGGTCGGAAACAAATTCGATGTCATTGTTGGCCAGCAAGATCCGATCCGGGCGTTCATGTTCGAGCAAATACCGGATTCCGATATTGTTCCCTGCCGCAAAACCCTTGTTTTCTGCGGGCAGGACCACCGTCCCGGGGATGCGCCGCTGCAAGGCAGCCGCTTCTTCGGCCGTTGCACCGTTATCCACGACAACGACCTGGCAAGGGATCGTAATCCGACCGAGTTGGTCATCTACGAACCGGACGGTCAGATCATCGGAACGATAACTGACGATGACGACTCCCAGCATCAACTGAACAATTTACCGAAACCTCTGCGGATACGGCCGAGCCAAAGACTGAAAAGCTTTTTCCGATGGGACCACCTGTCCAGAACCAGACGGCTGTCCAGATACATCCTGCCCTTGTTCGCCCTGTTCCGTCTTTGTGCCTTTTCCAGCGGCTGTTCGAAGATGGAAAGCAGCCATTCCTCCAGCCGGGCATACTCTTCTTCCAGCGAAGGGGCATCCGGCCTCATCGCCGGATGACGGAGCATTCGAAGGTACTGCTTGTCATCCCGGTCCAATTCCTCGACACGCCGAAGCGCCTCGGAAAAGGAAGATCCGTCTTTTACCTGAATGAAACTCTCGGTATCGAACACCTTTCCAACCTCCGGATCCCCCCAATAAACAGGTATGGTCCGTGCAGCGAACGCTTCCATCAGTTTTTCGGTGGTATAGCCCGGATGAGAGCCGTTTTCGAAGCAGAGCGAGAACTTGTGTCTCCGTTCGAAGGCCAGTTTATCCTCGACTGGACCTCCCACATTATTCATGAACTGTCCTCCGGAATCCACTTTCCTGTAAGCGGACATCCTGCGGAAGGCATCGTTCCGAACCGGGTTGTCCGGATTGCTCACCACAAAACTGCAGAAGCCGTCTTTTTCTGCGGCAAGGTTCCAGTCCGGCCCGATTTCATGCTTGTGAAGCATGGCCTGCAGCAACTCCTCCTGATAAAAAAGATATATGGGGAAACGGATATAGCGGTCCCCATAGTCCATCCATTCGAAACCGATGGCATAGTCGCATGCGTTGAAATCCGGGACGAGGTTCTCCCCTGTGTGGCAAATCTTGATACACCTGTCCGGAACGCCCCAATGCGTCTCTCCCATAACGGAAAAGAACACGTAGTCCGGATCTTCGCAAATCTGGACATCATAATGCTTCCTCAATATCCTCAAGAGAAGGTACTGTTCGCGTTTTTGCTGAAAATCAGCCCAGTAGTCCATAAACTGGACCCTGACGGTCCGCTTTACCGTTTCTTCCATGACAACAGGGATTGCAACAAGCCCATGACGACAGGGTCCTTGACGACCCGGCAGGATACAAAAAGGAAATACGAACCCGCCACCATCCCGTTGACGATACACCGTAACAGGGCAGTCGGGATGGGGATCAGGCGGATGGCCCACAGCAGGACCAGCAACGGCAGGTAGAGCACGATATCCTTCAACAGCCGCTTCCCGGGAAATCCTTTCAAGGAATATCCGAAAACGGCAAACGCGGCAGACAGAAGGACGGCAGTCTCCGAACAGAGCCACACGATGGCCGATCCTTCCGCCTTCAGGAGGCGGACAAGGAGCAGGTTCAGTGACAATCCGACGATGGCACCATACACGGAATTGCGGAGGATCCGCCTGTCCATTTTACGGGGCATCATGACCTGGACGATCAGAATCTCCTCCAGGCCGACAATCAGGATCAGGGGCGCGACGATCATCAGCGGGACGTTCGATCCTTCATATCCTGCTCCGGACAGGACACGGATAATATCCCCTGCCGTCATTTCTATCAGGATGACCAGCGGAACCCCGGCAAGGAACAGGATATTGAACGTCTTCTCCACAAAAGACCTGAACACATCCTCTTTCCCCTCGGACAGGACGGCACTCATGCGGGGCAGAAGGACGGTCGTACAGGCCGTAAAGAATGCTGTGACGATCGATAGGATTTTGGTAGCGGAGGTATAGTAACCCACTTGTTCCGGATCATGCACCATGCCCAGGAAGATGACATTGAACGACGTGTACATCGATGTCAGGACATAATTCAAACCCAACACCAGATAGGGCATTACCAAAGGTCCCGGACTCAATCCGCGGAAGGTGACCCGGACATACTTCCCGGAATAGAGAATGTTCACCAGCGCGTTCAATACGGCGGAAAGGGTCAGCAGGAGGAAATAGACGCCATAGTCCTCGGCTTTCCGGACAAACAGGAAAATGGAGACGATATATAGGATCTTGATCAGGACGGAACGATAGGTAATATACCCGAACTCCTCGACCCCTCGGTAGAGCCAATCCAGGAACAGACTGTTGGCCAGAAGTTTAGCCACACCGACCAGCAACAGTTTCCGATATGGGACCAAGGAAGGGACCACAAAGATGGAAACCAGCAGGACTGCGGTGGCGATCAGCGTGGTAAGGACATTCAGGAAAAGCAGGCTGGAGAATACCCGGTTGCGTTCCTCCCTGTCATCTCTCGCCGCAGCGATCTCGCGTACACCCAGGACAGAAATGCCCATCGTCGAAAACACCAGGAAATAGTTGATGATATTGTCGACGAAGTTGCACATTCCTATGTTCGTCACCCCCAACACCCTGGACACGTAGGGATACGTGATCAGGGGGAACACGTAGTTGGCGACGGTAAGGAGCGCGCTGTAAAAAAAGTTCTTCTTCAGACTGGGCATCTACCGCCCCTTGTACATCTCCTCGTAATACTTCTGGTAATCCCCGCTGGTGACGTTGTCCAGCCAGTCCTGGTTGTCCAGGTACCAGCGGACGGTCTTCTCGATGCCTTCCTCGAACTGGAGGGAGGGTTCCCAGCCCAGTTCGCGCTGGAGTTTGGTGCTGTCGATGGCGTAGCGGAGGTCATGGCCGGCACGGTCGGTCACGTAGGTGATCAGGTCCATGTCGGCGCCTTCGGGACGGCCCAGCAGGCGGTCCACCGTATGGATGAGGACCTTGATGATGTCGATGTTCTTCCACTCGTTGAAACCGCCGATGTTGTAGGTCTCGGCCACCTTCCCTTCGTGGAAGATGAGGTCGATGGCACGGGCGTGGTCCTCCACATAGAGCCAGTCGCGGACGTTCTCGCCCTTTCCATAGACGGGAAGCGGCTTGCGGTGGCGGATGTTATTGACAAAGAGCGGGATGAGTTTCTCCGGGAACTGGTAGGGTCCGTAATTGTTGGAGCAGTTCGTGACGATGGTGGGCATCCCGAAGGTGTCGTGGAAGGCCCGCACGAAGTGGTCGCTGGACGCCTTGGCGGCGCTGTACGGGCTGTGCGGCTGATACTTCAGGTCCTCGGTGAAGAACTTCTCGCCGTAGGCCAGGTGGTGTTTCCCGCTGGAGGCCTTGGTCGTGAACGGAGGTTCGATACCTTCCGGGTGGGTCATTTCCAGGGCGCCGTACACTTCGTCGGTGGAGATGTGGTAAAAGCGGCAGGGAATAGATGCCCGGTCGGAGCCGGGCATGACGTAGCCCATCGGCTCCCAGTACGCCTTGGCGGCCTGCAGCATGGACAGGGTCCCCATGACGTTGGTCCGGGCGAAGGTGAAAGGATCCTTGATGGAGCGGTCCACGTGGGACTCCGCGGCGAGATGGATGATGCCGTCCACCTGCTCTTCCTGCATGAGTTTCAGGACGCCTTCGAAGTCGCAGATGTCCATCCGGACAAAGCGGTAGTTGGGTTTGTCCTCGATGTCTTTCAGGTTCGCGAGATTCCCCGCATAGGTAAGTTTGTCCAGGTTGATGATCCGGTAATCCGGATATTTGTTGACGAGCAGCCGGACTACGTGGCTGCCGATGAAACCGGCTCCGCCGGTGACGATGATGGTTCTACGCATGGAGGAAAGGATGATGTTTGTCTTTTTCGGAAAGGATGATGTCGCCGGCCGGCAGGCGCCAGTCGATGGCGAGGTCCGGATCGTTCCAGGCGATGCCGCCTTCGGAGGCCGGGCAATAGAGGTTGTCGCACTTGTACTGGAACACGACATCCTCCGAGAGAACGGCGAAACCATGGGCAAAGCCCCGCGGAATGAACATCATCCGGTGGTTTTCCCCGGAAAGTTCCTCCGCATGCCATTTCCCGTAGGTGGGAGAACCTTCGCGAAGGTCCACGGCGACGTCCAGCACGGCACCGCTCACCACACGGACGAGTTTCGCCTGGGCGTGTTCCCCTTTCTGGAAATGCAGGCCCCGGACGACCCCGTAGCGGGATTTGCTCTCGTTGTCCTGCACGAAGTGGACGGGTCCCACCTTTCCGGTGAACTCCCGTTCATTGAAAACCTCGAAGAAATAGCCCCGCTCGTCCCCGAACACCTTCGGTTCGATCACGACGAGACCTCCGATACCTGTCTGGATGATATTCATAGTCTGTCGATACATTTTTTCAAGGAAGCATACCAGTGCGGGACCTCCACGCCGAAGGTCTCCTTCACCTTGGTCTTGTCCAGGACCGAGAAGTGCGGCCGGCGTACCTTGGAGGGGAATTCGTCGGAATGGCAGGGCCGGATGTCGCAGGTGTTTCCGCTGAGGTCCCGGATGGCGCAGGCGAAATCGAACCAGGAACACACGCCTTCATCGGAGAAATGGTAGATACCCTGCCGGTCCGTCAGCCGCTCCGTAATGACCTTATGGATAAGCGCGGCAAGGTCCGCCGCATAGGTGGGCGTACCGACCTGGTCGAAAACGACCTTGAGCTGCGGCCTTTCGGCGGTGAGTTGCCGCATGGTCTTCACGAAGTTCTTCCCGTAGGGCGAATAGAGCCAGGCCGTCCGGAAGATCTGATGGCTGCAGCCGGCTTCCTGCACCGCCTGCTCGCCCTGGAGTTTGGTCGCTCCGTACACGCCGTTCGGATGCACCGGCCAGTCTTCCCGGCACGGAAGGGCGATGTCTCCCTGGAACACATAGTCCGTGGAAATGTGGATCATGTGCGCGCCCCTTTCCGCCGCCACCGAGGCGAGGATGCCCGGGGCCACGTGGTTCAGGAGATCGGCCATCGGCAGGTCCTCCTCCGCCTTGTCCACATTCGTGTAGGCCGCGCAGTTGACGATGACATCCACCTTCTCCGACTCACAGATGAGCCGTACCGCATCGCGGTTGGTGATGTCCAGATAGACCGTTTCCACGCCCGGAAGAGAGGCGACGTCCGTGAAAATGTAACGGTCGGAGGACCCGGCGGAAACATGGCGCATTTCCGTCCCGAGTTGTCCGTTGGCACCGCAAACCAGTATGTTCATAAAAGCATAAGTTTATATTCCTCCGCCTATTTCGCATAGACGAAGCAGGAAAGCCGGAGCCGCTTCCCTGTCCAAGGAAACCGTTCTCCGGCCTATATGTCTTCGCGGAGACCGCCCATCAAGGGGGCAAGTTTCCGAAGCGTATCTTTCTTCAGTTCCCGTGCCTTATACTGGGCCTGCAGGGCCCGGAAGCGGTGGCAGTCGGAACCGATCATGCAATACCAACCTCTGTCGAGCAGGTCCAGGGCACGGACCCGGGCAGATTCCCCGTAGAAACCGACGATGGAAGGGAGGTTCAGTTGCAGCAGGCAGCCCATGTCGTGCAGCCGCTCATAGTCATCCGGATCCATGTAACGGTACCGTTCGGGATGCGCAATGAGCGGACGGATGCCTCCCTTGAGCATGCTTTCGAGGATCTCCCACAGGTTGATGGGCGGTGCGACGGACGAAGTCTCCACCAGCACCGTATCCTCACCGTGGTAGAGAAGATCCCGCGCGGCGAGACGTTTCTCGAAGAGGGTGTCGATCATGTATTCGGCCGCAAGATGGAACTGCATATAACCGTCGTAAACGGATTTGAGTTCCTCGAATCTCGCCCGGATCCCCTCCGTGGTATTGGGGACATCCTCCATGACGTGGGGCGTGAACCAGACTTCGGAAACGCCCTCCTCCTCCAGGAACCGGAGGATGGAAAGCGCGTCTTCCTGTGTCTTTACGCCGTCGTCCAGGCCGTAAAGGATATGGCTGTGATTGTCCACGGCTCCCTTCAGGAGTCCGCCTTCGAGGATGGATTTGTGCCGATGGAAAAACAGACCCATCACTTACTTTTTCTCTTCGTTGCCATAGCCGTAGCCATAGCCGTAACCATAGCCGTAGCCATAACCATACCCGTAACCATACCCATGGCGGCCAGAGTAACCGTCCACGCCGTTCAGGATAATGGCCATCCGGTTGTACTTGTTCTCGTTGTACATCTGCTCGACGGCAGGGAGGGCCCGCTTGTCGAACAAGCCGGCGCGCACGATGAAGATGGTAATGTCGGCATGCGGGGCGATGATGCTGGTATCGGCGACAAGATCCACCGGGGCGCAGTCCAGGAACACGTAGTCATAGCGCTCCTTCATGGCCGCGATGAGCATGCCCAGACGCTCGGAGACCAAAAGTTCGGCCGGGTTCGGAGGCAGGGAGCCCACCGGAAGGAGATCCAGGTTATCCTTGATTTTCACGACATGCTCAAACGGATCCTCATACTTGGCGTTCAAGTAAGAGGCGACACCGGTCGAATTCTTGCCCAGGGACTTCGAAAGGGTGGCCTTCCGGAGGTCCATGTCCAGGATGACGACCTTCTTGTTGCCCTTCAGGGCCATGGAGGCCGCAAGGTTCATCAAGGTGAACGTCTTACCGGCGTTCGGATTGAAGGAGGTGACCATGATGGCCTGCGTCTCGGTCTCACGGTGGATCATGAGGTCCAGATTCGTACGGAGGACACGGAAAGCCTCATTGATGGGGTCGCGCTTGCCGTGCTGGACGATGATCTTGTTGTTCTTGCTGTCAAAGCGGTTGAGGCGGAAACGTTGCCAGTAATTCTTGGTGAGGCCCATCTGCGGCAGTTCGGCCAGGAAAGGAACGGAAAGCTTTCCGAGGTCTCCCCGACCCTTGACGGTGGTGTCCATGACCTTCATCACGTAGAACACGGCGAACGGAAGTCCGAAACCCAGGATGAGGGCGACCAGCAGGATCATCATCTTGTTCGGAGCGACCGGAGCGTTGGCGCCGGTGGCGCGCTGGATGAGCCGGGTGTTTCCTACGGTCAGCAGGCCCTGGAGTTCATTTTCCTCACGCTTCTGGAGGAGGAAGATATACAACTGCTCCTTGACTTTCTGCTGACGCTCGATGGAGAGGAGTTCCAGTTCTTGGCCGGAAGTGGAGGACAGGCGGCCCAGGATGGCGTTTTCCTGCGCTTCGATCTTGTTCACCTGCAGTTGCAGGGTGGAAATGAGGTTGTCGATGGAGCGGTTCACGGCGAGTTTGTACATCTCCAGACTCTTGTTCAGGTCCTGGACGTACGGGTTGTTCTCGCTGGACAGGGACAGGGACCGGTCACGCTCCAGGAGAGCCGTGTTATAGTCCCGGATCTGGGATTCGATGTTCGCGCTCGAGAGGCCGGAATTCGCCGGCATGAGGTCGTTCACATGGGCCGGGTCGTTGATGAACTGCTTGATCATCTTCGCGATCGCGAGTTGGTTGGATGCCTCGAATCCCTGGGCCGAATAGGCCGTGGACTGCTGCATGTAGGCGCTTCCCACCTGCTGGACGTTCGTGATGTTGTGACTCTGCTTGTAGTCCTTGAGGTCCTGTTCGATGCCGCCGAGTTCACGTTCGATGACGTTCAGACGGTCGTTGATGAACAAGGAGGTGTTCCGGACGGACTGGTTCTTGTTCTCCACCCACTCCTCGTTGTAGATGTCCAGGAGCGTGCCGAGAACGGCCTCCGCCCGGGACGGGAAGACGTCCTTCAGGGAGAGGACCACGACGGAGGACTGCTTGCTGGAGAGGCCGGCGGAGAGGCGGGCGCAGTAACTCTTGGCCCGGCTGGCGGCATTCACCCAGGAGACCGTGATGTCGTTCTTCCACTTGCCGTAGTTTGCCGTGGGATAGATGACAATCCGGCCGATGGGCGTATCCAGGGTATCCTTCACGTGCCCGGTAGCCTTGAAACCCTTGTACTCGCTGGAACCGATGAAGAAATCGCGGATGGTAAAAGTGCTGTCCTTCCCGTTGGAGATGTTGAAGGAAAAACTCGAGGCGGCGATCTCATCCGTCAGTTGGAGTTCGATCGGGGAGTTCTTGTACATCTCGCGGACGCGGAGGAACTGGTTGTCGATATAGGAGGTTTCCAGTCCGAGGCGGGAGACGACACGCTGCATCAGGTCGGGAGCGGCGAAGGCTTCGATCTCATTGTCCACGTTGGTACCGGAGGAATACCGGCGGGCGGTCCCGGCGAAGGAAGTGAGATCGCGCATCATGGAAGCCTGCGAATCCTCGTCCACGATGACCTTTTCCGTACGGCTGTAAGTCTTCGGAGTCTTGTACAGATAGAAGCCGGCGATGAAAAGGGCGGCGAGGATGCAGGAAACGTACCACCATTTGTGGTCCCACACGAGGGACCAAAGGTCGGCGAGTTGGAGGGACTGTTCCTCTTCCTGCCCCTGCTGGCCGGTCGAGAGCGGAAGGTTGTTCTGAAGATTGTCTGCCATAGTCTTACTTGTTGACGCGGACGATATTGATGATGAGGGTGGCCATGGTGGCGCTGATGGAAGCGAGGGAAATCCAGAAACTTCCGGACTTGAAGTAGTTCTCGTTGATCTCGCCCTGGCCGGCACGGACCGTGGACGGAGTGACGTACACGACATCGTTCTGCTGGAGATAGTAGGCCGGGGAATCGAAGATGTCGCTCCGGGTAAGGTCCATCTGGAAGATCTGGCGCCGTCCGTTCTGTTCGCGGATCACCTTCACGTCTTCGCGCTGGCCATAGATGGTGAGGTCACGGGCCAGGGCCAGGGCCTGGAGGATGGTAATCTTGTCACCCTGGACGGTATAAGTGCCGGGAGCCGTGACTTCACCGAGGACGGAAACCTTGAAATTCAGGAACTCGACCGTCACGATGGCATCCTTCAGCAGCCCCTCGTCGGCCAGTTTCTGCTTGATCAGTTCCTGGAGTTCCCACCGGTTGAGCCCGCCCACATGGATAAGGCCGAGGGACGGGAAATCAATCATGCCCGAATTGTCCACGACATAACCGGTAATGCGCTGGCTCCCGCCGGTCACTCCCATTTCCGTGCCTGCATAGAAAGACGCGACAGAAAGGTTGAAAGGAACCGCCATCTTGGGATCGCGGCTGGTCACGACGATGGAGAGTTGGTCCTGCGGCTGGATGATGATGCCCTTGTTCACCTTCATGGTCATTGTGGTATCCTGCCGGACATCCTGCAGATAATTGATTTTCTTGTATGTCTGCGGATTGCAGGAAGCGAGTGCGGCTATCAGGACCGCTGCCACAACGGCATGTAGAATCTTCTTCATTCTAAATTCGATTAACACTATAAGTGTGCAAATTTACGGTTTTTCCGTAAGGAAAGCAAATTATTGGCCGGAAAGTGCTATCTTTGCAATACCATGGAGCAGAACAGACCGCCCATCTTCCTGTACACCGACGGGGCCGCCAGCGGCAACCCCGGTCCGGGAGGATATGGCGTGGTCCTTTGCTGCGGGAACCTCCGGAAGGAGATGTCGGAAGGATTCCGCCTCACCACGAACAACCGGATGGAACTTCTCGCCGTCGTGAAGGGACTCGAGGCCATCCGTTGGGACAATGCCGAAGTGCATGTCTGGAGCGACTCCTCCTACGTGGTGAAGGCCATCAACGAAGGCTGGCTCGAGAAGTGGAAGCGCACCGGCTTCGCCAAGAAGAAGAACGTGGACCTCTGGCTTCGGTTCGACGCCGTCTTCCGCCGCCACCGGGTCTCCTTCAACTGGCTCAAGGGCCATGCCGGACATCCCGAGAACGAGCGATGCGACGCCCTGGCCGTCGCGGCCTATCACGGAGAGAACCTGCAGGAAGACATGGGCTATATTGCTGAAACACAAGGATTGAACATCATATGAGCAAACCCAGACTCGTCGTCGGCATCACCCAGGGTGATTCCAACGGCATCGGATACGAAGTCATCATCAAGTCCCTTGCGGACTCCCGCATCCTGGACTCCTTCACCCCGGTGGTGTACGGGTCCTCCAAGATTTTCGGATTCTACCGGAAAGGCCTCCACGACATCGACCAGATGGACACGTACGTGATCCAGAGCGCCCGGGACATCCAGCAGCGGAAGGTCAACATCGTCAACTGCCTTCCGGACAATTTCTACGCGGAGCCCGGCCAGTCCACGCCGGATGCCGCCAAGGCGGCGATCCTCGCCCTGGAAGCCGCCGTTCGCGACCTCAAGGAAGGCAACATCGACGTCCTCGTAACAGGCCCCATCAACAAGCGGGCGATGGCCGGCGAGGGATTCCGCTTTACCGGCCATACGGAATACCTGCAGGAGGCCTTCGGGGCGCAGGATATCGCCATGATCATGATTTCCAGTCAGTTGAAGGTGGCTGTCGCCACGGGGCACATTCCCCTCGCCGATGTAGCCGGCACCCTGACCAAGGAAGGCATCCTCAAGAAACTTCGCCTGATGCACGCCTCGCTGGAGCGGGATTTCGGCATCGTCAGCCCCAAGATCGCCGTCCTGGGCCTGAATCCCCACTGCGGGGACGGCGGCCTGCTCGGCGACGAGGAGAAGGACGTCATCCTGCCGGCCGTGCTGGAAGCGCAGGCGGAGGGCATCCTCGCCTTCGGCCCCTACTCCCCCGACGGATTCTTCGGCCTGGGGAACTATGCCAAGTTCGACGCCACCCTGGCGATGTACCACGACCAGGGCCTGGCTCCGTTCAAGGCCCTCGCCTTCCATGACGGGGTGAACTTCACGGCAGGCCTCCCGGTCATCCGCACGTCTCCGGACCACGGCACGGCCTACGACCTCGCCGGCCGCGACGAAGCGGACCCGCGTTCCATGATGCACGCCATCTACGCGGCGATAGACATCTTCCACCACCGGCTCGCTTACGACGAGTTGCACCAGGGAAGGGACTAGGCGAGCCGCTGGACCGGACAGGTCCTTTTGCAATACTGCGCGATCTTTTCGCGGTGGGTAATGAAGATCATCGTCTTGCCCGCCGCTTTTTTCGTGAGGTTTTCCATCAGTTGCGCCTCGGTGGCGGGATCCAGCGAGGAACTGAACTCGTCCAGCAGGAGGATGCTGCCCGGGCGGAGGAGCCCCCGGGCGATGGCGATGCGCTGTGCCTGGCCTTCGCTCAGGCCCGCGCCCCCTTCCCCGCATCGCGTGTCCAGCCCGTCGGGAAGTTCCAGCACGAAATCCGCCACGGCGGTCCGTAAGGCGTCCACCATCTGGGTTTCCGTCGCCTCGGAATTGCCCATGAGGAGGTTTTCCCGGACGGTTCCGCTGAAGAGGGTATTCCCCTGCGGGACATAGACGAGGTTGCAGCGGGTGGCCGGAGAGGCCTCCACTTCGCGATGGGCATCATACAGGGTGACCGACCCCTTTATCGGCTTCAGGAGAGCCAGCATGAGGCGGATGAGGGTACTCTTCCCCGCCCCGGTCTCGCCGACGATGGCCGTCCGGGAGAGCGGCGGGAAATCGAAGTCCATGTCCTTCAGGATCATCCGCGATCCGTCGGGATACCGGTATCCCAGTCCCCGGACACGGATACCGGCCGGACCGTCCAGTTTGACAGGGTCTCCGGCTTCGGCCCTGGGGGCGTCCTCCAGTTCCATCAAGCGGTCGATGGAGGCCGTCGCATAGACAAAGGACGGGATCTGCCGGGTCAGGTTCACGACCGGACGCTGGATCTGACCGACAAGTTGCAGGAACGCCGTCATGACACCGAAGGTGATATTCCCCTCCGATATGCCGTACACGCCCCACAGGAAGGCGGCGATATACCCGAACGAGAAAGCGGCACTGACCATCGTCCGGGCGATGACATTGAAGCGGGTACGCTCCACGATCTGCCCGTATTCCCGGTCCTGGAGCCCGTCCAGACGGTCTTCCATCCGGCTTTCGTTCTCCATGGACTGGATGACCATCCGGTGCTGGAGACTTTCCTGCAGGTGGCTCTGCACTTCGCTCTCGGTTTCCCGGATGCCCCGGGTCATCTCCCGCAGGCGCCGGAAGAACAGTTTGCTGAACAGGACGAAGAGCGGCGTCACCACGACCAGCAGAAGCGCCAGCCGCCAGTCCATCGTACACAGGAAAACAATGGCCGCCACCAACTGGACGAGCGTCGTGAAGATTTGCGGGACATCGGAGCAGATCACCCCGGTCACCGTACTCACGTCCGTTTCCAGCCTGTTCACGGTATCACCCGTGTGCCGGCGTTCCTTACCCAGCCATTCGGACTGCAGGAGGCAGGAATAGAGCCCTTTCCGGATGACGAAATTCATCCTGGAATTCGTCAGGTTCTCCAGGCGCACGTTGATGGCCGATACGGCCAGCCGAAGGGCCACCACCCCGAGGATGATGCCCGTATACATGGGAAGACTTCCCGGCACCACCCCGGTGGCGATGTCCACCAGGTGCTTGCACAGCCAGATGAAAAACAGGTTCAGGCCCACGTTCACGGAGCCCAGGAGGATGTTCACGAGGACGGCGCCCCGCGCCCCCTCCGAATGCGCCCAGAGCCAGCGCAGGTATTTCAGGATCGTTTTCATTCGCCGTCGGAAAGTCTTTGGAGTCCATAGCCGAAAGCCCCGAGGAAGAAACGCAGGGATTCTTTCGGGAAGGTGCGGAAATGGCGCAGGCGGTCGCAGACCACCTTCTGCCAGAAGGAGTGGACCTTCCGGACCAGGTAGGCTTCTTTCCCCCGGGAGCGGGCCCTGTTCTTGCCGAAGTTTCCGCAGCGGCGGATGTAGCGCCAGATGCGGGCGTTCTTCGCGGAATCGGGTCGGGCGGCAAGCGGAAGTTTCTCCGCGGGACAGCCCAGATACTCCTGCACAAAACCAGTGAATACTTTCCACAAGTTCTTGATTCCCAGTTTATCAAGGTCGTTCTCCAGAAGTATCGGATGAATATCCCGCTTATGGACCGATATGAAGGTCATCCAGTCGGTGAGTTGCCTCAGGCCCACACCACCGGACCAGTAATGCTGCAGGAAATGGACGAAGATATAGACCGCGTTGAAGTTCGCCTCCGGAACAGGGATCTCCGCCTCGCCAATGGAGACGGCGGGAAGCGGCCGGCCGTCGAACTGTTCCTCGAGCATCGCCGCAAGTTGCCGGTCCAACTTCCTGGACATCAGCGTACTGATACTTCCGTGAAGTTCGACTTCGATGCTGTGGAAATACATTCCCTGATGATAGATCGCAGGGGCTTCCTCCTCCACCTTCGTGGCCTTGGGAAGCAGGACCGCCTTCGCCGCCTCATAGGAAGCCGGCGGCAGGAGGAGGTCGATGTCGCCGGGCTGCCGGCGGGCGGGATCCGGATAATCCTGCGCGAGGGACTGTCCCTTGACCAGGACGGCGGGGATTCCATCCAATGCCTTGAACACCTTGGGGATGAAGGCCTCCAACTGTGCATTCCGGCGGGCCGTACTCATCATGTCCCCAAGGAAAGGGTCCAGCCGTTCCGGCGCCGCGGGCAGGCACTCCTTCGGCAGACGGTTGATTCCGTCGGTCACGAGCCCGACCGACGTCTGCTCGTAGGAAAGGCGGTAGAGGGCCTTCCAATCGGTCTCGCCGGAGGCAAAAAGCGTCCTGTCCGGGACTTCATTCCAAAGCCCGGAGCGCAGGAGCGTGAAGAACTGTCCTTCTACTCGTCGATGATCCCGATTTCCTTCCACGTCTTGCAAAGGACGGTCGCGTCCTTCAGGGCCGTCGCCTCGTCCACCTCGTACTCCTCCAGCAGCAGCGCCGCCAGGGATTCCGGAGTGAATTCCTTCCCTTGCACCGCCTTGAACAGATAGGCGGCGGAGTCGTTCAGACTCACCAGTTTGGAGAAATTGACGTTGGCCGCCCCCTCGCCGGAGACGACATGCTGGCCACAGATGGTCCGTAACACAAACCCTTCCTTGATTTTCATATATTCGCGTTTTCTTTGATCCAACTTCGGTTCCAGGGCAGGTGGCGGTAGACGAACAGGAGATACCGCCTCAGCGGGAGGATTCCCTGCCAAAACCGTACCTTGCGCAGTTCCCCGGGGCTGCACGGGTCCACGGGCCGTTTTCCGTCCCGGAGGATGGTGACGGCTTTCGCGTAGATCTGGCGGCGGTGCACATGCTCATGGGCCTTGGGGACCCCGTCGCCCATGATGTCCACGGCATCCCCGTCGATGGAAAGGATCCGGTGCATCACCCAGCGGCCGCCGTCTGCCGGACCTACCCGGAAAAGGACGATGTCGCCGGCCTTCAGATCCGCCGGGGCTTTCTCCAGGACCACGAGGTCCTTGCCGCCGCGGATGAACGGCAGCATGCTGTACCCCTTGACGGGAATGGTCGCCTGCCGGCCTTCCTCGAGGACGCCGAGGACGTCGGCGAAAAACGAGTCGTTGTCCACTACCATCTTTTCCATACGGATGCAAAGTTAACAAAGATTTTATTAATTTTGCGCTATGAGCAAGGCGATGGAGACGGATGTGCAGTACCTTCCCGGGGTGGGGCCCAAGCGGGCCGCACTCCTGAGGAGCGAACTGGAGGTCGCCACGGTGGGTGACCTGCTGCACCTGTATCCTTTCCGCTACATCGACCGGAGTACGGTCCAGAAGATCGCGGACGTCCATCCGGACCAGGCCTACGTCCAGATCATGGGTACCGTCCTGAAGGTCCGGCTCTTCGCGAAGAACGGCGCGGAAATCACCGCGGAGCAGGTGAAATACAACCTCGCGAACCGGCTCTCGGTCATCATCGGCGACGATTCCGGGGAAATGGAAGTCGTCTTCTTCAAGGGCGTCAAGTGGATGCACGGCCGGCTCATCCCCGGCAAGACCTTCCTCTTCTTCGGGAAACCCCAGACGTTCAACGGACGGATCAACATGGTCCACCCCGAGTTCGACGCCCCCGAATCGGCCCAGGCCGGTGTCCTCACCGGCATCTACCCCTCCACGGAGAAACTCAAGACAGGCGGAATCACCGGAAAGGTGATGGTGCGGCTGATGTCGGCCGCGCTGGAACTGGTCCTGCCCACGCTGGAAGATCCGCTGCCAGACTATGTCCTGAAGGAAAAAGGGCTGGTACCGCTGAGTTTCGCCCTCCGGCAGATCCATTTCCCGGCCGACCAGAACGCGCTCGCGAAGGCCACCTACCGGCTCAAGTTCGAGGAACTCTTCCTCCTGCAACTGTCCCTCCTCAAGCAGAAGTACGTCCGCAGCCGGAGCGCCGTGGGTCTTCCGATGCCGCGGGTGGGAGAGGCGTTCCACCGCTGCTACCAGGCACTCCCCTACGACCTCACCGGCGCGCAGAAGCGCGTCATCAAGGAAATCCGGGAGGACCTGAGGAGCGGCCACCAGATGAACCGGCTCCTGCAGGGCGATGTGGGCAGCGGCAAGACCATGGTCGCCGTACTCACTTCCCTGATTGCCGTAGCCAATGGTTATCAAGCATGCTTGATGGCTCCTACTGAAGTACTTGCATTCCAGCACTTCAACAATATCTCCAGGTACCTCGCCCCCACCGGGGTGAAGGCCGCGCTCCTGACCGGCTCCACCGGAACGGCCGCCCGGCGGGAGATCCATGCGGGGCTGGAGGACGGCAGCATCGGCCTCATCGTGGGCACCCATGCCCTCATCGAGGACACGGTGACATTCAAGGCCCTGGGCCTCGCCATCGTGGATGAGCAGCACCGGTTCGGGGTGGACCAGCGGGCCCGCCTCTGGGCCAAGGGTGCCGGCGGGGTGCATCCACACGTGCTCGTCATGACCGCCACCCCGATCCCCCGCACCCTGGCGATGACCTTGTACGGGGACCTGGACGTCTCCGTCATCGACGAGATGCCCCCGGGCCGGAAACCGGTCCAGACCCTCTGCGTGGGCGAGAACAAGCGCATCGCGATGTACAATTTCATCCGCGACGAGATCGAGAAGGGCCGGCAGGCGTTCATCGTGTACCCGCTCATCTTCGAAAGCGAGAAAGTGGACTACAAGAATCTGGAACTGGGTTACGAGGAGG
The DNA here is from genome assembly GCA_902781705.1 of uncultured Bacteroidia bacterium. Classification (GTDB taxonomy): domain Bacteria; phylum Bacteroidota; class Bacteroidia; order Bacteroidales; family UBA932; genus Cryptobacteroides. The sequence continues at coordinate 27,819 of CACZKE010000017.1, forward strand.
TCATCAAGCAGTTCCCGCAGCCCCGCTACCAGGTGGCGATGGTCCACGGGAAACAGTCGGCGGAGGAGAAGGCCTTCCACATGGACGCCTTCGTCGCCGGACGGGCGAACATCCTCGTGTCCACCACGGTCATCGAGGTGGGCGTTGACGTTCCCAACGCCTCGGTCATGGTCATCGAGAGTGCCGAACGCTTCGGCCTGAGCCAGTTGCACCAACTTCGCGGCCGGGTGGGCCGGGGCGCCGAGAAGTCCTTCTGTATCCTGATGAAGGGCTACAAGGTGTCCAAGGAGTCCCAGAAGCGCCTGGACCTGATGTGCGCCACCGAGAACGGCTTCGAGATCGCCGAGGAGGACATGAAGATGCGCGGCCCCGGGGACCTCGAAGGTACCCAGCAGTCCGGCCTTCCCATCTCCCTGAACATCGCCTCCCTTGCCAAGGACGGCCTCATTCTCTCCGACGCCCGCCTCTACGCGGAGCACGTCCTGGAGCAGGACCCGGCATTGGAAAAGCCCGGCAACGCATCTCTCGCTGCCGAGCTTCGAAAGGACAAATACGTCCGGAAAGACTATTCCCAGATCAGTTAGCCTTGACCAGCCAGCGGTCCAGCCACTCGAAGTAGCTGCGGTGCCAGTACAGGGCGTTCTGCGGCTGGAGGATCCAGTGGTTCTCGCCCGGGAAGACGATGAGTTTGGAAGGGACGCCCATCATCTGCGCAGCGTTGAAAGCGGCCATGCCCTCGTCGTAAGGGACGCGGAAGTCCATGCCGCCGTGGATGCAAAGGATCGGGGTGTGCCAGTTCTGGACCAGTTTGTGCGGGGAGTTCGCGTAATGGCGCACGGCCTTGGGGGCATTGGACCAGGGGGAACCGGCCTGCTGGAGTCCACCGAAGGTGATGCCGTCGCCGGCAGGGCCCATCTGGCCCGCCTCGTAGGCGTACTCGTGCGGAATGCCGCCGTTGTCCCAGTTCGGGAACCACATCTCCTCGGTGGTCATGTACATGTGCTCCTCGTTGAAGATGCCCGCGTGGGCGATGAAGCAGTCGTAGAGGTCACCGTGGATACCGGCCAGATAATAAACGCTGTAGCCGCCGTAGGAAGCGCCGCAGGCAGCCAGTTTCCCGACATAGGGTTCGGCCTTGATCATCTTGCCGGCGGCGAGATAGTCCTGCATGTTCAGCCCGATGTAGTCGCCGGAAATCTGTTCGCACCAAGGCTGGCCGAAAGCGGTCGTGCCGTGGCGGTTCGGGAGGACGACGATGTAACCCTGATGGGCCATCAGGCAATAGTTCCAACGGTAGGACCAACCCTGCGACAGGGTGCCCTGCGGGCCGCCCAGACAGATCTCGATGGCGGGATACTCCTTGGTGGGGTCGAACTGCGGCGGATAGAGGACCCAGGTGAGCATCTGGCCGCCGTCGGCGGTCGGAACCATCCGGGCTTCGGTCTCGTGCTTGTCCAACTGGTCCAGGATGCGGGCGTTCTCGTAGGTGAGTTGGTGGATGGAATTGTCATTGACCGCGACCAGTTCGGTCGGGAAGTCCATGGAGCAGTAGGTCGTGAGGAGGGTTCCGTCCTGCAGCACGGCGAACGGGGAACCGAAGTCGAACCACAGGCTCGGGGCGGTGAGACGGATGAAGGCCGGTTCGGGTCCGGGAATGACGTTGAAGATGCCCTGGACACCCTCCACGAGGGAATTGAAGTAGAGGGACTTCCCGTCGGCCGCCCAGACGGGGCCGTCGGCATTGTAGTCGAAACCGGCGGTCAGGTCCCGGATGCTTTCGACGGAAGGATTGGCGGTCTGCCCCTCCCCTTCCGGCGCATAAATGACATCGGCCAGCATCAGGCGGACCTTGTCGGCCTCGTAGCCGTCACGCGCCATGGAGAGCCAGGCGATCTGACTGCCGTCGGGGCTCCAGACGGGGACGGTGTCGTAGCCGCCGGCCATCGGGATGACGGTGGTCTCGCCGGTGAGGATGCAGTAGATGTAGATCTCGGTGTCGGTGGAGAAGGCGTACTCCTTCCCCGCCTTCTTCTTGCAGGAGTAGGCGATGTAGCGGCCGTCCGGGCTCCAGGAAAGGTTCTCGATGCCGCCGTAGGGAGCGTTCGGGAGGTGGAACGGGACATCGGCACCGCCCAGGATGTCCAGGCCTTCAGTGATGACGCCGTTCGAGAGCGGGGCGACGAAGGTATGGTTCAGGTCGGTGGCCCAGTGGTCCCAGTGGCGGTACATCAGGTCTTCGGTGGCATAGGCGTCGGCCTTGTCCAGCGCCGGGTCGGAATCCGAGGGACGCTTGACGGCGCTCGGGACGGTACTCACGTACATGAGTTGGGCGCCGTCCGGAGAGAGCGTAAACTCATCGACACCGCGCGGGATGTCGGTGACCTGGGTGCGCTTGCCGAGTTTGCCGGCCTTGTAAGCGGCCTTCCAGACCTGGCCGCCCTGGAGGAAATAGATGGCATCGCCTTCCGGGGACCAGCGGGCGTTCGAAAGACTCTTCCCGTCCATGGTGAGTTGCGTGGGATCGCCGCCGCCCACAGGGATGGTGAAGAGGTTACGGACGCTGCGGTTGTCCGGGATGCTGGTGTAACTCACCCCGTAAAGGATGGTCTTTCCGTCGGGGGAAATCTGGGGGTCGCCGAGGCGTCCCAGGGAAAGGAGGACCTCCGGGGACATCCGGCCGTCGGTGACCTGGATGTCGGAGGGGCCGATGTAGCCTGGCTGCGGTTTCATCTGTTCCTGCTGGTTGCACGCGAGGACCGAAAAAGCGGCCGCCGCGAGGGTTAACATTTTTGTTTTCATATTAAACATATTTGTTTTATTCATACATTTTCAAAGCGTTGCGTAATTCATCCGCCACCTGATGCCGGAGAGACTCCGGTTCCAGTACTTCCAGCCGGTTTCCATGCTTGCAGAGTTCCATGACGAAGTTCGGATTGGGGATGAGGCGAAGCGCGAAGATGCTCCGGCCCCCTTCGTCAGTCCCCAGGAACACCTGGCTCTGGTGGAGCGGAAGGTCCCGCAGGTAGGCTGCTTCGCGGGCCGTCGTACGCAGTTTCACGAGCACGGGTTCCTCCCCTTCCGGCGGATAGATTCCGTAACTGTCCTCGAACAGTTCATCGACCCGGAAGCCCGGGGGCATCCGGAACTTTCCGTCCGATATCTCCAGGGAAAGGATGCGGTCCATCGCATAGACGCGGACGGCGCCGGCCTCCTCGCTGAAGGCGACGACATACCAGCGCTTGGCGAATTCCTTCACGGCATAGGGACGGATGTGGCGGACCTCCTCCTCGCCCATGTAACGGCGATAGCGGAGGGTCATCTTCCGGTCGTCGAGCATGGCCTGCATCACCGTCGTCAGGTACTTCTGCCCGGAGGGGATGTCTTCCACGGAGACACGGCCGGAAAGCCGCTCCTTCCCGAGGGTGAGCAGGTTGTTGACCGTAAAGGTGTTCACCAGCCAGTTCACGGATTCGCGTCCGTCCACGGCGCTCTCCCCCTCGTCGATATAATAGCGGTTCGTCGCCCGGTTGCAGGCGATGGTGATGCCGAAGATCTCGCCGATGGCCTCCCGGTGGTTGTTGAACGAACGGCGCGCATATTCCGATCCGCCGTAGCGGGAGCACCAGCGCGCGGAAATCTCGCCGAGGGAAAGCCCCCGCGGCCCCGCGTCGATGAAGGTCTGGACCAGCCAGATGTATTTGTCGATGAGTTCGGAAACCATTGTGCCTCGTTTTGGCAAATGTACGCATATTTCGGGAAATAGGAAAGAAAACGAGGGATGCTCTTGCGTTTATAAAATAATTTAATTAAGTTTGCGACGGTTAGTTATCTTAAGTGTATATAAAATGGACATATTCACCCAGAACTACATCGACGGGTTCATGGCCGGCGTGATCGCGCGCAACCCGGGCGAGAAGGAATTCCACCAGGCCGTCCGCGAAGTGGTGGAAAGCGTGGCCTCCTACGTGACCGCCTATCCCCACCTGATGGACCTCAAGATCCTGGAGAGGATGGTCGAGCCCGAGCGTGTCGTCATGTTCCGTGTCCCCTGGACGGACGACCGCGGCAGCATCCACATCAACCGCGGCTACCGCGTGCAGATGAACAGCGCCATCGGCCCCTACAAGGGCGGCATCCGCTTCCACGAGAGCGTGAACCTCTCCATCATGAAGTTCCTCGCTTTCGAACAGACCTTCAAGAACAGTCTCACCACCCTCCCCATGGGCGGGGCCAAAGGCGGATCGGACTTCAACCCCAAGGGCCGTTCCGACGCGGAAGTCATGCGGTTCTGCCAGAGTTTCATGACCGAACTCCAGCGCCACATCGGCCAGGACACCGACGTTCCGGCGGGTGACATCGGCGTGGGCGGCCGCGAGATCGGCTACCTGTTCGGCCAGTACAAGCGCCTGCGGGACGAGTTTACCGGCACCCTCACCGGCAAGGGGCTGGGCTGGGGCGGTTCCCGCCTCCGTCCGGAAGCCACCGGCTACGGGCTGTGCTACTTCACCGAGCAGATGCTCGCCACCCGCGGCGAGACCTTCGAGGGGAAGACCGTCCTCGTCTCCGGCTCCGGCAACGTGGCCCAGTACGCCGCCCAGAAGGCGATGCGTCTCGGGGCGAAGGTCGTCACCCTGTCCGACTCCAACGGCTTCATCCACGACCCGGAAGGCCTGGACGAGGAGAAGATGCAGTTCGTCTTCGAACTCAAGAACTACCGCCGCGGCCGGATCAGGGAATACGCCGAGCGTTATCCTTCCGCCACCTACTACCAGGACGAGCGCCCGTGGAGAATCCCCTGCGACATCGCCCTCCCCTGCGCCACGCAGAATGAGATCGAAAAGGCCGATGCGGAGAACCTCGTCGCCGGCGGCTGCCGCTGCGTCGCGGAAGGGGCCAACATGCCCTCTACCCCGGAAGCTATCCGCGTCTTCCAGGGAGCGGGCCTGCTCTACGCCCCCGGCAAGGCCTCGAACGCGGGCGGAGTCGCCACCTCCGGCCTGGAGATGACGCAGAATTCCATCCGCCAGAAGTGGACCGCCGAGGAGGTGGACGCCCAGCTGCACCGCATCATGTCCGACATCCATGCCGCCTGTCTCCAGTACGGCACGGGCGAGGACGGCACCGTGAACTACGTCAAGGGCGCCAACATCGCCGGCTTCATCAAGGTTGCGAACGCGATGGTGGATCAGGGACTTGTCTGATTGAAAAAAAGTGCGTATCTTTGCGCGCTTAAAAAAGCGCAAGGCTTTTTGGTGCAATGGGGTCTGTGAAAAATCAGACTGAGTAACACATTTTTAAAACAAAAAACAATGAAGCATTTTCAGCTGAACGGCCAGATCCGTGAGAAAGGTAACAAGGCCGTGATCAAGGCGTTCCGCCGCCAGGGCCTCGTCCCCTGCAACCTCTACGGCGCCGGTGTCGACAACATTCTTTTCACCGTGGTGGAGAAAGAGCTCCAGGGCCTGACCCATACGCCCGCCTCCTTCATCGTGGACCTGAACCTGGACGGCAAGGTGTACACCGCTGTCGCCCACGAGTATCAGTGGCACCCGGTGGATGACAACTGCCTGCACGTGGATTTCCTCGCCGTGAACGAGGAGAAGCCCATCGTCATCAGCGTTCCCCTGAACATCTACGGTCACCCGGTGGGCGTCCAGGCCGGTGGTAAGTTCACCCAGCTTTCCCGCTCCCTGAAGGTCAAGGCCCTCATGAAGGACCTCCCCGACCAGCTCGACGTGGATGTCACCCCGCTGGACATCGACAAGCGTCTGACCGCCGGCGACCTCAAGTATGACGGTCTCCAGATCGTGTCCGACAAGAACACCATCATCTGCCGCGTCACCGCCACCCGTGCGATGCAGCAGGCTGCCGCCGAGGCCGCGAAGGCCGCGAAATAATGGCGGAGTACCTCGTTGTCGGCCTGGGGAACATCGGTGCGGAATACGCCCGGACCCGCCACAACATGGGATTTATGATATTGGATGCCTGGGCACAGGCATCCAATGTCGTTTTTTCCGTGGAGCGCTACGGCGCCGTCGCGGAGGTTTCGTTCAAGGGACGGCATTTCACCCTGCTCAAGCCCTCGACCTACATGAACCTCAGCGGAAACGCCGTCCGTTACTGGCTGCAGCGTCTGAATCTCCCGCTGGAGAACCTCATCGTCATCTGCGACGACCTGAACCTTCCGTTCGGGACCACCCGGATGCGCCAGCGGGGCAGCGACGGCGGACACAACGGCCTGGAGAACATCATCTGGACCCTGGAGTCCGAAGACTGGGCCCGGATCCGCGTGGGTATCGGCAACGGTTTCGCCCGGGGCGGCCAGGTGGACTTCGTCCTGGGCGCACTTTCCGACGAGGAAATGTCGGAGATGCCCTCCATCGCCGCCCGGGTCATCCAGGGAATTAAGGATTTTTCCACCATCGGGCCCGCCAGAGCCATGAACTTCCTGAACAGCAAGCCCAAAACAGAAGAAAAGAAGCCGGAAAACCCGCCTGAGAACCAGGCATAGTAAAAATTTTCGGTTTTTTTTGGATTTTTTGCGTTTTTATTGCTATCTTGCGTCAAAGTTGTGATAATTAACGTTTAACGAACACTAATAATTAATTCTGTCACCATGAAAGAGCTTGTTGAAAAAATCAACGCGGAAGCCGCTGAGTTCGCCAAGAACGCCGAAGCGCAGATCGTAAAGGGTAACAAAGCCGCCGGTGCCCGTGCCCGCAAGGCCGCCCTCAACCTGATGAAGGACCTCAAGGAGTTCCGCAAGGTTTCCGTGGACGCCGCGAAATAAGCGGTTTCCTACCGAATGAGCGACTGCTGCGGCAGCCGCTTTATTTTTTTTGAAAGTTTTTTCATTTTCGTGCAACAAAGCCGCAATCACTTGCATCTATAAGACAGGTTTAGGTTTTAGTACACGTCAAAGAATCGGTTTCCACTCGTTGGGGCCGGTTTTTTGCATATACCCTTGCGAATGCGCAAAAATTTGCCGTACTTTGGACTGTATGAAACCTGAACCCGGCACTTTGCGGCGCTGGCCGCTTGTCATATATCTGCTCGCCTGCACCCTGATCCTGCAGGCCTCCCCTGCCCGCAGGGGGCTCGTGAATCTCACCCAGCCGGACGGCTCCGTCGTCCAGGCCTTCCTGTCCGGAGACGAACACGGTCACCTCACCACCACGATGGACGGCTGCGCCCTCACCCAGGATGGGGATGGCTGGTGGTGCTATGCCCGCTTCGATTATTACGGAAACCGCCTGAACACGGGCGTACGCGCCGGGGTTCCGGACGTCCCGGGCGAAGTCATTGCCGCCAGCCGGAACATTCCTTACGACCTCCTGTCGCAGAAACGCCACCGCCGGCTCGCCCGCCTGGCCCCGCTGCAGGCCCGGGAAAGGGCCCGTACGCGCAGTTTCGGCGCAGAGGGAAGCACCCGGCCGCTGCGCCACGGACTCATCATCCTCGCCGAGTTCCAGGACCTCAAATTCACATACACGCGCGACAGGTTCGAGGAAATCGTGAACGGAACCGGAGCCAAGACCGCCATTTCCTATTTCAAGGACCAGTGGAAAGACGCCTGCGACTTCAGGTTCGACATCACTCCCATCGTCACGCTGCCGCAGGATTACGCCTATTACGGCACCAACAACGATGACGACGAGGACCAGAACGCCGCCCAACTCATCATCGACGCCTGCAAGCAGGCGGATCAGGACTGGGATTTTTCGATCTATGACAACGACGGGGACGGAGAGGTGGACAACGTCTTCGTCTTCTTCGCCGGCCCCAACGAAGCGGAGGGTGCCGGGGAGAAATACATGTGGCCGCACATGTGGTACGTCCAGGACGGGGCGGGCATCACCTTTTCCTGCGACGGGGTTCTCGTGAACAACTACGCCTGCACCTCGGAACTGATGCTGGACGACAACTACACGACCTTCACGACGCTCGCTTCCATTGGCACGTTCTGTCACGAATACACGCACACCTTCGGCATCCCGGACCTGTACGACTCGGACAGCGAGGGCAGCGGCGGCTATGCGGAGGCGATGTGGAACTGCATCGACCTCATGGACGCGGGAAACCACAACGACCGGGGCCGCACGCCGCCGAACTACAGCGCCGTGGAGCGCTGGTATTTCGGAATGGGCGAAGGGAAGGAACTCACGGAAGGGAGGCACACTCTCCGGCCCGTGCAGGAGAACAACGACTATTTCTATCTCAAGACGGACGATGAGTCCGAAATCTGGCTCCTGGAGTGCCGCCGCGCGGCGGGCTGGGATGCACACATCGGCGGAAACGGTCTCCTGGTGTACCACATCGACTATTCCGAGCGGCCCGCCGGCGAGTCCACATCGGCGTCGAAGGTGGTGACGGCCCTGGAACGCTGGTCGCTGAACGAAGTCAACGCCCGTCCGGACCACCAGTGCATAGACCTGGTCGAACCTGACCCGGCGACCCGGCAGAACTACCAGAACGCCGTCAAGAACCGCAACTACGACGCCATCTATACCCTGGCCTCGCATGCCTTCTGGCCCTTCGGGGACGTGAACATCCTCACCTGCGACACGGAGCCCGCCTTCCGGTTCTGGAGCGGGGCCGATTCTCCCCTGGGCATCTCCGACATCCGCCTGAACGCCGACGGCAGCGTCTCCTTCATCGCCTTCAACGACCTCGAGGAGAAGGCCCCGGCCGTAAAGGTGGAAAGCCAGGCCGTCTTCCAGGATGCCACCATCATCCAGTGGAGCGCCGTGGATCCCACCTTCGAGGGGAACAGCATCCTCCGCTGGGGTCTCGCGGACGACACCCGCCTCACCGAAGTGGAAGTGACTCCGTATGAAACCGGCCGCTACGCCTGCGTCCTCGAAGGGCTCAAGCCTACGACCGCCTACAAGGTCCAACTCCTGTGCCGCAGGGGCGCCGTCCCCGGCCCGGTGAACGGCAACGCCTCCTTCACCACCAAGTCCGACAAGAAGGCCGGCAGTTGGCCCTACATCTACCTGAAGGATGTGGCGCGCGGCACCGGCGGCTCCTTCGCCCCGGACACGCCCCTCCCCTTGCGCGTCTATAACGCTCCCGAGGCCGACGGTGTCTCCTGGTACTTCGACGGCCAGTCCATCACCCCGGGTCCCGACGGCTACTGGCACATCGCCCGCAGCGGCGAACTCAAGGCCGTCATCCACCGGAGCGGGGAAACGGAAGTCATTACCAAAAAGATGATCGTGAAATGACAAAAAGGATTCTATATATCGTCTGCTTCGTCCTGGTCCTGGCCGCCTGCGACCAGACGCACAAGATCGACCCGGAACTCTCGGGAATGACCGAGGTGGGCCTGAAGGTCAAGGGGAAGAGCGTCTTCACCTATACGGAGGGGACGATGCAGCTCTCTTTCAACCGCAGCCTGCGCCAGTTCCGCGCCGGGAACGACGACATGACGAGTTACTTCGTCATCACCTGCGACCAGCTTCCCACCCGGGAGGGCCAGCAGGTCAAGGCCGATGTCCAGTGGAGATCCGGCAGTTCCGTCAAGACCACCACGGGAATCACCTTCGAGGTGGAGAAATACGACGGCACCGGCCTTGTCTGGCTTTGGAATGCCTCCGACAAGACCGGTGCGGTAGTAAAAATCCTGAATTAGAAGCTCAGGGCGATCTGGATGAAGTCGTCGGCCTTCAGGGCGGCGCCGCCGATCAGACCACCGTCGATATCCTTCTGGGCGAAGAGTTCCTTCGCGTTGGACGGCTTGCAGGAACCGCCGTACAGGATGGTCATATCCTCGGCGACCTCCAGGCCGAACTTCTCGGCGATGACGGTGCGGATGCAGGCGTGGATCTCCTCGGCCTGCTCAGCGGTCGCGGTCTTGCCGGTGCCGATGGCCCAGACGGGCTCGTAGGCGATCACGATGTTCTTCATGTCCTCGGCGGTGAAGTTGTACAGGACAGCCTTGGTCTGCTCCGTGACCACGTCGAAGTGCTTGCCGGCCTCGCGCTCCTCAAGGTTCTCACCCACGCAGAGGATGACCTTCAGACCGGCCTCGAGGGCGAGCTTCGTCTTGACGACGAGCTTCTCGTCGGTCTCACCGTAGTACTGGCGGCGCTCGGAGTGACCGAGGATCGTGTACTGGCAGCCGATGGAAGTGAGCATGTTCACGGCGACTTCGCCGGTGTAGGCACCCTTCTCATGGTCGGCGCAGTTCTGCGCGGAAAGGGCGACCTTGGAACCCTTCAGGACGTCGGCGACGCAAGCGAGGTGCGTGAACGGCGGAGCCACGACGAGTTCAACATTGGCGGGAAGGTCCTTGCCCTTCTCCACGACGGCCTTGGCGAGTTCGACGCCTTCAGGAACTGTGGTGTTCATCTTCCAGTTGCCTGCAACAATGTACTTTCTCATTTTATCTGTTATTTAAGTTGTTTCAAGTCTGCAAATTTACGCATTCCGGGGGAATTTCCCAAACAGTAAACCCTTGGATTATTCGCCCGCGAGGCGTATCTTTGCACGATTGAAACGAACTGAACAAGATATGTCCCTCTATCTTCCCAAGAATTACCGCAACCTGCTTGGCGGTGTCGAGCAGACGGAAAAAGCCATCAAGTCCGTCAAGGACATGTTCCAGGACAACCTCTCCGCCCAACTCGCGCTGCTGCGCGTGACGGCACCGATGACGGTCCTGTCCGGAACGGGTATCAATGATGACCTGAACGGCGTGGAGCGGCCCGTCCGCTTCCCCGTCCGGAGCCTGGAAGAGCGTCCGGCGGAAGTGGTCCATTCCCTCGCGAAGTGGAAGCGGCTGAAACTCGCGGAACTCGGCATCACCCCGGGCCGCGGCATCTATACCGACATGAACGCCCTGCGTCCCGACGAGGACCTGGACAACCTCCATTCCATCTATGTGGACCAGTGGGACTGGGAGAAGGTCATCCGCCCCGAAGACCGGAACCTGGACTTCCTGAAGCGCACCGTCCGCCGCATCTACGAAGCGGTGAAGGTGACGGAGAACAAACTGTATGTGGAGTTCCCGCAACTGGTGCCCGCCCTTCCGGACGAGATCTTCTTCATCCATTCCGAAGAACTACTGCAGCGGTATCCGAACCTCAGCCCGAAGGAACGCGAAAACGCCATCGTAAAGGAACACAAGGCCGTTTTCATCATCGGCATCGGCGGGAAACTCTCCGACGGGAGCATCCACGACGGCCGCGCCGCGGACTATGACGACTGGAGCACCCCGAACAGCGACGGCTACGAAGGCCTCAACGGCGACATCCTCCTGTGGAATCCGGTGCTGGAGAGCGCCTTCGAGATTTCCTCCATGGGCATCCGGGTCGATGCGGACGCGATGCGCCGGCAGCTCCGGGAACGGGGCCAGGAGGAAAAGGCCTCGCTGTACTTCCACCGCCGGCTTCTCGCGGGCGAACTCCCGCAGACCATCGGCGGCGGCATCGGCCAGTCCCGGCTGTGCATGTACCTCCTCCGCAAAGCCCATATCGGCGAGATCCAGTCCTCCCTCTGGCCGGAGGACATGCGGGCCCGATGCCACGCCGCCGGCATCGAACTGGCATAGGAATCCTTACGGAAAACCGTCCTTTGGAGAAGGGCGGTTTTTTGTTTATCTTTGCAAGATAAGATTGAATGAATCAAACGATGAAGAATTTTGTTGAAGAACTGACCTGGAGAGGCATGATCCAAGACATCATGCCCGGAACGGAAGAGAAACTCATGGAAGGCCCCAAAGCCGCCTACGTAGGCATCGACCCCACGGCCGACTCTCTGCATATCGGTCATCTCGTGAGCGTGATGATCCTCAAGCACTTCCAGAACTGCGGGCACAAGCCCTTCGCCCTCGTGGGCGGGGCCACCGGCATGATCGGCGACCCGTCCATGAAGTCCGCCGAGCGCAACCTCCTGGACGAGGAAACCCTGAACCACAACGTTGCCTGCATCAAGGCGCAACTCGCCCGCTTCCTGGACTTCGACTCCGACGCCCCCAACAAGGCCGAACTCGTGAACAACTACGACTGGATGAAGGACTACAGTTTCATCAATTTCATCCGCGACATCGGCAAGCACATCACCGTCAATTACATGATGGCGAAGGATTCCGTGAAGAAGCGCCTCCAGCGTGATTCCTCCGAGGGCATGTCCTTCACCGAGTTCAGTTACCAACTCATGCAGGGCTACGACTTCTACTGGCTGTGGAAGAACAAGGGCTGCGTGCTGCAGTTGGGCGGATCGGACCAGTGGGGCAACATCACCACCGGCACCGAACTCATCCGCCGCATCGACGGCGGCGAGGCCTTCGCCCTCACCTGCCCCCTCATCCGCAAGGCCGACGGCACCAAGTTCGGCAAGACCGAGAAAGGCAACATCTGGCTGGACGCCGAGCGCACCTCCCCGTACGAGTTCTACCAGTTCTGGCTGAACGTCGCCGACGACGACGCCGAGCGCTACATCAAGATCTTCACGATGCTGGACCGCCCGACCATCGAAGGCCTCATCGCCGAGCACCGCGAGGATCCCGGCCAGCGCAAACTCCAGAAGGTCCTCGCCCGCGAGATCACCATCATGGTCCATGGGCAGGAAGCCTACGACAATGCCGTCGCGGCCTCCCAACTCCTGTTCGGCAACGTTTCCGCCGAGGTCTTCCGCAAGATGGATGAGCGCACCGTCCGCGAGGTCTTCGCCAACGTCCCCTCCTTCGAGGTCAAGGCCGACGAACTCCCCTGCAACATCCTCGACTTCCTCGCCGTCAAGACGGCCGTCTTCCCCTCCAAGGGCGAGGCCCGCAAGATGCTCCAGGGCGGCGGCGTGTCCCTGAACAAGGGCAAGGTCGGTGACATCAACTACGAAGTCACGGAGGCCGATGTGATCAACGGGCACTATATCCTGGCGCAGAAGGGGAAGAAGAACTATTTCATTGTCAATATCATTTAGATTTCTCGACTCCGCCCTACGGGCTCCGCTCGAAATGACAAGTGGTGTCATTTCGACCGAGCGAAGCGAGTGGAGAAATCTCATAATTGCAAGGATATGGAAAAACCGGCTAGCACAAGACAGTTGAAGGTGGGCCGCGAGATCCAGAAGGACCTCGCGGAGATCATCCGCGCCAAGGGGATGGCCGCTTTCGGCGGGGCGATGGTCACGGTGAGCGAGGTCCGGGTGAGTCCGGACCTGTCGGTCGCCAAGGTGTATGTGAGCATCTTCCCGTCCGAGAAGCAGGAAGCCGTCATGGGTCTCCTGAACGAAAACAACAAGGCCCTCCGCGGCGAACTCGGCCGCGTCGTGGGCAAGCAACTCCGCATCGTGCCGGAACTCGTGTTCTACCTGGACACCAGCCTGGACTATGCGGCGCATATCGAGGAACTGCTGAAGAAATGAGCCACCTGCCGCTCAGATTCGCCCTCCGCTACCTGTTCGCCCGGAAGTCACACAATGTGATCAACATCATTTCGGGGATCAGCGTCGCGGGCATGGCCATCGGAACGGCGGCGCTGATCATCATCCTGTCCGTCTTCAACGGATTCAACAAACTCATTTCCGACTCCCTGGACGACGCCCAGCCGGACCTCGTGGTGAAGCCCGCGGCCGGAAAGGCGTTCGTACCCGACAGTCCGGCCTTCAACTGGCTCTATGAACAGGACGCGGTGTACAACATGTCCAGCGTCATCGAGGAGCAGGCCTTCGTCTCCTTCGACGGCAAACAGAGCCTCGCCCGCGTCAAAGGCGTGGACAGCGTCTATGAGGAGGAAACGCCGATCCGGGAACACATGACCGACGGCGTATTCGCCCTGCACCGGGGAACGCTCCCCCGTGCGGTGGTCGGGAGCGCCCTGGCCTGGTCCATGGACATCAATCCCCGGTTCGTCGCCCCGCTGGAGATCTACTATCCGGACCGGGAAGGGAACGTGTCCCTGTCCAATCCGGCCGCATCCCTGCGGAGCGTGAAGATGGGCGTTTCGGGTCTCTTTGCCCTGAATGCGGAACTGGACGCCGAACTGGTCCTCGTGCCCATCGAAACGATGCGGGAACTGATGGACTATGACGACGAGGTATCGGCCGTGGAGATCCGGCTCACGAAGGACCTGTCCGAAAAGGGCGCCCGGCAACTGGTCCGGGACCTGGAGGAACGGCTGGGAGCGGATTACACCGTCCTGGACCGGTACCGCCAGAACGAGGCCCTGTACAAGATGATGCGCTACGAGAAACTCGCCATCTACATGATCCTGATTTTCATCGTCATCATCATTGCTTTCAACATCTACAGTTCCCTGACGATGCTCATCATCGAGAAGCGCGGTGACATCGACACGCTCCGGAGCCTCGGCGCTCCCGAGACGATGACCCGGCGGATCTTCCTCCTGGAAGGGTGGCTCATTTCGCTGCTGGGGCTGCTCATCGGCCTTGTCATCGGCATCGGCTGCGTCCTCCTGCAGCAGAAGTTCGGCATCATCCGGATGCCGGGGAACTACATCATCAACGCCTATCCCGTCATCCTCAAGGCCTCCGACATCCTGTGGACGGCGGCGGGCGTCGCGGGAGTGGGCTATCTCATCGCCCTCCTCCCCTCCCTCACGAAAACAACTGATAACCCATAAGTTTATGAAAAAGATCCTGACTCTCCTTGCCACACTCGCCGGTGCCCTTACCCTGGGCGCCCAGAACCCCGGCGGACTCTCCGAAAACGTCCTTGCCGAAATCGCCAAGGGGTATGAAGGGACGGCTGCGGACAAAGCCCTCCGCAACGCCCTCAACACCACTCCGATCAACACCCTGGCCCTGAATGCGGACAACATCCCCATGGACACCCGCTTCTCCGACATGGTGAAGACCAAGGGCCGCACGAACCAACTCTCCTCCGGCCGCTGCTGGCTGTTCACGGGCCTCAACGTCATCCGCGCCAAGATGATCGACAAGTACGACATGGGCCCGGTCATCCTTTCCCAGAACTACAACTTCTTCTGGGACCAGTTGGAGAAGGCCAACCTGTTCCTGCAGGGCATCATCGACACGAAGGACCTTCCGGACGACGACCGGAAAGTGGACTGGCTCTTCGCCCACCCCATCGGTGACGGCGGACAGTTCACCGGCGTCTCCAACCTCATCATGAAATACGGCGTGGTTCCTTCCGAGGTGTTCCCGGAGAGCATGAACGCCAACAGCACCTCCCAGATGCGCGCCCAGCTCACCCTGAAACTCCGCGAGGACGGCCTGCGTCTCCGCCAGGCCGCGAAGGCCGCCGGTCTGGAAGGGCTCAAGGGCAGGAAACTGGAGAAGGCATCCGCCGACCTCGCCGCCAAACTCCAGGCCATGAAGGTGGAGCAGCTCAAGGAGATCTACCGCATCCTCGTCCTCTGCCTCGGCGAACCGCCGAAGGAGTTCACCTGGACCCGGACCGATTCGAAGGGCAACGTGGTCTCCACGGAGAAATACACCCCGAAGTCCTTCTATGACAAGTACATCGGCGAGGACCTCGAGAACAACTACATCATGGTCATGAACGACCCTTGCCGCGAGTACTACAAGGTCTATGAGATCGACTATGACCGCCATGTCTATGACGGCGAGAACTGGGTCTACCTGAACCTCCCGATCGAGGAGATCAAGCAGATGGCCATCGCCTCCATCAAGGACAACACCGCCCTTTACTTCTCCTGCGACGTGAACAAGTTCCTCCTGCGGAAGGAAGGCTTCGCCGACCTGAACAACTACGACTACGAATCCCTGATGGGCGTCACCTTCGGGATGAACAAGCAGGAGCGCATCTACACCCACGCCAGCGGCTCCACGCACGCGATGACGCTCATCGCCGTGGACCTGAAGGACGGAAAGCCCGTGAAGTGGATGGTGGAGAACAGTTGGGGCGCCACCTCCGGCTACCAGGGCAACATCATCATGACCGACGAGTGGTTCAACGAGTACATGTTCCGTCTCGTGGTCGATAAGAAATACGTCCCGGCCTCCATCATGAAGTACTTCGACCAGAAGCCCATCATGCTCCCGGCCTGGGATCCCATGTTTATGCCGGAAGAATAAGCTTTTAGGTTCCGGAAAGGTAGTATTCTGAAAACCGTCGACTCCGTCGACCCCTCCCAAAGCCGGCTTGCGCCGGCTTCGGGCCCCTCCCTCTTATATGGCCGAGGGTGGCCATAGGTTTTCAGAATACTACCTTTCCTCCACAAAATAACCTTCAATTTGAGCCGCTCTCTTGCTTTATATTTATGGATCTTACTGATCTGCTGCTGCTTCTTTGACCTGATGGTCGGAGGAGGTGGAGTATCCGTGGCGACGGGAGCGGTGCTGTGGAAGTTGAGGGTGCCGAGGGTGCTGACGGCGGTGATCGCCGGGGGCGCCCTGGCGGCAAGCGGAGCGCAGATGCAGGCGGTGTTCCGGAATCCGCTGGCCGATCCGCACATCATGGGCGTAAGCGGCGGGGCAGGGCTCGGGGCGGCCATCGCGACGATGGCGATCGGAAGTGCATCGGCCTGGTTCACGGGATTCAGCGTGGCGGTGGCGGCGTTCCTGGGAGCGTTCGTCGCGGCCCTCCTGGTGGTGGCCGTATCGGCCCGGTTCCGGTCCTCGACGACGCTGCTGGTGTTCGGCGTGATGCTGGGGTTCATCTTCAGCGCGCTGAGTTCGATGCTGCAATACACGGCCGGGGAAGAGAGTCTGAAACTGTTCTACAGTTGGATGGCGGGCAGTTTTTCCGGCAGCCGGTATCTGGAAATCATCCTCATGGCGGCGGCACTCTCCGTCGGCCTCGGGCTGGCTACGGTCAATGGCAAAGGCCTGGACCTCATCCTGTTCGGGGATGAATATGCCACGCTTTCGGGGGCATCGACCCGGCGGATCCTGGTCCTGTCCATGCTGTCCTGCTGCCTGATGACAGGTACGGTGACGGCCTTCTGCGGTCCCCTCGGCTTCGTGGGGATCGTCGCCCCGCACATTGCCCGGCGGATCACGGGCTCGTCGGCCCACCGGCAGGTCCTCCCCTGGTCCCTCGCCACCGGCGCCGTCCTCGCCCTCGCCGCCGACATCCTCGCCAACCTCTGGCGGGTCCCCCTCCCCGTGGGCTCCACCCTCGCCCTCATCGGCATCCCCCTGATCCTCGTCCTCCTGTTACGGCAAAATCATGCTTGAAATCAACGGCCTTCATATCGGGTACGGCGACCGTATCCTGGTCCGGGACATCTCTTTCGGGATCGCCCCGGGCGAGATCATCCTCCTCGCCGGGCCGAACGGTTCCGGGAAGACGACGCTGCTGAAGGCTTTGGCCGAAGGGAGCCGTCCCTCCCCAAAACAGATGGCCGATCAAGTCGGCCATGACGGAGGCCATCGTCATTCCCGGCTCGACCGGGAATCTCCAAGGGCAATTCTCATCCCGACGAACATCCCCAAGGTGAAGGGCTTCACGGTGGAGGCATTCATCCAGACGGGATGCTATGCGGAGAGCGACTGGCGGGGAAGGATATCGGCCGATGCGGCAGGGCGGCTGGATGCAGCGCTGGAACTGCTTGGAATCAAGCATCTTAAGGAGCGAGACATCGCGACGCTCAGCGACGGGGAATTCCAAAAGGCATGCCTCGCCGTCGGCCTCACCCGGAAGGCGGAGGTGCTGCTGCTGGACGAGCCCACGGCGTTCCTGGACGTGGAAAACCGCATCGGCGTCCTGCAGGCGCTGCGGGACATCGCCCGCAAGACCGGAACGGCCGTCCTCTTCTCCAGCCACGACATCCACGACGCCGTGCAGGTGGCCGACCGCGTCTTCGCCCTCACCCGCGACGGACGGTTCATCGATTCGGCCGACAAGGCAGCGGCCTTACAGGAAGCGTTTCCGGACATCCATCTGATCTATTGAATCCATGAAAAAACAAAACAAGCAACTCCTCTGGTGGATCGGCGCCCTGGCGGCGGGAACGGTCCTGGGCCTTTTGCACGTGAAACCCATCGATGCTGTCTGCCAATTCGTCGCGACGGTCTATACGCGGCTTTTCCAGTTCCTCGCCATCCCGACGGTTGCCCTGGCCATCATGACGACCCTCATCTCCTTCGGAAAGCAGAGGAGCACCCGCCGGATCTTCGCCCATACCATCACCTATACGCTGCTCACGACCCTTGTCGCGGCGCTCGTGGGCCTGGGCATGTATGTCCTGATTGCACCGGAGAACCTTCCTGAGAGCATGCTCTCCACCGCCTCGGCAGTGACGGAAGGCCCGGTCTCCTTCTACGACCACATCATCTCGGTCATCCCGAACAATGTCGTCCAGCCGTTCCTTTCCGGGAATGTCCTGTCGATCCTCCTCATCGCGATCGCCGTCGGCCTGGCCCTGGCGTGGATGCCGGAGACGGACGGGAAAACCGTACTGGTAAAGGGCATCCAGGGGCTTCAGGAACTGTTTTTGACCTTGATCAAGGCCCTGATATGGACCTTGCCGCTGGGCATTGCAGCCTTTGCGGCCCAGTTGTCCGGACAGCTCAGCGGTGGCATCATCCTGGGGTCCCTCGGCAAATACACGGCGGTGATCCTCGCCGGCAACGCCATCCAGTTCTTCATCGTCCTTCCCCTATTCCTCCTCGCAAGGGGGATCAATCCCTGGAAGGTGCTCAAGGCCATGAGTCCGGCCGTGGCGATGGCCCTGTTCACCAAGAGTTCCGCCGCCACCCTCCCCGTGACCCTGTCGTCGGCGGAGAACCGGCTGGGCGTGAATCCCAAAGTGTCCCGCTTCGTGCTCCCCATCTGCACGACCATCAACATGAACGGCTGTGCGGCCTTCATCCTCGTCAGTTCGCTCTTCGTGATGCAGAACGGCGGAATCACCCTGGGCATCGGGTCCATGCTCCTCTGGGTCCTCGTTTCCGTCATCTCAGCCATAGGCAATGCCGGCGTGCCGATGGGCTGTTTCTTCCTGACGGTCTCCCTGATGACGGGCATCGGTGAGCCTGTCGAGGTCATGGGCCTCATCCTCCCCATCTACACCATCATCGACATGGTGGAAACGGCCGAGAATGTCTGGTCGGACTCCTGCGTCTGCGCCATGACCGACAGGGATCTTGCCGGGAAGGACTAATCGAAGTGATTGTAGATGACGACCGACCGCAAGGGCAAGCAGGTGGTATGTCAGTTTGATCCGGGGCACAAAGGGGGATAATTCTTTGCGAAGATAATGAAAATCCGTAAATTTACGCTGCGAAACGTAAAACACATCGAACATGACACTCGAACAACAGATTCAGGAAGATATCAAGGCCGCGATGAAGGCCAAGGACAACGTAGCCCTCGCCGCCACCCGCGCCGTCAAGGGAGAAATCCTCCTTTTCAAGACCTCCGAGGGCGGCAGCAAGGAAGTGACCGACGCGGATGTCCTCAAGATGATCCAGAAACTCATCAAGCAGCGCAAGGAATCCGCCGAGCAGTACACGGCCGCCGGCCGCCAGGAACTGGCCGACAACGAATTGGCCGAGGCCGCCGCCATGGAGAAGTATCTCCCCAAGCAACTTTCCGTGGAGGAAGTGAAGGCGAAGGTCCGGGAGATCATCGCCCAGGTGGGCGCCACCTCCCTCAAGGACATGGGCAAAGTGATGGGCGCCGCGAACAAGGCCCTCGCCGGACAGTCTGACGGACGCACCATCTCCACGGTGGTCAAGGAACTGCTGGGCTAAAACCGAACGGATATGAAACTGGCAGAAGCGCTGAATCAGCGGGCGGACCTGCAGAAGCGGATCGCCCAACTTCGGGAAAGACTCTCGAACAACGTGAAAGTGCAGGAAGGCGACACCCCGGCGGAAAAACCGGAAGACCTCTTCGCCGAACTGGACAAGTCCCTGAAGGAACTGGAATCCCTGATCGTCCGGATCAACCGGACCAACCAGGAAACCCTCTGGGAAGGCAAGACCCTGACGGAGATGATCGCGGCGAAGGACGTGCTGTCCCTGCACCTCTCTACCCTGCGTTCCACCCTGGATGCGGCCAATGTCCGCAGCGACCGGTTCTCCCGCAACGAGATCAAGTTCGTCCGCACCATCGACGTGAACGAACTGCAAAACCGGGTCGATGACCGTTCCCGGGACCTCCGCGAACTGGACTCCCGCCTCCAGCAGGCGAACTGGATGACAGACCTCTTGTAACCAAGCCCCGGGCAGGGCGGGCACACCTCCGGACGGGAGGTAAAAACGTCCACCCCACATTGCGTGATCAGGGAAACGGAGCCGTTCCCACCCGGTATCGTCCGGCTCAGCACCGCGTACAGGCGCACATTTTACGGCGCACATCTTACTACCGCGTGCCGGCTGCCCAGGCAGAGGCTGACTCACTTTGAGCCAGCCTCTTTTTTATGGGATGTCCGAGAAACGCTTCCTTCCCCATTCAGCACGGCTGGGGGATCATTTTTATGGACCATCGTTCCCTGCCGCGTGCAAATGAGGCCGAACTATATGTTTCCCAGATGGACTGTCTGAATGCCGAATTTCAGGGCTACATCCCGTGCATTGAGAAGGGTCGCCTTGGGAGTCGGTCCGACGCCGGTGAACCTGTATCTCGGGAAGAAGCGGCTGAAGTGGAGCGGGATATCCTGCAGGTGGTTATCTGCCATCCAGGCACATAAGTCCGTTATCTGCTTCTCTGAATCATTCACCCCGGTTACAAGCAGATTGGTCAGTTCCAGATGGACCCCGGCCTCTCGCATGGAAAGGATATTCTCCAGCACGGGCTCCGGAGATGCCCCGCAATACTTGCGACAGACCTCTTCGTCCATGGCCTTGATGTCGATGTTCGCTGCATCGAGGAAAGGCAAGATCCCGTTCAACGGCTCCTTTTCCACATAACCCGCCGAAACGAGGATGTTCTTGAGGCCGGCCTGATGTGCCAGAGAGGCGATGTCATGCATATACTCCCACCAGGTGAATGGCTCGGTGTAAGTATAGGCGACGGAGGGAAGGCCTCGCTGAAGGCAGAGCCCGACCATCTGCTCCGGAGTGACGAAGGAGGACTCCGCTGCTTCGGGGGCGACCTGGGAGATATCGCTGTTCTGGCACCATCGGCAGGAAAGATTGCAGCCCGTGCAGCTCAAGGACAGGCAGCGGGTCCCCGGAAGGAAATGGTTCAGGGGCTTCTTCTCGACCGGGTCGACGGCAAGGGCGCATGGCCTTCCATACGAAAGCGCGAAGAGTTTGCCGTCCTGGCATTTCCGACTGCGGCACGCTCCCCTTCCGCCTTCCCGGATGTGGCAATGATGCGGGCAGAGCAGGCACTCCACTCCGTCTTCCATCGTCTTGTAGAACCGTGCTTCGGTCATCACAGTTCCGATTCCTTGACCACCTCGGTCTGATAGATATAAAGATCGGCCTCCTTCCAGCCGTACCAGCCGATGCCCGCCTTGTCCCGGGCACAGTGGCCGAGGAACTCTTCCGTGGTCCATCCGGTCTCCTCGGCGACCTGGGGCAGGAAGGTACCATGGTGCGGGCCTTTTATCATGTAGATGCCGTCCCTGCCCAGTTTGAACTCGTCGATGGACGATATCTTCTTCAGCGGAGACAGGACGGAAACCTCGATCTCGACCTTGTGCGCCTCGCTGCGGGACAACGAAGGGAACCGGGGGTCGGAGAAAGCCGCACTCCGAGCCATTTCCCGGATCGTGGCCTGGAGGGTATCACTGGAAGTGAACCTGCCGATACAACCCCGCAAACGGCCATTCAGATAGAGCGTCACGAAGACGCCGTAGCCTTTCTCTTTCAAGATGCCGACAGGCGCATCGTCTAATTCATGATCCAGCCGGAGGGATGAATAGATGGCCTTCCGGGCCGATGCAATCATCGCCGCCTTTTCCTCCGGAGAGAAGTGGAACAGAGGGTCAGCCGTCTCTTTCTTTCCGGTGTCCTCCATCCGGGTAACCGCAAAAGCGTTATACCCGACGACCGCATCCTTGTCTCCATACGGGGAGTCACCGGAGTTCCGGTACATCAGGTGTTCCACCGCGAAGCGGTCCCTCCCCTGTCTGTCCATCAGATCCAGCAGCACCGCGATGGCGCAGGCTCCGCAGGCGGCGGTGTCCTCCCCGGCATAGTCCATCTTCCGGATACGCGAAAGCGCCTCCAGGAAATCGTCCAGCCCGCCGGAAGAGATGGTCTCCGCCAGGTAAAGGTCCGATTTCCTGGCATCGTCATAAGCCGGGTAATGCGAAAAGTCGGAACTGATGACGAACAGGTTCTCTTCCGTAAAGAAGGGCTCCAATGTTTCGACCAGTTTCCGGAGGACGGGAAGGCGCTGTGTTCCGATGACGATCGGAACGACAGGAGGCACCTCTTCGAATACCGTCTGGAGGAAAGGCAGCTGCACTTCAAGGCAATGCTCCCTGTCATGGGCGTCCGCCCGGAAGGTGAAGGTCCCATCTCCCATTTCAATGAGTTCCTTCCCCGCAGATGTGTCAATGGCCACCTTTCCCAGCGGCGTCTCCGCAAGGGAATACAGCGTATCGACGCTGGCCCCGGTGAACCCTACCCGGTGGCTGGGGCCGATGAGGAAGATCCGTTTGTAGGGGTGGTCCTTCGGGATCCGGCTGAAAGCCGAAGCAGCCACCTCCCCGCTGAACACGTACCCGGCATGGGGGACGATGATGGCCTGGGGCGCATTTCCATCGGCCGGATGCAACCAGCCGTCCAGCATCGATTTCAGCTCACGGGCGGATGAGGGGTAGAACGACCCGGCGACAGCGGGTTTTCTTACTTTCTGGGGTTCTGGATAACGGGACATGGCAGAAGCGTTTAACGTGAATACGGCCAAAAGCAGTACGAGTCCGATATGATGAAAGGGGGAACGCATCTGATAAAGGCCGAATCACAGTTACAGTTACAAATATAGCCCCAAAATCACATTTTCGGAAGCTATGACGGCATTAATTCTGCGCACTCCACGTACTCCGCAACGCACCTTGTGTTTTCCGGAATAATCCGTATCTTTGACAACTATGAAACAATTGTTTATCCTGGCCATCACGCTGATGCTTGCTTCTGCCTGTCAGACTTTCGAGCCGTTCACCTTCGTCCAGATGAGCGACACCCAGATTGGATTCATTGACACGTCGCCGCGTTTCGCGCACTCGGATTCCTTGATGAAGGCCGCCGTCGATGCGGCCAACGACCTGGGTCCGGCCTATGTATTCGTGACGGGAGACCTGGTGGACAATCCCGCCGATCCCGTTCAGGATTCCGTCTTCAGGACCCGCTTGGCGGAACTTCGCATGCCGGTTTACACCGTTCCCGGAAACCATGATTACCTGGGTTTTACACGGGAGAAGCAGGCGGCCTACGTCGCCCTTCGCGGCTATGACCGCTTCGCTTTTCGGGACAAGGGCTGTACCTTCATCGGGCTCGATTCCAACTGCATCAAGGATGGGGTGGAAGAAGCGGAAGCGGAGCAGTGGGATTGGCTGGTGAAGGAACTGGACGCCGCCCGTGGCAGCCGCTACATATTTGTTTTTCTGCACTGCCCGATCGTTCGGGAGCGCGAGGACGAACCGGAGGATTACTTCAATTTTTCCATCGAGAAGCGGCATCAGTATTTTTCTCTCTTCAAGGAGAAGGGGGTGAGCGCGGTCTTTGCCGGCCACACGCATCAGGAGTATGATGTCACCATCGACGGTATCCGTCTGGTCACGGCGGGTCCTGTCGGGAATGCCCTGGGACACGGGACTCCTGGATACAATGTGGTCCGGGTGACCCGGGAGGGCTTCGAAGTACGCTATACGCCGACCCCGGGAGTTGATCCGGCGCACTGCCGTTTCTGACCTGCGGAAAAGAATCAGGAAATCACGTCAGCGGACCGTCACATGGGTTGCACCCATGGGGCCGAAGGTATAGGTGCAACTGACGGCGAAAACTTCGTCCAGGTCCTTGCGGATGGCGGATGCGAGCACACCGTTCCCTACCCCGTGGATGAAGGTGATGCGTTTCCCTCTGTGCTTGAGGTTCTTCCGGAGGACCTGCCGGAAGTAGTTCATCTGGTACTCCAGGGCGGCCCATTCGGGGATCCCGTCACTGCCCGGGATGCGTTCGATGTGAAGGTCCACGGTCAGGTCTGCGAGCGGATCTTCCGATGCCAGAGGCTCCTCGGCGTCCTTGGGTCGCCGGGGCTGGATGGAGGAACGCAGTTTCCGGTCCTCATCCGGGTTGATCGGGATGAACTCGCTCCGGACGGCGCGGATGACCAGAC
Organism: uncultured Bacteroidia bacterium; assembly: GCA_902781705.1. Lineage (GTDB taxonomy): Bacteria > Bacteroidota > Bacteroidia > Bacteroidales > UBA932 > Cryptobacteroides. The sequence continues at coordinate 52,009 of CACZKE010000017.1, forward strand.
CGTCGAGTTCCAGTTCGTAATAGTCTTTTCCGAAACCCACGATGGTTGCCGTGTCATTGGTGTCCATCATCCGGACTTTCTGTCCCTTGACAAGCCCTTCGTTCCGGGCATGTTCCTCCTCCTTCGACTTAAGGATGACCGACTTGGAACGGAGTTTCTGGACGGGTGACTTATCCGGCTCCGCCGGAGCCAGATCCTTTTTGATGACCTTCAGGTCCTTGAGGCTGGATAGTTTCATCTTTCGATCTTGACCAGTTCCAACTCGAATATGAGTGTGCTGTGGGCCGGGATATCATCCAGTTTCATGGCACCATATCCCCACTTGGCGGGGATATAGACCTCCCACTTGTCCCCCTCGTGCATCCGGGTGAGGGCGATCTGCCAGCCCATGATGAGGTCTCCGACCAGGAACATCGCCGGAAGCGGCTGCCCTTCCGTCGTGTCGAAGACGGTCCCGTCAATGAGGCGGCCGGTGTAGTGGGCATAGACAATGCTCCGGGGCGTGGGTTTCCGCGTCCCGTTTCCTTCGCGGAGCACCCGGTACAACACACCGTTGTCCAGGGCCACGATTCCTTCCTCCTGCGCCTTTACCTGCAGGAAGGCCTCATTGGCTTCCTTGTAGGGGTTCGTTTTCTTCTTTTTCCTGAATGTCATACGCTAAACCTTGAGTATTTCCTGGGAGGTAATGATGCCGTGGCCGGTCTTCCCGGATTTGGCGAGGCGGACCATGGCGGCCGCCCTGATGGTGGTGCCCAGGCAGCAGTTCTACAAGGTCTTTTCCTACGGCGCCGGTGGCGCCTATGACAAGTGCTTTCATCGGTGGAAATCCTGAGGGTTATACTTCAGGGCATCCGACGGCCATCCTTCCAGGTTGTGGCCGGTGTCCAGGCCCCGGACGGCTTCCATTTCGTCATCCGAGAGGTCGAAGTCCAGCGTGTCCAGATTCTGGATCATCCGCTCCCGATGGACGGACTTGGGGATGACGATGACGCCCTGCTGTGTCAGGAAGCGGAGGGCAACCTGGGCGGCCGTCTTTCCATGCGCCGCTCCAACCTCGGTCAGGACAGGATTCGTGAAAATGCCATTCAGGCCTTCGGCCAGCGGCCCCCAGGATTCCACGGCAGTTCCGGCTTCGGCCATCCTGGCCATCATCGGCCGCTGCTGGTAGAAGACATGGGTCTCGATCTGGTTGACCGCAGGGATGACCGAGGCGTTCCGGACCAGCCGGTCAAACTGCTCAGGATAGAAGTTGGATACGCCGATGCTCCTCAGGTATCCTTCTTTCACAAGGTCTTCGAAGGCCGCCCATATCTCTCCGTCGTTTCCCATCGGCCAATGGATGAGCATGAGATCCAGATAGTCCAGCCGCATCCGCTGAAGGGAACCTTTCACGTTTTCCTTCGCCCGCTGGTAAGACGGCCTGGAGAGGCACAGTTTCGAGGTGATGAAAATCTCGTTGCGGGGGATGCCGGATTTCCGGACCGCCGCCCCCACCATCGCCTCGTTTTCATAGTACTGGGCGGTGTCCAGCGAACGGTATCCTACGCTGAGCGCATCCGTTACGCAACGTTCCGTAACGGAAGGATCCACCAGATACACGCCGTACCCGATGATGGGCATGTCCATGCCGCTGTTAAGTTTGACCGTATCCATATCCATCAAGTTATTCTGATCAGTAATTCCCTAAGGTTCGAAAATACACCCGGCCCGTCAATGGCATTCATCTTTCTGCTTCATGACGGTCCAGGGCCCGGGACATCAGTTCCCGGCCCTTGTCGATAATTTCCCCGGCCCGGGCGTAGGCGGCCACTCCCTGGTAGGAATCGTAAGGGAGGCTCACCAGGATGTCGGGCGGGTTCAGGGCGATGCTCTGGCGCGCCATGGCGCAGTTCATGATGCCGAAACTCCGGTCCAGGATGGTCGCCACGTTGTCGTCGGCCCCGGTCGGAATCCGTCTTTCCCGCCCGTCCAATTCCAGTTGATGGTCCTCCTGGGAAGTCTCGACACCGGTCATAATCAGTTCTTTCACCCGGCGGAGGGAATCGACTCCGGGAGCGGAAAGCGTCTCCTTGAGGACATGCTGCGCTTCCTCCTTCAGTGCGGTCCCTCTGTCGTCAAGTTCCCTCCGCGATTCGAGGAAGGACCGGATTTCCCTTGCGTCGATCTCGTTCACGTTGAAGCCGACGAGGATGTCACCCTCCGTCCGGACGGCACGGTTGAGCGGGAAGGTGTTGCAGATGCCGCCATCGATCAGCGTGTGCGTGCCCATGCGTACCGGCACGAACATCGACGGAATCGATATGCTGGCCCGGACGGCGTCGAAGAGCGGTCCCTCCCGGAAAAGGACTTCCTCCCCGGTATAAAGGTCCGTCGCCACGGCGGTGAAGGGAATCGGAAGGTCTTCGATCCTGACATCCGGGACCCTTTTCCGGATTTCCCGCATCAGCCGCTCCCCTTTCACGAGGGCCGTCCGCGTGAACGACGGATCCATCAGCGTCATGACCTGGGCTGGCGTCAGGCCCATAACCCATTCCTTGAATGGCTCCAAGCCTCCGGCCGCGTAAACGCCTCCCACGAGGGAACCGGCAGAGGTCCCGGTAACGGACGATATGGCATAGCCCCGCCGGAGCAACTCTTCGATGGCCCCGATATAAGCGAAGCCCCTGGGGCCGCCGCTGGAGAGTACCAATGCTACCTTTTTCATTGACTTCATCATAACGTACGATCCATGGTCATGATCATCCCGACCACGCCGGCATAGTCCTGCGCTCCTTCGGATACACGGTTCGACTTGAGGAAAAGGTCCATCAGCCAGCGCTGGAGGTCATCGACAAACTTGATTTTCTTCCCGTCCCAGTAATCGCGGGACGCGGCATAATCGGCCTTGACGACGGGTTCCAGCTTGCTTGCCCAGGCGGCGTATTCCTCTTCGGGGAGGAGTGCCGCCGCGTTGGATGCCACATAAGGGAGCAGGCCCAGGTAGCCGCTGTACCGGACGAAGGGGCTCGAGGCCTGCCGGCAATAGGTGTAGGCCCAGTAATTGGCCTCGGCCTCGCTCGTCACCCCGGCAAGGTGCGCCAGCTCATGCGCCAGCGTGAACGGGTATTCGTTCTCCAGCAGGTCCAGGTTCAACTGCGATTCGCACAGGAACGGGCCCATGAAGCCCAGCACCCGCACGGAGGAATACAGCGGATTCAGCAGCGGGTCCTTGACGTGCTGCCAATGATGGATGGGCGTGTATCCGAACCGGGTGACTTTGTCCGAATAAAACGCCTTCACATCCGCTTCCAGCGTGCTTCTGTCCACCGGAACGGCGCTGCCGGAGACGGCGTTCAGGGCTCTCGTATAGCCGGAAAGGAAGCCCTCGAATTCCGTCTTGTCGAAGGCCGCCCGTTCGATGCCCATGCGGGCATACAGCGGCGTCCGGAAGTAATTGTTCCCCCACCCCAGGTAGAACCATACGGCGAGCCACATCGCCACGCGGGCCGTCCGAGCGAGCCACCCGAAGAATCCCCGCTTCCGGATGAGGGATCCGATCAGCACGACCAGGAAGGCGAGGATGAAACAGATGACGACGACCTCCTCCAGGGAGACCGGGCAGACGGAAGCGACCCGGGACAGGATCGCCGAAATGACCGGGTAGCAGCGCTCCGCATAAAAGTCCGCCATCGGCACCGAATAGCGGCATCCGATGACGACGGCGAGCAGCGCCAGTCCTATGAAATCGGCCTTCCTCATGTCCATCGAGCTTTGGTTTTGCGAATATACTTGTTTTTTCGTTTCGGTGCCCGGGGTTCCGTACCGATATTTGGAAAGAATTCGGTATTTTTGCAGGCCAATGTATACCGAATCGATCAAATACGACCTGGGAAGCGGAGCGGAGGCGTTCTCCACCCGAAGGGACAGCGTGCTTCCGTATCCCGTCATCCAGGGACATCAGGTCCACGGCGCGAGAGTCGCCGTCATCGACCGCCCGGATTATACCCGCGAGGAGCTGGAGGGATACGACGCCTTCGTGACCGCCCTTCCGGGCGTCGCGATCGGGGTACGGACGGCCGACTGCGTTCCCATCCTGCTGCATGATCCGGTCCGGCAGGTCGTGGCGGCCGTGCATTCCGGATGGAAAGGCACGGTCCTGCATATCGTCCGGGGGGCCATCGACGTCATGGAACAGCAGTTCGGGTGCAAGGCCGCGGACCTGCAAGCGGTCATCGGACCTTCCATCGGCCCGGACAGTTTCCAGGTGGGCGAAGAGGTGGCCCTGCAATTCAAGGACACGGGATTCCCGATGGAAGAGATCTGGTCTTTCCGGGGCCCGGGAGACGGCTCGCCCATGTCCGGAGGGCATCACATCGACCTTTGGAAGGCCAATGCATGGCTGCTGGAAAGCGCCGGAGTCCCGGCCGGGAACATCCGCTGCTGCGGCATCGACACCTACACCTCGGCCGATCTCTTCTCCGCCCGGCGGGAAGGCATCCAGTGCGGACGGATCATCAACGCAATCAGGATAAACAGATAATCTGCCATGAGCATCCGGGAAGAAATGATGTCCGGCCGCCTGTATGACGCCTCGAGCGGGGAACTCCTCGCCGAACTGTACCGGGCCCAGGAGCTTTGCCAGGAATACAACGCCCTGCGGATCACCGACTTCGAAGGCCGCGCCGCCCTCCTCGACAAGCTGCTGCCCCACAAAGGGAGCGGCCTCACCATCGTCCCGCCCTTCTTCTGCGACTACGGGTCCAACCTGGAATTCGGCGACAACGTCTTCATCAACGGCTATTGCGTATTCCTGGACGAGGCGAAAATCACGATCGGCAGCAACGTGTTCATCGCCCCGCAGTGCGGATTCTACACGGCTGGCCATCCGCTGGACAAGGACCTCCGACGCCAGAAGCTGGAGTACTCCCTGCCCATCACCATCGGGGACGATGTCTGGATCGGCGGGATGGTGTGCGTCATGCCCGGCGTCACCATCGGCAGCGGCTCCGTCATCGCCGGAGGCTCCGTCGTCGTCAAGGACATCCCGCCCGGCGTCCTCGCCGCCGGCAACCCCTGCCGCGTCGTCCGCCCCCTCGCCCCCGGCGACCGCGACCGGTACGTCCGGTAACCGACGGACGACAGGTACCTCATTCTACGACCCTGACCAGCGGCTCGCCAAGCGCAGTCGAAATCTCAGCAATGGATTTCAGCGTCAGGTTGGGAAAACCTGTGGTCCATCTGGATATGACCGCTTCCGACCGTCCCATCTTTTTGGCAAGGTCCCGCTGAGTCATGTTCTTCTGCTTGAGGATGGTGTCGATTCGGGCAATGATGTCAGCCGACAACTGCACCTCGGACATAATCTCCGGAGGTACGGCAGCCATCTTTGTATTGAACCATTCCTGCTTATTTCTCATAACGGAATCTATATTTCGAATGAAACGTCCTCTATGCCGGAAAGTTCCTTCTCCTCTATGCTTACATACCCTTTGGCGATGTTTTCGTTAAGTATCTTCTCAAACTTTTGGAGGTCCAGGACATAACCGTACAGTTTGGGATCCTCCTCATATGTACGTGTTTTCTTCACCCCACCATTACCCAGTATTACTATCTGGTCCGATAGTCTCAAGCAATAAAGCCGGAGCTTTCCACTCTCGATAGGCAGCGCCTGCACACTATCGTGCATAACGCCTTCCGGGCGGAAAAACCGTTCAAGTGCACCTATACGAAGAATAGCTTGAAGCGCCGCGATGATACGCTGATAATCGCGGTTGAAAGTTGCATTCATTTCAAACTCCGCCACGAACTTTTCAAACTCCGTAGTCCCGTCCATCTCAAAGCTGATAGAGTACAAAGAAGCTTTCTCAGACTCATTCAGCAACTCAACTGTTGTTTTCTTCTTCACATTCATGCGTCAAAGATACGAAAAGAAAACTTAACATACAAGCTAATTTTATTTGATCAATTTAAGAGCAGGCGAACCGTATGAGAAAAAACATCATTTATCATTGCATGACAGACGACAAACGCATCCGGGGGTATCCGCTTCAGTAAGACCGACCTGAAAACCGATGAGAAGAAACTTGCCACACTGGAATTCTTTGACCGAGTGGCATCCTTCTTTCGCCCCCCAGACAATCTGACTCGAAAATGGACTTTCTGGCACTTCGTATGCCGTTTTGTCCACTTTTCCGGCATTGGTCCCGGGTTTGCAATTCCCTTAGGCGGTTCCGATAAGGAACTCCGGGAATAAGGGTCCGCAGGAGGACCTCCAAACCGGGACGATTAAAGTTTTTGAACTATGTTACCTGCAAGAAGAACGCATGATAGCTGGTTGCCGGACATTTTCAACGACTTTTTCGACAAC
>CACZKE010000018.1 GCA_902781705.1 uncultured Bacteroidia bacterium
GTTAACCCGGGAAAAGCACGGAATCAATGACAGAAAGGCGTTGCGAGTTCGCGGACTGAATTCACAAATCACTGACAATCAACTATATAAAAAGTGAGAGGTGCACAAAAAAGTGCACCTCTCCAGCGTTATCTCGCAGCGTATCAGAGAATTCCCAGTTCGCCGGCCTTGCGGAGCATGTCAGCGACGTTCTTGACGCACATTTTGGCGTAGATATGCTGGCGGTGCGTGTTCACCGTGTGGACGGACAGGGAAGTGCGTGCGGCAATCTCCGCCGCCGTCAGACCTTCGGCGCTCAGTTCGGACACATCGGGCGAGCCGGTCCCCGAGCTTGCCGAAGGGCCGGCTTTGCCGCAATGCACGCCACGCACAGCGTGGTGAGCAGGAGGATACGACAGGCTTTTCTCAGATCACAAAGTTGGGAAGATTGCGCTGAAAAGCAAGAATAATACATTTCAGTACGTCTGCAAGGCCAAATTACTGAAAAATTATTACGCAAAATAAGGCCTGGTTTGGTAAATTAGCGGGTCGAATGTCCTCCGGATTACAAACAAAACGAAATACACCTATGAAGAAAGAAAAAGAACAGTACACGGCGCCCGCCCTCCGGCTGCTGGACTTGAACATCGAAGGCGCCTTTTGCGCCAGCACAGATCCGGTATTTGTGAATCCGTTTAGCGGCGGAGAAGAAGAATGGGATTAATGATGGATGCGGGAGGAAATACAATGAAAAAGGCCGTTTGTTTTATGATTGCTGTCCTGGCTTTTTCTGCCTGCAGCAAGGAGATGATATCTGTTCAGAAGCCAGCCGTCGACGAACCTACCCTTCAGTTTGACATCCGTTTGGAGAAGGCCGATGTCCAGACCAGGGCCATCAAGACTGGATGGGAGAGCGGCGATGTCGTATATGTGTTCTTCGAGGACAATTTTACTCAGTATCTTAAGATGGTGTATAACGGTTCCTCGTGGTCTTACAGGGACAAGAACGACGGTACAACCTTTACCGGGCTGACTCCCGTCAATGGCAAGAAGCTGACAGCGGTTTATTTTCCGGATTACGTCAACTCCTCGGCCCCTGTTTTCCGCAGAGTCGGCGTCACCAGTAATTATGAGGTCGCTTTCCCGAATGCAAAGGGCTATTACCTCTCTGCCACGTCCTCTTACGTTCTCCACACCGCAGGCAATATATCGACGCTGGTCGCCGTCCTGACGATGGAGGCGCCCGCACGGCTCACGCAGATTTACATAGAGAAGTCGCCGAATGCAACTTCCTCCAATGAATATGTCCTTACGATGAGTCACGTGGCTCCCTTCACCGTGAAAAACTTTGTCCCAGGCAAATCTGTCACTCCCAATATCGGAAATCCCGGCTTCCCCATACAGGGGGTAAAAACCACGATCGGAGGCAAGCAAGGTCACTACTACTGGGGCATTCTGGAGGAATCGGCCGTCGGTACCTCCCAGGATTATGAAGTCCAGCAGGTTCTCAGGCATGCCGAAAAGAAGTTTGCCATAAAAGCGAGATTCGCGAAGTTTAAGGGAATGACCATCGAGGCAGGCAAGACCGCCATCAAGCCTACCCTTGGCAAGATCCAGCCGTTCGTTTCTATGGGCTTCGGCAACGTCCTGTGGGCTACCGGTAACCTGGCCCGCTTCGATGCCTCTCAGCCTATCGGTCCCGACAATTACTACATAGAGCATCCTTTGGAGGCCGGTGATTATTTCAGATATGGAGCAACCTCGGTTTATCCCGGGGCTGCGTATGGGGGAACAGAATTTGAGCTTCCTCTTTCAAGGGATATCGCATACATAGTTTCCCAAGGCTCCTGGCGGATTTCCTCACGGGAAGACTATCTTACTTTTTACTTTGATTCGTATTGTAAGGCTGATGCAGAATGGAAGACTGGCTGGACCACGCTGGGAACTGTCGGTGGAGGCACTTTGGTCACAAGCAGGGAGAACGGCATTTCATTGTTCTTTGGAGCAGCAGGCGATGCACAGCAGTATGCTGAAGCCGGTATAAAAGGTCGTTACGGTACTTCCAGAGGTGATAGCTCCGGTAAAGGTTGCTCAGGAATGTATTTCGAGGAAAGTGGTATCGGCAGCACCAGTGGTGACAGGAACGTGGCTGTGTCAATCCGCCCCGTGATGGATAAATAGGAATTCAGATATGCAACACAAGTGGGTTTTACAATAGAGCCCGTCGAATGGAAGTGCCTGCATTTCAGTAAGTTAAAAGAAAGTGCCTGGTCCAAATAGACCAGGCGCATTTGCGTATTAGGTTGTGAATCAGGCGTTTCCATTCGACGGGCAAGGGGGAAGATTTCTCGACTCCGCCTGCGGCTCCGCTCGAAATGACAAGGGGGCTCCGCTCGAAATGACAGGGACAACTATTTCTCCAAGCACGCCAGGAAATCCTCGCTGTCGGGCGAGGAGGAGGCCTTGATGCGCTCCTTGAGGCGGTACAGACGGTTGTAAACGTAGGGCTTGTCTTTCTCCAGCAGGGTGGAGATGGTGGTGGCGGAGAAGCCGGAGGCGGTGAAGAGGTACAGGAGGAAGTCTTCGTCCTTCCACTTGGGGAAGGCGGCGCGGAGGCGTTTCATCACACCGCCGGCACGCTCGTCCAGGGCCTGCTCCAGGTTCTTCTGCGCTTTCGTGTCGCTGCGGAGGCCTTCCACGATGGCCTTCACCTCGCTCAGGATACGCGGCTGCAGGTTGGACGTCCCCTCGAACACATAGTACTGCTCGCACAGGCGGTCCAGCGTATCGATTCCGCCTAGGCGCGGGCGGTCCGCTTTGAGGGCGGAAAGTTTGGACTGCAGGTCCTCCGCAGCGGACAGGTAGCGCTCGTTCTCCGCCTGCTTTTCGGCCAGGAGGCGTTCCGTCTGGATCTTCCGGGCCCAAAAGTACAGTACCAGGGTAGAGAGGATCGCCGCGATCAGGAGAGCCATCATGGCGAGCCGGCTGCGGGAGCGCTCGATTTCCCGTGCGACGGCACCCGCTTTCCGGAAAGAGACCATCCCGCTTCCGTATCGGCCGACGGCCGTCTGGACCGTGCCCATCAGTTCCCAGGCCCGCATCCGCTCCATGTCCGGTCCGTTTTCTTCGAAGTGGAAGCAGGCGCGCTCCAGTCCCGCTTCGGTGGCGTCGTCCAGGAAGAAATACGTGCGGTAAAAAGCTTCGGCGGTCAGGTAATCGTACTCCGCTTTCTCCCGGTCGCTGGCGAGATCCACGCGGGAAACGCCGTCCAGCAGGTATAGGGCGCTATCCGGATGGTCCTCGATGACCCGGGCGGCATCCCGCAGCACGGGATTCCGTACGCCGCAGGAGATTGCCAGGAACAGGGGAAGCAGGTATGACAGACACTTCTTCACTTCACAAAGATAATGAAAAATGTTATCTTTGCGTGGTATGCGTAAGAAGTTCATCCTGCTCTCCTTCCTTATTGCCTGTGCCGCGCCGCTCCTGCAGGGGCAGACGGCGGAGGCCGGGGATTCTTCTCCCTGGGCGGTCCGGATGGTGAAAAAAGGGTTCCACTTACTGGTGGATCCCAGCCCGAAACTGGACAGTGCCTATGTGTACCAGATACCCCTCCGGTGGGCGGCCGGCGTGGACGGCACGCTGATCGGCATCAGGTCGGAACTCCACGCTGCCGTGAAGGAAACGGCCCTTCCCGGCGGCACCATCACGAAGGAGTCTTACTCCATGGACTTTGCCCTGAAGAATCACCCTTGTTTCAAGGTGGGAGGCAGTTTCGGCTATGGCGGGCTGAGCGCCGGCTATGGCGTGGAAGTGGGGAAGAAAGGAGAGAGCCCGAACAAGTATTTCTCGTTCGGACTGTCCGTGGATGCCGGTGGCGTCCAGATCCAGAATTATAAGGTCCACGAGTTCATCGAGAAGTCGGGCGGGCCTTATGGCCGGCATGCCACCTCTACCTATCCGGGTCACCTCAAGGACTTTGCAGTTGATGCGTATTACGTATTCAACAACCGCCGTTTCATCTATGGTTCCGCCTATAAGGGCACGAAGATCCAGCGACGCAGCGTGGGTTCCTGGATGATTTCCGGGCGCTATCTGCAAGGCGACCTCTCCGTCGACGACCGGGACCTGGCTTTCCTGGAAGTTACCGAATGGCTGAAAAGTTATTCCACGCAGCAGGTCTCCCTGGGCGGAGGGTATTCTTTCAACTGGGTGCTTTTCCACCGCGATCCGTCCGATTGGGGCAAGGCAAAGGGTTTACGGAACCTGACGATGAATCTCACCGTCCTTCCGATGGCGTCCTTCTTCACGCACGTGGACTCCTACCTGTACCGGGAGGGAGCCGATCCGTACCGGACCCGTTTCGACGGAAAGGTTTCCTTCGCCTTCCAGGCCCATGCCGCCTTGAGTTACTGCTGGGACCGTTATTCCGTGAACGTCCAGGTGCACCACAACCGCTTCGGTTTCCGCGGCGCCGACCAGATCCTCCGTTCCGAGGACGGTTTGCTCCGGTACGACATTTCCACCCGCGCCCTTTTCCAGGACCTGACGGCCAAGGTCCAGTCTACGTCCGTTTCTGATTCCGATACCGCGCCCGCCACTGAAGCGGCGTGCAGCCGTAAATCTGCTTGAACCGGCGGGAAATGCTCTTCGTGTCGGTCTCGCCCATGGACAGGGCGATTTCGATCACCTGTTCGTCCGTCTCTTGTAACTGCTCGGCGAAGTCCTTGAGTTTCAGGTCGGTAATGTATTCGTAGAGGGTCTTTCCCGTCACATCCTTGAATCGCCGTTCCAGCAGGCGCCGGGACAGGGCCGCTTCCGCCATGACATCCGTGACGGAGATCTTTTTCCGGACATTCCGGTGGATGAACAGGATGGCTTTCAGGATCTGGCGGTCCCCCGTCGCGAAAGCGGCCGTGGACATCCGGCCGACGATCCTGACCGGCTGCAGGACGATGTCTTCCACCGGGGCTGCCGGGTCCGCAACGAGCCGCTCGATCAGTTCCGCTGTCCGGTACCCGCCGTCTTCGATATCCACCTGGATGCTGGAAAGCGGGGTCGTGCTGCCCAGATTGCAGAGCGTCTCATCGTTGTCCACCCCGATGACCGATACCTCTTCCGGCACCCGGATGCCTGAGCCCAGGCAGGCCTGGAGCAGGTTGTCGCCCTGGTTGTCGTCGCAGGCCATGATGGCGATGGGCTTGGGGATGGCCTGCAGCCATTCGCGCACCCGGTACCGCTGGTAGTGCCAGACCGCCTGGATATCCTGCAGGGTATAGGAATAGAAGGCCGAACCGAAACCGGCCGCGTCCACCTCCCGCCGGAACCCTTCGTACCGTTCGTCCGACCAGCAGACGTCCTTGAACCCGAAAAAGCCGTAGTTGCGGAAGCCCCTGTCAATGAAAAAGCGCGCTGCCATCCGTCCGGTGCCGATGTAATCGCCCGTCACGTTGGGAATGGAAGAGAACCGCTGCTTGTAGTCCTGGGCGATGGCGACGATCCCGTTCCGGGCGAAGAGTTCCACCTCGTCCGTGGGGTCGAACTGGCCGACGACCGCATCGATCTCCCATTCCTTGGCCACGCGGATTACCCCCGGGATGCCGATTTTCGCTTTGTAGGAAGGCGGCATCCGGCGGATGATCCACGGTTCCTTCTTCCGGCGGGAATAATCCACGATGCCGGCCAGGAACCGGTGCGTGAAGGATTCCGTGAAGTCCGATATGATGAGGACGCGGATCATCGTCCTTCGGCTCAGTTCCGGTGCCAGGAGATGCCCAGCCCCTCGTAATAGGGATATTCGTGGTCCACCACGATACTGAAGAACTTGTCGAAGTCCTCCATGAAAGCCGGGTCGTCGGAGACGGTGGTCCCGCTCCAGACCGGATCGGCGTTCCAGCCGCGCTCCACGAGGCCGACGGCCTTCGGGAACAGGTAGTAGGTCACATGGTCGAAGTTCCGGATGGTCTCGCCCCAGAGTTGGCCCGAGACGCCGATGATGAACGGTTTTCCCGCCGGGGTGAGGGCCGGCTTGCCATCGCTGGCATGGGCAATGTCCACGATCTTCCGGTGGTCGTCCCAGCGGACGGACTTGTAATGGTCGTAGGGGAGGAAGGAGAAGCACCGGCGCTCGTCCACGAGGCCGCCCCAGTTGTGGCCGCGTTCCAACTTGGAATCGTTGTAGGCGAAGTCGAAGTAGTAGTTCGGCGCATTGGAAAGGACCACGGGAACGCCTTGATTTGCAAACTCATACGCGAGAACGTCGCGGCCGTGGGATACGGTCCAGAGGTTCGCGAAGAAAAGATTCTTCCGCAGGCGGTCGAAGGTGGCGGGGCTCAGGTGCTGAGCCACTTCCTGCCAGCCGGCGATCTTGACGCCCTTGGCCTCGGCGATGTCCAGCACGCGGGAAATGAAGTAATCCTTGAGTTCATTGATGTCCTTCATTCCCTTTTCCTTCATCAGGGCCTGGCAGGCGGGAGAACCCTCCCACGCGCCCTCCGGCACCTCGTCGCCGCCAACGTGCACCGCTTCCAGCGGCACGCCGGCCTCCTTGTGCAGGGCGATGATTCCGTCAAAGACCTTGTCCAGGAACGCATAGGTGGACGGGAAGGCGACGTTCAGGGCATTGTCCGTGAAATCCTGCGCCGAGACATACTTGGACGTGTCCTCCGGTTCGGACAGCAGGTAGGTCCGGTCCCCGGTCGTCCGGGTGCGGTAGTCCATGGACTTGATGGCGGCGCGGGAATGGCCCGGCGTGTCGAACTCCGGAATCACCCGGATCCTACGCTTCCAGGCGTAGCGGAGGATGTCGATATAGTCGGCCTTCGAATAATAGCCGTTGGCGGGCGAGTCGGTGTCGTTCCGGTCCAGGGAGCCGCAGAAGCCCGACATCATGGCATCCTTTTCCTCGACGGTCCCGTCCTCCTTCAGTTCCGGAATGCCCCGGAAGGCGCCGTAGGAAGTGAGTTCGGGGAGGCCGTCGATCTCCACGCGCCAGCCTTCGTCGTCACCCAGATGGAAGTGCAGGTAGTTCAGTTTGTAATGGGCCATGATGTCCAGCAGCCGCTTCACGTCTTCTTTCCGGGTGAAGTTCCGGCTCACGTCCAGCATGATGCCGCGGTAGGGAAGGTCCGGGCAGTCCTCGATGACCGCGGCGGGAATCTCCTTCCCGGCGGCGTTGCGGCGGAGGTTCTCCACCGTGACCGCCGCCCAGAAGGCGCCGTCCCCGTCGGCCGCCTCCACCTTCATAGGGTCGTCCACGGTGATCCGGTACCACCCCGGCTTCTGTCCCGGAACGATGGTCGCCTCGGGGATATCGACCTTGCCGAGGTCCACGGTCCCTTCGCCCGGGGTGACGCTTTTGAGCCGGGGAATCATGTCATAGGCCGTGGTTTCCACGTGGTTATAGGTAAAGGACTGCACGGGTTCGGCCGGCTGGAAGACATATTCCAGGTCCACGGGGACGGGTTTCTTCCCTTTCTTCTGGAGGTAGAACGCCTCCGGCGCCCGCCCCCGGTTCACCAGGGCCCGCGCCTCGTAGCGGAGCGTCATGGTCTTGCCCTTCGTGTCCGCGGTCGGAACCACCCGGTACAGCGTTCCGGCGATATGGTCGATGCTGCCGGGCGCCCCTTCCTCCATCTTGACCGGCGTGCGGAACTGGCAGAACCAAAGGGTCCAGTCCGTCCCGGCGGGCGGGTTCTCGATGGTCAGTACATGGGTGGTCGTCCGGGATTCCGGGTCGGAGGCCCCTTCCATCCAGATGACGGAACAGGGATTCGCGCACGCGCCTGTCAATAATAACGCGCTTAGGAGATAAGTGAAGGGTTTCGCGCTCATGGTCAATTAGTTTCAGTTTCCAAAGCCAAAGATGGCAAAAATATCCGACCCAAAAAACAAAATGACGCAAATTGTGTATTCAAATACGCAAATATTCGTTTAATAGCCGAAATATGTCCATAATTTTGCAAAAGACAAAAAGATTTCTTGTTCGTTTTTAAAGGAATTTAAAATAATAACACGACAACCTTATTTATAAAACTACAATAACCCCATGACACTTGGCATTGACATCGGCGGCACCAATATCTCGCTCGGCCTCGTTCGGGACGGGAAGATCGAACAGGGTTTTTCGGTCCCTTCCTTTGCGAAAGGGGCGACATTGGAGGAGACGCTGGACTATCTGTCGGCGCAGATCCGCAAGATCCACCGCCCGGAGGTGGAGCGGATCGGCATCGGCGTCCCGACCGTCGTGGACATCCATCGCGGCATCGTCTACGACGCGCTGAACATCCCCTCCTGGAAAGAGGTCCATCTCAAGGAATACCTGGAAAAGGAATTCGGCGTCCCGGTGGATATCAACAATGACGCGAACTGCTTCGCGATGGGTGTGTACGGCTCTTATCCCGCAGAAGACAAGCCGGAGGTGCTGGTCGTCATCACCCTGGGGACCGGCGTGGGTCTCGGAATCGTCCACGAAGGAAAGCTCTTCTGCGGGGCCAACTGCGGCGCCGGCGAACTGTGCGCCCTGCCCTACGGCGGCTCCATCATCGAGGACTTCACCAGCAAGAAATTCATTACCGACAACGGCTGGGACAGCATGGATGCGGCGAAGGCCGCCCGGGAGGGGAACCCGGAGGCCTTGAAGATGTTCGAAGCCTTCGGCTGCCACCTCGGCGCCCTGCTCCACACGGTGATGCTCGCCTACGACCCCGACCGGATCGCCCTCGCCGGCGGCATCGCCAACAACGAACCCTTCTTCCGTGCCTCCATGGAAAAGTACCTCCGGGACCATTTCCCGTATGGAAAGGCGCTGGAACGCCTCCGGATAGACATTTGTACGGATGACGACCTGCCGGTGATCGGTGCGTCGATGATATAGATTTTTCGACTCCGCCCTTCGGGCTCCGCTCAAAATGACAAAGGGAATCACCTCGTCATTTCGACCGAGCGAAGCGAGTGGAGAAATCTTTTTAAAAAGAAAGTGAGATGAACAGAGTTTTAGTTTACATGATGGCCATGGCAGCGACGATGGCATGTACGAAGGTGACGCCGGCCGCCGGCGACCGGACGGAACTCTCCGCGGGCTGGACCCTGTCCCGCGAGGGGGCGGCGGAGCAGTATGCCGCCACCGTTCCGTCCACCGTGGCGGGGACCCTGTATGAGTCCGGTTTCTGGGGCAAGGACCTCCTGGAAGGGAGGAATTACGCGCAGGCGGACAAGGCCGTCTTCGACGACGTCTGGACCTACCGGACCACCTTCGCCGGCAAGCCCGCCAAGGGGCAGCACGCGGAACTTGTGTTCGACGGCCTGGACTACTATGCCGACATTTTCCTGAACGGGAAACAGATCGCCTCCTCCGATACCACGGCCGGCGTGTTCATCCGCCGCGCCTATGACGTGACCGGGATTTTGAAGACGAATAACAAACTGGAAGTCAAGATCCGCCGGGCGCAGAAGGGGGACCTGAACATCGGCTTCGTGGACTGGAACCCGCGTCCGCTGGACGAGAGTATGGGCATTGTCCGTCCCGTCACCCTGCATACGACGGGAGCCGTGTCCATCGAGGATGTCTATGTCATCCCGGACCTGGATACGGAAACCTTCCAGACCGCGGACCTGAAAGTCCGTATCAGGCTCCGGAACTTGGAGAACCGGCCCGTGGAGGCGACCTTGGGCCTGGAGATCGAGGGTGGAAACGCTTCCGTCCCGGTGGCCCTCGCCCCCGGCGAGACGAAGGACGTCACCCTGACGCCGGCCGAGGCTGCCCTCCTGCATATCGACAAGCCCCGGGTCTGGTGGACCTGGGACCTGGGCCTTCCCGAACTGTATAACCTGGCCGTGAAGGTGGAGGAGAAGGGCGCCGTCTCCGACTGCAGGGACGCGACCTTCGGCATCCGCAAGATCGAGAGCCGCCTGACAGAAGACGGCTACCGGCAGTTCACCCTGAACGGGAAGGACATCCTGCTGAAGGGGGCCGGCTGGACCGACGACATCTTCCTCCGCGACACCCCCGAGAGCATTGCCCGACAGGTGGAATACGTGAAGGACATGAACATGAACCTCATCCGCTTCGAGAACATCTGGGGCAAGGACGATACGGTCTATGACCTGTGCGACGCCAAGGGCGTGCTGGCCCTCGTGGGCTTCAGCTGCCAGTGGGAGTGGGAGGACTACTGCGGCCTTCCCGAAGTAAGGGGCTACGGCTGCATCAACGGTGAGGAGGTTGAGGACCTCGCGGTGAAATACTTCCGCGACCAGGTCGTGCGCCTGCACAACCATCCTTCCGTAATCGCCTGGCTCACCGGAAGCGACCGGATTCCGAATCCGGGCCTGGAGAAGCGCTACCTGGAAATCTTTGAGAAAGAAGAGTACCGCTCCTATGTGTGCTCCGCCAAGAACCAGAAGAGCCTTGCCGGCCTGTCCGGCACCAAGATGGAAGGCCCTTACGAGTATGTGGGTCCGGACTATTGGTACAAGGACACCCAGGCGGGCGGCGCCTTCGGCTGGAATACGGAAACCGGCATCGGCGCGAACCTGCCGCAACTGGAGTCCCTGAAGAAAATGATCCCGGCGGAGGCCCTGTGGCCGCTTTCCGACGCCTGGGACTACCACTGCACGGCCTCTTCCTCCGCGATGAATACGACGAAGGTGCTGCAGGAGACGGTGAACGCCCTCTACGGCGGCTTCGATTCCCTGGAGGACTTCGTCCGGAAGGCCCATGCCGTGGACTACGACGGCACCCGCGGGATGTTCGAGGCGTTCCGGGTGCGTGTCCCGAAGACGACCGGCATCGTCCAGTGGATGCTGAACTCCGCCTGGCCGTCCCTGTATTGGCAACAGTATGACTGGTATGGAGTTCCGACGGCCGGCTACTACGGCACGAAGAAGGCCTGCGAGCCCCGTCAGCTGATCTTCGATTACGCGACGCGGAAGGTCTGTGCCGTGAATGAAAGCACGGAGGCGCAGCCGCTCAAGGCCACGGTGAAGGTGTATGACGCCGCCTCGAAGCTTATTGGGGAGCAGACCCGGGAAGTGACGGTGGGTTACCGCGAGGTGGTTCCGGTCTTCGACCTGAAGAAATACGACGGCAAGCCGCATTTCGTGGCCCTGACCCTGACGGGAACGGATGGAAAGGCCGTCGCCGACAACTTCTACTGCCTGGGTGCGAAGGACAACACCTACGCCTGGGACCAGGCGAACTGGTACGTCACGCCGATATCCCAGTGGACCGACCTCCGCTTCGTTTTCGACCGGCCGGCGGCCGACGTGGAAATGACGGTGGAGGGCGACAAGGTCACCCTCACGAACAAGTCGCAGGTGATCGTCCCGATGAACATCCTCAAGGCCAGGGATGCCGACGGCAACCTCGTCGTCCCGGCCTTCTGGTCCGACAACTTCTTCCCGCTGCTCCCCGGAGAGAGCAAGACCGTCACCTGCCGGGTGGAGAGCCTGGAGGGAATCCGTTTCGAACACGAATAACACACACTTTTCCTATGAAAACACATATTGTTGGTTTGTTTTGGTTGGTACTCGGCTGGTCCGTCTCCGCGGGAGCGCAGACGGACCCCGGCCGGGACCTGTCCAAGTACGCGGACGACAAGTTCCGCGACGATGACAAGTACTCCGTCGCCGTCCCTTACGAGACCGTGACGGTGAAGCAGCCCAAGTCCAAGAGGATCAAGAACATCATCGTGATGATCGGCGACGGGATGGGTCTGGAACAGATCAGCGTGGGCTGGACCCTCAACGGGGGACACTTGAACCTCGACAATTTCCCGGTGGCGGGCTACTCCCGGACCTATTGCACGGACAAACTCATCACCGATTCCTGCGCCGGCGGGACCGCCATCTCCTCCGGCGCCAAGACCAAATACGGTTACATCGGCCAGGATCCGGAGGGGAAACCCTTCAGGACCCTCTTGCACCGGGCGCAGGAGAAAGGAATGCGCACGGGCCTGGCCGTGACCTGCCGCATCAACGACGCCACCCCGGCGGACTTCGTGAACCACGCGCCCGACCGCCACATGGAGGCGGAACTCGCCGCCCAGTACGTGGACAGCGGCGTGGACTTCATCACCGGGGGCGGCCGCCAGTTCTGGGACCAGCGCGAGGACGGCCGGAACCTCATCGAAGAGATGAAGGCGAAGGGCTATACCTTCGTGGACACGCAGGAAGACCTGATGAAGGTGGAGAAAGGACCCCTGGTGGGCCTCTTCGGCCCGCTGGACCTGGATCCGGTGCTGGACCGCGGTCCCGTGCTCCCGAACTGCACGGAGAAGGCCCTGGAACTGCTGGACAACAAGAAGGGCTTCTTCCTGATGATCGAGGGTTCCCAGATCGACGACTGGGCGCATCGCAACAAGGTGGGGCACATGGCCGAGGAGCTCTTCGACTTTGACAAGTGCATCGGCAAGGTGCTCGAGTTTGCGGAGAAGGACGGCCACACCCTCGTCATCGTGACGGCGGACCATGCCACCGGCGGACTCACCCTCGTGGGCGGCTCCCTGGAGGACCGCAGCGTGAAGGTCCACTTCTCCACGAAGGGACACAACGGCATCATCGTGCCGGTCTTTGCCTATGGCCCGCATGCCGAGGATTTCGTGGGCGTGTACGAGAATGCGGAACTCTCTCAAAAGATTTTTAAACTACTGAAATAGAATAGGATATGGAACGACTGGCACACATGGCTGCCGCGTTGTTCCTCTTGCTTTTCCTGAGCACCGCCTGCTCCAAACCGGAGTCGGGGTTTGTGATTCCAGTTCCTGTTCCGGGCGGTTCGTCCGGCTCGGGCAACGGTTCCGGGAGCGGCGGAGGCAATGGAGGTAACGGTGGAAACGGCGGCAGCGGCGGTGGGCAGGAAACGCCCCCGTCCACCCTGTGCTCGGACATCGGCCAGACACCGGTTGTCCTGGCCTATTTCACCGAGTACACCGAAACCCTTCCGGAAGTGACGCTCCTGACCCATATCAACTATGCCCACGGGCGCTTTGCCAATCCCAAGACGGGTGACGGCGGCATCGTCATCACCGAATCCAAGAAGGCGCCCATCTCGAGTGTCGTGGCCCTGAAGAGCAAGAACCCCAAACTGAAAGTGATGCTCATGATCGGCGGCTGGGGCGGCCATGCCGACGGTTTCTCCGAAATGGCGAAGTCCGATGCCAAGCGCACGGCCTTCTGCCAGAGCGTCAAGTCGCTGCTGGACAAGCATAAACTGGACGGCGTGGACATCGACTGGGAGTATCCCACCGTGTCGGCGGACAACGAGACCGGGTGCGACCCGATGGATACGCAGAACTTCAACCTGGTGCTCCAGGAACTCCGGGAGACCCTCGGGACCTCGAAGATCATCTCCTTCGCCTCCTCCTCCAGCGGCAAGTACGTGGACTGGAAGACGGCCATCAAGTATATCGACTATGTCAATGTGATGACCTATGACATGGGTGCGGCCCCGAACGGGCACAATTCGCCCCTGCACAAGTCCTCCCGGTTCACCCACCGCAGTTGGGACGAGGCGGTCGATGCCCATGTGAAAGCCGGTGTCCCCAAGGACCGCCAGGTGATGGGCGTCCCCTTCTACGGGAAAGCGGAGAAGAATCCGGCTGAGGGCACGAAGATCTTCGAGTACTCCGTGAAATATAACGAGATTCCGGATATCCTGAACAAAGGCCTTTACAAGGGAAAGCCCCTTGCCCGGGCGGTCAGGCGCCAGTGGGATCCGGTTGCGATGGTCCCCTTCCTCGTGGACGAAACGGGAAAGAACGTCCTCTCCTATGACGATCCCGAATCCGTGGAGGCCAAGGGTACGTACGTGAAGGCGAACGGCCACCTGGGCGCCATGTTCTGGGAATATCGCGGGGACACCGGCGACCATGCCCTGCTCAAGGCGCTCGTCAAGGGTGTCTATGGAAAGGAAACTGTTTTATAATAAATACATTAATCAACTAACACCAACCCATGAAACACAAAGTAGTCCATTTCGCAAGACTGGCTGCTGTCCTGTGCCTGCTGGGACTGTCGGGGGCCCTTGCCTCCGCGCAGAACCGGGGCATTACCGTGAAGGGTAATGTCGTGGACGGGGACGGCTTGCCGGTGATCGGTGCGGGCGTCACCCTGAAGGGAACGACCACCGGTGTGGCTGCCGACGTGGACGGAAGCTTCACCCTGACCGTACCGGGTGAGGACGCCGTCCTCGAAGTGCAGGCCCTGGGCTATGTCACCCAGGAGGTGACGGTGGGGAAACAGCGCACGCTGACCGTGGTGCTCCGCGACGATACGCAGTCCATCGAGGCGACGGTCGTGGTGGCGTACGGTACGCAGACCAAGGCGACCGTCACCGGTGCGCTCACTTCCATCGACAACAAGGCCCTCGTCAAGGCCCCGGTTGCCGACGTCACGAACATCCTCGCCGGCCAGATGCCCGGCGTGACCACCGTCCAGGAAACCGGACAGCCGGGTGAAGACTATGCCCGGATCTACATCCGAGGCGTGGGTTCCCTGTCCGACGCCAACGCCTCCCCGCTCATCCTCGTGGATGGCGTGGAAAGGCCGATGAACACGGTGGATCCGAATGAGATCGAGAGTCTCTCGATCCTCAAGGATGCGGCATCCACGGCCGTGTTCGGTGTCCGCGGCGCGAACGGCGTCGTCATCATCACCACCAAGCGCGGCGATGCGGGGAAACCCAAGATTTCCGTGAGTTCCATCACGGGTGCGCAGGTTCCGATGTCCTACATCACACAGTGCTCCAGTTACGATTTCGCCCGGTACTACAACGTGTACCAGTGGAATGACGGCAAGACCGACCCGGGCCTGTACTTCACGCCGGAGGCCATCGAGGCCTACCGCACGGGCAGCGACCCCATCATGTTCCCGAACACGCAGTGGCACGAGCTGATGTTCCGCAAGGCCTTCCTCCAGACCAAGAACAACATCAACATCTCGGGCGGCTCGGACAAGGTCCGCTACTTCGTGTCGATGGGCTACATGTTCCAGAACGGCCTGCTGAAGCAGATCCCGGACGTCACCTACGACAACAACTACTCCTACAACCGGTACAACTACCGCGCGAACCTGGACTTCAAGCTCACCGAGACGACGGACATGAAGTTCAACATCAGCGGCGTGATCGGCAACACCCGCGAACCGCTGGACAGCGACCGCGGCAACATCTGGATGCTCACCATGCTGTGGGCCCATCCGACGGCCTCGCCGGGCATCGTGAACGGCATGCCGGTGACGGTGGTCTCCTACGACGCCCTTCCGGACGGCCTTACGAAATGGAACGGCTGGGAGTACTACTACTGGTCCGGCTACCAGGCCAAGTACAAGACCACCCTCGGGATGGACATGACCATCACCCAGCGGCTGGACTTCATCACCCAGGGCCTCAGCGCCTCGGTGAAAGGCAGTTACGACACGGATATGGCGCTCACCAAGAAGCGCACCGGTTCCGGCGGCTACCACCAGACCATCGAGTACGCCTCCTGGGCCGACGGCTCCGGCCTGAACATGTCCGACCCGGCCTTCGACCGCACCTACGTCCCGGTGATCAGCGGCAGCCAGCCCACGCTGAGCTACGGCGAATCCACGGATGACGACAAGAACTGGTACCTGGAAGCCCGCGTGGATTACAGCCGCAAGTTCGCCGGCAAGCATTCCGTGAGCGGACTGCTGCTCTACAACCAGTCCCGGGACTACTATCCGAAGAAGGACGGTAGTTCCATGGCTTACCAGTGGCTGCCCCGCGGCTATGTGGGCTGGGTGGCCCGCGCCACCTACGGCTATGCCGACAAGTATCTCGTGGATGTCTCCGCCGGTTACAACGGCTCCGAGAACTTCGCCCCGGGCAAGACCCGGTACGGCCTGTTCCCGTCGGCCTCCCTGGGCTGGGTGATCTCCGAAGAGAAATTCATGAAAAAGGCCCCCTGGGTGGACTTCCTGAAGGTTCGCGCTTCCATCGGAAAGGTCGGTAACGACTTGAGCAACACCGTCCGTTTCATGTATATGGACGGTGTCTGGAACGATGCCGGCGTCTATTATTTCGGTACCGGCAAGAGCGACGGCGTGCCGCGCTACGAACTGGGTACCCCGGGCAACAAGGGTGTGACCTGGGAAACGGCCCTCAAGGCCAACGTGGGCCTGGATTTCGACCTGTTCAACTACCGCCTGCACTTCTCCGGCGATATCTTCCAGGAGCACCGCACGGGCATCCTCATCGCCCCGCGCTCGTTGCCCTCGATCATCGCGACCTCCCTCCCGAACATGAACCTCGGCGAGGTGGACAACCGGGGCTATGAACTGGAACTCGGCTGGAAGGACCATGTCGGCAATTTCACCTATGACCTTTCCGGCAACGTCACCTTCGCCCGCAATACGATCGTGTTCGAGGACGAGGTGGAACCCGAATTCGAGTACCAGCGGGAGACCGGCGGTCCCACCGGCCGGTACATGCTGTACCAGTTCGAGCGCCTGTACCAGAAGAGCGACTTCTATACCGATGCCGACGGGAACATGCGCCTGAATCCGGACCTCCCGCAGCCCTCCAACGCCGTGTATCCCGGCGACTGCATGTACAAGGACCTCAGCGGCGACGGCATCATCGACGGCCGTGACCGCATGTACGACGGCTATCCGAACCGTCCGGAATACCTGTTCGGTTCCAACTGGAAGTTCGGTTACAAGGGCTTCAACCTCTCCCTCAACTGGATCGCCGCGACGAACGTAAGCCGTGTCTGGAATGCCGACTACCGGATCCCCTTCACGAACTCCGGACACCGCGGCCTCCTGAAGATCTTCGCGGAGAACTCCTGGATCGACAACGACAATCCCTGGGCGCCGGGCCGCGAGGACGGTACCCTGCCGCGCTTCACGAAGACCAACTATCCGTGGAACTCCATGGACTCCACCCTCTGGACCGTGGACGCCTCCTACATCCGTCTCAAGAGCGCGAGCTTCGGCTACACCTTCACCCGCAACAGGTTCTTCGACAAGTTGGGGATCAGTTCCGTGGGCCTGATGTTCACGGGCTATAACCTCCTCACCTTCTCGCAGATGAAACTGCAGGACCCGGAGGCCAAGTCCAGCTCTTCCAGCGGCCAGTACCCGCTGGTGAAGACGTACAACATGGCACTGAGTATCAACTTCTAAAACGGGCGTATCATGAAAAGATTCTCTGAAATACTGACGATCGCCCTCGTGGGCGCCGCACTGGCCGCCTGTGAAAGCCTGAAACTGGGAGACGCCGGCCTGTCCAAGGCCCCGGAGACTTCCGGCGCCACCATCGACACCCTGTTCGCCTCCCTGAAGGACGCCGACAAGGTGCTGACATCGGCCTACTACTATCTCCCGTACGGGCTGGTCTCCTCCTTCGATTCCAAGATGGGGTCGGATTTCCTGGAGTCCATCACCGACCATTTCATCTCCAACAAGCATTCGGACAGCGACGGTCCGAACAACCTCTACTATTCGGGCGGCCTTTCCGCCAACCTGACGGGCTCCTATGCCGGCGGCGAGAATTACCGCTTCGGCTCCGAGAAGGATTATACGGCCATCCGCTACGCCTGGCTGTTCCTGGAGAACGCCGACCGCATCCCGAACGCCGATCCGGCCCTCCTGGCCCAGAAAAAGGCCGAGGCCAAGGTGTGCATGGCCATTGCCTATGCCAACATGCTCCGCTACCTGGGCGGTGTCCCGATCCTGGACCACGCCGTGGACCCGGCCGAGGAGATGCACTATCCCCGCAACACCTTCGCGGAGACGGTGGATTTCATCGTCCGGCTCTGTGACGAGGCCGCCCCGGACCTTCCGTGGGCCGTGAGCGCCGCGGACGACGGCCGCATGACGCGGGCCGCCGCGCTGGGCCTCAAGCTCCGGATCCTCTGCTTCGCCGCCTCGCCGACCTTCAATTCCGACACCAAATGGCATCCCCAGGCCGACGAGTACACCTGCTACGGCAACTACAGCGCCGCGCGCTGGCAGGCCGCGAAGGCCGCCGCCGACGAGTTCATGCGGCAGCAGCTGGCGAACGGCCATTATGCCCTGTGCGAGGCCCAGCCCGATCCGGTGACCGGTCTCATCACTCCGCGCGCCTACCGGCTTGCCTACCGCAAGGGCTATTTCGACCGCGGCAGCTCCGAGTGCATCATTTCCATCCGGAAATCCAACAGCACCAGCTACCACGACAGCCATTTCGAGATCCAGGGTT
Source organism: uncultured Bacteroidia bacterium (assembly GCA_902781705.1). GTDB lineage: Bacteria > Bacteroidota > Bacteroidia > Bacteroidales > UBA932 > Cryptobacteroides. The sequence goes on from CACZKE010000018.1 coordinate 18,179, forward strand.
CCTACGGCAGCGGCTGTTCCCTGAACTGGGTGAACCGTTTCCCGTGGGCCGACGGCACGCCGTTCCCGGAGGACTTCCCCTGGGAGGACAAGGCCTCCTGGCCCGAGAACCCGTTCTTCAAGCCGGATCCCATGGGCACGCTCAAGGTGGGCGGCGCCAGCTTCACGGAGACCCGCGACCCCCGGCTCTATGAAAACGTGGGCGTTCCCGGCGACATCTGGCGGGACGGCACCGTGGGCCGCGCCTACGACAACCACAAGTACCACCAGGACGGCTGCCCCGGCTTCCTCATGATGAAGTATGTCCTGCAGCAGAGTTCCGACCGTACCCAGCCCCCGCACTGGTGCATGATGCGCTTTGCTGAGGTGCTCCTGAACTGCGCCGAGGCCTACAACGAGGCAGACGGTGGACCCTCCGACAAAGCGTACGCCTGGGTGAATGCCGTGCGTGCCCGCGTGGGCCTGCCGCCGCTCGCCGAGGGAATGACCCAGGAAGAGTTCCGGAAGGCCCTCATCCTGGAGCGCGACCTGGAGTTCGGCTTCGAGGAAGTGCGCTGGTTCGACATGGTGCGCTGGGGGCTCACCGAGGCCTTCACCACCCCGCTCCAGGGCCTGATCTCCATGGGTGACAAGGACCGCGAGGCGACCGTATTCACATTCAAGGTGAAGGACGCCTATCCGCCCCGCAAGTGGTACACCGACTTCGACACCAAGTGGTACCTTGCCCCGATCCCGGCCATCGAGATCAACAAGGACTACGGGATGACTCAGAATCCGGGTTGGTAATCTAATAAGTGCCCGATTATGATGAAAAGACTGTTTACATACCTGACACTTGCGCTCGTGGCCGTCACGGCTTCCGCCCAGGAAGCCGCCTCGCCGCTGGACTCCGTGGATCTGGGGAACCTGTTCCGGATCCGCGCCGGCAGCAATCCCGTGGCCGGCAGCGCGCTCTTCGAGAAGAGCCCCGAAGTGGATATCGCCAACGCCCTGTACGGGCAGTTCTCCGGCCTCCTGGTGAGAAACGGCTCCAGCGTCTATGACTCCAACCAGTCCAAGCTGAAGCTGGCCCTCCGCCTCCACGGCCACAGCCCGCTCGTGCTGGTGGACGGCTTCCCCCGTTCGCTGGATGACATCAACGGGGAGGAGATCGAATCGGTCACCGTCCTCAAGGATGCGGCCGCTTCCGCCATCTATGGCGTGAAGGGCGGCAACGGGGTGATTTCCATCACCACCAAGCGTGGCAAGGATGCGAAACTGCAGGTGACTGCGCGGTACCAGTACGGTTTCCAGACGATGTTCCGGGCGCCGGAATTCGCCGATGCGTACACCTACGGATTCCTCGTGAACGAGGCCCGCACCCTGGATGGACTGCCCGTCAAATACAATGACGCGGAACTCTTCGCCCTGTACAGCGGCCAGTACCCCTACGCCTATCCGAATGTGGACTGGTGGAATGAAATCTACCGGGACCACGGGGACAACCACCAGGCGGAGTTCACCTTCCAGGGCGGCAACCGCAACTTCCGCTATTTCGCGGCGGTGGACTACCTGAAGGAGGATTTCCTGTACCGGAAGGCCACCGCGGACGACCGCTACAATGCGAACCACTATGACAACCGCCTGGGCATCCGGGCCAATGTGGACGTGAACATCACGAAGTCCACCCTGATGAAGATCGGTGTGAAAGCCCGCCTGGCGGAGTTCAACCGGGGCAACTATTCCGGACGCATCGAAAAGACCCTGTACACCCTTCCTTCCGCCGCCTTCCCCGTGAAGCAGGCCGACGGTGCCTACGGCGGAACCTCCCTGTACGGCGCCGTGAACCCGGTCGCGCAGATGCAGGAGCTGGGCCAGAAGCAGTACTCCCAGACCAAGGTGCTGGCCGACGTGCTGCTCCGCCAGGACCTCGGGATGCTCGTCCCCGGCCTCAGCGCCAACGTGAATGTCGCCTTCGACTACATCGGCCGCCTGTCCGAGGATGCCACCAAGGAGTTCCGCTATTCGGAGCTCGTCTCGACGGTGGCCGCGGAAGGGGACCGGAGCTACATCCTCAGCGAGCAGAAGTACTACGGAACGGATTCCAAGACCGTGACCTTCAGCCACTGGTTCTCGAACCTCGAGATGCGTTTCGAGGGACAGGGCCGGCTCAACTGGGAACGCGATTTCGACGCGCACCATGTGGAGGCGCACGCCGCCTACCGGCAGCGTTCCTGGATCCTCAGCGGCCAGAACAACTCCTCCAAGACGCAGGAAATCCTGGGCACGGTGAGTTATAACTGGAAGAAGCGGCTGTTTGCCGACATCGTCGTGAACTACGCCGGATCGGCCTACATGCCCAAGGGAAAGCGCTTCCACTGGTATCCGGCCGTCACCCTCGGCGCCGTGGTCCTGGACGGGGATCCGTACCTCAAGGTGTACGGCTCCGCCGGCCTGAGCGGCTCCGACTCCGACCTCACGCATGAACTCTGGCGCCAGAACTACGTGAGCGGCAACGGCTACTACTTCGGTGCGAGCGGCGGAACCAGTTACAGCGGCCGTACGGAAGGCAGCATGGCGGCCGTCACCCTGGCCCCCGAGCTGTCCCGCAAGGCGACCGCCGGAATCGACCTGGTCCTGTTCGGGAAGCGCCTCACCATCAATGCGGAAGGCTTCCTCGAGGACCGGCAGAACATCCTGATCTTCCCGTCCAACGTGTCGGGCGTGATCGGCGTGGGACTGCGTGACCAGAGTCTCGGCGAGCAGACGTACAAGGGTATCGACCTGAACGTCGCCTGGAACGACCGACACGGAGACTTCGACTACGGCCTTTACGCCAATGGCGGCTGGCTCTTTACCAAGGTCATCGAGAACGGCCAGGCCTACGAGCTGTACGACTACCTGTACCAGAAGGGCAACCCGGTGGGACAGCGCTACGGCCTGGAGGTCATCGGCATCTTCCAGAACCAGGTGGAGATCAACAACAGCCCGCAGCAGACCTTCGGAACCGTCCGCCCCGGCGACCTCAAGTACCGGGACCAGAACGGGGACGGGGTCATCGACAGGCAGGACCGCGTGAAGATGTTCGGCTCCTCGACGCCGCTGCTGCAGTTCGGCTTCGGCCTGCACGCCGGTTACAAGGGCTTCAAGGTCTATGCTGATTTCCAGGGCGTTACGGGCGTCACCGTGAGCCTGCTGGATTCCCCGCTGTATCAGCCGCTCGTCTCCAACGGCACCGTCTCCCAGACCTTCCTCAGCCGGGAAATCACCTGGGCGCCGGGCCGCGAGCAGTACGCGACGATGCCCCGCCTGACCACGCAGGAGAACCCGAACAACTACCAGGCGAACTCCCTGTGGTACCGCGACGGCTCGTTCATCAAACTCCGCAACGTGGGTATCTCCTATACCATTCCCAAGAAGGCCCTGAAGGTGTGCGACGCCACGGTCTCCCTGACCGGGACGAACCTCTTCAGCCTGGACAACATCGGCTTTGCCGATCCCGAGCAGCTGGGGGCCTACTATCCCTCCACCCGGGTCTTCTGGGCAGGCATCAAGTTCAACTTTTAAACCGGGAAACGAGATATGAAAAAGATCCTCTGTATCCTCACGGCAGCGCTCCTTGCAGCGGGCTGCAATTTCCTGGACTTTGACGAATCTTCCTCCGACTACACCCGGGAGGACATGTACAAGACGTACAGCAACATCCAGCGGATGCTCACCAACATCTACGGATACCTCCCGAACAAGGATATCGCCGATGTGGGCAGTGCCCTGCGCGACTGCGGCTCCGACGACGCCGAGTATGCCGACCCGGACGCCGGCGTGCAGCGCTTCGGAAACGGCAACTGGAGCGCCCTCAACACGGTGGACGACAAGTGGAGCCTGTATAACGGCATCCGCTCCGCCAACGAGTTCCTGGAGTCCATGGAGACCGTGGACCTGTCCATGTACAAGTATGACACCAACTACCAGCGCTGGCTGGACCACCTGGCCTACTATCCGTACCAGGCGAGGGTCCTCCGCGCCATGTTCTTCTTCGAACTGGCCCGCCGTTACGGCGACATTCCGATGCCGCTGACGATGCTTACGGCCGAGGAGGCCAACGAAATCGCGAAGACTCCCTTCAACGAGGTCATTGACTTCATCGTGAACGAGTGCACCGAATCCGCCGCGCACCTGCCCGACACCTATGTGGGCATGCTCAACGACGAGATCGGCCGTGTCACGCGGGGCGTCGCCCTCGCGGTGAAGGCCAAGGCGCTCCTGTACGCCGCCTCCCCGCTCCACAACCCCACGGGCGACAAGTCCAAGTGGCAGAAAGCGGCCGCCGCGGCGAAGGAACTCATGGACCTGAACCTGTACCGGCTGGATCCGGCGGAGAAGGCGAACAACTACGCCTCCCCGGAGGTCATCTTCGCCATCATGCGCTCCGAGAGCCAGAGCTTCGAGCGGTACAATTTCCCGGTCCGGTTCACTGAAGGCCAGCGCACGTCCATCGCCGGAACCTATCCCACGCAGAACCTCGTGGATGCGTTCCAGACGGCCGGCGGCTATGACATCACCCTGACTTCGAATGGCTGGCAGACGGCTGACCCGGACTTCGACCTCTCGAAGCCCTACGAGGGCCGCGACCCGCGTTTCGCGCGCACGATCCTGGCCAATGGAATGAGTTTCAAGGGCGCCACGATCGAGACGTTCGTGGGCGGCCGCGACTATTCCGCGACCCGCAGCGACCTGGGTACCATGACGGGATACTACCTCCGCCGCTACATCCAGGAAACCACCAGTTTCACGCCGGAGAACACGGTGACGAACAAGCACCAGTGGATCGTGTTCCGCTATGCGGAAACCCTCCTGACCTATGCGGAAGCGATGAACGAGTATCTCGGGAATCCGACCGCGACGGAAGGGAACCTGTCCCTGAGCGCCCTCGACGCCCTGAACCTGGTCCGGGCCAATGCCGGGATGCCGGATGTCCGCGTCACTTCCCAGGCCGATTTCCGGGAGGCGGTCCGCCGCGAATGGCGCGTGGAATTCGCCTTTGAGGACCACCGTTTCTGGGACGTGCGCCGCTGGGACATCGGCGCCGCCACGCAGGGACAGATCGACGGTGTGGAAATCACCCGCACCGGCAATCAGTTCAGCTACAAGCGGATCACGGTCGAGAACCGCACCTGGTCCGCCCGGCAGAACCTGTTCCCGATTCCGCAGAGCGAACTCTTCTGCAACCCGAACCTCAATCCCCAGAATACCGGATGGTAGCCGTCGTCTAACCTTGGATAAAACATACGAGATATGAAAACGATAGTAAGATTCATCGCCTGCCTGTCCTTCACGGCCGCCCTGGCCGCATGCCAGCAGTTCGAGATCGACACGCAGATGACGCCCGAGAAGGAGTATGCCAACCTCCGGCTCGTCTGCGACGCCGTGGATGCGTACAGTTTCGCCGCCACCGGCGCGGAAAGCATCACCTTCAACGTGAGCGCCAATACGCCCTGGACCGTCACCCGTTCCAGCGGCGCCGACTGGTGCAACGTCACCCCGTCCTCCAGTTCCGCCTCCGCCCTCATCGCCGACGTGGTGGTGAGCGTGGACGACAATACGAGTGGGGAGGACCGCACCGCCACCCTGACCATCAAGGGCGAGCGGATCAGCACCTACTATACCGTCACGATCAACCAGAGCCGGAAGGGCCGGCTGTTCGTGACTCCGGTCGCCAAGGACTACGCGGCGACGGGCGGCCCCCTTTCCTTCACCATTAACACGAACCTTCCCTGGGAGGTCCGGTCCGACGTCTCCTGGCTCTCCTTCGACCGGGAGAACGGCCAGCCCGACCCGGACGGACGCAGCATCACCATCGTCGCCACGGCCGAGCCGAGCGACGTGATGGAGCGCGTGGCCACGGTGACGGTCGTCGCCGGTGACGACGAGGAGACCTTCGACGTCACGCAGAAGGCCAGTTTCGAAATGACCGCCATCACCGGCGTTTTCCCGGGCGCGGGCGGCACGCAGGAACTCAAACTCCGCACCGACCTTCCCTGGACGGTGAGCGCCGACAAGGACTGGATCACCTTCGACAAGGAGTCCGGCGCGGGCTCCAACGCCCAGACCGTCATCACCGTCACCGCCAAGCCCAATGACGACGTGGCGCGCACCGCGACCATTACCGTTCTGGCGGGCGGCGTGAGCCACAGTTTCGAGGTGGCCCAGGGCGGCGCCTCCTTCGAGATCGTCCCGCCGGCCGACCCGACCCTGCCGCGCACCGGCGGCGAACTCGTCCTGGAAGTGAATTCCTCCAAGGCCTGGGAGCCGCAGACCGATGTCCCCGGCTGGAGCGTGGAAAAGGTCGATGACGCCCACATCAAGGTCACCGCGCCGTGGAACAACACCTTCGCCCCGAAGGCCGGTGCCGTGACGATCGTCTCCGGGACGACTACGGCCAGCATCGACCTGACGCAGGACACGAACTTCGACGTCCAGAACGGCGAGGTCCTCGCGGACGGCTCCGTGAAGCTTTCCGGCGACAAGGGCACCCGCGTCTATCTCAAGGACGGCTACCGCCTGATCACGCTCACCCTGACCCTCGGCGAGAAGAACTTCGGCGCCGCCGGCCAGCTCTGGGTCCAGGGGGCCATCGGCAGCGTGAACATCTACAACCAGTTGTCCCTGGGCGGTAACACCCGCATCCGCACCGACGGCAACATGGCCGATGCGGCCGGAACCAGCGCCTACAAGAGCAGTTCCTACTCCATCACGCAGGACGAACTGAACGCGATGACCACCTACGAGTACGGGTTCAAGTCCAATGCCGAAGACCCGGCCCAGATGGACATGTGGTTCAAGGTGGACGGCACGGAAAAGAAAACCCATACCGGCGGCAACCCGTTCTTCTACGACCCGGCCGAAGTGAGCTACTATTTCGGCTTCTACGGCACGACCTCCGACGGCAGCAACTATGTCGTCAAGACCTGTGACATCACTGTGAACGAATAATCCGCGTCAGCCATGACAAACAAGATAACCATACTCCTCTGCCTGGCGTCCGCCGCCCTCGTCACGGGGCTGACGGGCTGCCAGCAGAAGGCGGAAGAGCCCGTGAAGGTCGTGGACCTGCGCTACCGTGCGCAGGACTCCTATGACCTCCCGGCCTCCGGGGCCAAGGCGTTCACCATCCTGGTGGCGTCCACCGACCCCTGGACCGTCACGAGCGAGCATCCGGACTGGTGCATCATCAGCGAGGAGGAGGGTGCCGCCTCCGACCCGGACGACGTGCATGTGGGCAAGGCGGAAGCCACCACGATCCGGATCCAGTACTACGACAATACCTTCCTGGACGACCGTGAGGACAGGATTACGATCAAGAGCGACTACTGGACGGGCAAGGTCATCACCGTGCGCCAGAAGGGAAGCGCCTTCCTGACCGTCTCCGAGGAAGACCTCGAACAGGACGTCACCAAGCAGGGCGGCGACCACTTCATCCACATCAAGTCCAACCAGGACTGGAGTGCGAAGGTCACGGACGGCGACTGGGTGACCGTCACCGAGGGGGCCACCGGCAACGGCACGGGCACCGTCACGGTGAACGCCGCCGAGAACTCCGCCGAGCTCCGCTATGCGGAAGTGACTGTGTATGACCGGCATGACGAGGCCCAGGCCCTCATCAAGTTCACCCAGGACGGCGTCCAGCTGGTCCCGCTTGCCACCGAAATCCGGGCCGGCTACGACCAGGCGTCCGCCGAGCTGGACGTCCTTTCCAACTCCAAGTGGACCGTCGTCAAGGAATCCGCGACCGACGACTGGTTCGACATCGTCACCCCTTCGGGCGACGGTGACGGCACCATCCAACTCGCGTTCCGCCAGAACGACGGGGAGGGCCTCCGCAGCGCGACCATCCTTCTCTCGAACGTGGTGGCCCATGAGGGCGACTTCGGCGTCGTGAAGGAAATCGTCGTGAAACAGGCCTACAAGATCTCCCCGACCCGGGTGCCCATGACCAATGACGAACTGGGCCTCTGGACCTCCGACTGGGCCAACAAGCCCACGTACATCAAGGATACCGGTCTCGAATTCGTTTCCAAGGCCCGTCTGAACCGCACCATGCCGTTCGGCAGCTATACCTTCCGCTGGAGCGCCATCGGCGCGGGCGCCCGCATCCGCCACTGGTTCTGCTTCAGCGAGGGCTGCGAGCTCAAGTTCGACATCCGTCCGGCCGACGCCAAGATCAGCTTCGACTTCAACGTGGCCGGCGACGGCAACAAGCCCAGCCTGGACGCCTTCACGGCCGTCGATTTCAGCCAGCCGGTGGAGGTGACCTACAAGTTCGACCCGAGCGGCCCCAGCCACTGCCATGTCACCTACTATGTGAACGGCGTGGAAGCCGGCAGCTTCGACACGTCCGAGACCATGCTCCGCACCGTCACCTGGGGCGCCAATGTCAATATGTACATCGGCGTGCAGGATGCCGACAGCGCGATCTGCGAATGGTATGAATACACCCCGCCTATGAATTGGGACGAATAACCTACTAAGCAACGGATTATGGAAACGATTCATAGAATACTCCTGCTAAGTGCGGCTATCCTGGCGGCGGCTGCCTGCCACGAGAAGCCGACGGACCCGGTGGACCCCACCCCCGCGGGTCCGGAGCCCCAGACGCGGACGCTTACCTTCGTCCTCCCCGCCGTTGAGGCGGGAGAGGACGGGGAAATCCCCGCCGCCCTCAAGACCGCCTGGAAGGCCGGCGACCAGATCGTCGTCCACGGCGAATATGCCAAGGACCAGGTGGTCGTGACCCTCGCCGCCGGGGACATCTCCGGTGACGGGAAATCCGCCACGGTGAAGGTGGACGGCCTCTATCCCTACGAGCGCGACGATTGCTCCAGCACCCTGTACGCCTCCTATCCGGCGTCGGTGGCCGACAATCTCAAGCACTGTTTCTTCTACAGCAAGTTCTCCACGACCAACGAGCAGCTCATGGCCGCCTGCAACAGCGGCGACACCTTCCGGTTCCAGAACATCTGCGGCATCCTGTCGATGACCGTGGAGGGGGACTTCGGCGGCTACACCGTCTCCACGCCCAAGAAGGAGGCGCTGGGCTATGAGTTCCTGCAGGTGAAGGTCACCGACAACGAGCAGAACTACCGCCAGTACATCGGCAATCCCGTCCTCCAGTTGGACGGGACGGTGCAGGGCGGCGAGATCCTCGTGTTCGTCCCGGACGGCACCGCCTTCGAAAGCGGCTTCGTCGTCAAGTTCAAGGAAGGGGACGACTACACCCGGATCTACAAATATACCGAGCCCCTGGAGATCGCCCGCGGCACCGTGGTGAACATCGGCGACATCACGGACGAGGTCCAGCACTACGACAACCCGTTCTCCAGCGACATCATCGACCTGGATGCGAAGGGCAACGCGAACAGTTACGTCGTCACCGCCCCCGGCGGCTACAAGTTCAAGGCCGTCTATGGCAATGAGTCAACGAGTTACCTCCAGGATGTGGATGTGGCCGAGGTCCTTTGGGAGACCTGGAACAGCACCGAAGAGGTCACGCCGAACAGCGTCGTCGCTTCCGCCTCCTTCGCCGAGGACTACATCATCCTCCATACGCCCGAAACCCTGCATCCCGGCAACGCCGTCATTGCGGCGAAGGATGCCGACGGCAAGATCCTCTGGAGCTGGCACATCTGGGTGCCTGCGACGGAAATCGTGACCGCCAGTTTCGGCGGGATCATGGGGAACGACCTGATGGACCGCAACCTGGGCGCCCTCGTGGCCGCCGAGGCGACGGCCGCCCCGGTGGATGCCCGCTCCTACGGCATGGTGTACCAGTGGGGTCGCAAGGACCCGTTCGTGGCCTCCGGCGTCGCCCTGGCGAACACCCTCGCCACGGTGGCCGGCGCGCAGGACGAGGTGGCGCCCGCCCAGATCACCCTGGAGGAATCCATCGCGAACCCGCGCCTGCTCGGCCACACCAACAACGGTGACTGGCTGCTCGTGCCGGACAACGAAATGTGGAGCGATACGGACAAGACCCGTTACGATCCCTGCCCGCCCGGCTACCGCGTACCGCCCATGAACACCACCGTCCCATTCTGGAACAACATCTCCACCCAGGCGGGTTGGAGCGTGAACAAGGAAGCGGGATGGATCACCATCGGCGATCCCGCCACGGTCCTTCCGATTGCAGGTTACCGCGATGACTATTCCGTGGACGGCATGGCCAAAGTGGGACTGAGAACCCTCCTGTGGACGGCGAAGAATTCGACCGACGCGGCCGGCAGCGGCAACGACCTGCGGCCCGACGGCGGCACCTTCACGCTCAAGGGCGCGCCCAAGGCCCGCCTGGGCTCCGTCAGATGTGTTGTGGAATAACAGAATAAAAACAGAACCATATGAAAAAGTTTTTCACCCTTGCAGTGCTGGCGCTCCTTGCGATCGGTTGCGCCAAGGAATATGACGATACGCCCATCCGGGACCTGATCGCCGGCCTGGATGCGCGGATCAGCGAGTTGGAGTCCTCCATCTCGGCCATCCAGTCCACGGTGGGCGACGGCAAGTTCGTCCGGAAAGTGGAGGAGTACAAGGACCCGGATACGGGCCGTACCACCGGCATCACCGTCACTTACACCGACGGTAACGTCGTGCATTTCAACATCGTCCCCGCGGATCCCACCCAGGGCCCCGTTTTCTCCGTCATCCGGAACGGTGCCGGCGAACTGGTCTGGGCCGTGGACGGCGTGACCGTCAAGATGGATGGGGCGGATGTCCCTGTGTATCAGACGCCTACCTTCACCATTGACGAGGAAGGCAACCTCCTCGTCGAGGTCGATGGCAAGACGACCAACCTCGGACCGGTCAAGAGCGAAGGCGCCACCCTCCAGGACGGCATCTTCACGAACCTCGCCGTCACCGACGAGGCCGTGGTCCTGACGCTCTCCGACGGTTCCACGGTGAACATCCCGTTCGCCGAGGCTTTCAAACTGAACATCGAGACCACCGAGTTCACCTTCAGCGCCCTGGATCCCATCGAGATTCCCTACACCGTCTCCGCGAAGACCGAGGGCACCGTCGTGGGTGTCGCCGGTTACAGCCCCAAGGAGTTCAGCGTGGCCGTGGAGGCCGACAAGATCGTCGTCACGCCCCTCAGCGCCAAGTCCTCCGGCGTCCTCCTCGCCTATGCCGATTCCAAGGTGGGCCTGACCTCCCTGGTGAGCATCACCGTGGAGGCCGAGGGCTTCGAGGTCACCGACGAGCCGTATGACATCGAAGTGGATTACATGGCCCCGGGCGAGGACGCCGTCGTCACGGTGAATGCCGTTTCCAACATCTCCTTCGAGGTGAAACCCGTGGAGGAATGGATCCACGTGGCCAGTGTCAGGAGCCAGTCCTATGTCATCACCCTCAAACTCGACGACAACAAGACCGGCGAAATCCGGACGGGTACCGTGAACGTCGTGAAGGCCGGCACGGAAGAGATCGTCCAGACCATCACCGTCGCCCAGCTTCCCGCCATCGACGAATCGGGTCCGAAGAACCTCAGCAAGAAGGGGGCGGCCAACAGTTACATCGTCACCGAGCCCGGCGACTACAAGTTCTGGGCGGTCCAGGGCAACAGCGGCATCGCCGTGAATCCCGCCACCGTGGAAGTTCTTTGGGAGACCTGGAACAACGCCGAGGAGGTCACCGCAAACAGCGTCATCGCCACTGTCAGACTTGACGGCAGCTATGTGGTGTTCGCCACGCCCGAGACCCTCAAGCCCGGCAACGCCGTCATCGCGGCGAAGGACGCCGCCGGGACCATCCTCTGGAGCTGGCACATCTGGGTGCCCGCGACCGAGGTCGTGACGGCCGACTACGGCATCTACTCCGCGCCGATGATGGACCGCAACCTGGGTGCCCTCGTGGCCGCTACGGTCGATGCCGAGGCTCCCGTCGAGTCCTTCGGCCTGACCTACCAGTGGGGCCGCAAGGATCCGTTCCCGGGTCCGAAGGCCGCCAAGAGCGGTGACAACGCCACCGTCGCCGGCGTCGCGGTTTCCACCAAGCCCGGAAACGGCACTTCCGCCGAATCCTGCATGACCGTCGAGGAGACCATCGCCAATCCGACCGTGCTGGGCTTCACCCAGAACGGCGACTGGCTCCCGGCCGAACTCGCGGACAACACGCTCTGGCAGAATGAGGTGAAGACCAAGTACGACCCGTGCCCTCCGGGATACCGCGTCCCTGCAAGAGACACCGAGTCCGCCTTCCACAGTTCCGACCTTTCCGCCGCGACCGGCTGGAATGAAAACGGCGCCCAGTACTGGTTCGCCCTGGGTGAGCCCCAGGCCGTGTTCCCGTTTGCCGGTTACCGTGACGACTATTCCCCGGGCGGCATGACGCACGCCTATGACCGCGGCGCTTACTGGACCGCCTACGCTTCCCAGGCCGCAAAGGCCTACTACGTGAACGTGCGTGCCGGTTCCGCCCACGCCCGGGCAGAGGCCGGCAAGTCCCGCGCCGGTTCCGTCCGCTGCGTCTCCGCCGAAGAGACGCCCATCCTCCCTCCGGACGAGCCCACCGGCCCGGCGTCTTCCGTCGTGGACCTGAGCGAGAAGGCCACGGCCAACAGCTATATCGTCTCCGCCGCCGGCGACTACAAGTTCAAGGCGGTCAAGGGGAACGGTGACGAGGCCGTTGCCGCCGCTTCCGCGGAAATCCTCTGGGAGACCTGGAACAACGGGGAAGAGGTGACCGCGAACAGCGTCATCGCTTCCGTCGGACTGAAGGACGGCTACGTCACCTTCTCCACGCCGGCGACCCTGAAGCCCGGCAACGCCCTCATCGCGGCGAAGGATGCCGCCGGCACCGTCCTTTGGAGTTGGCACATCTGGATTCCGGCGACGGAGGTGACGGCGAGCACCTTCGGCGGCATCGTGAACAATCCCATGATGGACCGAAACCTGGGCGCCCTGGTGGCTGCCGAGGCGGGCGAGGCCGAGCCGGACATCCTCTCCTACGGCCTGTTCTACACCTGGGGCCGCAAGGACCCGTTCCCGGCCCCGAATGTGAAGACCACCGGTGAAGTCAAGTATGACGGTGCGCTGATGACCGTCGCGGAGAGCGTCCAGAACCCGACCGTGTACGTGAAGACCGGCGGGGACAGCGTGAAGGACTGGACCACGGAAATGAGCAACGGCCTCTGGGGTGCGGAGAAGACCGTGTATGACCCGTGCCCGGCCGGCTACAAGGTCGCCTACCGCGACAAGACCGAACCGTTCTGGGGCGGCATCTCCGCTGCAACCGGCTATGAGTTCAATACGACGTACAAATGGTTCAAGGCGGGCGATCCGGCGACCGTGTTCCCGGTGCCCGGCTACATCGACCAGGGCTCCCTGGAGCGGGCGGGTGTCCGCGCCTATATCTGGAGCGCCTACGCCTCCAGCGGCGACCTGAACATCGCCTACCAGATGTATGTCAACAGCGGTTCCATTTCCGTGACCGAGCAGCGCAAGTCCCGCGCTGGCAACATCCGCTGCGTCGCGGAACCGACCGAGTAACCCCCCGGCCATGAAAATGACATCTCACATATTCCTCGTGCTGCTCCTGGGTCTTTTTACGGCCCAGGGGTGCACCGACGACCGTATGGGGATGATCGTCCCGAACCCCGGTTCCAAGCCCACGGCGGGAGAGGTCCCGAACGGGGATCCGTTCAACCCGGATGCGCCTCCGACCCCGGTGGACCCGACGGATCCCACGGATCCCTGGTCGCAGAACCCGGACCGGCTCGCCCGGCTGGGCAAGACCCCCATCATCGAAGTCTATTATACCGAGTACACCCGGGCGGATCTGTTCCCTTCCCTGGAAGAGGTGCGTAACTTCACCCACATCAACGTGGGCCACGCCCGTTTCCAGGACAAGGACAACGGGACCGGCATCGCCATCGACCCCAAGGGCATCCCGCTGATCCAACGGTTCGTCGCCTACAAGGCGCAGTATCCGGAACTGAAGGTGAAGGTGCAGATGGGCGGCTGGGGCAAGAATGCCGACGGCTGGTCCCAGATGGCCGGAGACCCGGTCAAGCGCAAGGCCTTCGTGGATGCGTGCGTGGACATGTGCAACACCTACGGCGTGGACGGGTTCGACATCGACTGGGAGTATCCCACCTATGCGGCCAAGGACGGCGACCATGTGAACGCCGCCAGCCCGGCCGACTGGGAGAACTTCGTCACGCTCTTCAAGGAGATGCGCGAGGCGATGCCGGACAAGATCCTCTCCTATGCGGCGTCCGACAGCGGCAAGTACACGGACAACTACGGCGTGCTTCCGTACATCGACTACATCAACGTGATGACCTACGACGAGGGTAACCCGCCGTACCACAATGCACCGCTGTACCGGAGCTCGATCACGGGCAGCCGCTGCTGCGCGGAGGCCATCGACGATATCTTCCACGGGCAGCAGAAGATCCCGTACCAGATGATGAACTTCGGCCTGGCGTTCTACGGCCATGGGGACGGTTACAAACTCAAGACGGGCAACCGGTATCCCGCGTCGGTGGACTACAGCAAGCTGAATGACATCTTCTTCAAGGGCACCTGCGACGGCTATGACGTCAAGGGCGTGAACTACCGCATCTGGGACGACGTCGCGAAGGTCCCGTACCTCGCCGACGCCCTGGGCAAGATGTACGCCAGCTACGAGGACATCGAGTCCATCAATGCGAAAGTGGAGTACCTCAAGTCCCGGAACATGCTGGGTGCGATGATCTGGGAGTACCGGCATGATGACGACGCCGGCACCCTCCGCCACGCGGTAAAGCATGCCATGGACGGAACTCCCGATGCACCAGGTAAATACGAGCGCCCGGAAGAGTATCATCCGAAGGAGGTCCCCGTCATGGGCAAGGTCGAGTTCTCCAGGAAACTCCAGAGCGGAAGCGCCATCGTGGAGGAACTCTCCGGCCTGTGCCTTTCGAAGGACGGCGACTTCCTCTGGGGCGTAGGGGACAACGGCGCCCTGTATAAGATCAACTTCGACGGTACCTTCACGCAGCACTGGACCTATGAGCCCGACATGGAAGGCCTGTGCATGGACCCGGCCACCGGGACGATGTACATGGCCATCGAGCCCAAGCGCGTGTACAGCCTCGCGGCCCCGTACCAGTCCAAGACCACCCTGTGGGACGTGGCCGAAGCGGAAAGCATGGGCAACTCCGGCATCGAAGGCATCGCCTGGCACAAGGGTAACCTGTACCTGGGTTCCCAGACCGGCGCCACCCTGTGGGAATATGCCCTGGACGGCACCCGGCTGTGGAAACGGAGCCTCCGCGACGTGACGCCCACGATCTCGGAGATCGCCGGACTGGACTACGACGCGCAGAACGACTGGCTCTGGGTTATCGACTCCAATTCCAACAAGGACAACCCGCAGTATCTGGGCTACACGGTGTATCTGTTCAACGGCAACGCCACCGAACTCCTCGCGACCTACTACGTGGGAGACTTCGCCAACTGGAACCCGGAGAGCATCTGCGTGGACCGGGCCCATGGCTGCATCTGGATTGCCGACGATTGCGGTGACGCCACCCCGTCCATCCTGCACAAGGTCCTGTTCTCAGGGCTGTAAGCCCTGTCCATTCCCGGGAAATCCGCCCCTCGACTTGAACGGGCGGATTTTTTTCGTATCTTTGAAAACTATATCGAAACTCAACCTTCTTGCCTTATGAAAAAACTGGCAGCCTTGTTTTTTCTCGCCTGCGTCCTTTCCATGAGTGCCCGCGCCCAAATCTTGCCCAGTGCCGATCCGAAAGCCGATTCGGTGGCCTTCGCCAAGGTCCGTGCCCGGATGGACTCCATCCGGCAGTACCGTCCCACGGTGGGCCTCGTCCTGGCCGGCGGCGGCGCCCGCGGCCTGGCGCACCTGGGCGTCATCAAATACATGGAGGAACTGGGCATTCCGGTGGACCTGGTCACGGGGACCAGCATGGGCGGCCTGGTGGGCGGCCTGTATGCGCTGGGGTACAGGCATGACCAGTTGGATTCGCTGGTGCGCGCCATCGAGTGGCCCGTCATGATGTCGGACGACATCCCGAACAAGTATATCGGCTACAAGCTCCGGAAATACCGCGACACGTATGTCGTCCGGATCCCGCATCATTATGACAACGAGGACCTGGAGGACCGCCTGAAGAACGAGCGGATCGCCGACCGGATGGCCCAGGAGTCCGGGCACAGTTCGGCCGACATGCTGAACGAGTCCATCTCCCGGATGGGGATCGGCATGCCGGACGGGTATCTGTACGGCCTGAATGTGCGGAACACGCTCAGTTCCGTCAGTGTCGGTTACCAGGACAGCGTGAGTTTCGCCGACCTTCCCATCCCTTACGCCTGCGTCGCGACGGACCTGTATGCCCTGGCCCCGAAATACTGGACGTCGGGAAATATCCGGGACGCGCTACGCTCGACGATGGCCATCCCGTTCTATTTCAGGGCGGTACGCCAGAATGGCGAAGTGCTGCTGGACGGCGGCATGCGGAACAACTTTCCCGTGGACATCGCCCGGGAGATGGGGGCCGACATCATCATCGGTTCGGACATGGCGATCCACCGGGAACTGAACGAGCTCAATTCGCCGGCGGATTTCCTCATGCAGACGATCACCCTGCTGGCCTCGGGGGCGAACGGCCCGGCTTTGAATATCCTGAATGAGAAGCTCAAGGACCGGGACGGCCTGGATGTCCACCACGAGCTGACCGGCTACACGATGCTCTCCTTCGACGAAAAGAGCGTGGACGACATCATCAACCAGGGGTATCAGAATGCCCTGAAGCACAAGGAGGTGTTCGAGGCCATCGCCGCCAAGGTGGCCGGAAGGCCGGAGCCTGCGGTGGCCCGCCATCCCGCCGCCGTCAACATCGCCCTCCGGAAGGTCCGTGTCAAGGATGTCCGTTTCACGGGGATTACGGAGAATGAACGCAAGTATCTCCTCGGGCCCGGCGACTATCCGGCCGACGGCCTCTATGACCGGGACCTCATCGAGAAGATGCTGAATGATATCTACGGCACCAATGCCTTCGAGTCCGTCACCTACCACATGGAGGGGAGCGAAGAGCCCTATACCCTGGTGTTCGAATGCCAGAAAGGCCAGACCAACGACTTCGGTCTCGGGCTTCGCGCCGATACCGACGAAACCGTGTCCGTCGCCCTGCATTACGGCCTGGGCACCCGGCGCCTGGCGGGCCCCCGCCTGTCGGCGGACCTTAAGCTGGGCACCAATCCTGCGCTCAAGGTGGAGGGAGTGTACAAGTTCCAGCACGGATTGCCCTCGGTCGGTGCCGCGGTCCGCTCCCGGTACATCAACACGACCTCCGGGTATGCGCAAAGTACGGAGGAGCGGCTCCTGACTGCGGCGGCGGACGTCTTCCTGGAGGATTCCCGCCTGCGGAACGGAGCGATGCGGTTTGGCATTACGGCCGAGATGGATCCCTATGAGCGATATCTGGAGTATGGAGAGGAATGGCAGGGATGGGACTGGAAGAGTTACTGGCTGTCCGGATTCGCCCGATTCACTTTCGACACCTTCGATGACGGATACTTCCCGACGAAGGGCGTCCGCCTGTCCTTGAAGGGACGTTATGTCTTCAAGGGATATACCATCGACCTGGATCCGGACAACTATGAGGTCGTCGACAAAGATGCGACGACACCGGGTGGAAGGGTTCCCCGATATATAACTTCCATGGCCAGCGCCGAGGCCGCGTTCTCCTTAGGGCAGGGTTTCACGGTCCTTCCCAAGCTGTATGTCGGCTATTACCATCCTTTTATGGAAGAGACGGAGGGAACGTCGCCGTCTAATTTCCTGAACCCCAAGCATATCGTTACCGTCGGCGGATTCATGCCGGACCGTTATACGGAAAACCAGATCCCCTTTTTCCTCTGGTCCGGCGGTTACCGGGAGACGATTCCCATCAGCATGCTGGCCCAGTTGGACCTGAGATACTGTTTCCTCCGCAAGAATTATGTGACGGCCAGGGCCGCCTGGCTGAACGATGCGTACAGTGGGAAGGAACTTTTCACGTCGCACCGGGCATTGGCTTTCGGGGTGGAATACTCCCGTCAGTCGATGGTCGGCCCGCTGCGGGTGGCGGCTTCCTGGGGGCCGGTCTTCGGGTTCTCCATGTACGCCGGCATCGGCTTTGACTTTTAACCGGATACGACGATGAGACGATATCTCCTCTCCGGGATTCTCTTCCTTCTGGCGGCCGCCCTTCCGCTGGGTGCCCAGCAGGCCCGTACCGTCCTTCCCGAGAAGGATTCCCGGGAGACGCTCACGAACCTCCTTTCGGAACTGAAGACCTCTTACGCATCGGCCCTGGCCTCCGATTCCCTGCTGGTGAAGGACAACCCGCACCGGGAAGAGCTCGCGGCGATGGTCCATGAGGTGGACGAGGTCACCATCATGCTGTACACCCAGCGGCCGGAGTTCTCCTTCGACATCGCGTTCGCCCTGGAGAACGTGACCCGGCTGTATGATACGTTCCACGACCGGGCGGACCTGTCGAACCAGTACCTGGGCGGGGCCCGGTCGGGTCTGCGCCGGTACCGGCTCCTGGAGGAGTCCCTCCGGGACATGTACCGGACCCATCCGGCGGATTCCGCCTTCCTGCCGCAGGGGGATTCGCTTCTGCGGGAACTGCCGACTTTCGTCCCGCTGGAAGAGGAAGATCCCGGGAAGAAAGCCCTGCTGGACAGTTGCCTCCGCTATACGGGGCTCCTGACGGGCCTGTACGGGGAATCCGTCATGACGGCCCTGCAGGACAGCGTCTATTATGCCGATACGGAACGCCGGCTCTCCCAGGCCCGGGACTACGCCCTCGCGATGTATGCGGACAGCCAGAAGAACCGCTATATCGGCGGGAACGTGAACGCCGTCCAGGTCATCCGGAACTGGGACACGCTCATCCGGTATGTCGAGGACGACCTCCGCGTGCGCTACGGCTCCGAACCCGAGGACACGGACGGAGACATCTATCCTTTCTCCTGGAGCGGCAGCTACGTCATCCGGTATGCCATCGTCTCGCTGGTGACCCTGACCGTTTCCTGGCTGCTGGCCGCCCTGATTATCTTCCTGGTACTCAAATATCTGGTGAAGAAGGAGAAGGTCCGGGAGCACCGCTCCCTCCTGACGGCCATCCTCGCCATCGTCCTGTTCGCCGTGGGCATGTCCGTCGTGAAGACGGACTGGGACAATCCTTATTGGAAGATGTCCTACCAGCTCCTGAGCCGGTTCGCCTGGCTCACCCTCGCCATCTTCGTCTCCCTGCTGATCCGCGTCCGGGGCGACCAGGCGAGGCCTTCCCGGAACCTGTATCTGCCCACGCTCCTGCTGGCCTTCCTGTCCATCCTCATGCGGGCGATCTTCCTTCCGGCCAGCCTGGTCCCGCTCATCCTGCCGCCCTTCCTCGTGCTGTTCATCGTCTGGCAGACGACGGTGAACATCCACTACCGGACGCGGGTGAGCCGGGTGGACCTCCGGTACATGTGGGTGTCCGTGGGCGTCATGGCCCTGGTGTGCATCCTGTCCCTGCTGGGGTATTCGATGATCGGCGTGCTCATCCTCACGTTCTGGACCTTCCTGCTGGCGCTCCTGCACACGATCACCACGCTCTATTACCTGCTGATGCGGTACTACGACGACCGGGTTTCCCGGCGGAAGGCCCGGTTCCATACGGAGAATCCGAACCTCCCGCTGGACAGCGAGAACGCCTTCATCGAGGTGACCTGGCTGTATGACCTGCTCCGGATGGTCGTCGTCCCGGTCGCGGCCATCTATTCCTTCCAGGCGGGCATCACCCTGACGGCGCGGGCCTACCAGCTGACCCAGGCCGGCGACCAACTGCTCCGGGAGCCGTTCATCGAGCGCCTTCCCGCGCTGACGATTTCGAACATCCTCCTGGTGGGCTCGCTCTTTTTCGTGTTCCGGTTCGTGATCTATCTGGTGAAGGGCGTGTTCCGCATTTCCAGCCTGCGCCGGCTGGATGAGAAACGGGCTGCGGCGTCCGGCCCGCTCAAGGAGTCGGACGTGAACCTGAGCCTTCCGAACACGCTGATCACCCTGGCGGGCTGGCTGCTGTACCTGATGGCGGCGTTCTTTATCCTGCACATCCCGACGACGACCATCGTGGCCATCATGACCGGTCTGTCGGCCGGTGTCGGTTTCGCCCTCAAGGACCTGATCAACAACTTCTTCTACGGAATCCAGCTCATGGCCGGCCGGATCCGCGTCGGGGACAAGATTTCCTGCGACGGCATCCGGGGCACGGTGCGGCGGGTGAGCTACCAGACCACCCAGGTGGAGGAGGAGGACGGCTCGGTCATCGCCTTCACCAACACGGAGCTCTTCTCCAAGAAGTTCAAGAACCTGAGCGCCGGCAAGAACTACGAACTGCTCAAGATCCCGGTTTCCGTCAGCTACGGCACGGACATCGAATTCACCCGGAAAGTCATCCTCGATGCCATGGCGCCCCTCCTGGTGAAGAACAAGGCCGGCCGGGACATCGTGGACCCGGATTTCCCGATCGATGTCCGGTTCGACAGCTACGGCGACAGTTCCGTGAACCTCAACGTGGTCCTGTACACGGCCGTGGAGGTGCACTGGACCTTCCCGGCCCGGGCCAAGGAGCTGATTTACAAGGCCTTCTTCGAGAATGGCATCCATATTCCGTTCCCGCAGCGGGACGTGTACATCAAGACCCTGCCTGAAAAAGAATAGCCGTTCCTGTCATGAGAAACGTTTCGATACCGCTGCTGGCCGCCGTGCTCCTGGTCGCGGCCTGCAGTCCCAAGGTCTATCCCGCCCGCGAGGGGGAAAAGACGCCCGCCTTCATGCCCCGGCCGGCCGGTTTCGACGACCGGTACGCCCGGGAGGAGATGGTCATCCTGAGCCGTCACAACATCCGCTCCCCGATCAGCGGCCCCGGTTCCGTGGTGTCGCGGATCACCCCGCACGCCTGGTTCGACTGGTCGTCGGTCCCCGGCGAACTGTCGCTCCGCGGCGGTGCGCTGGAAGTGGAGATGGGCCAGTTCTTCCGGGAGTGGCTCATCGGGGAAGGGTTCATCGGCAAGAATGCCGTTCCGGAGGCGGGCAGCGTCCGGTTCTATGCCAATTCCATCCAGCGGACCCTTGCCACGGCCCGGGCTTTCGCCGCCGGGATGTTCCCGATGGCCGATATCCCCGTGGAGCAGCACACCCCGCTCGGGACCAT
Source organism: uncultured Bacteroidia bacterium (assembly GCA_902781705.1). Taxonomy (GTDB): domain Bacteria; phylum Bacteroidota; class Bacteroidia; order Bacteroidales; family UBA932; genus Cryptobacteroides. The sequence continues at coordinate 39,401 of CACZKE010000018.1, forward strand.
GGACCCGGTGTTCAATCCGGTGATTACGAAGATTACCGACTCCTTCCTGGCAAAGGCCCATGCGGAGATCGAAGCGATGGGCGGCCTGGACGCTCCGGTGAAGGCCAATTACGCCCTGCTGGAGAAGGTCCTGGATATGCGCAAGGCCCCTGCGGCCGCGCACGACACGCTGTCTTTCAGCCAGTTCCCGTCCACCATCCGGTTCGAGGTAAACAAGGAACCCATCATGGGCGGCGGCCTGAAGATGGCCACCTCGGCTTCGGACGCCCTGACCCTCCAGTACTATGAGGAGCCAGATGCCGTGAAGGCCGGATTCGGGCACAAACTGTCTTTCGGGGACTGGACGGCGCTTTCCGGCGTCAAGGACTGGTACCAGGAAATGCTCTTCGGCGTCCCCTCGATCGCCGTCAACACGTCGCATCCGCTGCTGAAAGAACTTCTTTCCGAGTTGCGTGTGCCGGGTCGCCGGTTCGCCTTCCTGTGCGGTCATGATTCCAACATCGGCGGCATCCTCGCGGCGCTCCGGGCGGAACCGTACAGCGCCCCGCTGGCCATCGAGACGAAGACCCCCATCGGCGGAAAGATCGTCATCGAAAAGTTCCGGGGCTCCGACGGCCGGCTCTATGCCGACCTCTGGCTCGTCTATGCTTCCGCCGCCCAACTGCGCGGCCTCACCCTCCTGAGTCCTTCCTGCCCTCCGATGGCCCTTCCCCTGCATCTGCGCGGCCTCGTCCCCAATGCCGACGGCCTGTACCTCCTCTCTGACCTGGAACAGCGCTTCGAAGAAGCCATCGCCGCCTACGACCGCCTATGACTATGAGAAGGTTACTGATTACGCTCATGACGCTGGCCGTCGCGGGATGCGCGGAAGCGGATTTCCTGACGGTCGGGACCCGGGTCGGTGCGCTTCCGGACTCGCTGTGGGCGGTGTCCGAGTGGATTTCCGCGGCTGATGCGCCGGTGCCCGAGGGGACGCTGGACGCCCCTGGCGGAGCCAGTTGGTTCTTCACGGAGGTCAGTAACGGAAAGCGGGTGGAAAGTGTCCGGTGGATGACCACGGGACTCGGCGTTTATGAACTGTATGTCAATGGCTTACGTGTTGGCGAGGAATTCCTCAAGCCGGGGTTCACACATGTGGAGAAGACCCGGCGGTCGTTCACCTACGACATCACGGAATACTATCGCAAGAAAGCCGGCGCGGACAATGAGCTGTCCGCCGCGGTCACGCCCGGCTGGTGGGCGGACCGGGTCGTGACGCCCGGGTGGTACGACCACATGGTCGGGGAAAGACCCGCCTTCCGCAGCGTCCTGGAAATCGTCTATACCGATGGGGACCGGAAAGTCCTGGGAACGGATACGGAGCACTGGACGGCCGCCGTGGGCGGATCCGTCACGCATGCCGGAATCTTTGACGGCGAGACCTATGACGCCTCCGTCAACCCGGAATACCCCGTCGGAGACGCCCGCAAGGCGCCCGTTGTCAACACCGAATTCTCCGGCGAAATCCTCCCCTCGGAAGGGGCCGAAGTGTACCTGCGCCGGGACCTCGCGCTGAAACCCGTCCGGGCCTATGTCTGGAAGGACGTGCAGGGTGCGGTCGATGCGGAAAAGGAGGAGGATGTGGAACACGGAACCGTCGTGATCGACCGGGAATACCGGGACGGGGAAACCATCGTCCTGAAACCCGGCGAGACGCTCGTCGTGGACTTCGGGCAAAATGCGGCCGCGGTTCCTTATTTCAGGTTTAAAGCGGCTGAGGGAACGAAACTTACCTGTCTCCCCGGGGAAATGCTCAATGACGGGAACGGCGCGGAGCGCCGGGGTATGGATGGGCCGGAAGGAAGCATCCACCGGCGCAATCTCCGCGACAAGTCCGGCAACTGGTTCCGGCTGGAATATACCTTCGGCCGTCCGCCGGTCTGGACGGGCTTCCTGCCCCGGTTCACCTTCTTCGGCTACCGCTACATCTCCGTCACGGCCACGGCCGAAGTCCGGTTCAAGTCCATCGCCTCGATTCCGGTATCCTCCATCACCCGGGAGCAGGAAACCGGCACCCTCACCACCGGCGACGAATCGGTGAACCGGCTGGTTGCCAACGCCTGGTGGGGCCAGCTCTCGAACTACCTCTCCGTCCCCACGGACTGCCCGCAGCGGGATGAGCGCAACGGCTGGATGGCTGATACCCAAGTGTTTGCCGAGACGGGAACCTTCTTCGCCCGCACCGATTCCTTCTTCCGCAAGTGGATGCGGGACGTGCGGGATTCGCAGAGCGGGTCCGGCTCCTTCCCGAGCGTATGCCCGCCCGGCTCGTTCGGCCGGAACGCCATGCGCCTGGGCTGGGCCGATGCCGGGATCATCGTCCCCTGGACCGTCTGGAAACAGTTCGGCGACCGGGTCATCGTGGACGAGAACTGGGACGCGATGGAGCGTTTCATGGACCTTGTCGCCAAGACCAAGTATGACCATGCCGCCCTGTCCGGCGAGAACGGCAACTCGCAGTATGCCGACTGGCTCAGTTACGAGAGCGTCGCCGACGCGGACAAGGTGACCTACTGGAATTTCCTGTCCGCCTCCTACTGGGCCATCGACGCCGGCATGATGCGGGACATGGCCCTCGCGACGGGCCGCGACGCCGGAAAATACGAGGCGATGCTGGCCGAAGCGAAAGACTACCTGAAAACGCAGTTCATGAATCCGGACGGCACATTCAAGGTTGCCGCCCTCAATTCCATGCAGACGCCCATCCTGTTCGCCCTGAAAAACGGCCTGGTGGAAGGCGAGGCCCGGGAGACGATGCTCCGGAGTCTCCGGGAAAACTTTGCGGCCCACGGCGGCTGCCTCCAGACCGGCTTCCTTGGGACGTCCGTCCTGATGCAGACGCTCACCGACAACGGCCTTGCCGACATCGCCTGGGACCTCCTGTTCCAGCGGAAGAACCCCAGCTGGCTCTATTCCGTGGACAATGGCGCCACCACGATCTGGGAGCGCTGGAACAGCTATACCGTGGACGGCGGCATGGGCCCGAACGGGATGAACAGCTTCAACCATTACGCCTACGGCTGCGTGTGCCAATGGCTGTGGGAGACCGCGGCCGGCATCAACGCCGACCCGGCGGACCCCGGTTTCAAGCACCTTATCCTGAAGCCGGTCCCTGACAAGCGCCTGGGGCATCTGGAGGCTTCCTTCCGGAGTGCGGCCGGCCTGATCGAGAGCCGCTGGAACTACGAAGGCGACACCTGGGTGTGGACTTTCACCATCCCGGAAGGAACGACCGCGACCGTCTTCCTGCCCGGAGAGGACGGACCGGAGGATTATCCGGCCGGAACCTACACCGTCCGTCGTTAGCGATTGATAGACAAATCATTAGAAAACAGGCGCTAAAAATAGTTGCCCGTATTGTGAAAATTGAGTATCTTTGCCGCGCTAAATGCAGTAACCAATGATACTTAGTTTTCATCCTTTTTACAAAAAGGTACTGTCTTTTTCCGTCGGATTCCTCCTGGTCGGAGCGTGTTCTTCGTGCACGGAAAAGGCTTCCATACAAGAAGATAAGGAGGAAACGGCGACGGTCTCCGTCACGGGTGTGAGCATCCTTCGGAGTGAGCTCGAACTAACCATAGGCCAGGTGACGCGGCTGGGAATCAAGGTGACCCCCGCGAACGCGACGAACCCCCGGACTACCTGGAGCATCGACAATTCCGCCGTCGCGTCCATCGACAAGGACAACGGTGCCATCACGGCCCTTGCCGCCGGCAATGCCACCGTCACGGTGACGACCGTGGACGGCGGGCATACCGCCACCTGCGCCCTCACGGTGAAGGAGACGGCGACGCCGCCGGAACCCACGCCCACCGATCCCGGTGCTCCGGCCGCTTTCGGCGCCGTGCCCACGGAAGGCCAGGTCGCCTGGCAGCGCCAGGAACTCCTGATGTTCTATCACTACGGACAGGCCACTTTCTCCGGCTGGGACGGTGAGAACCCCACCTGCAACGGCAAGACCTGGTCCGAGAGTCTCCTCCTGCAGAACTACGCCCCCACCACCATCGACGCGGACCAGTGGGTGAAGGTCGCGAAGGACAACGGCTTCGGCGAGGTGATCCTCACCGCCAAGCACCATGACGGCTTCTGCCTTTGGGACAATCCCGAAAGCACGACGGACGTCGCGAATCCGAACGCCAAGAACCACACGGACGTGGTCAAGGCCGTGCGCGACGCCTGCACGAAATACGGCGTGAACATGGGCATCTATCTCTCCCCGTGGGACCGGATGATCGAGGTCTCCGGCAAGAGCACGGCGGAGTACGAAACCATGTACAAGAACGCCCTCAAGGACCTCATGACCAAATACGCCCCCGTCACTGAGATGTGGTTCGATGGCAACCATGCCGGGAACTTCAACTGGACGGCGGTGAACAAGGTCGTCCTGGACGTCAACCCGCAGTGCGTGATCTTCTCCAACGGCGGCCCCGGCTGCCGCTGGGTGGGCAACGAGGCCGGTGTCGCGGGGGAGACCGACTGGTCCACCCTGGATATCGACGGCCGCGGTCTTACGCCGAGCAACCTGCCCGGCGACTACGGCTCCTATCTCGCTTCCGGCGACAAGGGCGCCGCGTCCTGGTGCCCTGCGGAGAGCGACTTCTCCATCCAGCAGATCGGCGACCGCAACGGCTGGTTCTACGGGGCCAATGACAGCCGGAAGACTGCGAAGGAGCTGATGGACCTCTATTACAAGAGCGTCGGCCGGAACTCCGTATTCCTGATGAACGTCCCGCCGTCCGACAAGGGCGTCATCGACGCGAAGGAAGTGAAGGTCATCGAGGAATTCACCGCCATGCGGAAGGCCGTCTTCGGGACCGACCTTGCCGCCGGCGCGACGGCCACTGCGACGAATGTCCGCGGCAACTTTGCCGAGAAATACGGCCCTGCGCGGATGCTGGACGGGGATCCGGAGACCTACTTCGCGACGGATGACGACGTGAAGGAGGTGGAAATCGAATTCGCCCTCGCCGGCGCGAAGACCTTCAACCGCGTCCAACTGCAGGAGTACATCCCGCTGGGCCAGCGCGTGGAAAGTTTCGAGATCCAGGTCCGCACCGGCGGCTCCTGGAAGGCCTGGGGGAACGGTGCCAAGACCACTATCGGCAACAAGCGCATCATCCTTGGAAACAGCGTCACGGCCGATGCCGTGAAGGTGCGCATCAAGAGCGCCCTGGCCTGCCCGGTGCTGAGCGGGTTCGCCCTGTATAACGATACGGTCAGCGGGCTGTAGATTCTTTCGTCGGCCTTCGGCCTCCTCAGAATGACAATTGTCATTCCGAGCGGAGCGAAGGAATCTGTTTCAGAAAAATGAGAAAAGGTATATATATCGCACTTTTGCTGCTTGCGGCAGCCTGCGCGCCCAAGGACGGCGTCCGGACCATTCGGGCCGTCGAGGGAAAGGATGCGGACCTCGGGAAGATCCAGGAGATCGACGGCCCCGTGACCGTCCGGCTCGTGGTGAAGAACGAGTATGCCGACACCCTCTATCCCATGCAACTCTACACCCCCTGCGGATGCACCGAGGCCCGGTTCGACCGGAAGCCGGTAGCGCCGGGGGAGGACGAGACCATCGAGGTGACCTACAATCCCGCCTACCGGCCCGGGCCCATGCGGGAGGAAATCCAGGTCCAGTACCGGAACTCTCCGGTGAAAGTGCGGACGCTCGCCATCAAGGGCGAGGTCATCGGTTTCAACCATCCCATCGAGGAAGACCGTCCCTACGCCTATGGCGAGGGACTGTACATGAGTCATAAAGTACTCAGCTACGGTGCTTTGGCACCCGGCGAGACGGCGGATGTCTTCTTCCGTCACGGGAACGGGAACACCCGCAAGGCGGAGATCGTCTTCGACATTCCCGAGGAGTGGCGTCCTTATCTGAGGATGCGGCAGCCCGGGAAGATGAAGGCCGACGAGCGCGACACCATCCACGTGAAATTCACGATGCCCGCCCTCTATGACTCGGTGGAATTCGCCGTCCAGCCGCGTGTGGACGGCAAGCCCACGGAGGAAGTCCTCCGGGTATGGGCCCATCGGAAAAAACAGTAAACCCAAATACATTAACCAACAAAACACCTTATGCGTTTCCAACTCAAGAAAGTCCTGACGGGAGCCCTTGCGGCCGCCCTGGGACTGTTCATCACTGGCGGAGCCGCCCTGGCCCAGAACCGGACCATCACGGGTACCGTCACGGATGACTACGGTGAACCGCTCATCGGCGCCAGCGTCGTCGTGGAGGGGGACAGTACGACAGGTGCCATCACCGACTTGGACGGTCACTACAGCATTACCGTCCCGGCATCGGCGGAGGCCCTGCGCTTCTCCTACATCGGCCAGAAGGATGCCGTGGAGCAGATCGGAGGCCGTTCGGTCATCAACGTCACCCTGGCGTCGGACAACATCGCGCTCAACGCGACCGTCGTCACCGCCATGGGTATCCGCAAGGAGGAGAAATCCCTCTCCTACAACGTCCAGCAGCCGAAACTGGAGACCGTGAGCCCGGTGGGCTCCTTCGTCAACGGTCTGAACGGTAAAGTCGCCGGCGTGTCCATCAACCAATCTTCCACCGGTGTGGGCGGAACCTCCCGTATCGTCATGCGCGGTTCCAAGTCCATTTCCAACAACAACAACGCGCTGTACGTGATCGACGGTATCCCGATGCAGTCCCTCCGCGGCTCCAACCCGGAAGGCACCTATGCCGGCGCCGGCCAGACCGGTGACGTGCTGGGTACCCTGAACCAGGACGACATCGAGTCCATCTCCGTCCTTTCCGGTCCGTCCGCAGCGGCCCTGTACGGTGCCCATGCGGCGAACGGCGTGATCATCATCACCACCAAGAAGGGTCAGAAAGACCGCCTGGACATCGACTATTCCAACAGCACGATCTTCTCCCGGGCGTATGTCATGCCGGAGTTCCAGAACACCTACGGCCCTTCGTCTCCCGGCTCCTACTACAGTTGGGGCGCGAAACTGGACACCCCGTCCTCCTACAGCCCGCGTGACTTCTTCCAGACGGGCGTGAACGAGATCAATTCCTTCGCCCTCTCCACGGGTACCGAGCGTAGCCAGACCTACGTGTCCGCCGCCGTCGCGAACGCCCGCGGCATCATCCACAACAACAACGTGGGCCGCTACAACCTCACCTTCCGCAACACGACCGACCTCGTGAAGGACGTCCTCACCCTGGACATCAACGCCACCTACGGCCGCGTGAACGAGCAGAATATGATCGCCCAGGGCGAATACGGCAACCCCGTGGTCCCGGTGTACCTGTTCCCGGCCGGAGACGACTTCTCCAAGGTCCAGGTGTACGAGCGCTACGACGCCGGCCGCAACTTCAAGACCCAGTACTGGCCCTACGACTTCATCCAGTCCATGCAGAACCCTTACTGGATCACCGAACACCAGAAATGGCAGAACGGCAAGACCCGTCTCATGGGTTCCATCCAGCTCTCCTGGAAGCCCTTCAAGTGGCTTACCCTCAGTGCCCGCGGTAAATATGACCGTACGGACGAGCGGCGTGAGCAAAAATTCGACGCCTCCACGAACACCCTCTTCACCGAGGGCTCCAAGCACGGTCTGTACAGCCTGAACAACCAGTACACCGAGCAGAAGTTCGGCGAAGTCCTCGCCACCTTCAACAAGTACTTCGGGGACAACGTCCTGAACCTTACCGGCGTGGTGGGCGCCAATATCGACGACATCCGCTTCGAGTCCAACTTCGCTGGCGGCCCGCTCGCCACGTTGAACAACATGTTCAACCTGAACAATGTGGACCTGGCGAACTCCCATGCCAACTATGGTTCCACCGGCTGGCCTTACCAGAACCAGTCCGTGTTCGCCAACGCCCAGTTGGGCTGGCGCAGCAAGGTCTATCTGGACGCCACCTACCGTGTGGACTGGACCTCTACCCTGTGGACGGCCGGTGGGATCACCTATCCGACCGTGGGCCTCTCCGGCATCGTCACCGAGCTGTTTCCTTTCATGAAGAGCAACTTCTTCCCTTACTGGAAGGTCCGTGCCTCCTATTCCGAGGTGGGTAATGCTCCGGAACCCTCCGACTTCCCCCTGGATCCCCGTGCGCGACTCGTGATGGGCCGCGTCGTCACCCTGAACCGCCGTATCAATACGGACCTGGATCCGGAGCGTACGAAGTCCTTCGAACTCGGTACCAACATCCACTTCTTTGACAGCAGGCTGCAGATCGATGCGACCTGGTACCGGTCCGACACCTACAACCAGTTCTATACCGCGCGCCTGAGTTCCACCTCCACCAACAACGAAATGCTCCTCAACGGCGGCCGGGTGAACAACCAGGGCGTCGAGGTCTCTGCCCGCTTCGACGATGAAAAGGGTAAATGGAAGTACGGAACCTTCCTGACCTGGTCCTGGAACCGGAACAAGATCATGGACCTGAGCTTCGTGGATCCCCTCGACGGCCAGGTTTACGGCCGTGACGGCATCTCCGTGGGCGGTTTCGGCGGCGTGCACAACGTCCTGTACGAGGGCGGTTCCCTCGGCGACGTGTACGTGACCACCATCGCCACCGACGAGCACGGCTTCTACCAGCTCAACGCCGACGGCATGATCGTCGCCGACTACGACGAGAAGGACATGATCTACGCCGGCTCCACCGACGCCAAGCACCGTCTCAGCTGGGGCGGACACCTGGGTTGGAACGGCCTCACGGCGAGTTTCCTGTTCACCGCCCGTCTCGGCGGCGTGGTCCTCTCCAAGACCCAGGCCGTCATGGACTACTACGGTATCTCCCAGGATACCGCCGTCGCCCGCGAGAAGGGCTTCCTGGAGTTCAACGGCATGAAGACCAACGACATCCAGGGCTACTACCAGGTACTCGGCCGTGACAACGGCGTGATGAGCCAGTACGTCTATGACGCCACCAACGTCCGCCTCGCGGAGGTTTCCCTCGGCTACGACTTCCCGTGCAAGAACTGGGGCTGGGTCAAGGGCCTGAACCTGTCCGTGGTGGGCAACAACCTCGCCATGCTCTTCCTCAAGGCCCCGTTCGATCCGGAGATGACCTCCTCCGCCGGAACCTACAACCAGGGCATCGACTACTTCATGCAGCCGTCCACCCGGAGCCTCGGCTTCGCGGTGAAGGTCCATTTCGGCGGCAGCACCGCCTCCAAGGCCGCTCCGGCCAGCGCTCCCGTGTACGTTCCTTCCGAGCCCAAGGTGGTGGAGAAGATCGTCGAGAAGGTGGTCGAGAAGGAAGTGGTCAAGGAAGTCGTGAAGGAAGTCAAGGTCCCGGCCGTGAGTTCCTACAATGACGACCTGTACTTTATCATCGGCAAGGCCGAGATCCGTCCGGAGGAAGCCCTCAAACTCGGACGCATCGTCCAGGTCCTGACCGAGAATCCGGATGCGAAGATTACCGTTACCGGGTATGCCGACAGCGGCACCGGCAACGACCGGATCAATTCCGTCCTGTCCGCCCGGCGCGCCGCCAAGGTCGTGGACATGCTGGTGGAAGCCGGCATCGACCGCAGCCGCATCTCTTCCGGTTCCGTGGCCGGCGACCGTGACGCCTCCAAGAGCCCTGAGTCCAACCGCGTTGCCGTGTGCATCGTCAAATAATCAGCGCGATATGAATATGAAGAATATACTGAAAGGTTTCCTCGCCCTCGCGGCCGCCGCGGCCCTTCTGACGGGCTGCACCAAAGGCTACGAGGAGCTGAACAAGAACAGATACGGCGTGAGCGAGGACGATCTGGCCCAGGACGGCCTGGCCGTGGGCGGTATGCTCCAGCAGTTGGAGCGCTCCGTCATCATCTACCGGGACGGCACCTACCTGGATTCCGACTACCAGATCATGTACAACCTGTGCGGTGAGACCTGGTGCGGCTACATGGCCCCTACCCTCAGCGACGGCCACAACGCCGGCTGGGATGTGAACGATGGCTGGCACCGCCGCATGTTCACCGTGAAATACGAGTATGGCATGGCGGGTTACAAGGCCTTCGTGGACAAGGCGACGGAACTCGGGCTCGAGAATGAACTCGCCCTCGCGAAGGTCCTGAAGGTCACGACCATGCATCAGGTTGCCGACTACTACGGTCCCATCGCGTACTCCCAGTACGGCGGCATCGTGAACCTCTACGACCCGCTGGACCAGGTCTATGTACAGTTCTTCGACGAACTGGACGAGTCCATCGAAATCCTCGAGAAAGTGGCCGCCACGGGCGCCAAGCTCCTGGAGGACTACGACCTCGTGTACGGCGGTGACGCCGCCAAGTGGGTCCGCTTCGCGAACTCCCTGCGCCTGCGTCTCGCGATGCGCGTGAGCTACGCCGATCCGGCCCTCGCCCGCGAAGAGGCCGAGAAGTCCCTGGCGAGCCCCTTCGGCGTGATCACCTCCAACAGCGAGAACGCCGTCATCGCCGAGGCCGGCGTGCGTCATCCGATCTACACCATCAACGTGGAGTTCAACGACGCCGACACCCAGATGGGCGCTTCCCTGGACAGTTACCTGAACGGATACAACGATCCCCGCATGTTCCTCATCGCCAAGCCTGCCGGTGACGGCAAGCTCCACGGTGTGCGTCCGGGCATCTCCCCGTCCAGCTGGACCAACTACAAGAACACCGCCGCGAAGGTTTCCGCTCCGAACGCTTCCGTCTATAAGATCTGCTGGCTGAACGCCGCCGAGGTCGCGTTCCTGCGTGCCGAGGGTGCCCTGAAGGGCTGGAATATGGGCGGAACCGCCCAGGAGTTCTACGAGCAGGGCATCAAGCTTTCCTTCGAGGAATGGGGTGCCGACGGCGCCGCCGCCTACATCGCGAACACGACCGCCAAGCCGGCCGACTTCAAGGACAACGTAGCCCGTGCCAATGCTTCCGCCCCTTCCAAGGTGACCATCGCCTGGAACAACGCCGATTCCGATGAGACCAAGCTCGAGAAGATCGCCACCCAGAAGTGGATCGCCCTCTTCCCGAACAGCTGCGAGGCCTGGGCGGAGTACCGCCGCCTCCACTATCCGGTCCTCATCGCCCCGGCCAACAATTTCTCCAACGGTGTCGTGAATACCGAGCAGGGTATCCGCCGTGTCCCGTATCCCGTTTCCGAGCAGATCGACAACCCCGAGGGCTATGCCTCCGGCGTCGCGGCCCTGGGCGGTGCGGACAACGCCGGCGTGCGCCTGTGGTGGGATGCCAAACCGTTCAACAACTAAAGCCCGCGAGAAAGATGAAAAAGATACTGAGCATCATCCCTGCCGCCCTGGCCCTGATTGCGGTCCAGAGTTGCGACACCAAGGTGGAGAAGCTTGAAATCCAGCACTTCAACACGTACGATCTCGAGCGGGACGCCGAGGATCCTTACTATCAGGACCTCCGCGCCTGGAAAGAGTCCAAGCACACCATCTCCTACGTGTACTTCGCCCGCTGGGCCCCGCCGGAAGGCGCGACAAGCCTCTTCATCGAATACAAGACCATGCGTCCGCGCCTGATGGCCCTGCCGGATTCGCTGGACATCGTGAACCTCTGGATGGGCACCCCCATGAAGGAGGAATACACCGACGCCTGCTTCTACGGCAACGTGAAGAACCAGGAGACCGGTGAGATCGAGCACGCCCCGCTCCACACCTACGACTACTCCCCGAACGCCTATGCCGACCTCGAGTACTGCCAGAAGGTGAAGGGCACCCGCTTCGTCATGCATGCCGACGCCTCCCATTACGGCCAGGAATTCGACCTCGTGGACGAAGCCACGGGCGAGGTGAAGCACTGGGTGGTCCAGCGCGGCGACCGCGCCTCCATCGAGGCCTATGCCAAACTGGTCGTGGATATCGTGAACACCCACGGACTGGACGGCGTGGACTTCGACTATGAAGGCTGGGCCTCCTCCGACATGACCATCGCCATCCAGAAGGCCGGCGAGTACTTCGGCCCCAAGGGCTCCGACCCCTCGAAACTCCTCATCGTGGACTACTTCGGCGGCTATCCTTCCGGCGACATCGAGCCGTACATCAACTACCTCGTGAAGCAGGCCTACTCCATGCAGGGCTCTTCCGTGGGCGGCCCCGGCTGGTGCCCCGAGTCCAAGATGGTGTACTGCGAGCAGTACGAGCAGTCCTCCGGGGACGGCCCGAACTACCTGAACGGCGGCTATCCCGCCGGGATGACCACCGAAGGCGGTGCGAAGATGTACACCCTCGAGCGCTACGCCCGCTACGCCAACGAAGCCGGTAACGGCGAAGGCGGCTTCGGTGCGTACTACATCGACAACGACTATGACAATTCGACGGATGCCCTCCAGAAGAAAGGCTACAGCGGAACCTATTCCAACTATGCCTTCCTCCGCCGCGCCATCCAGATCGTGAACCCTGCCAAGTAAAGGAGATGACCGTCATGAAAAAGTACATCGTAATCCTTTCCGCCGCGGCCCTCTGCCTCGCCGCGTGCACCCAGAAAGCCGACAAGTTCGACTACAAGCAGGAGATCGCCATCATCACCGGAACCGACGCCTCGCCGGTCTCGAAGGACCAGATCCTGGCGGACGAGATTCCCATCACGTACAACTTCTCCGTCTCCCTGACGGGTGTCGCCGAGGAGGACGTGAAGGTCCATATCTCCTACGACAGCCTGGCCGTGGTCCGGTACAACGCCGTGAACAAGACCAACTACGCCGCCGTTCCCCGCAACACCTTCCTCATCAACGACGAATACGTGACCATCAAGAAGGGAACCGCCACCTCTCCGATGACCTCCGTCACCCTGCGTGACAACTCGTTCATCCAGGAAGGCGTGAACTACGTGATCCCGCTCGCCGTCGCCTATATGGAAGGCGGCCGCGCCGACATCCTCGACGCCTCCAAGAACCTGTTCATCAAGATCGGCAAGACCATGGAGACCTTCTCCCTGGACATCCCGGGCACGGGCGTGTATTCCACCTACAGCCTCGGTGCCGGTTACAACCTGAACACCTGGACCCTCGAGATCAAGGCCCATCCGTACAACATGAAGTCCCGCGGCAACGACCAGCTGTGCCGGTTCTGCTGCTGGAACGAAGACGGCGGCGGCCAGGTGCTGCTCCGCTTCAACGAGAACGGCAAGCCCTGGAAGACCCTGGACATCGTGGCTCCCTCCGGCCGTTACGTCACCGGCGCGACCGGCGATCCGGCCACGGGTTCCTTCGAACAGAACCAGTGGTACATGATCTCCATCGTCTGGGACGGCTCCAACATGAGCGTGTATGTCAACGGTGAGAAAGACTCCCCGTCCGAGAACTCCGTCTCCGGCAACCAGGCGTTCAACCTGAACCGCTTCGAGATCGGCATGTCCTGGGGCGGCTACGGCGGCTCCCAGAGCTACACCGGCCGTATGGCCGAGATGCGCATCTGGAACATCGCCCGCAGCGCCAGCGACATCGCTTCCACCCAGTGCTCCGTGGATCCCAAGTCCGAGGGCCTCGTGGGTTACTGGAAGATGAACGAAGGCGAAGGCCACATCTTCCACGACTCCGTCGCCGGCAACGACATGGACTGGGACAAGTCCGAGCGCCAGAAGGACGAGAAGAACTACGTCACCACCCCCGAAGCCGGGGCCTCCATCGTCTGGGTCAAGGACGAAAAGAACAAGTGTGCACAATAAATAAACAAAACAACGTATAGTATGAAAAAGTTATTTACTGCTTTCGCACTGGGGCTCCTCCTCGTGGGGTGCGCCCGCCAGTACGATGACACCGAGCTCCGCAACCGGGTTACGACCCTGGAGACCAAGGTGGGCAACCTCGAGGCCAACGTGAAGGCCCTCCAGGATGCGACGGCCGACGGCATGTTCGTCCAGAGCGTCGAAGAACTTACCGAGAACGGCAAGGTCGTGGGCGTGACCGTCACCTACACGACCGGCAAGGTCGTCACCTTCCAGATCTCCGGCGCCGGTGCCGAGACCAACCTCTCCGCCATCCGCAACGCCTCCGGCGTCCTCTGCTGGGCCCTGAACGGCGAAATCATCAAGGTGGACGGCAAGGACCTCCCCGTGGGCCAGACCCCTTCCTTCTCTGTGAAGGACGGCCATCTGCTGATGACCGTGGACGGTAAGACCACCGACCTCGGCGCCATGGGCGGCGGCCTGGGCGATGCCATCTTCAAGGACATCCAGGTCACGGCCAATGCCGTGGTCCTCACCCTGGACGACGACTCCACCATCGAGATCCCCTTCGCCAAGGCCTTCAAGCTCGTCATCGCGAAGACCCAGTATGCCGTGACTTCCACGGACCCGATCGAGATCCCCTACACCGTGGAGAACAGGACCGAGAACACCGTCGTGGACGTCTTCACCGACGCTAACTATGAGGCCACCGTCGACGCTTCCAAGATCACCGTCACCCCGCTCGTCGTCGCGAAGGGTTCCGCCCTCGCCTATGCCGACTCCCAGGTGGGCCTGACCTCCATCGTGAAACTCACCTTCGGTGCCGAGGCTGAGCCCGACAAGTTCGAGATCACCGACACCGACATCAACTATGTCGCCGAGGCCAAGGACGCTACCGTCGAGGCCCACGCCGTCTCCAACATCGCTTTCGACGTGAAGCCGCAGGTGGACTGGATCCACTTCGTGGAGACCCGCGCCACCAACTACACCATCGTCCTCAAGGTCGATGACAACCCCACCCAGGAAATCCGCACCGGTGAAGTGAAGATCGTCCGCGCCGGTACCGAGGAGACCCTCCAGACCATCACCATCGCCCAGAAGGCCGGCGAGGCTCCCGAGGAGCCCGAGTTCCCGGCCGATGCGGTCGTCGAGCGCAACGGCTATGTCCTCAAGGTTATGCCCGAATTCTCCGAGAACTTCCTGTTTACCAAGGAGAACGCCCACAACTTCAAGCAGGGCGGCACCTTCCAGGTGAAGTTCTATTCCAACGGTTGGAAGTCCGGAAACCAGGTTGACCGTCTTTGCTGCTTCGAAGC
>CACZKE010000019.1 GCA_902781705.1 uncultured Bacteroidia bacterium
ATAGCTATTATTTTTAAGGCCCTCAAGGGCGTATCTTCTCTCTTTATACAAAAAAGAAGGTGACCAATCAGTCAACCGACTTTTTAGTCACCTTCTTTTATGGAAGGGCATGGGGTGTCCGGGGGCTTGTCCACCCCCGGACAAGTATAGGGGGAGGGGCCCGACGGATACAAGTTCCGCGAAGCGGGACGCAGGAGACGTTGGGAGGGGCCGGAGTGGAGCGAAGCGGAACGGAGTCCCCCGGGCACCCCATGCCCTTCCCGTTGAATAAAGATAATTATTCAGTCTCGGCAGTATTCGCCGGCTTCATCACCAGCTCGATCAGGTTGTCCTGGGCGAGGATGCGCTGGAGGGTCTGGCGGACGGTTTCCTTGGTGAGGGCATTGATGGCGGCTTCCCGGGCGGCGTCGCGGTCTTCACCGTAGCGCTCGTGGATCTCGATGGAGTTCCGCCAGTAGGCGTTGTTCACGCGGTTCTCGGGGATGTTCTTCCTGAGGTTCTTGACCGCGTTGTCCATCTCTTCGTCGGTGGGTCCGTTCTCGGCCAGGTCGCGGATGCCCTCGATGGCGAGGCTGCGGAGTTTGTCGCAGACGGAAGGACGGCAGTCGAAAGTGACCTGGATCAGCGCCTGCTCCTTGGGACGGCGGTTGATCTGGGCGGCGGTGCTGGCGCCGTAGGTGCCGCCCTCGTCCTCGCGGAGGGAGTTGGTATAACGGATGTCCAGGATGTAGGAGACGACGTCCAGGGCGGCGGCATCGAGTTCGGTGTAGGGCATGTCGGCCGTCCAGACCTGGAGGACCGTGCTCTTCGGCGTCTGCATGTCCACGGCGAAGATGTTCTCCACCCTGCCCTTGACGATGTCCTCATGGGTATCGACCCACTTCGCGGCCTTCTTTCCCTTCGGGAGGGAACCGATGTATTTCTCCACCAGCGGCTTGAGGGTCTCGAGGTCCACGTCGCCCACGATGGTCATCGTGGCGCCCGCGATGTCGCTGAACAGGCTCCGGTACACCTTCTCGAGCGTCTCCAGGTTCGCCTTCTCCAGCGTCTCGGCGGAGATCATCTGCCGGCGGGGATGGTCCCCGTAAAGGGTCTTGTACATCTCGGTCTGGAGTTTGTACGTGGGCTGGTTCTGAAGGTTCGGGAGGATGGCCTTGAGTTGCTGGATGCCGTTCTCATACTCCTTCGGGTCGAAGCGCGGATCCATCCAGTACAGGTACAGGAGTTGGAAGGCGGTCTCGAGGTCCTTCTGCGTGGAGGTGCCCCGGATGCCGGTTTCCAGTTGGCCGATGTACGGGGTCACACTCACGGACTTTCCGGTAAGCATCTTGGAAACCTGGGTGCCGGAGAAGCCGGCCACGCCGGTGTTGCTCTGGTACAGGGCGAAGATGTTCTGGTCCATGGACGGCATGTCCTCGTTGGAGACAAGGCTCAGGCCGCCGTCCTTGTTCAGGTTCAGGAGGATCTGGTCCTTGGTGTAGTCGGTGGGAAGGACGATGACCTTCACACCGTTCTTGAGGGTCCACTGCGTCGCGCCGTAGATGGCCTTCGCGGTCTTCTTGACCTTGGAACCCTTGAGCAGGGCGGGATCCAGGAACTCGGAGGCGATTTCCTCACCTTCGAGCGGCTTGATCTCGGAGGCCTTGACCTCGGCGATGACCTGGAGGAGTTGCTCAGCCGTCGGGGTGGCGATGCCCTCCTTCTCCGGGCCGGAGTAAAGGACGATGAGGTTCTCGTCCGTGATCATCTGGGCGGCGAGCATCGACAGGACCTGTGCGTTGATGCTGGCGAGGAGTTGCTTCCCGAGTTGGAGTTCGGTCTCCGGTTCCAGGATGGGCTGCTTGTCGAAGAAGTTGCTCAGGATGGGGCCGATGAACTGCGGATTCCTCCGGGTGGGGGCCTTGTTGACGGCGTTCTCGAAGGCGGTCAGGATGTCGGTCTTGGCCCGCTCGAGTTCGTCATCGGCAAAGCCGAAGCGCTTCATGCGCTCGACCTCGGTGTAGAAGGCCTTGAAGCCGGGGAGGATGTTGTCCTCCTTGAGGGCGACCTCGCCCATGACGGCGTCGATGTCCTCATAGATGAGGGAGGAAATGTCCACGATGCCCTCGAGGTACGGGCTGTCCGGCTGGGAGACGATGTCGGCGAAACGCTCGGCCATGATCCGGCCGATGAGCATCTTCAGCAGATCCTGGGTCTGTCCGATGACGGTGGGGTTGAACTGCTCGGGCATGGCTTCGCTCTTCCAGATCATCTCGACGGTCGGGACGGTGGTCTCCGGGTCGGTGATGATGCCCACGATAGGTTCCTGGTTGTCAGGGACTTTCAGGTGTTCCTTGGCCTTGGGATTCTCACACTTCGGGATGACGGAGAAGATCTCCTTGATCTTCGCCTCGGTGCGGTCCACGTCCACGTCACCCACGACCACGACGGCCTGCATGTCCGGATGGTACCATGTGCGGTAGAAGTTCACGAGGCTCTCGGGCTTGAAGGTCTCCAGGCTTTCCTGCCGGCCGATGAGGGTACAGTTCTCCATCTTCGTCCCCTTGAAATAGTAGGGGAGGGAGCGCTCCATCGTACGCCACTGGGCGTTCCGGCGCTGGCGGCGCTCCTCGATGATGACCCCGCGCTCCTTGTCGATCTCCGCCGGGTCGTTATTGACGAAATGCGCGTAGTCGCACATGATCATCAGGCACGTGTCCACGACGGTTTCCCGTTGGACGGGAATGTTGTTGAGCATGTACTGGGTTTCCTCGAATCCGGTGGAAGCGTTGATGTTCCGGCCGAATTCGGCGCCGATGGAACGGAGGTAGTCCAGGATGCCTTTCTCCGGGAAATGCTCCGTGCCGTTGAAGCACATGTGCTCCAGGAAGTGCGCGAGACCGTCCTGGTCCGGTTCTTCCTGGATGGCGCCCACGTTCGTGGCGAGGTAGAATTCCGCCCGCTGGGCCGGGAGCTCATTGTGGCGGATGTAATAGGTAAGTCCGTTGTCCAGATGTCCGATGCGGACGGCCGGATCGTTCGGAAGGGCGGCCATGGCCTGTTGCATGGCCTCTTCCTGGCTCTGCGCGGCGGCCGGGAATGCGGCCAGCAGCGGCAGAAAGGCGGAAATAATCAGAAATCTTTTCATAAGAAGGAATATATCTCTTTGCAAAGATAATCATGTTTTATTGAAAAACAATAATTATTGTAAAAAATTCAATAAATTTGCTTTTATGCGTGAAAATGGCTTACTTTGCTTTAGGATAAGCGTTTCTTATCATGTTGGACGATTTCAGGCTGCGGGTGTTCATGATGGTGGCTGCGGAGAGCAGTTTCACCCGGGCCGCCCAGCACCTCGGCGTCACCCAGCCGGCCGTGAGCCAGCATATCGCCGAACTGGAGAAACAGGTGGGCGTCCCGCTCTTTGTCCGGAAGCGGGGAGAAGTCTCCCTGACGGCCGAAGGATACGTGTTCAAGGACTATGCAGCCAAGATCCTGCATTGGTACGAGGCGACCGACGCCCTGTTCGGCAGTGCCGGAAAACTGACCGTGAACCGCCCTGTCCGTGTCGCCGCGACGGCTTATGTGGCGGCGCACCGATTGCCGGAACTGCTCCGGGACCTCGTCGCCATCACGGCCTCCAGTTTCATTATCGAAACTTATCCGGAAGACGCCTTCCCGGAGTCCATGGATGCGGACCTTTATTTCTATACCGCCGCGCGCCGGGACACGCTGGACTTTGACGCCGGATCGGTCATCGGCGTCGTGGATGCCTCGCTCGTCACGGTGTCGCCCGAACTCCCGGATGAGCCCCGCTATGCTGTCTGGGCTCCGTACCGGCCTCTGGTCCAACCGGATATTTATGCCCGGACCGTCCTCGTCTCCGACAGCATCCCTGCGCTTACGGACCTTGTCCGGAACAATCCCAACCTCATCGGCATCCTCCCTTCCGACGCGGCATCCGGCCTTACCCTCCATCCCGACCCGCTCCCGCACCTGCGTCAGGACCTCCACCTCCGCGTCGCCGAGTCCTTCTCCCGCAGCGGCGTCGCCCAGTGGCTCACCTCCCGGTTTGAATAAACGGAAAAAGCCGCCCTTGCAGGCGGCTTTTCTGGTAGCGGTCGGCGATTACTTGCCGGCGAGACGCTTGTAGGTGTCCAGGCGGACCTTCGCGAATTCCTCGGTCTTCTGGAGGAGTTCCTGCGCGCTGTCCGGGAACAACTTGTACATGGACGCGAAGCGGACCTCACCCTTGAGGAAGTCCTGGAACTTGCTCCAGTCGGGCTCCTTGGAATCGAGGCTGAACGGGTTCTTGTCGGTGCCTTCGAGAGCCGGGTTGTAGCGGTAGAGGTGCCAGTAGCCGCAATCGACGGCGAGCTTCTCTTCCTTCTGGCTCAGGCCCATGCCCGCCTTCAGGCCATGGTTGATACAAGGGCTGTAGGCGATGATGAGGGACGGACCGTCATAGGCCTCGGCCTCCTTGATGGCGTTGAAGAACTGCACGGGGCTGGCGCCCATGGCGACCTGCGCGACATACACGTAGCCGTAACTGATGGCCATCATGCCGAGGTCCTTCTTGCGGATCTTCTTGCCGGAGGCGGCGAACTTGGCGATGGCACCCACCGGGGTGGCCTTGGAGGACTGGCCGCCGGTGTTGGAGTACACCTCGGTGTCCAGCACCAGGACGTTCACGTTCTCGCCGCTGGCGAGGACATGGTCCAGACCGCCGAAGCCGATGTCATAGGAGGCACCGTCACCACCGAAGATCCACTGGCTGCGGGACGGGATGAAGTGCTGGTACTCGACGAGTTTCTTGCAGGCCTCGCAGTCGCACTCCTGGGCGAGCGGGACGATCTTGTCCGCGACCTCGCGGGTAACGGCGTAATCCTGAGGGGCTTCCAGCCACTTGGCGGCGAGCGCCTTGATGTCCTGGCTGCAGCACTCGCACTCCAGGGCCTTCTTCATGGCGCCGGCGACCGTCTCACGGGCGCGGTCGGAACCGAGCTTCATGCCCAGACCGAATTCGCAGAAGTCCTCGAACAGGGAGTTGGCCCAGGCCGGACCGTGACCCGCCGCGTTGGTGCAGTACGGGCTGGCCGGGAAGGACGCACCGTAGATGGAGGAGCAGCCCGTCGCGTTGGCGATCATCATGTGGTCGCCGAACAGTTGGGTGATCGCCTTGATGTTCGGGGTCTCGCCGCAACCTGCGCAGGCGCCGGAGAACTCGAACAGCGGCTGGGCGAACTGGCTGTTCTTCATGTTGGCGAACTTGTTCACGTACTCCTTGTAGCCCACGTACTTGTTCAGGTAGTCGAACGCTGCCTGGTCTTCCTTGTCGTTGATGTACGGAACCATCGTGAGGGCCTTGTCCTTGGCGAGGCACACATCGACGCAGTTGCCGCAACCGGTGCAGTCGTCCACGGAGATGGCGAGGGTGTACTTGTAGTCCTTGAGGTTGGCCTTGCCCTGGGCGAGCTTGACGTTCGCGGGAACCTTGGCGGCCTCTTCGTCGGTCAGGAGGAACGGACGGATGGCGGCGTGCGGGCAAACGAAGGCGCAGCTGTTGCACTGGATACACTTTTCGGCATCCCAGGTGGGGACGTTCACGGCGACGCCGCGCTTCTCGTAGGCGGCGGTGCCGGCCGGCATGGTACCGTCGGCGTAAGGCATGAAGGCGCTGACCGGGAGGGTGTCGCCGGCCTGGGCGTTCACGATGTCGGCGATCTCCTTGACGAAGGCGGGAGCGAGACGGTCCTTGTTCGGGTTCTCGAACTTGGCGGTCAGGTTGGCCCACTCGGCAGGGACGTGGATCTCAGTGTATTCACCGCCACGGTCCACGGCCGCGTAGTTCATGTTCACGACGTTCTCGCCCTTCTTGCCGTAGGACTTCACGATGGCGTCCTTCATGTACTTCACGGCGTCCTCGTAAGGGATGATGCCGGTGATCTTGAAGAAGGCGCTTTGGAGGATGGTGTTCGTGCGGTTGCCGAGGCCGATCTCCGCGGCGATCTTGGTCGCGTTGATGATATAGACCTTGATGTGCTTCCGGCCGATGATGGCCTTCACGTTGTCCGGGATGTTCTTGATGGTCTCTTCCTCGTCCCAGAGGGAGTTCAGCAGGAGGGTGCCGCCTTCCTTGATGCCCTTGAGGACATCGTATTTCCTGAGGTAGGACGGGACGTGGCAGGCCACGAAGTCAGGGGTGTTCACCAGGTACGGGGCCTTGATCGGGCTCACGCCGAAGCGGAGGTGCGAGCAGGTGTAGCCGCCGGACTTCTTGGAGTCATAGTCGAAGTAGGCCTGGCTGTACAGGTCGGTATGGGAACCGATGATCTTGATGGTGTTCTTGTTGGCGCCCACGGTACCGTCGGAGCCGAGACCGTAGAACTTGCACTCGGTGGTGCCGGGCTTCACGATGGAAACCTCGCTCTTGATCGGGAGGGACTTGAAGGTCACGTCGTCCACGATGCCGATGGTGAAGTCGGCCTTGGGCTCCTTCATGTCCAGGTTGTCGAACACGGAGACGATCTGGGCCGGGGTGGTGTCCTTGGAGGACAGGCCGTAGCGGCCGCCGATAATCAGGACATTCTGGTCCTTGCCCTGGAAGAGGGCCTTGACATCGGTGAAGAGGGGTTCGCCCACGGCGCCGGGTTCCTTCGTGCGGTCCAGGACGGCGATGCGGCGGACGCTCTTCGGGAGGACGGAGAAGAAGTACTTCTCGGAGAACGGACGGTAGAGGTGGACGGTGATGAGGCCGTACTTGCGGCCGCGGCCGGCGAGGTAGTCGATGGTCTCCTTGATGGTCTCGGTGACGGAGCCCATGGCGACGATGATGTTCTCGGCGGTGGGATCGCCGTAGTACTCGAACGGGCGGTAGCTGCGGCCGGTGAGCTCGGAAATCTCACCCATGTAGCGGGCGACGATGTCCGGAACGGCGTCGTAGCACTGGTTGCGGGTCTCGACGGCCTGGAAATAGACGTCACCGTTCTGGGCGGTACCGCGGGTCACGGGCGCATCCGGATTGAGGGCGCGGGCGCGGAAGCGGGCGAGGGCCTTTTCGGAGATCATCTCGCGGAGTTTGTCTTCCGGAAGCGCCTCGATCTTCTGGATTTCGTGGCTGGTGCGGAAACCGTCGAAGAAGTGCAGGAACGGGATGGAGGACTTGATCGTGGAGAGGTGCGCCACGGCGGCGATGTCCTGGGCTTCCTGGACGGAGCCGGAGGCGATCATGGCGAAGCCGGTCTGGCGGCAGGCCATCACGTCCTGGTGGTCACCGAAGATGGAGAGGGCGTGGGAGGCGAGGGCGCGGGCGGACACGTGGAACACGGTCGGGAGCATCTCGCCGGCGATCTTGTACATGTTCGGGATCATCAGCAGGAGACCCTGGGATGCCGTGAACGTGGAAGTGAGGGCACCAGCCTGGAGGGAACCGTGCACGGCGCCGGCGGCGCCGGCCTCGCTCTGCATCTCGGTCACTTTCACCGTCTCGCCCCAGAGGTTCTTCTTCCCGTGGGCGGCCCACTCGTCGATGTTCTCGGCCATGGTGGACGACGGCGTGATCGGGTAGATGGCGGCGTGCTCGCAGAACAGGTAGGCGATGTTCGAAGCGGCATAGTTACCATCACAGGTGATGAATTTCTTTTCGTTAGCCATAACAGTTAATTGGGTTTATGTGGTAATTTATTCGGATAATCCTTCGGTGACGGCCTCCGGAGCGATGCGGCGCACGAGGCCCTGCAGCACGGTTCCGGGACCGATTTCCAGGAAATGGTCGGCACCGTCGGCCACCATGTTCTGCACGGTCTGGGTCCAGCGGACCGGGGAGGTAAGCTGTTTCAGGAGATTCTCCCTGATAACGGCGGGATCGGAGGAGGGGAGGGCGGTGACGTTCTGGTACACCGGGCACAGCGGCGCCTTGAACGGGGTCTTGTCGATGGCCTCGGCCAGTTCCAGCCGGGCCGGTTCCATGAGCGGGGAGTGGAAAGCGCCGCTCACGGCGAGGGGCAGTGCGCGCTTGGCGCCGGCTTCCTTCATCCTGGCACAGGCCTCCGCGATGGCCTCGGCCTCGCCGGAGATGACCACCTGGCCCTCGCTGTTGTAATTGGCGGGGACCACGATGCCGGTGCAGGAAGCACAGATTTCCTCGATGGTTTCGGTAGGGAGCTTGATGATGGCGGCCATGGTGCCGGGGACTTTCTCGCAGCACTTCTGCATGGCGTTCGCACGGATGGCGACGAGCCTCAGGGCGTCCTCGAACTCCATCGCGCCCGCGGCGGCGAGGGCGGAAAACTCGCCCAGGGAGTGCCCGGCGACCATGGTCGGCGTCTCCAGGCCGCTGCACAGAGCCAGCACGACGCTGTGGATGAAGATGGCCGGCTGGGTGACGCGGGTGGCCTTCAGGGCCTCGGCGTCCTCGCCGAACATGATGTCCGTGATGGAAAAGCCCAGAATATCATTGGCCTTGTCCATCAGTTCCCGGGCCCGTTCGCTGCGCTCATACAGCGCCTTCCCCATGCCGGGGAACTGCGAACCCTGTCCGGGAAAAATATAGGCTTTACTCATACGGTTTCAGTACAAACGTTTGCCTTGTCAAAGGCATCCATTAATTAATCGTACAAAGATAAGGAATAAAGACGTAAAAGCAAAAGAAAAAAGGCACTGAGACCAGTGCCTTTCGAGTAGGGACGATCGGATTCGAACCGATGACCTCTTCAATGTGACTGAAGCGCTCTAAACCAGCTGAGCTACGCCCCTGTCTGTTCGAAACAGGACTGCAAAGATGAGACTATTTCTTCAAATTTGCAAGGATTCTGCCGAAAAATTTCTATCGGGCCTCGATATAGGCCTTGTTGGCGGAGAGCGATGTGCCCCGGTAGAGACCGAAGACAGCGCGTTCCTTCGTAGTGGCGGGGGACAGCACGTAGTACTGTCCGGCCTGGCAACTGCCGGCCGTGGTCCTTCCTTTCAGGATGTTGCCGCTGACGGACATCGGGTCCATGACGCTGCTCTCGAAGGTGACGGAGGAGGCGTCGGAACGGACCAGGACGCCCGTGTTCGCCGGAATGATGCTTCCGGCGGGGATTACCTGCAGTTTCGCATAGCCGGCGACCAGTTCGGTCACGGTGTAAACCTTTGCGCCGGCGGGCACTTTCGCATTGAAATCCAGGCACAGCGTCGCCCAGCCCTGGGAAGGAATGGTCAGTTGGAAAGACTGCTTGTACACGAGCGTGATGTCGTCGAGGTACATTCGGTCGCCGGTGCCGCCTTTGCCGGCCACGGCGTTGGTCGCAGCGGTGAAGAGGATATACTTGGGCTGCGCTCCGTTGTTCGTGTAGACGAACGGGATGGAAATCCTCTGCCACTTACCGTTCGTCTTCGCGATCCGCTGGTTGACCGCCTTTGCGACGACATGCTTGGAGTCGGAGGAATAAGACTCCTTCGCCCCGTCGATGTAGTCGAAATCGTCGTGGATGATGGCGGTGACCTTCGCATAGGGATTGGCCGTGTCGGTTCCGTCGGGCGCGAATTTCACCCAGGCGACCAGCGAGTCGGGCTTGCCGGTGAAAGGCATGGCGCAGGGATTCCGGAATCCGTTGCCGGTGTTGTAGCCGTCCCGGTCGGAGTAATTGTAATTATCCTTGCCGTCGGCGCTGGTGGAACCGGCGTGGACACGTCCGGTCGTAAGGTTTCCCTGGGCATTCGCCTTGGCGATCGTGATTCCGAGGACCTTGACCACCACCTGGCGGGACCAGATGCTGCAGGAGTATTGCCCGTTCGATCCAGGGCGCTTGTCCGTGGACCGCTGGACCTGGCGGTTGGAGGAATCGTATCCATAGTTGGAATAGGAGCCGTCGGCGGTCTGGAAGGAGTTGAAATAGTTGGGCAGGTTCGCCCCGTCGAAGGTCCAGGTCTCGAAGTCTCCGTTGGTGATCTGGGGGTGGTTCTGCGCCTGCGCGGCCCCGGCGAGGAGGACCGCCGCTGCAAGGAGTGCAAAGGTCTTTCTCATAGGGCTCAGAGTTGCTGGTCGGTCGGATCGGCGACGAGCGCGGCGTCGTGGAACGTCAGCGAGGTGCCTGCCTGACCGAGGTTTTTGATCCGGCCGGCTTCGAAGCCGTTTCCGGAGGTGAATGTGGTATTGACGAAGGCAACCTTCCCGTCGGAGCGGGTCAGGGCCATCTGGAGTTTCTTGCTGGTGGAGGGCAGGACGCTGAGCAGGATCTCGCCTGAGAGGGCTGTCGTTCCGGCCACCTGCGCCCGTTTCTCCAGGTAGGAGGTGGGGGCGCCGGAGGTGATGCGGAGGTCGGCGCTCACGGTGAACGGACCCGTCACCCGGTCGTCCCTGACCACTTCGACCTTGCGGATGTTCAGGCTGGCAGGGATCTGCATCCGGAGCACGGAGCAGACATTCTGGAAGGTGAAACCGTCGGTTTCGTTGCCGGTTCCCACCATTACGGCGTCGGCGATCCGGCCGGACTGGCTTTGGGGAAGCGTCAGGCCGATGCCGGCAGCGCCGAGCGTGGCGTTTTCGTCATAGGGGAAGAACGCTGTCGTCAGGTGGGAATACTCGGGCTTCTGTCCGGAGAAGGCCGTGCTGGCGGAACCGCCGGTCTTGGCGGTGAAGGGTGGGCACAGGACCTTGTCGGCAGTGAATACTCCGATCTTGTCTCCCTGGGTCCAGGCGGGGAGATTCCCGCCGGCGGACAGCGTGACCCGGGTCTCCGGGACCGTCGCTTCGATGGTCACGGGAACGAGGTTGCCCATGACGGGTGCAGGGGAGGTCGTATCGGTTTCTTTCTGGCAGGAGATCGCGGTGAACACGGCCGCAAGACATCCGAGGGTATGCAGTTTGTTCATCGGCTAAAAAACGTTTTCGTCATCCTCGCCGTAGCCGGACAGGCTGCCGCCCGTTCCGTCCACGTTGCTGAGGCAGAAGGTCGTCTCCAGGGAAAGGTCGACGGCCCGCATTTCAGGTTTCTTATATTCTTTTTTCATCACAGCCTTGCAAAAAGGGGCTGCAAAGATAAGCCAAAAACCTGAAAGACGAAAACATCCGTCCCTACCGTACCACGATGGCGTTCGGGACGATCCGCTGGCCCACGTGGTCGAAACGGCGGTTGTCGCAGGGGTGGTTCAGTACCCCCGCCGGGAGTACCCAAAGGGTGGAGGATCCGCCGCCGTCCAGATTTAGGGCTTCCGTAAGTCCCAGACTGCGAGCAAGTTCCGTGAGTTCGTCGATGCTCATCCCTTCGGCCTCGCCGGGGAAGCGGCCGTCTACGACGACCATCCACACGCCGCCGTCGGCATCCTTGCCCATCAGCGAACGCGGGTGCCGCTTCCCGAAGAAGGAGGCGTAGTCGTCACGCTCCTCGCCGTAAGTGAAAGTCTGCTCGCCGTCAAAGAGCATCGGCCCGGAGGTCATCACCTCCCAATCCAAATCAAAGGTGTCGGTGGTGTCGCAGGCGGCGAAATCGACGCTCTCGGGGTTTAGGACCACGGCCCCGTTGGCCCGGGTAGGGTCGATGGAGACGTTCCTTCCGACGATGAACCCGTCGTCCTTCACGAAGGTGACGGCCGTGAGCTCGCTCATGTTGAAGAAACTCCCGTTGATGCCGGCGAAGGCATCGTACTTGAGGCACAGGGCGCTGGTGCTGTCGGCCTGCTCGCCCTCGGCCGAGACGACGGTAGTCTGGAACGCATGCGGATTGTAGCGGACGAAGGCGATGGACTGCCCGTCCCGCTGCAGGGTCCCGTAGAATCCGTCGGCCTTCGCGGCTTTCCGCTCAGTCAGTTCCGCTCCGGTCCGGAGGTCATACACCGTGGCTCCTTCGGGCACGTGGGATACGGGTCGGGTGCAGGCGACGAGGCATAAAAGGGCACAGACGGCTGTTTTTGCCCGATTATCGGTCATTCTTCTGACTATTCGGGCAAAACAGCCCTTTTTTGCACGGATTTTTTTCATGGTCCTTTGATCTTGCCGGTTCAAGGACAAATATAGGCAATCTCACCGAAAAAACGTACATTTGTATCCTATGAAACGTTGGCTGACTGTTATTTGTGCAGGGGCGCTGGTTGCCTGCACGCCGGATGAGGACATTTCCGGCCGGTGGGGATTCTGTCTGGATCCGGAAGGGACGCTGACGGCGGATTCGCTGCTGTCGCACCGGGTGGATTCCCTGTTTGCGGACCACATCGACCTGCCCGGGACGACGGACCTTGCCGGGAAGGGCCCGGCTCCGACCGATACGACCCTCACGACCCGACTTTCGCGAAGGCACGCCTATGTGGGCAAGGCCTGGTACCGGAAGAAGGTCGTCGCGCCCGCCGTCTGGAAGGACAAGGACCTGGTGCTTTTCCTGGAGAGGACCAAGCCCTCCAAACTGTATGTCGACGGGGTGCTCCGAGACTCCTGCAACGACGTTTCCACCCCGCAGGTATACCGCCTGGGCAAACTGCGTCCCGGCGTCCATACCCTGACGCTTTGTGTCGATAATGCTGGCGGCGTTCCGGAACAGGTTATCCGGAGTTCTCACCTGTACTCGGATGATACGCAGGGGAACTGGAACGGCGTGATCGGCCGGATCGAACTGCTTCCGGAAGAGGCGCTCTTAGCCCCAGCCGCGGCGGGACGGATGCCGCGCCTGGAAGTCGTGGACGGGCAGTTCATGGCGGGCGGACACCAGGTCTTCCTGCGCGGGAAGCATGACGCCTGCGTCTTTCCCCGGACGGGTCACACGCCCATGGACAAACCCTCGTGGATCAAGTATTTCCAGCGTTGTAAGAATTACGGATTCAACCATGTCCGGTTCCATTCCTGGTGCCCGCCGGAGGCCGCTTTCGCCGCGGCGGACGAGTTGGGGATCTACCTCCAGCCGGAACTCCCGTTCTGGGGAACGCTGGAAGGGGAGGAGCTGCTGGCTTTCCTCCGGAAAGAGGGCCTGAATATTCTGAAAACCTATGGACATCATCCATCCTTTGCGCTGTTCTCGCTGGGGAACGAGTTGTGGGGCGAGCAGGCGGTGATGCGGGAAATGGTCGATGCCTTCCGGGCCGAGGCCCCGCATATCCTCTATACGAACGGCACCAACGCCTTCCTGGGCTATCAGGGACCGGTCGAGGGAATGGATTTCATGGCTACCTGCCGGACCGGCTGGGAACCCTATGGCGCTTATAACACGCATGTACGCAGTTCTTTCGCCTTCTGCGATGCGGAGGACGGCGGTATCCTGAACCATTTCCATCCGGGAACGATGCGGAACTTTGCCGAGGCGCTCGACAGCGTCTACGTCCCGGTCATCAGCCACGAGACCGGGCAGTTCCAGACCTATCCGGACTATGCGGAAATCGACAAATATAAGGGCACGCCTTTCATCCCGTACAACCTGATGGAATTCCGGCGCCGCCTCGTGGAAGCTGACCTTGACGAGCAGGCCGAGGACTTTCACCGGGCCTCCGGAGCCTGGTCCGCCGCCCTGTACAAGGCCGATATCGAGATGTGCCTCCGCACTCCGGGTCTCGGTGGCTTCCAGCTGCTGGACCTGCAGGATTATCCCGGCCAGGGATCGGCCTATGTGGGCATCCTGGACGCTTTCATGGACGACAAGGGCATCGTGGATCCGGCCGACTGGCAGGCATTCTGCGGCGACATTGTCCCGCTGGCCGAATTCGGGAAATACTGCTGGAGTTCCGACGAGGTTTTCCGGGCGAACTTGAAACTGGCGGATTTCAGCCGGGAAAAGTCCGTCGCCGGCGTGGAATGGCGCATGGACCTGGATTCCGTTTCCCATTTCCTGACCGTCCCTTCCGGGGAAGGACTCCTGGAACTCGACAGCATCCGGGTTGCCTGGCCGGCCATCCGGGAACCGGTGCGGACGGATCTTTCCGTCTCCATCCGGGTAGGGGAAACCGTCCGCCGGAACCATTGGCCCATCTGGATCTATCCCGCGGACAACCGTCCGGACAAGCACGGGATCACGGTCTCCCGGCAGCTGGACCGGGCTACGCTCAGGGCGCTGGATGCGGGAAAGAGCGTCCTGCTTATGCCCTCGGATACCCTCAATACCGTGGGCGGTCTTTTCCAGACCGATTACTGGAACTACCGGATGTTCAGGACGATCTGCGAATCGAACGGGAAACCGGTCTCGCCCGGAACCCTGGGCATTTTGACGGACCCTTCGCATCCCGTTTTCCGGGAATTCCCGACTGAGGAACATACGGACTGGCAGTGGTTTCCGGTCCTGAAGGCCTCCCGGCCTATGATCCTGGATGCGCTGAGGGGCTATCGGCCCATCGTACAGGTGATCGACAATGTCGAACGGAACCATCGGCTCGGACTCCTGTTCGAGTTCGCGGTGGGGAAGGGGAGACTGCTGGTGTGCTGCTCCGACCTGGAGAGTACGCTGGCGTATCCGGAAGGGCGGCAGTTCTACAAGGCCGTCCTGGATTATATGCGTTCCCCGGATTTCCGGCCCACCGTTGCGCTGGACGAGCAGCGGCTCCTGCGGCTTTTCCGTGAGAAGGCGGATGAGCAGGCTATCGTAAAACTTCAGAACATTTCCTATGAAGAGTAAGTTATGGCTCCTGGGGCTGGCGCTGCTTGCCTCCTGCGCCCCGAAGGAGCAGGTTCCGGCCGCACCGGATTATGCTTCGGCTGCATCCTGGTATGTGACGGACCGGGGCGGGACCGTGGACCTTTTCTATGTAAGTTCTACGGAAACACTTGATTATGAGGTGAACGGCGTGGTCATGCATCACGCCTCCGCGGCGGATTCCGCGGCTTGTCCGGGAATCCGGTCGGAGATGCAGGGGGTGGACCGGATCCTGGGCGGCGACCTGAATTTCTACTCGCCGTTCTACCGGCAGGTGACGATGGAAACCTATGCCGATCCCGCCCTGATCGCCCGGCGCTTCCCGCTGGCGATGGAGGATGCCCGGAAGGCCTTCCGGTATTATGTCGACCATCTCAGCGGAGGCCGCCCCTTCGTCCTCGCCGGCTTCTCCCAGGGCGGGGAAGTGCTGGTGGAACTGCTGAAAGAGATGCCGGAGGAACTGCGCCCGCGCCTTGTCGCCGCCTATGTGCTGGGTTGGAAGATCACCGAGGCCGACCTCTCCGAGGCGCCGTGGATCCGTCCCGCCCGGGGGGCCGACGACACCGGCGTCACCATCTGCTACAATTCCGTCGAGGACCCTTCTGCGGCGAATCCCTTGATCAGTGAAGGCAACTCCGTGGCAATCAATCCGGTGAACTGGGTGACGGACGCCACGCCGGCCGTGCTTTTCGACTCCTTGACCGTTACCCTGGACCCGGCTTCCAAACTGCTCGTGGTCGATGGGTATGAGGGGGATTCTTCTTGGCCGCCGTATTTCCGGGACGGCTGCTACCATACCTTCGAGATCCGCTGGTACGGAGACCATCTCCGGGAGAATATCGCGCAGCGTTGCGCGGCGTATCTGGGACAGTAGGACTATTCTGCCCAGGTTCTGAGCAGTTCCAGGGCGGCATCGACCTGTTATTGCAAAATAGCAAAAGATTCCGTATCTTGTGCAAAACTGGTGATTATGGAACAAACGTCTCTTCTCCTGCTGGGCATCCTCGTCCTGGTATTCTGTATCTGCGGCTTCGTCTTCCTGTCTTGGAAGAAAAAGGATTCCGCCCCTGCACCGGCAGAGGAACCTGTCCCTTCGCCGGCAGAAGAATCCGTTCCGGCACTGGGCGAACCCGATGACCTGGTCGTCGTCGACCCTACCCGGCCTG
This sequence comes from uncultured Bacteroidia bacterium, assembly GCA_902781705.1. GTDB lineage: Bacteria > Bacteroidota > Bacteroidia > Bacteroidales > UBA932 > Cryptobacteroides. The sequence continues at coordinate 15,731 of CACZKE010000019.1, forward strand.
ACGACCCCAAGGGAGCCATTCTCCTGTACCGTCGGGAAGGCCTCTTCGTGTATGACGATGTTCGGATTCCGATCGCCGGCATCAAGGATGTTTCCTTTATCAACGCCTCCAACCCCTATCTCCCCGAGGCCTATCATCTCCTGCTGAGCATGCAGGACGGCCAGGTTCTCCACATCCCCGCCGGCAGCGACCGCACCCTGGCCGCCGAACTGGCCGGCCGGCTCCGCGAACTGGTCGGTTAGACTTCCCTTTCGGCTGAAACATAGGCCTGCGGGCGCAGTCTCCGTAATTTACTGATTCTTAGTGTGCTGCTGGATGTTATCCCGCAGCCCCATCGGAAATCCAGGGGGCCTGCGGTTGTCCGGATCCTCACTCCATGTAAATCAAATTCTTCCCACTGGATGACCTGCAGGCCTGCCCCTCCGCCATCTTTTCGTTCGTCCGGACATTGTAGCAGATATCATCGGGCCCAATAATGATCGGATTTAATTAAGGCTTAGATTTGGGTTTGGTAGGGTGTGATTTTTGTAAGTTTGAAAAGGTCATCATTCCATGATATGAATACCCGGCAGGTACTCCGAGATATCGTCAGCGTCCTGATCATTGCATTGGGTTTCTTCGTCATTGCCAATGGATTCATTTGGAATCTTTTAGCCAACTGTTGAGTTTGTTCATTAACCACAAATGAAAAAACCGTTTTCCATAAAAGCCCGGCTCTCCAGTTTTGCAAATGCCTTTCGTGGCCTGATTATATATGTCCGGCAGGAACACAACGCATGGATTCATTGTATGATTGCAATCTTGGTTGTCATAGCAGGAATCCTCTTCCGTATTACCCTGACGGAGTGGGTGGTTGTTATCTTTGCCATCGGATTGGTTTTGGCAGCCGAAGCCTTCAACTCTTCCATTGAACGGATTTCCGATGTCGTTCAACCCGAAAAAGACGAAAGAATCCGGGACGTGAAGGACATTAGTGCCGGAGCGGTTCTTCTCTGTGCCATTACAACTGCGGTGATAGGCGTAATGGTCTTTTTGCCGAGAATCCTGGGGCTGTTCTCCTTGGTCTAAAACAGGGTCTCAGCCATTTTCAATTACGATCTTCTCCTTTATCTCTTCTCTTGATGAAGAAGCATATTGCATAGACCAAAGGTATGCATACAAGGACATGGCCCAGGACCTTAAACCTGTTGTGAGTGTCCTTCCGGCATGTGGGACGACAAGATCAAGGAGGATGACTACTTTTTACTCACTTTATGAAAATACCAAGCAACCAGACCATAGGCAATAATCTGGACAGGAATGCTGATCCCAAGTACCAACTTGGTTGTAGAAGGATCCAAACCTGCAATCTTGAAATAATAGAATATGATAAGATTGCTGATTACAAGAATAATCGCAAGACCAATCAGTAAGCTTTTGTATTTCTTCTCCATATGTTCAGATAACCGGTTCTGTACCCATCTCAAATCAAAACGAAAAGGCCCGCAATCGCTTGCGAGCCTTCTTCGTACCCCCGCTCGGAATCGAACCGGGACCGTCAGAACCGGAATCTGAAATTCTATCCTTTAAACTACAGGGGCATCCGGTTAGGGATTGCAAATTTAGTAATTTTTGCGCACTTTGCAAGCAATCTGGCCGAAAAGATGCCGACCGTCCGGATTATCCGAGATGGTTCAGGAAGCGGACCTTGAGTTTGTCCATCAGTTCGTCCATGGCATCCCGGCCCTTGGTTTCGGCTTCGTTGAAATCCTGTTCCATCTTCTCGTCGATGGCTTTTTCCTCCTCCGGAGAGAGGGGAGCCTGCGCCTTGTCCACGGTTTCCTGGGCTTTGTCCAGGGTTTCCTGCGCCTTCCCGAAGGCTTCCTCGGCGGCATCGGAGACGGCCTTTCCGGCCTTCTCGAAGGATTGTTCTACGGATTGGAAAAGTTTGTCCAGCAGCATGGTGATCGGTGTTTGCTTCGCAAAAGTACACATTTCCCGGCATCCTCCCAAATGAAGACGGAACTTTCCGAAGGACGGAATAGTCCTGTTCCGGGCGCGGATACTCCTAGAATCGGGGCCGGGAAATCCCTACCTTTGCCCCTCGAACTAACAAGTGGAATAAAATGAATTTCAGTGGAATCATCGTCGGTGCGGCCGTTTTCATGAGCATCGGAATCTGTCATCCGGCCGTCATCAGGATGGAATACAAGTGGGGAAAGCAGTGCTGGTGGGTGTGGCTCATCGTGGGCCTTGCCTGCGTCGCCGCCTCCCTTTTCGTGAAGAACCAGATCCTTTCCACCATCATCGGCGGTTTCGCCTTCTCCTGCCTCTGGGGCATCCACGAGATGTTCCTGCAGGAAAAAAGGGTTCTCCGGGGCTGGTTCCCGGAAAACCCTGAGCGTCACGACTATTACGAGCGCAAGCGCAAGGAGGGCGGCTACACGTCCAAACTGTAGCCGGGCCGGTAGTCGTAGTGGAGGAGCTTCGTCGCCTCCGGGTCGTGCATGAACTTCTGTACGATCGGGTTCCAGACGACGGGACGTCCGAGTTCCATCGCAATGTTCCCCAGATTGCACACCGTGCAGGATGAGTGCCCGACTTCCACGGGGACGTTCGGGTCGATCCGGGATTTCACCGCTTCGATGAAGGCGCGGTGGTGTCCCACCTTCGTCTCGTAGGGGACGGAATCGTCACCTGCGGCCGCCGCCATGTCAAACTTCTTGTCCGAGGCTTCGAACTTGCCGCGGGAAACCTTGATCCATCCCTCGTCACCGTAAATCTGTACGCCGGGCGTAGAACCGTCAAACGGCTCTTCGGAGACGATGACTCCGTTGTCATACCGATAGGTGAGATGGTCATAGAAACTGTATCCCGGAGGGATGACCTCGACCGGGCCGGAGAGATCCTTGCCCAGGGCCCACTGGGCGACGTCGAACATGTGCGCGCCCCAGTCGGTCATGAGGCCGCCGCCGGAGACCTTGTACCAGCGCCAGGCGCCCCAGAGTTGCTCGTCTTGCGTCTCGGTGATGATGGGGTCGAAGTCCGAGTGGTAGTGGACGGAGGTCGGGAGCGGGCCCAGCCACTTGTCCCAGTTGAGGCCGGCGGGAACGTCCATCCTGGGAAGGTTGTTGGGCGCCGGGGCGGGGGAGTCCGGATTCACGTTGTTCCGGCCCACATAGACCTTGATCTTGCGGATCGTGCCCAGTTCGCCTTCGCGGGCGAGGTTCGCCGCGTGGATGAATTCCTCGCTGGAGCGCTGCTGGCTGCCCACCTGCAGGATCCGGTTATACTTGCGGACGGCCTTCACGAGTTGCTGGCCCTCGTAGATGGTGAGGGTGAGCGGTTTCTCCAGATATACGTCCTTGCCGGCTTTACAGGCGGCGATGGCGATGACGGCGTGCTGGTGGTCCGGGGTGGCGATCACCACGGCGTCGATGTCCGGGCGGGCCAGGAGGTCCTGATAGTCCTCGTACAGGTCCACCTTGACCTTCTTCTCGCCTTTCTTGCCATAGTAGTCCTTCACGCGGCGCTCGAAGCGGTTACGCTTGATGTCATAGACGTCACAGCCCGCGACCACGCGGACGTCATCCATGGACATGAAGCCCTGGAGCAGGTACATGGCCTGCTGGCCGAGGCCGATGAATCCGAGGTGGATCTTGTCGGAAGCCGCCTTGCGGGCGGACTTGGCGGCGGGAGCGGCCGGGGTGGCGCCCCGGAGCATGCCGGCGGGGACCATGAGGCCCGCGGCGCCGATCGCGGATGCTTTCAGGAAATCTCTTCTTTCCATGTTTCAGTGTTATGGGTTCGTTCTGCTAAGATAGCGAAAAAAACAGTATCTTTGTCTCAAACCCGATGAAAATGAAAAGATTCGCATCCCTTTTCCTTGCCGGTGCCCTGACCCTGGCCGCCTGCGCTCCCGAGCCTCAGGAGGAGGTCGTGATGGTCGTGGAGACGACCATGGGGACCGTGGAATTCAAACTGTACAACGAAACGCCCCTGCACCGGGACAACTTCCTCAAGCTGGCGGACGCGCATTACTTCGACAGCCTGCTCTTCCACCGGGTGATCGACAATTTCGTCATCCAGGGCGGCGACCCGAACTCCCGGTATGCGAAGCCCGGCGAGATGCTGGGCGACGGCGAACCCGACTGGCGGGTCCCGGCGGAGTTCCGCCTGGACAAGGGCATTTTCCACCGGAAATGGACCGTGAACGCCGCCCGGGAGGGGGACGACACCAATCCCGACCGGGAGTCCTGCGCCTCGCAGTTCTGCTTCATGATGGGTTCTCCCATGACGGACGAGCAGTTGGATCGTGCCCAGGCCCGCCTGGACGCCGCTACGGACGGACATGTGAAACTCACCCCGGAAATGCGCCAGGCCTACAAGGAAACGGGCGGCAGCCCGCATCTGGACGGCCAGTATACGGTTTTCGGGGAAGTGGTCTCCGGGAAGGACGTGCTGGAAGCCATCCAGAAGGTCCGGACCGATGAATACGACCGTCCCATCGAGGATGTCCGGATGCTCCGGGTGTACCGGAAGACGGAGGCGGCTCCCGAAAAGCCGGTCTTCGAGAAGCTGGGGGACATCGGCACCGTCTCCACGCCTGCCGTCATGGACTATGACGAGGCGGCCGATACCTATACGATTTCCGCCGCCGGCCTGAACCTCTGGGCCGATACGGACGCCTGCGGCCTCCTCTGGATGAAGGTGGATGGCGATTTCGAGATCACCGGCGACATCGACTTCGTGGGTGAAGGGGTGAACCCGCACCGGAAAATCGGCTTCATGATCCGAGAGGACCTCTCCCCGAACGGCCGGTATGCCGACATTGCCGTCCATGGCGACGGCCTCACCTCCCTGCAGTATCGTCCGGAACCCTTTGCCCAGACCTTCGAGTCCGGCTCCGTCGAGGGAAAAGCCCCTACGAAAATCGCCCTGAAACGTCGCGGCGGCCTCATCATGACCCGTTCCGGGCAGGGTGAACTGCCCGGGCTCAACGATGCCTGCGTCGCCATTGACCTGCCCGAGACCTGTTATGTCGGCCTCTTTGTCTGCTCCCACGAGGAGGATGTCGTCGAGACCGGCCATTTCCGGAATGTCAAGATCCAGAAGCTCTTATGAAACAGACGCGGATTGCTCTCGCACTGACGGCCCTGGTATTTGCCGCCTGCGCCCCCAAGATTGAAACGCCCTCGGGCCGCTGCAGCGAAGACTTGGGCTGGCTTTTTACCGGCAAGGCCCCTTATACGCTGGAGACCAGGGTGAAGGCCGCTCCCGGTCCCGCCTCCTTCCAACTGGTGACGGACCTTTCCTTGATGGCGGAGCAACCCGAAATCGTCCTTGCCCGGGAGGTCACCATCGCCCCGGACAGTACCGTGAAAATCAAACTGGGCAAACTGGAGCCGGGTTTCTACCAGGTGCGCCTGCGGGATTCCGTCCGGTTCAACATCGGCGTGCGCCCGGATGCCGTCATTTCCGCACCGGATGCGCAGCCGGACTTCGACGCTTTCTGGGAAACAACTCTGTCGGAACTCGCTCAGGTGCCGCTGGAACCGGAAATGACTCTCGTCCCGGAATACTCCAATGAGGTCCGCACCTGCTATGAGGTCCGCTATCAGTCCTGGAACGGCGCCGTCTCCGGCGGCATTGTTTCCATCCCCGTGGCAGAGGGAAAATATCCGGTCCACGTCCAGTTCATGGGCTATGGGGCCGAGATCTTCCATTTCGACCCGGATGGGGCTCCCGACCGGATCGACTTCCTCGTGAGCGTCCGTGACCAGGGGATTTTCAAGAACGGGCAGGACCGCTGGATCGACCGGGGACTGGCTTCCAAGGAAGGTTTCTATTACCGGGGCGCTTTTGCCGACGCCCGTCGGGCCGTGGATTTCGCCGCCTCGCTGGAGAAGGCCGATCCGGAGCGTATCGTCGCTTACGGGGAAAGCCAGGGAGGCGCTCTGACGGTCGTGGCAGCGGCGCTGGACAGCCGCATCAAGGCCATCGCTCCGGCCGTCCCGTTCCTCGGTGACTTCCGGGATTACGGGAAGATCGTCTGGTGGCCGGTGCATGAGGTGTTGGACGCGGCCGATGCGGAGGGCCTGACGGACCGCGATGCCCTGTACACGATGCTTTCCTACTTCGATGTCAAGAACTTCGCGCCCAAGGTGACCTGCCCGGCCTACATGTCCTTCGGCCTGCAGGATCCGACCTGCCCGCCGCACACGAACTTCTCCATTTACAATAACCTGGGGTCTTCGGACAGGCGCTGGTACTGCGTCCCCACCTGCGGCCATGCCATGTGGCAGGAGCCGTCGTGGAGTGCGGAAAGGGACCGTTTTCTCTCATTGTATTGACAATGAGATAGTTCGGTGAAGCCCGCCCGGAAACGGACGGGCTTTTTTGTGACGGAAAGTTACAAATTATCCTTTTTTTTGTTCGATAACATACCCCTTTGATCGGAAAAAACCTGCGACCTTTGCATTGGACCCATAAGGCAAACACGATGACATCCGGCAGGATACATATTCGACAGGACGAACTGATAACCCATGCTTATGAGCAGTGGCGCGGTGCCGTCCTTGGCTATGTTCTCCGCAGGATCGGCCGGGAGCGTCAGGCTGATGCCGAAGACCTGGTCCAGGATACTTTCCTCCAGCTTCTTTCTTATGACACGGTCCTGATGGGGGAACAGATCCGGAGTCTCATTTACAAGGTGGCGCGGAATCTGGTCATCGATTATCTCCGTCACCATGCCTGCACGGCTGCAGCGCAGGTTTATTTCCAAGGACACGCCAGCCGTGTTTCCCGGTGTACGGAGGAGGAGATCGCCGCGAACGAACTCGAACGTCTGGAATCCGAGGCAATCGCGCAGATGCCCGGAAAGAAAGCCCGGGTGTTCATCCTGTACGTGCACGAGGGCAAGTCGGTGAAGGAAATATCGGAATCGCTGCATATCAGTGCCCGGACGGTGGAGAACCATATTTTCCGGGCCCGGTGCGATATCCGTGAAACGATCAAAGCAAGTTAATGATATGAGAAATGGTTTAGCATTGGTTATTGGTTGGTTGGCCGTCATTGCACAGGGGTGTGGATCCCCTGTGCAGGAGGCGGTCGGTTATTGTGCCAGCCAGGCTGCCCGGACGCTGGAAACCGTTCCGTCTCCAGACCGGATGCCCAACTGTGTCGAGGCGGGCTCTTCCGAATGGAAGTATGTGTCTCCAGGTGGTTGGACAAGCGGATTCTGGCCCGGAGAGTTGTGGTATCTGTATGAATCGACGGGAGATGCGAAGTGGAAGGATGCGGCCGGGAAGGCGACTGAGACCATGTTGCCGGTCGCTTATCAGACGCCCCATAGCCACGATGTCGGCTTCATGGTCATGCCCAGCATCGGCCATGCCTATCGGCTGACCGGGGAAGACCGTTACAGGGAAGCGCTGGTCAGCGCGGCGGATTCCCTGGCTACTCTGTATAATCCAAAAGTGGGAACCATCCTTTCCTGGCCGGGGATGGTGCAGAAGATGGACTGGCCGCATAATACGATTATCGACAATATGCTGAACCTGGAGCTGCTGTTCTGGGTGGCGGAGAACTGCAGCCGGCCCGATCTGTACGACATCGCCTTCCGTCATTCCGAGACGACGATGGAACATCAGTTCCGGGAAGACGGTTCCACCTGCCATGTGGTGGTGTACGATCCGGAGACCGGTGAGGAACTGGCCAAGCATACTCACCAAGGATGGAAGGACGAGTCCATGTGGGCACGGGGTCAGGCCTGGGCTATCTATGGCTTCACGATGGCCTACCGTTTTACCCGCGACGAGCGCTTCCTGAAAACGGCGGTCCGGGCGACGGACACCTATCTCAGCCGTCTTCCGGAAGACGGGATTCCGTTCTGGGATTTCGAGGCGGGGGAGCAGCTGGAGGACCAGCCGAAGGATGCTTCGGCCGCGGCGATCGTGGCATCGGCCCTGCTGGAACTGCAGGGGTATCTTCCTGTTGCTGAGGCGAAGAGGTATCGTTCGGAGGCGGAAAAGACCATCCGTATCCTTTCCGCCGCCCCTTACCGGGCGGGGGACCAGTGCTCCGCGTTCCTTCTTCATTCCACCGGTCACATGCCCAGGGGGAATGAGGTCGATGCTTCCATCAGCTATGCCGATTATTATTATCTCGAATCCCTGGTCCGCCTCCAGCGGCTGGAGAGGGGAGAAAAAGCAATACCAAACAACTAATCATTAATAACTAATTAAAACAACAACGGTATGAAATCATTGTTCCGTAAAACCTTGCAGGCGGTCCTTGTTGGCGCCATGCTCCTTCTCGGCGTTGGGGCATATGCGCAGCAGGCGCTGACCGGCAGGGTGGTCGATACAGGCGGTCAGCCTGTCATCGGTGCTTCTGTCATCGTTGAAGGAACGACGAACGGTGTGATCACGGACGCCAACGGATCTTTCTCCATCAAGGCGGCCGCGGGCTCCCCGGTAGTCATTTCCTGCCTCGGGTATGTCGATGCCAGGGCGAATCTCCAGCCCGGGATCGTCATCACGCTTTCCGAGGATGCCGAACTTCTGGAAGAGGCCGTCGCTGTCGGTTATGGTACCATCAAGAAGCGCGACTTGACCGGCTCCGTAGCATCTGTTTCTACCTCCGAGTTGATTCGGAGCGGCGTCACCAATGCTTCCGGCGCCCTTCAGGGCTCTCTCCCGGGTGTCCAGATCCAGCGCTCCAACAACAAGCCGGGCGGCGGTTACAACATCCTCATCCGCGGTCTGAATACCATCAGCGGCAGCACAGCTCCGCTCGTGGTCGTGGATGGTGTCCAGGGGGCCGCCCTTGAGAATATCAATCCGGATGACATCGAGCGCATCGACATCCTGAAAGATGCCTCTTCCACGGCCATCTACGGTTCCCGCGCAACGAACGGTGTCGTCCTCGTGACCACCCGCCGTGGACAGACCGGCAAGCCCCGCGTGGATTACAGCGGCTATGTGGGTGTCCGTTCCTACACGAACCTGCCCGAGATGATGACCGGCGAGGAGTATGTCCAACTCGCCCGGGAAGCGGCCCGTGCCGGCAACAATAACCAGTATAAGGATGATGAGAAGGTCTTTACGGCCTCTGAACTGAAGGCGATCCAGGACGGAAACTATTTCAACTGGGTCGAGGCGACGACTCATCCGGCCATGATGACCAATCACAGCCTCTCCGCCACCGGCGGTGACAAGATAACGACCTACGCCATTTCCGCCGGCTACTATTATGAAGATGGCCTGGTGGACCCGCAGGAGTACTCCCGGTACAATCTCCGGGCTTCCGTGGATGTCCGTCCCGTGGATTTCGTGAAGTTCGGCATCAATATGTACGGTACCCATTCCGACCGGGACACCGGTAACTCCGACGTGCTTCAGGATGCCATCCGCATGCGTCCGACCTATCATCCGACGAACCTGGTCACCGGTGCGGAAGAATGGGCTTACTCCAATGGCCAGTACAATCCGCTGGTCGCCATCAAGAACGAGTGGAACCAGACCAAGCAGTACAACTTCCTGGGCAATGTCTACCTGGAACTGCTACCCTTGAAGGGACTCTCCCTCAAGACCACCTTCTCCCCGGACTACCGGATCAATGAGATCGGCCAGTACCGCGGTACCTACACCAAGGCCAACAAGGGTGCCAACAAGGCGACCAGCAACTATGCCAAAAACAGCGTCATGAACTGGGTGTGGGATAACCAGGTTACCTATAACCGTGAATTCGGCCGCAACCGGATCGACCTCACGGGTGTCTTCTCCATGCTCGAGACCAAGGCGGAAAACCTGCGGGGTGTCGGCAACGGGCTTTCCTTCAATTCCCTGTGGTACAACCTCCAGGGCGGTGCGAACAGCAATACCTCCACTTCCGGTTATACCCAGACGAACCTGATGTCCTGGCTGGCCCGTGCCAATTATTCCTTTGACGACCGCTACTACGCCACCGCCAGTATCCGTTTCGACGGTTCTTCCAAGCTCGCCGAGGGTCACAAGTGGGGCAGTTTCGCCTCCGCAGCCCTTGCCTGGCGCATCTCCGGCGAGTCCTTCATGCAGGACGTGGACTGGATCAACAACCTCAAGCTCCGTCTGAGCTTCGGCCAGAGCGGCAATGACAACGTGAACGCCTACCAGACGATGGGTGCGATCAGCGGCGCCAAGCAATATACCTTCGGCTCCAGCGAACTCATCGGCTATGTCCCGAACAACCTCCGCAACCTGGATCTCGGCTGGGAGCGGACCAACGAATACAACATCGGCCTCGACTTCGGTTTCTTCCAGGACCGCATCAGCGGCAGCGTCGAATACTATGACCGTATCACCAAGGACCTGATCATGAACAAGACCGTCCCGGTCACCTCTGGCTATTCATCCGTGAAGGCCAATGTGGGCACGGTCCGCAACAACGGTGTCGAGGTCCTCTTGAACACGGTCAATGTCAAGACTTCCGACTTCTCCTGGCGCACATCCCTGAACCTTGCCTATAACAAGAACCGGATCGTGGACCTGCAGTACAAGGAAGATCTTTCCTCCCGCGGGCCGGCGCTCGAAGGCATGTGGGGTGACTACAGCAACCTCTGGATCATCGGCCAGCCGGTGGACATCAACTTCTCCCTCAAGACGATCGGTGTCTGGAAGACCGAAGAGGCCGAGGAGGCCGCCAAGTACGGCAACAAGCCCGGCCAGTTCAAGCCTTGGGACCAGAACGGGGATGGGAAGATCACCGATGCCGACCGTTTCATCTATGGAAAACACACGCCGGACCTGATCGGCGGTATGACGAACACCTTCACTTTCCGGAACTTCGACCTGGCCTTCCAACTTTCCTTCCAGCGTGGTGCCGTCCTGAAGAACCAGTATCTGGTTTCCTTCGGATATGAGGGCAATGCGATGAACTTCAACAACCTGAAGTACAATTACTGGACCCCGGAAAACCAGACCGACGAGCATCCGCAGCCCAGCAACTACGGCTCTTACAGCAACTACCGCAGTTCCATCTGGAGCAACAATGAGTTGATTGCCACTTCTTCCCACCGTCTTGCCAAGTTGGACTACCTGAAACTGAATTACGTCACCCTTGGTTACACCTTCCCGAAGCAAGTCCTTCAGAAACTCCGCATGCAGAATTTCCGTCTGTATGCGACCGTCCAGAATCCTTGGATCCTGTGCGACAAATACGTGTTCGATCCCGAGCAACTGACGGCTTCCATCGCCGGTACGGACTTCATGACCTGCAACGTGCTTTTCGGTATCAATGTCGGATTCTAATCAGCAGCCTGTTATGAAAACAAGAAATATCATTGCCCAAGCGCTTCTCCTTTCCGTTTTCGCGGTGACCGGATGCTCCGGTTTCCTGGATGAGAAGAACCTTGCCAGCCAGTCCGCTGAGGACTTCTATGCCACCAAGGACGGATACGAGTCCCTGATGTCGGGCGCTTACAACACCTTGAAGTCGGTTTACAACTCGACCAACTATTACTCCCTGGCCCAACTGGGAACGGACCTGTCCACCCACAACAATGGGAACACGACCAACCAGTTGAACCAGTACACGCCGGATTACCTGAGTGACAACGGTACTGTCTTCAACCAATGGAAAACCCTGTATGAGGCCCTCAAGAACGTGAATGCCGTCATCGGCCGTGCCGACGCGGTCATTACCAAGGAGCAGGATCCCCGGGACGGCATGGACAAGGACCTCGTGGCCCAGCACGTGGCCGAGGCCAAATTCCTCCGTGCCCTGTACCTGTTCGAGATCGTCCGCAACTGGGGACAGGCTCCGCTCATCCTGGACGAGCCCACTTCCGCCTCCACGGAAGGAACGCTGGACAGCGGTGACGCCTTCTATACCCAGATCCTGGCCGACCTGAACGACGTGATTGCCTCCAGCCTGCCCTGGAAGCAGCCTGCGGCGAACTACGGCCGCGTTTCCAAGGCTGCCGCCAAGCATCTCCGCGCCCTGGTGTACCTCACCCGTGCCTATCAGAGCTACGGCCAGTCCACCGACTTCTCCAACGCCCTGGCTGACGCCGAGGATGTCATCAAGAATTCCGGCCACAAGCTGCTGGACGACTTCGCGATGGTCCACCGCCAGGCCAACGAGGAGAACGACGAGATTATCTTCCCGGTCAACTTCTCCGCCGGTTCCGGCTGGAACAACAACATCTGGAGCGAGTTCTATCTGTTCGTTTACCGCGAGGGCTGGAACGATATCGGTTTCTCCGGCCTGTACCGCAATGACTGGGCGACCGTGATGCCCACCAAGTACGCGTACCTGCTCTTCGACTGGAAGAAGGACCATCGCGCCGAGGTGACCTTCATGTCCCCGTTCAACGGAGATCCTGCCACTTCCATCGAGGGTGAGGATACCGGAAAGAACTGGCTTGAGAGCACCAAGGGCATCCAGGTCCCTGTGGGCGAACCGGTCATCTATTTCCCGCTCCCCGTCGAGGCGGATTACAAGCAGTACACCGCTGCCGAGAAGGAGGCTTCCGCTTCCAACGGCCTGTTCTACTATAACTATCCGAAGGGATCCCTCGCCGAGAAATCCTACAAGGATGCCGGTACCGACGATTATTACATCACCGGTTATCAGAGCATGAACAGTTCTTCCCGCGCCTGGCTGCCTGTCTGGAAGTTCAAGGACCACAACACCATCTATCAGTCCTCCGGTACCGTGGGACAGGGCATGCGTGACATTTACCTGTTCCGTCTGGCCGAGACTTACCTGATCGCCGCTGAGGCCGCTGTGGGTGCCAAGGACAATGGCAAGGCCCTGACCTATATCAACGCAGTCCGTTCCCGTGCCGCCCATGGTGCCCAGGAATCCGGTCTGGAACTGTACTCCGGTACCGTGACGGTGGACGATGTTCTGGACGAGCGCGCCCTGGAACTCTTCGGCGAGGCCCCGCGCTGGAACGACCTGACCCGTACCGGCAAGTTGGCCGAGCGCGTGCTTGAGTACAACTGGGATGTGAACAACATCACCGGAGGCCTCATCAAGACGCAGCTCAGCAGCTCCACCAACGCCAAGTACAGCCTCCGTCCGATTCCGAAGGCCTGGCTTGCCAGCCTGACCAACGGAGACGAACTGGGAAACAACCCGGGTTGGGAATAAGTTTTCGAACGGAATGATTCAAAAAAAAGGAGATGGCCTGGCCACCTCCTTTTTTTTGATGTCATTCAGTGATATAGAACGTTTGCCTTACGGGATCGGCAGTCCGGACGGGCGTATCCCCCTTGCGGCCGTATTGCCAGGCGACGACGGTAACTTTTACAGGGAACTTGCTCTTCGGAGGCATCTGCTCGAAAATGAGACGGTTGCCTTCGACCCTGACCGGTCCGCACTCCGCATAGAATCCGACAGGAAGTCCGCTGTCGGAAATTGCGTGCAGGATCAAGGACCGGGTATTCCTGCTGACGTTCCGCAGGGGGCTGAATTGGATATGCTGCCCTTTCCCTTCTGTCAGACGGATTGGGAGGGTGATCCGGGCCTGCTGGACGGCGGGGCGGTATACTGCGTCGCCGGAATGCTTGATGCAGAAGTCGATGAACACTTCCTTTTCCTCCCAGGTCGCCATCCGGTTCCATTCCAGCGTCAGGGTCGTGTCGCTGGAGACGCGGGCCGGTGCGGCAATGACCTCCAGATAGGGGAGACCAGCGGAATGGCCGATGGAACTTCCGGGTTCCTGATGGCTCCAGGCCCTGTGCCGGGGGCTTCCGCCTGAAACCGTGTCATAGAAGAAAGGCTTGAGCGGGAGGGTGACGCCGTCCTCCTCCGTCATGAATTCCGGATGCAGCTGCATGTGGGTATTGCGTTGGGGAACGGGTTTCCCATCCTGCAGGACGCCGACCAGCTGCCGCTCCTTTCCCCGGAAACGGGCCTGGTAGGCAAGGGTGGCCTGTACCATTTCTTCATCAAAGAACCAGAAGGCATCGGCCGGATCCCCGGTGTAGGAGCCGACCGGGGCAGGCTCACAGGAAGGACCGGAGTCTTCGTGCCAACGCTCCAGCAGCCATCCTTCCCGGGTCGGATCCACATGCCCGTATTGTAACGCTTTTCGGATATACAGGGCTATATATGCCGCTTTTTCAGGGGAGGAGGCAAAATGTCCTTCCCCCGGACAGGCGAGCATGCTGAGCGGGGTGAGAGGATGGTCGGCCCGTTCCTTCAGTCCCTTGAGCGCCCAGTTTTCGGCCGCTTCGTATTCGCCCATGGTCTCCAGGCAAGGGATGTAATCCACCGTCCGGTCTCCCCAGACGTCCGGACAGAAGTTGCCGTCTCGGAAATACGGCCACTGGCCGCTGGTGGAGATGCAGGCGAGCACCCGTCCCGGGCGGGAGGCCGCCATATAGTACGGATTGCTCGCCGCGGCGGAATGGCCGAGTCCGATCAGGGGCGTACGGCTCAGTTCTCCGTAGCCGGAATCGGTGGCCAGTCGCTCCAGGACGGCGTCCAGGCCTTCCCAGGCCCCGTCCGTGAAGTCGAAGGGCAGGTTGAACCGGGGGCAGATCCACAGCTCGGCCACGCCCAGTTCCGCCATTCTCTCCCGGAATCCATCGTCTTCCAGGATGGAGATCTCTTCCATGTTGTGCTGGGCAACGATGAGGGCATTCACTTCCCGGCAGGTGGGAGGGATCCACAGATAGGCCTGCGGATGGGCATATTTCGGGTGGGCGGAAGTGTTCGGAACCACCGCCGACCATTGCCACACGGCGGTCTGAGCGGACGATGACAAGGCCACCATCCCGAAGAGGAGGGCGGCCAGCGTTTTCCGGATCATAATACGTTCTTTTTCCTGTAATCCTTGACAGACTTTTCCCTGACCGGTTCCGGCACGAGCCGGACCGCGGCGCCGCCGGCCTGCCGGAGGTTGAAGCGCAGGATCGTTTCCGCGTTCACGCGGAACTTCGAGAGGCGGACCTTGGTCCGGGTGGGGATGGACGCGTCGCCGTCGGTGTAGATTTCGGCCGTGTAGTTGCCTGCAGGGAGGAAATCAAGAGGAATGGCCGCCTCACGGGCTGCGTTGGTGATGGTGCCGACGAACCACTCTTCTCCGTGCCGGCGGGCGGTGGTGATGTATTCACCCGGTTCCCCTTCGAGGACTTTCGAGTCGTCCCAGACCGTGGGAACGTCATCGAAGAACTTGAGTTCCGGCTCGTCCTGGCTGTCGGAAGGTTTGTCATACCAGTACAGGACTTGCAGCGGGCTGTAATAGACGGCGGCCAGGGCCAGCTGGTGGGCAGGCGTGGTCTGGATACTCTTGGAGCGGGGAACGCCATGGGCGTCTTCCTGTCTTTCCAACCGGCCGAAATCCTGCCGGTAATAGCAGATGGTGTAATCGGCCGGGCCGGCCACGTAACGGGTGAAGGGGAGCATCGTGTTGTTGAAGGCATCCGGGAACTCTTCGTTGCCCCGTACGCCCTCCTGGGTCATCAGGTTGGGATAGGTCCGGCTGAAACCGGTCGGACGGTATTCGTCGTGGATGTCCACCATCAGGTGGTGCTCCGCACATTTGCGGACCGCCTCGTGCATCCATTTTGTCCAGACCTGGGAACCTACCTGGACGAAGCCGAATTTCACGCCGGCGATACCCCATTGCTCATACAGGGGAAGGATGTCGTCCAATTGCTGCGCCAGGGCGCGCATATTGACATACAGGAAGATGCCGATGCCCTTGGAACGGGCGTAGGCGATGACGGCGTGGAGATCCAGCGCATCCGGGTTGGGATTGCGCCGCGGGTCCAGGGTGGCGGTCCTGGCGTCGGAAGCCTTGTCGTACTCGAAGCCGTACCAGCCGGCGTCGAAGAGTACATAGCGCAGGTTGTGCCTGGCGGCGAAATCCACGACGGCCATGCCTCCTTTCGTGGTCAGAGTCACCTCCCGCATCATCTTCCCGGGCTGGATCCAGGACGGGTCTTCGATGGCACAAGGCGGGTTGAGGTTGTAAAACAGGTAATTGTGCTCCAGGATCTCTCCCGCCTGGTTCCCGCACATGACCATCCGCCAGGGCGTTGCATAGGGGGCGATTTCATCGACGGGACCGTACATGGCTGCTGTCACGGTATTAGGCTTGTCGGCAAGGCGGAACTTGGTCCGGACATAGTCCACGACCTGTGCCTCCGCCAGGCAGGCGAAACCGCCTTCCGGGAGCCTGAGCAGAAGAGGACGGTCGGATCCCCCGTCGCCCGGCCAGTCTTTCAGGGGAAGGAGCGAGTAAGGCGTCTGGGCGCGAGGAGTGAAATAGGCGAGCGTTCCCTCAGGGAGCGTGTACTCGGTGAATTCATCCGTGATGTGGATATAGGAACCTGCTGTCACCAGATACCGGAAAGCGATTCCCTCATTGTAGGCACGGATTTCCAGCCCGAGGACGGGCCGTCCTTCCGGGGAAAGGAGGCTGACCTCCCACGCCTTGAAATGGTCCGGGATGACCGCCCGTTCTCCATAGACAGGCTTCCAGGTCGTGTCGGTTTCCCCGAGGTCCCGGATTTCTCCGATCCGGAGCCCGTCCCGCATCGGCCTTCCGGCTTCGATTCCCAGGACAGAAGGGAGAATGACGGTTTTTCCGTCCCATTGCAGGGAGTAGGCCACTTGTCCGCTCCCATCATCCAGGGTCAGGACATACCGGGTATCCGGAGAGGTGAACACGGTCTCCTTGGCCTGCAGGGAAAGGGCCAGGAGGGCGGCGAGGCCGCACAGGAGGTTTCGTACGGTTTTCATCGTTCTTTATCGGTCAAAAGTGGTGGCGCCCCATTTCTTGTTCGGACGGGCGCCCATGTCCAGTTCGAGTTTTCCGCCCCGGATGAAATCGGCATGCGGAATTACGCAGTCGTTCCAGGGCTTCCCGTTCAGCACAGCCTTGCGGATATACATATTCTTATCGGAATTATTCCGGGTAAGGATCTCGAATCGGCCGCCGGGATAGTAGTCCGGGTTCAGCCTGATTGTAATCCGGTCGAAGAGGGGAGAGGTAATCTCATACCGGGATTCCGTGCTGCAGCCGCCGTCCACTTCGAACAGGCCGATTGCCATCAGGACGCCCAGGGCTCCCATCTGTCCCTGGTCTTCGTCGTCCCGATAACCGCCATAGGGCGTAATGTTGCCATAGGCCGCCTTGACCTTGCGGACCCATTTCTGGGTGAGCCAGGGAGCGCCGGCGTGGCTGAAAAGATGGGCCATCCCGGTTCCGGGCTGGTTGCCGTAATCCGTCCAGTTGAAGGCTTTGAGCGCTGGGTCGGAACTCCGGAAGAAGCCGTTCGGCTCGCTGAGGCGGAACTGCTCGTCCAGGCGGCGGACATATTCCTTCCTTCCTCCGAAAAGGTCGATAAGACCGGGCATGTCGTGCGGGACGAAATGACTGTAAATGGCGGCGTTACTTTCGCAGAAACCGTCTTTTTCGGAGATCTCCAGCGGGTCGAACGCCTTGAGGAAGGTCCCGTCCTCCATCCGCGCGTTCATGAAGCCGACGGCGGGGTCCCAGACATTCCGGTAGTTCCGGGAACGCTTCATGAAAAAGGCGTAGTCTTCCTGTTTGTCCAGGGCGAGAGCCAGCTGCGCGAGGCACCAGTCCTGGTAAGCGTATTCCAGCGTCATGGCCGCTCCGGTCGTGTGCATGCCGGTGAGGCCGGCCCGGCCGTCCGGTACGTATCCCAGCGTTTCGTAAAACCTCATCCCTCCGGAAGATGCATCCCGGGCATGTTCATATCCCGCATGATCCCGGATACCGCCCCGGAAAGCGTTCTTCCGGAGCCCCTCATAGGCGAGTTCGGCATCGTACCCCCGGATACCTTTGTTGTAAGCCGCGGCAAAGAAACTCACGGCCGGATCTCCGATCATGACATAGGTGTAGTTGCCGCCGGACGGTCCGCGGGGAATCAGGCCGCCGTTCCGGTAGTAATCCAGCATCGTGTTGCAGAAATCGTCCACGATTTCCGGATAGGCCATCGTCCACAGGATGTCCAGCGACCAGTGGCTGCCCCACCAGGCGTCGAAGTTGTGGTGGTTGTAGCGGGGCTTGCCCGATGCGTCCAGGGGAATCTGCCGGATGACGGGAGCCGGCCCCGTCATGTCCATGTAATGGCCGTCGGCATCGCTCACGATATGCCTGCCGAGCAGGGCGTGCCAGAGGTCGGTATACAGCTTGACCTGCTGCTCATGCGTCCCGCCTTCCACGTCGATCCGTCCCAGTTTTTCGTCCCAGGCGGCAAAGGCCGCATCCCGGGTCCCGTCGAAATCCCAGCCGGGAAGTTCCGCTTCCAGGTTTTTCCGGGCAATTTCCACGCTCGTATAGGAAATGGCTATCTTCAGGAGGACCTGCTCACCCTCCCGCGTCGCAAAACGGACCGCCAGCCCGGCATCTTTCCCGGATACACGGGCAGGACGGACGGGTTTCAGAACCTGTCCTTCCCGCCAGCAGACGGTTTCCGCCACCGGCTTGGACAGTTCGGCCCAGAAATAGACGGGTGTGTCTTTGGGGCGGCGTCCGGTCGCGCCCATGATCTCCCAGCCGGCGACGGTGTGGTCGTCCACCATCCAGACTTCCGAATAGGTCGTGGGCCCATGGGCCAGGAAAGCGCCGGCATCGAACAGGATGTAACTCTCGTCGCTGCGGGGGTAGGTGTATCGGTGGAATCCGACGCGCGTGGTCGCGGTCAGTTCAGCCGTGATATCGTAATCGTCCAGGTGAATCCGATGATAGCCCGGCTTGGCGATTTCGTCTTCATGGGTAAAGGCGGACCGGTATGCGTCCATGCCCCGGTGCCCCTTGAACGGGCCGGTCGTGGGCATGACGGCTACGCCGGACATCTGCCAGTTGTGGATATGGCTGAAGCAGCGGACATGCAGGGAGTCATACAGGTAGCCGGAACCCCAGGAATGCGCCGTACCGGTGTCAGGACTCAGGCTGACCATGCCAAAGGGAAGGCTTGCCGAGTCAAAATAGAACCAGCGGGAACGATGCGAATCCACGAAGGGATTGACTTTATCCACATAAGAATCCTGGGCGGATGCCCGGATGCATCCGGCGAGGGCAAGGAGGATGAAGAACAACCGTTTCATGTCATTGGATCTGGAATGAACCTTTCAGGCGGATGTCGGCGGAGGAGGCGCCCACCATCACCTCGAACAAACCGGGCTCTACGGTAAAATGCATGTCTGCGTCCCAGATTCCCAGGTCCTGGGGTGTGAGGGTGAAGGAGACCGTCCGGCTTTCGCCGGGTTCAAGATGGATGCGTTCAAAGCCGCGGAGCACTTTCGTGTAGGTCGTGACACTGCTCACCACATCGTTGATGTAGAGTTGGACCACCTCGTCGCCGCTTCGCTCTCCCGTATTTGTGACCTGGCAGGAAACGGTGACGCTGCCATCCACCGATTGCGTGTCAGGTGTCACGGACAGGCCGTCATAGGCAAAAGATGTATAACTCAGGCCGTGACCGAAAGGATACAGGGCTCCCCAGACGGAGGTCTGGCTGGATTCGTCGGAACCGGGCTTGAAGGGGAAGGCGAAAGGAATCTGTCCGACACTCTTGGGGAAGGTGACGGCCAGCCGTCCGCCCGGGTTGTTGTCCCCGAACAGGGTCTCGGCGACGGCCTGGCCGCAGAATTCGCCCGGGAACCAGCCGTGCAGGATGGCCGGGATGTGGGCGTCGGCCCAGTTGATGGACGAAGCCCTTCCGTCCAGAAGCACCAGGACGACCGGTTTTCCTGTCGCGGCGACGGCCTCCATCAGTTCCTGCTGCCGGCCGGGAAGGTCCAGGCTGGTGCGGGACCGGTCTTCGCGGACGGTCTTCTCGTTGCCGCCCAGCACCAGGATGACGACGTCTGCCGCCTTGGCCGTCCGGACGGCCTCTTTCAGGAGCTGCGCTTCTTCCGGCGTCTTTTCAAAGTACATCAGTTCGCTTTCCGGAAAGTGCGGGTCGATGATTTCGCAGCCCTTGGCATAAGTGACTTTCGCTTCGGGAAGGAGCTCCCGGATGCCCTCGTACACGGTTTTCAAAGGTGCGTTTGCGGGTCCGTAACGGCAGATCAGCTGCTCCCTTTCATGGGCGTTGGGGCCAATGACGGCCACCTTTTTGACTTTTTTGGACAAGGGTAGGAGGCCTTCGTTCTTCAGCAAAACCATGGACTCACGGGCCGCCCGGATGGAAAGGGCCTGATGCTCAGGACTGTGCACCTTCTCAAGTGCCAGGTCGCCGTCTCCCCGGTAGGGGTTGTCGAACAGCCCCAGCCAGAACTTGACACGCAGGATGTCGGAAACGCGGGCGTCGATGGTCTCCATGGACACTTTCCCATGGGCGATGGCGCCCCGGAGGGGAAGGACGAACGACTCTGGCGTCCGGAACGTGGTCCGGATATTCAGGCCGGCATTCACGCACTGTGCCACGCCGTCCTCGTAGGTCTCTGCGACCTTGTGTTTGTCGGACAGGAACTCGACGGCTTCGCTGTCGGAGACTACGTATCCCTTGAATCCCCATTCCTTCCGGAGCAGGTCGGTCAGGAACCAGCGGCTTCCGCTTACGGGGACACCGTCGTAATCATTGTAGGAACTCATGGTTCCCAAAGCCCCCGCTTCGGAGAAGGCGACGCGGAAAGGCTCCAGATAAAGTGTGCGCATTTCGCGGGGGGCCACTTTCGGGTCGGTGCGGGTCTTCCCGTCCCGGCCGCCTACCGGGATGCTGTACACGGCGAAGTGCTTGGGCGTGGACACCAGCCGTCCTTTTTGGAGCGAAAGGACCATCTGCTTGCCCAGTTGTCCGACCAGGTAGGGGTCTTCCCCGTAACTCTCCACGCAACGGCCCCAGCGCGGATCCTGGGCGATGTCCAGGATGGGAGAGTAGATGTTCGTATAGCCCAGCAGGAAGGCTTCTTCGGCTTCCGCCTCGCCGATCCGGGCAATCAGATCCTTGTCCCAAGTCGCTCCCTGGCCGCATTGGGCCGGGAAATATGTCGCACCCACGCTGCACAGGCCCCGGATTCCCTCATTGGTGAAATCGACGGGAATGCCCAGCCGCGTCTGTTCCACGAACCAGCGCTGGATGGTGTGGAGGGCGTCCACATGCTGGCGGAAGTCGGCGGCATAGGGCGAGTCGAACCGCGGATACCCGTTGTGCTCCTCGTCGATGTTGCCGACGCCGTCCTTCCAGACCTCGTCTTTCCAGGCCGGTGTGGGCAGGTCGTCCTTCAGGACCCGGCCGGAGCCGTACAGGGTAACCATCTGGCAGGTTTTCTCTTCCAGGGTCATCTGCGAGAGGAGGTCCCTGATCCGCTCGTCGACCGGGGCGGACGGATCTTCATAGACGTCTTTCCGGCCGTTCTTGTTGAAGTCGGTCCATCCTTCATGGTAGATTTCCTCACTTTGCCAGAACAGCAGGGACCCGAACCCCGGGTGGTCGCAGGTCCAGCCTTTCCCTTCGGGACGGATCCGCTGCAGGACTTCGGCCGTCCACGGCATTTCCAGGTGCCTCCGGCCGACGTAATGGGCATAGGCGATTTCGAAGACGGAGCGGAACTGCCCGCGGGCCTGGGCGCTCATCTCCGTCCAGCGGCAGTATTTCCCGGTCTTGTCCGTCCACGTAAAAAACGGCAGGTCGTCATGGCCCAGGTTGTATTTCGCCAGGTATTCGTAGGCGGTCAGCAAACGGTTGCCCAGGGCGCAGTACAGGTCCTCGCCCTGTTTCCAGGCCACTTCGCAGATCTCCGCCATACACCCCAGCCCGAGCATGCAGTGGGCCTGGTCCCGGCCACTCTCCTGGAGCTGCCCGGAAGGATGGGTGTAGTTGGGGAGGGAGCCGTTGTCATAGCCGGCATCCAGATACCGGTCCAGGGCTTCCCGGTACAGGGCACGGTCGTCCAGGAACACCCCCATGCCCACCATCCCCTTGAGGACGGAAAGTCCCCAGTTTCCGTTCGTATAGGCGGGCGTAGCGTGGAATTTCGTGAAAACGGGGATGAACGCCTCCCGGAACATTTCGGTGGCGAGACGGGTATCCTCGTCGTTCCAGCCGCCGGAGAATGAGGATGCCGGGTAGGTATATCGCATGATTTCCGCGGCATTGACGATGATGAAACCCTGAAGGCCGGCGCACAGGGGATCGTCCCGCGGGGTGATTTTCCGGAGGACGGCGCTGTAGGCCCGGATGATTTCCATTGCCTTGGATGCGTGGCGTTCATTACCGGTGACCGTCCACATGAGTGCGTTGTAGTAGGCTGCGTTGAAATCGTCCTCGCAAGGCGCTTTGGTGTAGGCGTATTCATCCGCCCGGGAAATGATGGGGAAAGGCCCCTGGATCCGGTAATCCGGAGAGGATTTGGGGTCGGAAGAGAGTTTCTCCCAGGAGCCGATGGCCGGCTGGGTGCGGTTGTCCACCAGGGACTTGATGCGGGCGAGGTCCTCCCGGTCGTGGAGGATGCCGGGATGGACGAAATCCTGTCCTTTTGCCGGAATCAACCCCAGCATGCAGGTCAGGACCAGACAGATTCTTTTGATTCTCATGTCAATCAATACGGATGGGCGGGCGGATTTACTCATAACATTCAAAATAATCCCTATCTTTGAGTATTCAGGCCGGTATGTCCGTAAATATAGAAAAAAAGCGATAGATATGAAACGAATCCTGATCCTCCTCTCCCTGCTGCTGCCGCTCTTCCTGCCCAGGCCCAGCGCAAATCCTTCCGTCCCGGTGAAATCTGGCCTGACGATAAAGGTGTGCATATCAATGCCCATGGCGGCGGTATCCTGCTGCACAGGGGAACCTATTATTGGTTCGGTGAGCACAAGACGGAGGGACGGGGAGGAAACCAGGCCCATGTGGGTGTCCACTGTTATTCTTCCAAGGATCTGTACAACTGGAAGGACGAGGGCATCGCGCTGAAGGTGAGTGATGATCCGGAGTCGATGATCGCCGACGGCTGCATCCTGGAACGGCCTAAGGTCATCTATAATCCTAAAACACGGAAATTCGTCATGTGGTTCCACCTGGAGCCCAAAGGAAAAGGATATTCCGGGGCGATGGTGGGAATCGCCCAGGCCAGTAAGGTGACTGGCCCTTTCACTTTTATCCGTGCTACACGTGCGACGCCGCAGATGTGGCCGGTGGACGTGAAACCTTTCCACAAAATACCCAAGGAAGGAGAAATCTGGAAGGACCGGGCGAATCTCTCGGCCGGCGAGCATCCGGATTCCGTGAATACCCTGGGACGCGATTTCCTGCCGGGACAGCATTCCCGGGACATGACCCTTTTCGTCGATGACGACGGCAAGGCCTATCACATCTGCTCGTCCGAATCCAACAGCGTGATCCATATCGCTGAACTCACCGACGATTTCCTGGATTTCTCCGGGAAATATGTCCGGGCCTTCGTCGGGGACCGGATGGAAGCTCCCGCGGTCTTCAAGAAGGACGGCCTGTACTACTTCATGGGGTCCGAGTGTACGGGCTGGCGTCCCAATCCCGCCCATGCCGCCGTCGCCCCTTCCATCTGGGGCCCCTGGACGCAGACGGGAAATCCCTGCGTAGATGCCGACAGTGAAACGACCTATCATTCCCAGAGCACATTCTTCCTTCCAGTTGCCGGGAAGGAAGGCGCCTTTATCTACATGGGTGACCGCTGGCGCCCCGAGAATGCCATTGACGGACGGTATATCTGGCTTCCTGTGGAGTTTGAGGAGGGAAGACTCATCCTTCGCTGGCGGGACGAATGGGACCTGTCCGTTTTCGACAAGTAAAGGATTTTCCCTATCTTTGGCCCTGGATGAAACGGGTAGTCTCCATATTGGTCCTCCTGATGCTCGGCACGCTTCTTCGTGCGCAGCCTCACTATGAGTTCCGGATGCTGGACGCCTCGTGCGGCCTGCCGGAAAACAATGTCCGCGAGGTCCTGATGCTCCCGGACGGGCTTATGTGCATCCAGACATCCTCTTACCTTTGCCTCTATGACGGGGCCTCCTGCCGGAACTACCGCTGGGATCCCGTCGAGGTCCCTTATGCCGAGTACAGCGGTCAGGACCAATTGTCCTACGATGCGGAGTCGGAGCGGATTCTTCTCCGATCGAGGGACCACTATTGGGCGTTCGACCGGCGGGAGCACGTATTCCTGTATAACCTTCCGCTCCCTTCTTCCGAAAACGGGAAACCGGCGGACAACCTGTTCCCGACCGCCGTCTCCAGCCGGTCGGAAACGGCCGTCACCTCAGACGGTCAGCGCTGGTTCATGTCCGACAAACGCATTGTACATTACGATCCGAAAACGGGGCAGCTGTCGGAGACGGAAGTGATTCCGGCGGGGAACGACGACCTTTTCACCTCCATTGCCGTGGACGGGGAAGACAATCTCTGGGTGGGTACCGCCCGCTCCGGCGTCCGGATCGTGTATCAGGACGGGACTTCCTACCGGTTCCCGAGACTGGACCGTATTGACGGAAAACCGGTCTATCCGCATTCCGATATCTCCAAGATCTACGCGGACCCCCAGGGGGGCGTATGGATTGCCACCCAGCAGGAGGGCCTTCTTTACTGGCACAAGGACATTATCCGCATCCGGACGGTCAATGCGGCATCGCTCCGGGAAGGGTCGATGCCGGACGAAAGCGTCAAGTGCCTGGCCGAAGGACCGGACGGCAAGGTGCTGGTCGGGACGGTTCACGGCCTGCTCCGGTATGATCCGCATCAGCAGAGTATGGACATCCCGTACCGCGAATTGGCGGATGAACTCATCATCAGCCTCTATGTGGATTCCCGTTCCCGGATCTGGGCGGGGACTTTCTATAACGGGCTTTATTGCGTGGACCAGGGGAAGGTCCGCCATTTCTCCTACCCGCAGCAATCCAATGTGGACGTCTCCTATCAGCACGGAACCCCCAACCTGAACTGCGTCCGCGCCCTGAAGGAGGACCTGGACGGGAATTACTGGATTTCGGTCTATGGCGGCGTAGGCCGGTTCGACCCCGAAACGGGCGAGATCCGTCTTTTGCGGGATTCCCATCCGGAACTGAACCGATACATGCTTGTACGCGATCTGTACCTGAAAGCGGACGGTTCATTCGTGGCGGCCGGCGACAACGGCCGGTTCCGCTACGACCCGGCCACGGACCGGGTGGACCGGATGGATACGGTGGACGCTTATTCCCTGACGAACCAGATCCTGGAGGATGCCGCCGGTCGTATATGGCTGGCCGAGTCGGGCGGGCTGAGCCTTCGGGACCCGATGCAGGGAGACCGTGCCGTGACTGAATCCGGGGTGGTAATGGCGTTGGCTGAGGATGGCATGGGCGGGTTGTGGGCATCGTCCACGAGCGGCATTTCCCGGATCGTGCTTTCGCCGGACGGGGCGTTCTTCCGGACGGACTACGGTCAGTCGGACGGGGTGGACTGCGGCGCCTTCTTCCAGCATTCCGTGCTCCGGCACTCGGACGGACAACTGTATTTCGGAGGGTCTTCCGGGTTCTGTATCGTGGATCCCACGGCCATGGCCCCTTCCGATTACGGCATTCCGCCGATGTTGACCTCTTTCCGGGTGGGCGGAGAGGAACGTCCTGCCAAGGATGTGACCCTCGCGTATAATGAAACGTCCCTGGAATTCGCTTTCTCGAACCTGAACTATGCCAACCCCACGCATACGACTTACCGCTATATGCTGGACGGCTTTGACAGGCAGTGGCATACCGTCACGTCGGTTCCCTTCGGGACGGCCGGTTACACCTATCTGGAACCCGGGAAATATGTTTTCCGCGTGCAGGCGACGAACAACGGAACCGACTGGAGCCCGGAGACGACGGTCCCCATCGAGATCAAGCCTCCTTTCTGGAGGACCCGCTGGGCCTATGCCTTTTACCTTCTCTTGCTGCTGGGCCTGATCACGGGTATCGTCCTCTTCTTCTATCGGAAAGAACGCAGGCACATGTCCGAGCGGGCGGCCGAGGAAAGAAGGAAGCAGGAAGAAGAACTGAACCAGATGAAGTTCCGCTTCTTCACCAATATTTCCCATGAACTCCGGACGCCGCTTTCCCTGATCATCCTTCCGCTGGAGAGCCTGATGAAGGAGAAGGAAGGAACGTCGGAATATGCCAAATTGGACACGATGCACCGGAGCGCGAAATCGCTGCTGGACCTGGTGAACCACCTGCTGGACTTCCGGAAAGTGGAAACGGGCGGGGAAAGGCTGAATCTCCGGAAAGGCAATTTCTCGGACTTCGTCGTCGCCTTGGTCGAATCGTTCCGGGACACGGCCGAGAGGAAGGATATCCGCCTTACCCTGGCGGACTCATCGTCCAATCCGATGATGGCCTTTGACAGCACGATGATGCAGAAGGTGGTCAACAACCTCCTCTCCAATGCCCTGAAGTTCACTCCGGCGGGCGGGTCGGTGGAAGTTCGCCTCTCCGATACGGACGGGCGGCAGATGCAACTGGAGGTCGCGGATACCGGCATCGGCATCCCGCCATCGGACCTGCACCAGGTTTTCGACCGGTTTTACCGGAGCGGGAACACGGGGGATGCTGTCGGTTCCGGCATCGGACTGAGCCTGGTCCGGCAGTATGTGGAAATGCACCGGGGACGTGTCTTCGTCGTCTCGGATGTCGGGAACGGGTCCACTTTTACGGTACAGTTGCCCATGGACCTGGAAGAGACGGCCTCTGTCCAGCCATTGACCGACGACAGCCCTTTGGAACAGGAAGAGAACGAGCATCCGGTCGGAACTGACCATAAGCGGATCATGGTCGTGGACGACAATGCCGATTTCCGGCTGTACCTGTGCGACGAATTGTCCCAGGATTACCTGGTCTCCGATGCGGCGGATGGGGAAGAGTGCCTGGACAAGCTTCCGTCCATACGTCCGGATATCGTCGTGACCGACGTGATGATGCCCAAGATGAACGGATTCGAGCTGACGCGCCGGATCAAGGAGAATGTGGAGACTTCCCACATCGCCGTCATCCTCCTTTCCGCCCGCATGTCCGAGGATATACGGACGGAAGGTTATGAGTGCGGTGCCGATTCCTACCTGACCAAGCCGTTCAAGATGGACATGCTCCAGATCCGGATCAAGAACCTGCTGGAAGAACGGGAGAAACGGATCCGGTCTTTCTCCGGTTCGGCGGAAGTCTCCCCGATGCACGTAACGGTGACGACCGTGGACCAGAAACTGATGACCCGGATCATGGAGAAGCTGGAGGCGAACATGGACAATACCGAGTATTCCGTGGAGGAACTGGCCGCCGACGTGGGTATGCACCGGATGAACCTCTACCGCAAGATCCAGTCGCTGTATGGGATGACTCCCTCCGAGTTCATCCGGACCATGCGCCTGAAAAGGGCGGCCCAGCTGCTGGGAGACGATCCCAACCTGACGGTTTCCGAAGTAGCGGACCGGGTGGGCTTCAATACACCCAAGTACTTCACCCGCTACTTCAAGGAAATGTTCGGCGTGCTCCCTTCCCATTACAGGAAGTAGCTCAGGCTTTCATGAACGCCCGGCCGCTCCGGCCGTCGATGCAGATCTTCAGGGGCTCGTCCAGATGGATGAGCCTCAGGTATTTGGACTCGTACTCGGCGGGAAGCCCGTTCAGGACGCTGTCGTCGAATTCGTCCTCTCGGCGGGCGAACGGGTCCACATGGACGAAGCCTACGTTGAAGGACGTCAGGTTCTGGAAGAAATGCGTTCCCTGGCTCGGGTCGATCCGGAAGTCCGGCAGGACGCACTCCACGAGGGCCTTCACCTCCGAGATGTCGCTCCATTTGACCGGGATGCCCAGCGAGGGAATGCTGGTGCCCCAGCGGCCGTAGCCGATGAGCACGTATCCGCGGCCTTCTTCCCGCATCCGGTTGTTCAGGGCAGCGATCTCGGAAGCCATCGCCTCGGTCTCCATCTTGTCGAACCGATCCTTGGGAATGTACACGAGGTCTTTCACATCCTGCACCCAGCCGGTGCCCAGGGCGCTGCCGGAACGGAGGAAGGAACCGCTGTCATCGATGTCCGACCAGTCCACCTCGGTGTGGAGGCTGTCGGAGGAGATGGGCCGGATCTGGAGGACATGGAAGGTCTTCGCCGTGTCGGCGGGCTTGTCCAGGTTGGCGGCGAACTCGATCTCCACACAGCACTTCATCTCCTTCTGGCCGATCTCCAGGAGCTCCTTGAGGATGTCTGCGAGCGGGAAGGTCCCGTAGCGGAGGATATGGGCGAAGGTAACGAACTTGGGCCCCCGGGGGAAGGGGGAGTCCACCATCCGCTGATTCTCGAAATCGAAGGTGGAAACGACCTTCTGCAGGTTCCGGAAGCCGGTGCACTCGGAGATGCGGAGGCGCTCCAGGTTCACGGCGTCATCGACCGAGGTCTTGAATTTCTCCGGCTTCAGGTTCAGGGCGTACATGTACTGCTGGGTCTCCCGCATGGTCAGTTCCGGCGTGGAGGTCTGGACCACATGGCCGGGGTAGGCCGGGGAGAAGCGGAGCGTCTGTTCGCCGTCCACGACGGCCTTCCCCAGGCCGAAGGCGAGCCGGACGATGCCTTCCTCGGCCGTCTCGTGGCCCACCGGGTAGAAGTTCAGCGACCGGGCGACGCCGGACAGGGTGGGGAACCACAGCCCGCCGTCCTCGCTGCCGCACACTTCCTGCAGGACGATGGCCATCTTTTCCTCGGAAATGACGTTTCCCGTCGCCGTGATGTAACTACGGGACGAGGCGAAATAGACCGAGGCATAAACGCTCTTGATAGCCTTGGAAATGAGGCGCAACTGCTGGTCCTCGTTCTCGGTAGCCGGCACCATGTAAGTGGAATAGACGCCGGCAAAAGGCTGATAGTAAGAGTCTTCCAATTTGGAGGAAGAACGGACGGCCAGCGGCTTCCGGACGTGGCGGATGAAGACCCTCAGGGCGTCCGTCAAGTCCCGCGGCAGGGTGGAGGCGGCAAATTCGGAGAGGATCTCCTCGTCCGAAAGGTCCGCGTTGATAACATACTGGAGGCCGTTCTCGAGGATGAACCGGTCGAAGAAGTCCGTGGTGATGACAAGGGTTCTCGGGACCAGGACGCGGACGCCTTCCCAATGGTCATAGAGGTCGTACCGCTGGAGAATCTGGTTCAGGAAGGCCAGGCCGCGGGCCTTGCCGCCCAGGGAACCGTCCCCGAGGCGGGCGAAGCGGATGGCGTCGTTGTAGCGCTCGGGCTCGAAGCGGGCCACGACGCCGAGTCCCTGGGCCATCCGGTAGTCGCGGATGGACCGGATGGTGGTCGCCCGGCGCTCCGACTGGTCGTCGAAACTGCTCTTCTTGATGCGGTTGCCGATTTCGAAGAGGCCGCGGGCGAGGAGCCAGCGGGAGATATAGTTCTTGGATGCCAGGCGGGCGAGGTCGGCATCCGAAAGGGTGGCGATGATGCGCTCGGCGCCGTACAGGTCGCTGGCACGGGCGATCTCCTCCCCGGTCTTGGGATTCGTGACCACGAAATCGCCGAACCCGAATTCCCGGCCGATGAATTCCGCCAAGTCATGCGTGAGGGTCTTGGAGCGCTTCACGAGGAAGCCGGCCTTGAGGGATGAGGCGACGGCCCGCATGCTCTCCTGGGAGGACTGCATGAGGATGGGCATCTTGGGATCGTCCTTGCGGATCATCCGGCACAGGTCGATGCCGGCGTCCAGCTTCTCCTCCGACGGCTTGTCGCCGGGGTGCAGGACGAAACCGATGTCGGAGATGACACCCAGCATGTTGGACTTGTATTTCTCGTACAGGGCCACGGCGTCATCATAGTTCGTGGCCATGAGGATTTTGGGCCGGGAGCGCTTCCGGAGACTCTGCTGGCTCTCGTTGAGGGCGTCGCGGATGGCCTCGCTGTTCTGGAGGAGGATCAGGCGGTACAACTCCGGCAGGTAGGTGGAGTAGTACCGGACGGAATCCTCCACGAGGAGGATGCACTGCACGCCGTTCTCCAGGATGTCCACCGGTGCGTTCCGGCTGTCTTCCAGGAGTTTGATGATGGCGATGATGAGGTCCGTGGAGTTGTTCCAGCAGAAAATGCCGTCGAAGTGGCTCGTGTCCCGGTTCTCCATCTGCCGGTAGATCTCCTTGGCGAAGGCCGTGAGGAGGACGACCGAGGTTTCCGGGTCGATTTCCTTCACCCGGCGGGAGAACTCGAACACATCGACTTCACCCACATTGTACATCGTGATGACAAGGTCGAACTGGGCACCGGCCTCCATCATGGCGAGAGCCTCTACGGTGGATTCGGCCCGCAGGAGTTCCGGCGGGTTCGAAAGGTTCAGTTCCGAATATTCGACGGCGATCCGGGGTTCGATCCGGCCGTCCTCTTCCAGGGCGAACTTGTCATAGTTGTTGCACACGAGGAGGATCCGGCGGATCCGCCGTGCCATCAGGGGAGTCGCATTTTCTGTCATCGTTCGTTCAGTCCCCCAGCGGGGGAAGCTTGATATAGGAGGGAATATGGTCGTATCGTATGTAGGTGTAGCCGGAGGCGACGAGCAGGTCCGTCACGGCATCCATCGCGCCTTCGTAGGCCTTCCGCTTGAGTCCGGCGTGGTCCGCTTCCATGATGAGGCGCTGCCGGGCCGTATCCTGAAGTTTCGTCACCTCTTCATGGGCCCATTTGCCGCTTTCGGCAAAGACCTCGAAATCGGAAGGATTGACGATGATGTCCAGGTATTGGGGCGCCGGCAGGCGGACATATACGGTGTCGCCGGAGAAGCGGATGTCCTCCGGCCCCATCTCCAGCAGGTCCACACCGGCCCGGACAGTCCCTTTTGCGATGAGCACCAGGTGGTCGTCCACGTCCTTCCCGAAACCGTCCCGGGCCAGGGAACCGAGGGGCGTGGAGGCCAGGGCGCCGGGTTTGGACCGGGTGAGGACCATTTCGTCGTAATAGCAGGCCGTCGTCAGTTCGCCGAGGGCCTGGATCTTCGTGACGATCAGAACGGTATCGTCGATCGTGAGAGCATGCTTTTCCCGCCTGGCCAGCCGGCCGGCCAGGAAGAGGCCTGCAACTACGAGGACCGCCAGCAGAACGATCAGCGGCGAAACGGAAATGACGATTTTGCGGGGCTTCTTTTCCATGGCGGTCATTCGAACACGACTTCCACCGAAGTGAAGCCCATTTTGGTAAACACGGATTCAAAGAAGCGGCGGGCGTTTTCCTCCGCCTTCTCCAGGATGCCCAGCGAAGGGACGCTGCTGCGGATCTGCTTTTCGCCCTGCCGGAGCAGCGCATTCCGTTCCTCCGCGGAGAAAGAATGCCGGAGCATGGTCACATGGTCATACTCTTCCCGGATCTCGGAAGCGGGCATGTCCAGGGACAGGAGTTTGGCATGGGGGACCGTGACGGTGACGCTGCCGTCCAGGCGGTTGATATCGACATTCTCCGCCGAGAAACCGCTCAGGTCGATGCCGGCCTTCAGGTAGGCCGTGCAACTGAGGAGGATCTTCCGGTCGCCGATCTTGTACCACTCGCCTTCGTCATTGGCCTTCACGATCTTGCGGACGCGGTATTCCACGAGGCTGAGTTCCCGCATCTGGGAAATCGCCTCGATCTCCCGCTGCGTCGTGTCTTCCGTGGCACGTTCAGAGCATCCCGGCAGCATGAGGGCGGTCAGGAGGAGGACGAAAAATGTCCCGGCAGTATGAAGGAAACATTTCATCATGCCGGGACAAAGATACTAAAAATCGGTGCTATTCCAATGCGGACACCAGGTTGAACCATTCTTCGGCCGTCTTGACATCGCCTTTGGACCAGCAGGAACCGAAACGGTAGCGGAGCGGCTGTCCGGAGACGATGCGCTTGCAGGCGACGAGGTGGGTGCCGTCTTCGGTGGTGAAGGTGGCGTCGGCCCCGGGCATGACGACGGCGACGCCGAGCATGCCGTCCTCCGGTTCGAAGGTCTGATCGGATGCGTGCTCCCAGATGGCGACGGCCGTGTCGGTGGTGCATTGTTTTTCAACGGTTTCCAGCGCTGCGTGCGTATTGATACCGGCGGCGATGGCGAGTGTGTCGATGCCTTCGAAGGCATAGACATCCTCCACGTCGAAGAAGTAAGTGTCGGGAACCACGGTGATGGTCTTGTCCAGGGCGACTTTCACGCCATCGGCCGCTTCCCACTCGGGATAATGGAGGGTGAAGACCACCTTTTCCGGCGTGTCTTCCACGACTTCCCAGGAACGGAAGTTCGTGGCCGGGAAACGGAGTTTTCCGTCGATGAGGGGCGTGGAAGCGCCTCCGCCCAGGGAGACGGCGACCTTGTAGCAGTCCTTGCCGCCATGGTCGTGGTGGTAGTACTCGTCACTTTGGGTCTCATATCCCTTGTACCACTCGTCGGCGACGAGTTTGCCGGGGAGTTTCACCCAGATGTCGACGCCGGGGGAGGTGGGGTTCCCTTCCAGCGCCTTGCCGTAAATGCGGCCGGCGACGAGGTTGTTCTCGAAGACGAAGTCGTCGGAACGCTCCGGGACGAAGCGGGCCATGACTTTCTTCTCGGGCGCCTGCGTGCAGGCGGCGAGGGCCATGAGGCCAAGCATTGCATAGAAAAGCTTCTTCATGATGTCAATGTCATTCTGAGCGCAGCGAAGAATCTAGCAGCGAAGAATCTACTTCAGGTCCTTGGTGGCGCACCAGTCCATGTCGTTGTAGTCGTCGTTCTCGCCGCACATGCCCCAGATGAAGGTGTAGTTGCGGGTGGCGCAGGCGGAGTGGATGCTCCACTGCGAGTGGATGCTCCACTGCGGGGAGATGACGGCCTCCTCGTTGTGCATCCAGATGTGGCGCGTCTCCTGGGGCTCGCCCATGAAGTGGCACACGGCGGCGTCCTCGGGAACTTCGAAGTAGAAATAAACCTCCATGCGGCGGTCGTGGGTATGGGCCGGCATGGTGTTCCAGGTGCTGCCCGGAGCGAGTTCGGTCATGCCCATCTGGAGCTGGCAGCAAGGGACTACCTCCTTCACGAGCAGGCGGTTGATGGTGCGCTCGTTGCTCTCCTCCAGGGACCCGAGGTGCATCACGACGGCGTCCTTCTTGGACACTTTCTTCACGCCGGTCTCGCGGTGTGCGGTGGCGGAGCAGAAATAGAAATGGGCCGGTTTTTCCGGGTCGATGCTGCGGAAAGAGACGTGGCGGTTGCCGCGGCCGATGTAGATGGCCTCCTTGTAGGGAATCTCATATTCCTCCTCGCCGACTTTCACGATACCGGTGCCGCCCACGTTGATGACGCCGATCTCGCGGCGCTGGGTGAAATATTCGGCCCGGAGGATCTCCGGGGCCTCGAGGACGAGTTCCTCACCGGTCGGCACGGCGCCGCCGGCGATGATGCGGTCGAACATGGAATACACCATGTTGATCTCGCCGGGGACCATGATGTTCTGTACGAGGTACTCCTTACGGATACGTTCGGTATCGTAATGCCTCGCGTCCACGTTGCTGGACGCCTGACGGACGGTGCAATTCACTTTTGCCATATTCATTCTTTTTTCAGATTTCTCGACTTCGCTCGAAATGACAAGACGATAATTGTTGTCATTTCGACCAAGGCCGGAGGCCGCAATGACAAGACAATTGTTGTCATTTCGACCAAGGCCGGAGGCCGCAATGACAAGACGATAATGGTTGTCATTTCGACCAAGGCCGGAGGCCGCGTGGAGAAATCTATTATTGAGGTTGTTTTCCGATGTAGGCGAGGATACCGCCATCGACATAGAGGATATGGCCGTTCACGGCGTCGGAGGCGTGGGAGGCGAGGAAGACGGCGGGACCGCCGAGTTCACTGGGCTCGAGCCAGCGGCCGGCCGGGGTCTTCGCGCAGATGAAGCTGTCGAAGGGATGGCGGCTGCCGTCGGGCTGGCGCTCGCGGAGCGGTGCGGTCTGGGGCGTGGCGATGTAGCCCGGGCCGATGCCGTTGCACTGGATGTTGTACCCGCCGTACTCGGAGCAGATGTTCCGGGTGAGCATCTTCAGGCCGCCCTTCGCGGCGGCGTAGGCGCTCACGGTCTCGCGGCCGAGCTCGGACATCATGGAGCAGATGTTGATGATCTTGCCTTCGCGGCGCTCCATCATCTCGGGGAGCACGGCGGAAGCGACGATGAACGGGGCGACGAGGTCCACGTCGATCACCTGCTGGAACTCCTTGCGCTGCATCTCGTGCATGGGAATGCGCTTGATGATGCCGGCGTTGTTCACGAGGATGTCGATCTGGCCCACCTCGGCGTGGATCTTCTCCACGAGGGCCTTGACGGCCACCTCGTCGGTGACGTCGCACACATAGCCGTGCACGTTCTCGATGCCGGCCTCCTTGTAGTTGTTCAGGCCACGCTCGAGGGCGGCCTCGTTGATGTCATTGAAGATGATGTTCTTGATGCCGGCGGCGACAAAGGCCTTGGCAATGTTGAACCCGATGCCGTAGGAGGCGCCGGTAATCCAGGCGTTCTTGCCTTCGAGGGAGAAAGGATTGGCCATACTGCTATGTGTTTTAAAGTTGTTTCCTGTTTGCCGGATGCAAAGATACAAACGTTTGTATTTATTTCAAAATCTTTCTGGAAAGTCTGTGTGGATTGTTACGTAACGACCTTATCCTGTTACGGAATGACCCTTTGACCGTGCAGAAAAGAATGTATCTTTGCAAAAAGCGCAGATACGTACGTTTTCGATGGAAAAAATGACTCGGAATAAACGAATGCTGGTTTTCAGCATGTTGCTCCTGCTTGGGGTACCTTCCTGTGCGCAAGACGCCCCCCACGGAGAAAATGGGACGAAACCGGAGCCCCCTTCGGAGAAACCGGTCGTGGAACAGGTCGAGGTCGTGTTCGATCATCCCTGTGCCTATGTCAATGCTGAGGACCTGGACCGGGTATGCCGGAGAATCTCCGGGAAGGATGAATCTGATCCGGTATATGCCTCCTGGCTGGAATTCAGCCAGAATGAATGGGCGCAGGAAACCATCCGTCCGTCGGCCTTGGAAACGGTCGTGCGTGGTGATCCGAAAGGGACGGGTACGACGGAGAATTACATCCTTTGTGCCCGGCAGGCTGCGGCCGCGTTCCAGCTGGCCCTGCGCTGGAAACTGTCCGGAGATGAAAAGTACGCGGAATCGGCCCGGGCGATCCTGAACGAATGGGCCCAAGTCAACAAGCGGATCACTGCCAATGACAGCAACCAGTATCTGCTGGCAGGCTTTCAGGGATATACGTTTGCCAATGCGGCCGAGTTGCTTCGGGACTATGGCAAGTGGACCTCTACCGAGCAAGGACGTTTCAAGACATGGCTGAAAGAGGTCTGGTATGCGAAGAATCACTGGTTCCTGGAAAACCATGGCGGCCCCCATGTCTGTGACTTGCATTACTGGTCCAATTGGGAACTGGCCAATCTGGCCTCCGTCCTGGCCATCGGAATCTATCTGGAAGACCAGGTAATGGTGAACGAGGTGAACACTCAGTTCCTTTCCGGAAAGGGAAGCGGAGCCCTGTCGAACCTGGTCCCGTTTGACCCCGTCCCCGACCCGGACGGAAGTGGCGGCATGATTGCACAGTGCATGGAATCAGGTCGGGATCAGGGACATGCTACACTTTGTGTATCGCTGGTCGCGGAACTGTGCAGGATGGCACAGAACATCGGCCTGGATTTTTGGGGAGCCGACGGAAACCGCGTGCTCGCCATGGCCGAGTATGTGGCAAAATACAATGTCAGGCCGGACGGTGCCTTCCTTCCCGGGACCATGCCTTTCACCGAATACCGGTATTGTATGGGATGTTCCTGCGGAAACCAGACGCACGGTGCTGTCCATTCGACAGTGTCTGCCAATGCCCGTGGCAAGGAACGGCCGGGTTGGGAACTGATCCGTACCCATTATGTCAGGGAAAAGGAATTGCCGGAATCGGCTTGCCACTATTCGGCGTTATTCGCAGCCCAGCTCCGTTATCGGGACGGCGTCCTGACCGGTGACGGCGGAGCCGGTGACCTCCGGTATGGAACGGCCAGCGGGGCCTTCGATCAATTAGGATGGGGAACGTTATTGTTTTATGATGAATAGGTGATGAGAGCTTTGACATGGTTGGGGATGATCTCCCTTTTATTTCCTGCCGCAATTCTTTCGGCACAGTCTTTCGACGTCGTTTCTCCGGACGGACGGCAATCCGCACGGATCGAGGTGCGGTCGGAAGGAGGATGTACGCGGATTACCTACGCTACCGCCCTGGATGGACGTCCTGTCATCTTGCCTTCGTCCATGGACATGACGGTGGACAACCATGTCTGGGAGATGGCGACGGGCAAGCGTTCCGTACCCCGCCTGGACCGCTGGTTCGACAACCTGGCCCTTTCTGGCACGGACGTGACTTCCCGGGACACCGTATGGCACAATCCTTTCGGGGAACGGAGCTCGGTCCGGGATGCTTACCGGGGCGTCGTCCTGCATTTTACGAAGGACGATTCTTCCTTGTGCGGACTGGATATCGAGTTCCGGGCCTATGATGAGGGGATCGCCTTCCGGTATCTCCTGCCCATGCATCCGGATGCCCTGTATCACCGGATCGTTGCGGACAACACCGAGTTCGCATTCCCGGCTGGCACAGAGGCCTGGTACCACCTGTGGGCGCAGGCCTTCTACGAAAAGCGCCCGCTGGAAGGATGGACGGACGAATGTGAGCGTCCGCTTACGCTGCAGCTTGCGGATGACCTGTATGCGGCTGTCGGGGAAGCCGGCGTCGTCGATTTCCCACGGGGAAAACTCCGGCTTGCCCGCCCGAATGTGCTGGCCGTCGCCCTGAACGACACGGGCACGGACCTGGTGACGCCTTATGCCATGCCTTGGCGCGTGGTGATGGCTTCCGACCGGCTGGGCGGACTGCTGGAACAGAACGATATCTTCCTGAACCTGAACGAAGCCTGCCGGATCGCTGATACGGACTGGATCAAGCCAGGCAAGATCCTCCGCGAAACCCGCCTGACCACCGAAAACTCCAAGGCCTGCATCGACTTTGCCGCCCGGCACGGGATCGATTACATCCTGTACGACTGGAAATGGTATGGCCGGGGGGACGATTTCGCATCAGATGCGACGAAGGTCGTCGTCCCCATCGACCTGCCGGAGGTGATCCGCTATGGCGCTTCGAAAGGGGTAGGCCTGTGGGTCTATGTGAATCAGCATGCGCTCCAGAAACAGGGGGCTTCCTTGTTCAGAACCTACGAGGATTGGGGCGTGAAGGGTGTCAAGTTCGGTTTCGTCCAATTCACGAATCAGCATTGGGCCGGCTGGGTGCATGGATTGGTCCGGGATGCCGCCGACAGCCATATCATGGTGAACATCCATGACGAGTACAGGCCCACGGGTTACTCCAGAACTTATCCGAACCTGCTTACGCAGGAAGGGATCTGCGGAAATGAGGAATGGCCTTCCGCCACGCATAATACGGTCCTTCCGTTCACGCGGATGCTCTGCGGGGCTGCGGATTATACGGTTTGCTACTTCGATCCGCGCCTGAAGAATACCCATGCACACCAGCTGGCCCTGCCGGTGATGTATTTCTCACCGCTCCAGACACTGTATTGGTATGATACACCGGACCGGATCGTGGAAACGCCTGAACTCGCTTTCTTTGACGAGGTCCCCGTCGTTTGGGATGAAACGCGGGTGGTTGACGACCGCATCGGTGTCACGGCGGCCATCGCCCGACGGAGCGGTGAAGACTGGTATCTCGGACTGATCGGCAACGACGAACCGCAGACCGTGACGGTCCCGACAGATTTCCTCGTATCGGGACAGCCTTACCTAATGACGGTCTATACGGATGATCCGACCGTGGATACGGTAACACACGTGGCCGTTCGGAAATTCATCGTCCGGGGCGGTAATCCGCTGCCGTTTGCCCTTCTTGCCCGCGGCGGTGCTGCCGCATCTTTCCGGCCTGCTGCCCAAAAGGATTTGAAATCCTGTCGGAAATTAGGGAAAAGGATTGTCTTATGAATCAGATACGCACGATCGTTCTTTCTCTGGTGATCGGAGTCTTTCCTTTCGTCCATGGAATCGGAGGATTCGCCCAGGATAGCAGTTACCGGATGGCCGGACCCTTTGAGGTCGTAGCCCGTGACGGCCAGTACGCCCAGACCAAGGGCGGCAGCGAAAGGGACATGTGGCAGGCCTGGCAGTGCGCCAAGGCCGGCGAGGACGCCAAGGCGTTGGAAATCATCAACGCCTATGCAGGTACCCTGCAGCGCTTCGAAGGCCATGATGCCCCGCTGTGTCTGATCCAGGCCTACTGGATGCTCCGTGGCATGATTATCCTGAAAGACCGGCAGACGCCGGCCTGGGAGGAGATGGTACGCCGCGCCATCCTGCCCGTCATCGACCGGTTCGAGGCCTACAGTCCCTACGCAAATGGCAACTGGGGGCATATCGTGAACCGCTGCCGGATGGCCTGCGGCATCTTCCTGGAAGACCAGGAGTTGTACCGGCACGCGGTCGATGTCTACCTCCACGCGCGGGATGACGGGTCGTTGCCGGGCTATGTCGGCGAGACCGGCCAGTGTCAGGAGACGGGCCGCGACCAGGGCCACGCGCAGTTGGGCCTGGGGGCGATGTGCGAGATCTGCGAGATGGCCTGGGAGCAGGGCGACGACCTGTGGGGCGCCCTGGACAACCGCCTGATGAAGGGCATCGAGTATACTGCCCAGTACAACCTGGGCTATGACGTCCCCTTCGAGACCTGGACCGACTGGACCGGTTTGTACAATGACTGGACGGAGCCGGGTGAGATGGGCCGTGGCCGCATCCGCTGCATCTACGACCTCCCTTACGCCCATTATGTGGGTCGGAAGGGCCTGAAGATGCCCTACACCAAGAAAGTCCTGGCCCTGCAGGCCAAGGCGGAAAAGAACGGAGAGATGACGCGCAATCCTGAGGCCGACCAGTTCTCGGTGAAGGGCGTGAAGGAAGGGGCCAAGCTCCATTCGATCTATACCTATCCGGCCCCGGAGGGCGCTCCCTTGAAGCACGATTACGAGGTGTACCTCCAGCCGCGCGGGCAGAAGGAATGGACCCGGATCGACACCTATATGGCCAAGGTCAATGCGCCGGTGGGGGACAACAAGCACAAGGTCAGCGAGATTTCCTACTGTTTCTTCGATTTCACCGGGGACGTGAACGTGCGCGTGGTGACGATGAACAAGAAGTTCACCACCGCCCGTGTCCGCCCGGACTACCGCGGCTGCATCGCCCAGGTGAAGAACGACTCCACCGTGCAGTTCCTCCTGTTCCAGCCGGAAAACGTGAGCGTCGAGTTTGACGGCGATATCACCGACAACCTGCTGGTGTTCACCTCCAAACCGCCCGTGAGCCTGGAGGATGCGCGCCGGGAGGCCGAAGCGGAAGGGCGCGGATTCCGTGTCTGTGGGCCCGGACTCTATGCGGAAGAAACCATCTCCGTCCCCTCAAATACGACCCTGTACCTGGAAGGCGGCAGCTATTTTACGGGGACCTTCTCCATCGAGGACGCGGAAAATGTCCAAATCCTGGGTCGCGGCGTCGCCCGACCGGCGAACGGCTATGAGGGCTGCCACATCTATCGTTCGAAGAATGTCCTGGTCGACGGCCTCATCGTCAATACCTGCCCGATCGGGGAGTCGTCGAACGTGACCGTCCACGATGTCCGGAGCATCTCCCACCCGTCGTGGGGCGACGGCCTGAACGTGTTCGGCGGCTGCTCCGACATCCTCTTCGACCGCGTGTTCTGCCGCAATTCCGACGACTGCACCACGGTCTATGCCACCCGGAAAGGCTTCAGCGGCAGTGTCCGGAACGTCCGGATGACCAATTCCACGCTTTGGGCCGATGTCGCCCATTCCATCATGATCGGCATCCACGGCAATCCCGAAGTGGGGGACGTCATCGAAGGCCTCCGATACGACAACCTGGACATTCTGGGCCAGTTCGAGCCGCAGGTGGAATACCAGGGCTGCCTGGCCATCAACTGCGGGGACGGCAACCTTGTCCGTGACGTCGTCTTCGACAACATCCGCATCGAGCAGATCGGCACCGGATCCCTCTTCCAGGTGCGCGTGGGCTGGAACAGCAAGTACTGCACGGCCCCTGGCGGGGGCATTGAGAACGTACTGTTCAGGACTATCCGCTATTACGGAAACGGCACTGGCATG
Organism: uncultured Bacteroidia bacterium; assembly: GCA_902781705.1. Taxonomy (GTDB): domain Bacteria; phylum Bacteroidota; class Bacteroidia; order Bacteroidales; family UBA932; genus Cryptobacteroides. Next base: position 55,856 of record CACZKE010000019.1, read on the forward strand.
TCGGTCATCAGCGGGTATGATGCGGATCATCAGGTCCGGAATGTCACTTTCGAGGATCTGAGGCTGAACGGCCGCAAAATCTATGACGGGATGCCGGGAAAGCCGGGCTGGTATGCCACCGGCGATTATGTTCCCCTGTTCATGGGCTCTCATGTTGAAGAGGTTCGCTTCCTTCCTTGACTTTTTTTTGTATCTTTGCCAAAATCTTTGAACATGAAAAAGTTAGTGTTTCTTGCTTCCGCCATCCTCGCAGTGATGGCGGCCTCCTGCTCCCAGGAAGGAGTGAAGTATGTCGTGAAGGGCACCGGTCCCGAGGACGGCGTCGTGGTACGTCTCATCGACAAACTCAGTGACGAGCCCATCGACAGTGCCGTCGTCAAGGGCGGCGTGTTCCAGATGAAAGGCCGGGCGGCGGAGAATGCCTTCCTCGGCATCAATGCCGACGGTTCCGGCTGGAGTTCCCTCATGATCAATGACGGGGTGCCCGTGCAGGTGAGTCTCGCCGACAGCACGCTGACGGGTTCCGACAACAATACCCGCCTGACGGAGTATGACCTGAATACCAACAAAGCCTTCAACGCCCTCAATGCGGTGATCGAGAAAATCTCCGAACTCCCCGAAGAGGAGCAGACGGCCCGGATGCCCGAGTATTTCAAGGCGATGGAAACCCTGAATTCGAGTTACCTGTCCATCTTCGACGAGAATAAGGACAACTATATCCCCGTCGCTTTCCTGGACATGATCCCCAATCTTTTCGGCCCGGAGAAACTGAACGAACTGATGGAGTCCGGCGCCGAATTTGCCAACCACCCTTACGCGCAGGAACTCAAGCGCAAGCAGGATGAGGCCGCCGCTAAGCGGAAGGCCGCCGAGGAGAAGAAGCAGGCCATCATCGGACAGAAGTTCCTGGACCTCGAGGAGGCCGATACCGACGGCAACATGCACAAACTGAGCGAGTATGTGGGCCAGGGCAAGTGGGTCCTCGTGGACTTCTGGGCCTCCTGGTGCGGTCCCTGCAAGGCCGAGATGCCCAACGTCGTCGCCGCCTACAAGAAGTATCATAAGAAGGGATTCGACATTGTCGGCCTCTCCTTCGACCGGGAGAAAGAGCCGTGGGTGAAGGCCATTTCCGAGTGGGAGATGCCTTGGATCCACCTCTCCGACCTGAAGTACTGGAAGAGCGTCGCCTCCGACGTCTATTCCGTCAATTCCATCCCGGACAATCTCCTCATCGACCCGGAAGGCACCGTCGTGGCCCGCGGTCTCCGCGGTGCCGCCATCGAGGCCAAACTCGCCGAGGTGATCAAATAGGAAGCGTCGAATGTAAGTAATTGTATATCAATACGTAAACTAAAAGTACCCGGTTATTTTTAGAGGCCACTGAAAAACCCATCTGAATAGCCTCCAGGGCACATATAAAAGATAGCAGAAGACCAAGTTTTATTTGGTAGTCTGCTATCTTTTTTGTAACT
>CACZKE010000020.1 GCA_902781705.1 uncultured Bacteroidia bacterium
GGAGGAAAATCTCGCTTTGATCAGAAGCCGCTCGAAAAAGCGACACGGCCGACAAGGAAAAAAGGAAGGTGACCAATAATCACTTATTAGTCACCTTCTTTAGGTGTCTTGGGGTAACTACTCACCGGGAGCGATTGCCTCGCAGGGGCAGACGCCGGCGCAGGTGCCGCAGTCGATGCAGATGTTCGGGTCGATGCTGTAGGCATCGCCTTCGTTGATGGCGCCGGTCGGGCACTCGCCCTGGCAGGTACCGCAAGCCATGCACTTGTCGGGATTGATTACGTAAGCCATAGTTTTAATTCCTTTAAATTGTTGTTGCAGTCAGTTTGGATTGCAAATTTAAACATTTAATTTGTTTTTCAAACATTCGCCCCTTAACTTTGTGCCATGATGAAACACATTGTCTATAGCGCGCTTCTCCTTGCGGCCGTATGCGGTTGCAGGAATGCCAGCAGCGCCGAGGTGAAGAAAGCATTGCAAGACCTGAGCCAAACTGTCGAGAATCCCACGATGGCCATCGCACCCGAAGAAAGCGACGCGGAAGCGGTCCAGGTGGGGGATGTCGTGGAGTTCGACAAGACGGTCCACGACTTCGGGGACATTTCCGTCAACGACGGTCCCCTGTCCTGCACCTTCACGGTCAAGAACATCGGCAAGGAACCCATTGCGATCTATGAGGTGGTCACTTCCTGCGGCTGTACGGACGCCCAGTGGACGCGCGAACCGCTCCAGCCGGGCAAGACCGGCACCATCTCCGCCACATACAAGAACGAGGACGGTCCCATCCCCTTCGACAAGACGCTCACCGTCTATATCGCCGGCGTGGGCAAGCCGGTCATCCTGCGCCTGAGGGGCGTCGTCCACGAGAAGCAGAAACCGCTCGCGGAGCTCTACGGGGCCGAGCGCATCGGCAACCTGGGCCTCAAGGGGCTCACCTACAAGGTTCCGAACGTCCTCCAGGGAGAATCCTCCTCCGACGAGGCAAAGGTCGCGAACCTTGGGAAGCAGCCGCTGAAACTTACTTTCACCGACCTCTCCCCCAACCTGACCGTCGTGGCGGAACCCGCGACCATCCCGGCCGGGAAGACCGCCACGCTCCGCTACAGCGTGAAGGCCGATCCCTCCACCTGGGGTCGCCACAACTACTATGCGACCCCGGTCATCAACGGGAAGAAAGCATCCAAAAAGTTGGAAATCACCGCATTGACGCGTGGAAATTTTGATTCCTGGAGCGCCGAGAAACGCAAGAACGCAGCCCAGTGCATCTTTGACGAGAGCACGGTCTCCTTCGGAACTGTCACCGCCGGGACACCGGTCGAGGCCGCTTTCAACTTCACCAACAAAGGGAAATCGGCCCTGACCATCCATAGTCTGGATGCTGATGCGGAAGGTCTGACCTACACCCTCCCCGCCGATACGCCCGCCCAGAAGAAGGGCTCCATCCCCGTCCGCCTGGATACTTCCCGTCTCCCCAAGGGCGAGACCGTGGTCATGATCACCCTGACGACCAACTGCCCGGCCCGTCCGCTCGTGAACCTGTTCCTCGTGGGACTGGTGAAATAGACCGGTCACAGGGCGGTCCCTGAGCCTGTCGAAGGGCGGTCCCTGAGCTTGTCGAAGGGTTGAAATTGTCGGGAGAAATCCGTATCTTTGTAGGATTAGTGAAAAGAAGGTATCATGGCCGAAGAGACAGAGAAAAAGAAAGGATCCGACTACAGCGAACAGAACATCGTCACCCTGGAGTGGTATGAACACATCCGGCGGCGTTCCGGTATGTATATCGGGCGCCTGGGCAACGGTGAACGGCAGGGAGACGGCATTTACGTGCTGCTGAAGGAAGTCATCGACAATTCCATCGACGAGTTCTCGATGGGCTTCGGCAAGCGCATCGACATCACCATTGAGGACAAGACCGTGACGGTGCGCGACTTCGGGCGCGGCATCCCGCTGGGCTCCGTCGTGGACGTCACCTCCAAACTGAACACCGGCGGCAAGTTCGACACGGAAGCCTTCCAGAAGTCCGTGGGCATGAACGGCGTAGGCACCAAGGCCGTAAACGCGATGTCCTCCGATTTCTGGGTGGAATCCTTCCGCGACGGCCAGAGTTCCTTCGCCCACTACTCCCGCGGCATCCTGCTGGACAGCGGCCTCCGCGAATCCAAGGAGAAGAACGGTACCTTCATCCGCTTCACCCCGGACGAACAGATGTTCGAGGGCTACTCCTTCCACATGGACATCGTGGAGACGATGGTCAAGAACTATTCCTATCTCAAGAAGGGCCTCACCCTGAACCTGAACGGAGTGCCCTACATGAGCGAGAACGGCCTGCTGGACCTCGTCACGGAGAACATGGCGGAAAAACCGCTGTACCCCCTCATCCACATCGAAGGACCGGACATCGAGATCGTCCTCACCCACGGAAGCAGCTACGGCGAGAACATCTCCTCCTTCGTCAACGGCCAGAACACCCGCGACGGCGGCACGCATCTCGCCGCCTACCGCGAGGCCATCGCCAAGACATTCAAGGACTTCTTCAAGAAGGACTACAAGCCCGAGGATGTGCGCCAGGGCGTCGTGGGCGCCATCGCCATCCAGATCCAGGAACCGATCTTCGAAGGCCAGACCAAGACCAAGCTCGGCTCCACCTACATGTGGGAAAAGCAGGTGAAGAACCCCGACGGAAGTTCCGCCACCGACCGCGGCCCCACCATCCGCAGCTTCATCAACGACTTCGTCTCCAAGAACCTGGACAACTACCTCCACATGCACATGGACATCGTCCCGGTCATCGAGAAGAAGATCAAGGAATCCCAGGCGGAGCGCGAGGAGATCGCCGGCATCCAGAAGAAGACGCGCGAACGCAACAAGAAGGCCAACGTCTATAACCGCAAACTCCGCGACTGCCGCATCCACTTCAACGACAAGCCCGTCAAGAACAAGGAGGACGAGCGCGAGAAGACTTCCATCTTCATCACCGAGGGCGACTCCGCATCGGGAACCATCACCAAGGTGCGGAACGCCAACACCCAGGCCGTCTTCTCCCTCCGGGGCAAACCCATCAACTGCTACAAGGAAAGCCGCAAGAAAGTGGCCGAGAACGAGGAACTGAACCTGCTCATCTCCGCCCTCGGCGTGGAAGAGGAACTGGACGACCTCCGCTACAACAACATCATCGTCGCCACCGATGCCGATGACGACGGTATGCACATCCGGATGCTGGTCCTCACCTTCTTCATGAAGTACTACCCGGACCTGATCCGCCGCGGCCATGTCCATATCCTCCAGACGCCCCTGTTCCGCGTCCACAACAAGAAAGCCACCCGCTACTGCTACTCCATCGACGAGAAGGAAAAGGCCATCAAGGACCTCAAGACCGGCGTGGAGATCACCCGGTTCAAGGGTCTCGGCGAAATCTCCTCCCATGAGTTCGTGGACTTCATCGGGGAGAACATGCGCCTGGATCCGGTGAAACTGGCCGATGAGGAATCCATCTCCGAGATCATGGAGTTCTACATGGGCGACAACACCGGCGAGCGCCAGCGGTTCATCATGGAGAACCTCCGCAGCGAGGAGGAACTCGAAGACGTAAACATTTGACTATGGGAAAGATCAAATCGACCGTAAGACCGGGCTGGGCCCGATTCTGCGGACGCTGCCTCCGCCTGCTGGGCTGGAAGAGCGTCGGCGGTCCCATGAAGGAAAAGAAAGCCATCGTCCTGGGCGTCCCGCATACGACGGTCTGGGACTTCCTCGTCTGCTACCTGTTCTACACACAGTTCGGGAAGGTGGCCCATATCATGATCAAGAAGGAATTCTTCTTCTGGCCCCTGGGTCCCATCCTCCGCGCCTGCGGAGCGGTGCCCGTGGACCGGGAGAGCGCCGCATCCATGGTCCGGAGCCTCATCCACGGGATGGATTCGGTGGATGAATTCCACCTCGCCATCGCCCCGGAAGGGACGCGGAAGGCGACCAAACGGTGGAAGACCGGCTTCCACCTCATCGCCCGGGAAACCGGCGCCACGGTGTATCTCGGCTACTATGACTGGGGCCGGAAGCAAATCAGCGTGGGCGAGCCTATCGAACTCACCGATGACCCCAAGGCCGACATGCAGCGCATCTATGACCACTACCGTCCGCTGGGCCTCCAAGGCAAGAACAAGGACGGATTCATCGTTCCTTAACTGTGCTGACCCCACTCCCTTATGGCCAAGAAAGCAAAGAACTACTACAAACCCTGGCGGAAATACAGATATCGCGAGAATCACTGCACGACCTTGCGGAAGGTCTATGAGTACGCCACCTCCACTTACGCCAAAAGGACCGCCTACCAGTTCGTGGACGGCGGCCAGTCCTATACCTACGAAGCGTTCCGCACCAAGTGCGACCAACTCTCCCAGCGGATGTCCCGCTACGGGATCAGCGCCGGCGACAAGGTGGCGATTCTCTCGCAGAGCATGCCCAACTGGATTGTCGCGTTCTTCGCCACGACCGCGTTCGGGCGCGTCGCCATCCCGATCCTGCCGGACAGTTCCGAGAACGAGGTCACGAACATCCTCACCCACTCCGAGTCCAAGGTCGTCTTCGTGTCCAAGCGTCTCTCCGGCAAGATTTCTCCGGCCTGCTACGAGCGGATGACCCTTGTCATCGACATCGAGACCTTCGAGTTCATCAAGAAGAACGACGAAGATTTCCAGTGCGACGGATGGACCTCCGTGCCCCAGCCGGACGACCTGGCCACGATCATCTACACCTCCGGAACCACCGGCAACGCCAAGGGCGTGATGCTTTCGCACCGGAACATCGCCCACAATCTGGCGGCCTCCTTCAAGGCGCAGCCGTGCTTCAAGAAGGACCGGTTCCTGTCCATCCTTCCCATCGCACACGCCTATGAGATGGGCGTTTCGTCCATCTACTCCTTCTACGTGGGTGCCTGCTGCTACTACCTGCAGAAACCCCCGACCCCGAGCATCCTGATTCCAGCCATGAAGAAGGTGAAACCGACCGTCATGCTCTCGGTGCCCCTCGTCGTGGAGAAGATCTACCGGAACAGTATCGTACCTACGGTAAAGAAGAGCCGCGTACTCTCCTGGCTGCAGCAGCATATGCCCCGGGTCCTGTACATGCTCATCCGCACGCGTCTGATGAAGACTTTCGGCGGGAAACTCCGCTTCTTCGGCGTGGGCGGCGCCAAGATGGACACGACCGTGGAACAGTTCCTCAAGAACTGCCATTTCCCGTATGCCGTGGGCTACGGACTTACCGAGACCTCCCCGCTCGTGTGCAACGTGATGGTGAACAAGCCCAAGCGTGTCGGATCCATCGGCATCGCCACCTACGGGGTGGAAGTCCGCCTGGACAATGTCAATCCCGAGACCGGCGAAGGCGAGATCGTATGCCGGGGCAACAACGTCATGCTGGGCTACTACAAGGATCCCACCCGCACCCGCCAGGTCCTGGACGACGACGGCTGGTTCCATACCAACGACGTCGCCACCGTGGATGAAGACGGCTGGTACTACATCAAAGGCCGCCTGAACAACACCATCCTGGGTCCTTCCGGCGAAAACATCTATCCGGAGGAGATCGAGATGGTCATCAACGACATCGAAGGCGTGAACGAGTCCCTCGTGATGGAGCGCGACGGCAAACTCGTCGCCCTGGTGAAGTTCGACGACAATGTCCTGAACTGGGACCAGGCCGGTGAGGACAAGTTCTTCGAGGAGCTGGAGGCCCGCAAGAAAGCAGTTCTGGAATGGGTCAACAAGACCGTCGGCAAGAACTCCAAGATCGGCGAGGTCGATGCCATGAAGGATCCCTTCGAAAAGACGGCCACCCAGAAGATCCGCCGGTTCAAGTACAAGGATTCGCACGGCGACGAGCCGGAGAAGCCCTCCGAAGATTCCAAGGAGAAGAAAGAATCATGAATAGAATCCTGACGCTCGTCCTGCCCCTTCTCATCGTTTCCTGCACATCCGGGTATGACATCGTGGTCATCGGAGGCGGAACGGGAGGCACGGCTGCGGCCGTGGAAGCGGCCCGGGACGGCGCCCAGGTTCTCGTCGTCGAGTCCACACCCTGGATGGGCGGCATGCTTACGGCCGCCGGCGTCAGTGCCGTGGACGGCAATTACCGGCTGCGTGGCGGCCTTTTCGGCGAATTCGCCGATTCGCTCGCAGCCCGCTACGGCGGCTATGAAGCCCTCAAGTCCGGGTGGGTGTCCAACATCCTCTTCAATCCGGCCGTCGGTGCCCGGATCTTCAAAAACATAGCCGACAAGGCAGGTGTTCAGGTCCGTTTCGGGACGGATGCAGAGGAAATTATCCGTCGGAAAACCGGCGGTTGGACCCTCCGCCTGTCCGACGGTTCCACAGTCCGCGCGAAGGTCCTCATCGACGGGACCGAACTGGGCGACGTCGCCGAAAAAGTGGGCGCGGAAGAGCTCCTGGACCGCGTCAGCGCCCAGGACTTCACCTACGTCGCCATCGTCAAGGAATACGACCACGACGTAAGCATCCCCGAGCCGGAAGGCTATGACATCGACCTGTACCGAAGTTGCTGCGACAATCCCCTCGCGGACAACCGGGACGGCTTCAACCCCTATGGACAGCAACTCTGGAGCCCAGAGATGATGCTCTCCTACGGCCGGCTGCCGGACGGGCACCTGATGATCAACTGGCCCGTCTTCGCCAACGACTATTTCGCGGAATACCTGGACATGGATGCGGAAGGCCGGGCAGAGGTGGTCCGGAAGGCGAAACTCCGCACGCTGGGGTTCATCTACTTCCTCCAGCATGAACTGGGATACCGGAACATCGGCATTGCCGATGACGTGTATCCGACCGAAGACGGACTCCCCTTCTACCCTTACTACCGGGAAGCCCGGAGGATTGCCGGAAGGGATACGATGACCGTCGATGCGGCCAAGCATCCCTATGATTACGACTTATATACACGCGCCGTCGCCGTCGGGGACTATCCCGTGGACCATCACCACGTCCAGAATCCCCGCCGGGAGGAGCTTTCGCACCTCTGGTTCGGGAAGATCCCTTCCTTCAGCGTGCCGATGGGCGTCCTCGTTCCCGTCCGCGTGGAAGATTTCCTGGTCGCCGACAAAGCCATCTCCACCTCCTGGGAGATGAACGGCGGCACCCGTCTCCAGCCCGTTGTCATGGGCCTGGGACAGGCGGCGGGCGCCCTGGCGGCCATCGCCGTGAAGACCGGACGGCATCCGTCCGAAGTACCGGCCGCCGAAGTGCAGTCCGTCCTGCTGGACCACGGCTGCTACCTCCTCCCCTTCCTGGACCTCAAGCCCGCCGACCCCGGCTTCCGTCAGCTGCAGGAGAAGGGCGTCCGCGGCGAAGTCCGGGGCACCGGCCGGAGCGTGGGATGGGCCAACGAAACCTGGGTCAATCTGCCTGAAGATGAATAAGAGAAACCTCGCCATCGACATGTTCCGGGGGCTGACCATGCTCCTGATGGTTTTCGTCAATGAATTCTGGAAAGTGTTCAACGTACCTCACTGGCTGGAGCATTTCGCCACGATGGAGGACGGCATGGGCCTTTCCGACATCGTTTTCCCCATGTTCCTCTTCGCCATGGGCATGTCCATCCCCTACGCGCTGGAGCGTAGGAGGGAGAAGGGGTATTCCACGGAAAGTACGCTCAAGCACATCTTCAGCCGCACGCTCGCGCTGTTGGTGATGGGCGCCTTCATCTGTAACCAGGAGTCGCGGGAAATGACCGGGAACCGGGGCCTGTGGGTCCTCCTGATGATCGTGGGCTTTTTCCTCACCTGGAACCAGTATCCCAGGGACTGGAAGCCCGCCCGGTGGCTCAAACTCCTCGGCATAATCCTCCTCGTCGCCCTCGCCCTTTGTTTCCGGTCCACGGACGGAGGCCTCTTCCAGGGCCTCTGGTGGGGCATCCTGGGCCAGATCGGCTGGATGTACCTGTTCTGCGCCATGGTCTGGCTGCTGTGCCGGGAACGTACGTGGATCATCCCCGTCATCTGGGCAGGCCTCTGCCTGGTGAACCTCTCCGTCATCCCCATGCGGGACGGAAGCCAACTCGTCGGTCCCAACATCCTGGCCGATTTTGCCAATGCGCTCCAGCTGGGCAAGTGCTACGGTCCCATCATGGGCCTCGGCGGCGTCATGCTCACGGTGGCGGACTGGAAACTTTCCGACCGTCCCACCGGCAAGCGGATCGGTCTCGGGATCGCAGCCGCGGCCGTCCTGGCCATTCTGGGAATGGCGGTCCACACCGGCTGGATCGTCTCCAAGAACCTCGGGACGCTCCCCTGGTGCCTTTTCGTCTGCGCCATTTCCGTGGCCCTGTACACGCTTCTGCGCTGCATGGAAAAAAGGGGCTGGACCGGCTGGTTCAAACCCCTTGTTCCTGCGGGAACCGCTACCCTGACGGTGTATATGATTCCCTATCTGTTCGTCGCCCTGTGGGTCTTTGTGAATCCCTCCATCCCCGATTGGCTGACGGGCTGGGTGGGCGTCGGAAAATGCGCCCTCATGGCGGCCGTCTATATCGCCTGCGCCTGGGGATTGACCAAGGCCGGCATCAAGCTTAAAATCTGACGTCCCAGTAATCGAAAGCCCGGATGTGGCAGAGGTCGAAGAGGAAGAATCCGTCGGCTTCGGCCCGGATGGTCTTTTCGATTTCGGGCAGGAGGGCGGCCTGGCCGCCTTTTTCGAAGCCCTTCTCGTTGCCGATGTCCGGTCCGGCGTAGAAAGGCACGTCGCCGCAGAGCCGTTTCCGGCCCAGGCGGGCATATCCTTCCATGGTCTTTTCCGTGTCGCCATGGACATTGGCAGCCGGACAATAGGTTCCGAGAAGCATGAAGTCCACGAGGTCCGCCAGGCCTGTCGCCTGATAGGCGGGCGTCGCCCAGGCGAAAGTGGGTTCCTCCTTCGCCAGGTCGTACTTCGGGCTCGTCCAATTCACGCCGCTCCGGTAATACTCCGAGAACCAGGCGCCCACATAGATTCCCAGCGGGAGGTCCTTCCGGACGGAATGCACCTTGTCCACGCACCGGGCCACGAAATCGTGGATGACCTGGCAACGGAAAGTGAGCCACTCCGTTTCCAGCACGTCCGGCGTCTTGTCCAGGAAGATGTGCCCCGGTTCCGTGAATACCGGCCAGCGTTCCGGTTCCCGGCCGATATAGGCCGCGAACTGCTCCCGGGCCGTGTCCGTATAGCCGGCGTCCATCGCATAGTCATCATAGCGGCAGCGGTCCATGACGATGCCGTCCAGTCCCTGGTAGGAGGCCAGTTCGCCCAGCATCGTCAGGAGGAAATCCTGCACCTCGGCATTGGCCGGATCCAGGAAACAGCCCCCGCGGACGGCGAAATTGTCCGCCTGGTTCGCCAGGGTGCCGTCGGGAAGCAGGTCCACGGCGCACCAGGACTTCCGCTCCGGGTGGTCGTACACCATGCCCGTGATGAAGTTGCTGCCCATCCGCCAGCCTCCGACCATCATGTTCACCCCGGCATGGACCTTGAGGCCCGCCGCATGGCCGGCGTCGATGAAGGCCTGGAGATAGTCGAAGTCCGCCTTCCGCTGCTTCAGGCCGATCTCCCCGCCGAACCAGGCCGGGACCTTCGTCAGCGCCGGAGCCACGGAACTCTTGAAGAGCACGTCCCCGCAGGTAGGCCGCACGTCCACGACGATGTCCGTAAAGCCCATTTCAGCGATGCGCTTGCAGTCCGTCGCGATGGAATCCGCATCGTCGGCATAACTGGAGAAGTTGGCCGAAGCATCGATCCAGAGGAAGCGGGAAGGCTGCTCCATCCCTCCCTTACAGGCTGTAGTCAGAAAAATGACCGCGAGCCCGAGCCAGAATCCTGTCTTCATTATTAGAAATGAGGCCTTCGGGGTTTTCCGAAGGCCTCTTCACAATTTATAGGGACAATTCAAACTTGCGGTAAGACGAAGTGGCGGCATCCATCAGGTACACCATCAACTTCCCGTCTTCCGCGACAACCCGAACATCGGCATTGCTGCCATACTGCCAATTGCCTTCCGTGGCATAATACTCCTGATCGATAGCCAGTTCAGGCGCACCGGGATCACTGAGTTTCAAGATCCAGAGTTTACCGGGCATGTAGCCGTCCACGACCCCGTCATAGTCCCAGTCGGCGAAGGCGAAATAGTTCATGCCGACGATGGCCGCATAGGTTTCGCCTTCATAAGTGAAGACGTCTCCGGCATTGACAGCCCCCTCCCAGGTATAACCGGTCGTGAAGGCAACCTTCCATCCGTCAGCCGTCATGGCCGGATTGTAATGGACATTATAGTCTCCGACATAACCGGCGAAATAGAAGCCGTTGTTCACGGTCGTTCCGCAACCCAGCGTCACGGCATGGAAGGAATCCCAAAGGTCTCCGCCGGAGGACGGGGAAACGGCACTGACGGTCGGGGTGTCCGTCGTCGCACCTCCCTTGATTTCCCAGGCGACGGAGTAGGTCCCGCCACCGGCGGCACCGGAAGTCATTGCCAGGACGGCGTCTCCGGTCGCATCGCCCGTCACCCGGGCATTGTCAAGCCCATATCCATAGAAGCCGTCCCGATAGGTCAGGATCGGATTCCCGTAGTTCCCGTCCAGGAAATCGGCTTCGCTCATGACATAGACCTGCAGCGGAATCTGCGCGGCCTCATCCAGCGACCAGTCTTCCTTCAGCGGGAAATCGCCGCCGGTGGTCACGATTACGTGGCCGGCATCATCGTTCGTAATACCCGTAACATGGGCAACGGGCGCCTCCAGCACCTTCTCCTCATTTCCATTCGAACGGTTGATCAGATGGATTCCCGGAGTGACCGCACCGGGCGAGTACATGGCGAGGTAATCTCCGGCGGTAGCAATCGAAACGCGGGTACTGTTCGGGAAGATGGCCCAGTAGAAATCCTTCGTCCAGGTCTGTTCCAGGGAGGCCAGTCCCTTCTGCTTTACCTGGATCATGGCGCCGTAGTCACTGTAATCCTCACCCTGGAGGGAGCACCCCATATAGATGTATTCCGTCCGGGGAGAATCCGCATTCTCGGGAATCGTCACGGTGACCACGTTTCCTTCCTTGGTTACCGTAATCCAGTCAGCATCGGGCGCTTCCGCATAGAATTCCATATTGGTTTCCGCGGTGAAGGTATAGGTGATACCTTCCTTCGGGACCACCAGCGTACCCCAAGGGCCGACTCCCTGCTCGTCCACCAGGTTGAAGAAAGGCTCGAATGCACCCTGATTGACCGTCACGACCTTGGTCAAGGAACCTCCGTCAGAAATGGTCACATGGCCGCTGCGTCCATCCCGTTTGACATTCAGAGGAATCTGTACCGAGACGATGCCATCTTCCAGGGCCTTGGTCCGGATAATCGTCATCCAGTCCACATCGGTCGTCGCCGTGTAGGACACGTTGGCCCGGACCGGAATCTCGATGGTCGTCCCTTCGTACGGGACTGCCACCTCATCCCCGTCCACAAAGAGGCCGTCAAACTGCGACTGCACGATCCGGACGGTCTTTGTAACCGTACCGGAAGTCAGCGTCAGTACGGCTTCACGGGCGGAATAGTCCTTGTTGTCCATGACCGCCAACTTCAACACACCGCTGCCCGTTCCTTTCCGCGTGGCAGGGACGACCCATCCCTCGGAGAGTTCCGTGGTCCAGTCGCCGTTTGAGGTAACGTTGACCAGCGCAATATTGGCTTTGGCCGGAACCAGGATTTCCGTCTCTCCCACTTCCAATTTCGCCGCTTCCTGCGACGTCTTGGTGCAGGCCAGCACGGCGGCTGCACTCAGAAGGATTGCGAAAAATTGTTTCATATACTTGGTTGTTATTTGTTTACAGTTTTCAGGTATGCATCGATCCCGCTTTTGAACGAGGACCAGTAATCATACAACTTGATATGGCAAAGGTCGAAAATGAACAGTCCGTCCGAGGCGCCGAGGCAGGTGGACACGATATCCGGTATCCGGCTGGACTGCCCGCCGTTTTCAAAGCCGCTGCCGTTGCCGATATCCGGGCCTGCGGCGTAAGGGGCCGCACCGTTCAGACGCTTGGCACCCAGCCGGCAAAAGCCCTCCATCGTCCATTCCGAGGACCCGTGGATGCTGTCCACACCGGCATAAGCGCCGAGGAAGATAAAATCCAGATGGTCGGCAAAACCGGCAGCCTGATACTCGGAAGATGCCCACGGATACTCCTGCCTGCAGTTGTAAGAGGGACTCGCCCAATTCACTCCGGAAGTGTAGTAGGATGAGTACCATGCCCCCACGTACACACCGAACCGGATATCCGGATTCACCTCGTGCGCCTTGACGGAAGCCTTTTCCACCAGGTCATGGATTGTCTTCACGCGAAACGAGAGCCATTGGCGCTGGAGCGAGGAAACCGAGGAAGGCAGTGTCGTGGTCCCGGGAGCGAAAATATCCGAAGGCCAGGACGTTACCCGCTGCCCCACATACTTTTCAAACGCATGCCGGGAGTCATCGGAAAAGTCGCTCTGCAAGCCGCTGTCATCGTACCGGCAGCGATCGAGGACGATGCCGTCCAACTCTTTGTAGGCGGCCAGTTCTCCGACCAGCGTGACCACGAAATCCTGCACGGACGGATGGGCCGGATTCAGGAAACGGGGACCGTAATCGGATACGTCCATGCAACTCGTCAAGCCGGAGGAAAGATTCTGAACCGTGCACCAGTCCCGCTTGGAATCGTCCGAAAAGACCATTCCTTCGGATCCCAGTCCATAAGGGCAGAGATATCCTCCGACAAGCGTGTTGATGGCGGCATTGACCCGGAGTCCGGCCGCATGGCCTTCCTCGATGAAAGCCTGCAGGTAATCGAAATCCGCCGTCCGCTCAGCCCAGTCATAGGTACTCCCCTTCCAACGGTCGATCCGTTTCAAGGCCGGTGCCACGGAAGACTTGAACAGGACATCGCCCGTCGTAGGCCGGACATCCACGATGATGTCGGTAAATCCGGTCTGGGCAATGCGCTCACAGTCTTTCCGGATATTCTCCCGGCTGTTGCCATAGTCATCGAAGTTGGCGGCAGCGTCAATCCAGACATAGCGCGGCTTTCCCACGATCCCTTCATCCGAAGGATCGGGAACCACCGGGGCCGGATCCGGAGTATCCCACTCGTCATTCCACTGGTATCCATTGTCCGGCTTGCAGCCCGCAAGGGCCGCCAGCAGGAGGACCGCTATGAAAAACCTTCCTCTCATTTCTTTTTCAGCATAATGGTACTGCCGACAGGACGCTGGCTGCCGTCCGATTCCCGGACAGTGGACTTTCCGTCGACAAGCAGGCAGGTGGAGCCTCCCCCATCCAGGTTCAGCGCTTCCGTGCAGCCCAGGTCCAGCAGGACCCGGGCCACTTCGCCGGTCGTCAGTCCAGCCACGCCTTCCGTCATCCCGCGTCCTTCACAGACAAACAGGAACAACCGGCCGTCCGAGCAGCCGATGGCCGTCCGCGGATGACGCGCTTCCGGCATCTTGTCGTCAGAGCCGTTTCCATAGAACAGTTCGGCTTTCCAGGAATCGACCACCTTGCCGCCATGGATGAGGACCGGACCGGCGCCGATGGCCGTCGTCGGGGAAAAGCCGGAAGCCTTTTCCGGGAACTGAGCATCCGGAGCCTGCAAAGGTGCCGCTTCCCAGGAGTTCTGCGCCGGAGCGCCGTACAGGTAATGCTGGCCGGATGTAGTGTAATAGGTCCATCCGCAACCCAGTTCTCCGTCTTTCTCATAGAAGACACCCCGGGTAGGATAATAGTAGGTACTCCAGTCCAGGGAGGCATAATTGAGATTGACGCCATACGTGCGGCCGGCGCTTACGGCGACGGAGGCATTGTAACGCCTGCCGTCCTCCACGAAGAAGTAGCCGCCATTCATCACGACGGGAGCCTTGGTGGCTTCAAATACTTCAGCGGGCGTTTTGAGCGCCTCGGAGGTTCCTTCCGTCCGGGGGTCATCGATGCTCCACACGTCCCAGGTAACCGCCATAAGGTTGGCTACCGCGACGTAGGCGACGGCCTTCACTCCCTGAAGGGTACCCGGGCTCTTGTACAACTGGATCCCGTCCGGCAGACCGGAATAGGAGGCGGACACATTGGTCCACCCCTTCTCCGGAAGTCCCGGATTGGGATCGGCCGCAGGCTGCGGTTCCTCCGGAGTCGCCGGTTCCGTCCACGGCCACTCGGGAACGGGCGTTTCCTTGGAGGAACACCCGCACCCGAGCAGCGTGGCGGACAGAAGGATCAACAGACGTTTCATCGCTTGATACAGTCTGCGGAATAGCCGCCCAGTACCTGGGAGTTATGGTCGTAGTAGTATACGTACAGCATAAATCCGTCAGCAGAAGGAGCCAGTACCACGTCACCGCTGGCGATGGCATAGGAGCCCGTCTGGAACCAGCCGATGGAGGTGTTGGACATCACCAGGGCACCCGTGTCCCCGAAGTCACCGCTCAGGGAGGCAGGGTTGGTCACGTCGTACAGGTACAGGCGAGGGCCGATGCCCCAGGCCGGGAAGTGACTCACGACGAACATCGTCAGATAATTGGCATTATTGAAACGCTTGCTGTCGAAGTTGTTGCAGTTCCAGCCCCAGCTGTTGCCATCGGACGTACCGGCGGTAGCGCCGTCGGTTCCGTCGGCCTTGAGCCAGTGGATCACGTTGGCGTCATAAGCGGCGCCGAACCAGCCGTCGGCCGGATTCACGGATGCACCGCAGATGGCGGTACCGTTGACCGGAGCGCTGCCCCAGGCAAGCCCGGTGCCGGCGACATCTTTCACCTCGGCGGAAACGACCTTGCCACCTTCAACTTTCAGTACCCAGAACTTGCTGGATGTGGTGACACCGTCAATACCCTCCAGCGTGGCCACGATCTGCGCCTCGGACTTCACGTCTCCGATAACACGTATCTTCCGGCCCATCGGCAGGTCTGTCGTATTGGTAAACGTATGGAACAGCACCGGCTCTTCCGTCACGGAAGAAGTGACCCAGAGGGAGAATTCCCCACCGCCGTCCACATGGTTGCTCAGGAGGATATTGCCCACTTCATCGGAGGTGATACCCGCCGCAGGGGCGCTGCCGAGGGCGATAGTCCCCAGTTTTACACCCGTCAGTTTATTGACATAGACAGGGGCGGAGCCATCTCCCATGCAGATGACCAGGTTGTTACCGGAAACGGCAAGGGTAGGATAGACCAGTTCCGTGTAGGCCGGCATGCCCAGGTTGGACACCGGATCCATGTTGAAGAGCTGCTTGAGGCTGGAAGTATTGAAACCGTAATCGATCTTCTCAGGTACCTCCTTCACCACCGTGTATTCCGTCTTGTCCACGCCGTTTGCGGCAATGACCGTCACCTTGAACCCGTTGTTGTAGTCATGCGGCTCGGAGAGGTCCGGGGTGATGGTCGCATGCGCAGAGCAGGAAGCGGTAGCCACTGCGGCAGAGAGATCGTCCGCACTCACTAGGGACACCTTGTGCTGTTCCTCGTCAATGAGGCCGCTGATCGGCGGATCGACGATGTCAAACGTCAGCAGCTGGGCCTTGGAGGAATGTACCCGCTCGCCGGTGATGACAATGTTCCGGGATTTCCCGGAAGCGTCAGTATAGGTAAAATGATTCTCTTCCGTCAGATCCAGGACATTGAGGCCGGGCTCGATTTTGCAGTTGGGCTGCAGTTCGGCTTGTACGCGTGCCTTGATCATATAGATTTCCGTCTCGTCATCGGACGTTTCCGGGTAATAGAACGGGACAGGAATCACGAAGCGCGTCGCTTCCGGATCCGAGATATCCAACTTGGCCATTTCCTGGTCCACGAAAGGACCGAAAGTGAAATAGGCCGTCAGGGATGTGATACCCTGCCTTTCTGCGGTGGGCAGCACATATTCGGGCTGATGGCAGGCTGATGCCGCCAACGCCAGAGACAATATGATAAGGAATTTTTTCATAAGGCTATTTCCATTCGGCATATTGTTCCACGAGGGCATTGCTGTTGAGTTCGGAAGACGGCATCGGGAAACGGTACATCTTCTGCGGGAAGTTGCGGTCCTTATCGTCTACCGAAACATAAGAGTATTCAAATTGGCCGGATACCGCGCCGGGGGCTATGCGCAGGCCATGCACCTGATATCCGTTCAGTCCCGCAGGATAAGGCTTGGCCGAATCTTCCCAGCGGCGCAGATCCCAGTACCAGAGTCCTTCGAAAGCCAGTTCAACACGGCGCTCCTGACGGATGGCCGCCCAGAGATCATCTCCGGAGAGGTCGGTATAGGGAAGGCCTACACGGCTGCGGATCTCCTTCACGGCGGCATTGGCGCCAGCGGCGTCATTGTTCCGATAGCAGGCTTCTGCCTTGTTCAGAAGGACTTCACCATAACGGAGGATAACGGCTGGCCGGATGCCCTTCGTCGCATCCCGATCCGCGAAATCGTGGTTCTCATCCACTCCCTTGCGAAGGTAATAGCCGGTTGTAGTGCGTCCCAGGGGCTGGGTTTCCTTCCGCCACTCGGCCCAGCCGTCCAGTCCGCCCACGTAGGGTTCGATGGTGCGTCCTTTCCAGGTGGCACCGTTATAGAGGATACTGGCCTGGAAACGAGGCTCCAGCAACTTGTACGGAGGCGTTTCCGTCGTCGTACCGTGCCAGGGAGACCAATCCGGGAATCCGCCGGTGGCCAGTTCATAACTTTCCACCATTTCCTGCGTAGGAGTGGCATAAGCGCCGCCCTGCTGGCCGACGCGGGCAAAATCTCCACCGGGGCTGTAATAGAAGTCGAAGGACTGCATCACATTGTCGGCATAGGAGAAATTGTATTGGAGAATGCTCTCCGTCCCTCCGCCGGCAAAAACGCTGGCATAGTCGCTTTCCAGGCTGTAGCCCAGGGACTTGACGGCATCTGCCGCGGCAATCACCCCTGCATAATCCTTGGCATAGAGAAGGGCACGGGTCGCCAAGGCATAGGCGGCTCCCTTGTCCAGGCGGCCGCGGGCATTGGCCTTCTCGGGAAGGTTCTGCTCCGCGAAAGCGAGGTCATCCTTCACGGCTTTCCAGCCGTCAGCCTCGGGAGAAACGGCCTTGTCCTTGACGATGGCGGTCAGGTCTTCGTCGTAAATGATAATCTCCTTGTACCGCTTGACCAGTTCAAAGTACAGCCAACCGCGGACGAGGCGCAGTTCCGCTTCCAGGCGGGTCCGGTCGGCCTCGGAGAGGTTGGTGCCCAGGGTATGGAGGTTATAGATGGCTTCATTGGTACGGCGCAGCGCCCCGTACAGGGAGCCCCACGCACCCATGTACACATCCACATAATTGGCTGTCAGGGTGGATCCGCCATAGGCGATCTCACTCGGGATGAAGCACATGCTGTTATACAGGTAGGATCCGTACTTGATCTGGTCCGTCAGGGCATCCGTCATGCCGGCCACACAAGGATAGGTGACATAGATGTCGTAAATGTAACTGTACACGGAATTGACGGCATACTCGGCCGAACTCACATCGGCCCACATGACCTTGTCGGAAATGCTGTCCCGCGGGGTCAGGTCCAGAAGTTTGTTGCAGGCGGTGGCAGAAAGCATCGCCACGGCAGAGGCAAGAAGTATGATCTTTTTCATGATGCTGTCTGTTTAGAAGGTTAATGTAATGCCGCCCATGAGGTTGCGCTGCTGCGGATAATAACCGTTGTTCACGCCGGGGGATTCAGGGTCGACACCCTCCGGAAGACCGTCGATCGTAAAGAGGTTGTTACCCTCGACGAAGAACCGCAGTCCTTCCACGCCGAAACGGTGCGTGAAGTTCTTGGGAAGGGTATATCCCAGTTGGGCGGTTTTGAGGCGGACGTATTTCCCGTCTTTCCACCAGAAACTGGATGCCAGGCCATTGTCTCCGCCATGGCCGGTCGTGGCAAGGGTGAGACGGGGCCAGACGCCCTCCGGATTGTAGATGCTGTACGCTCCTTCCACCAGGAACAGCGGAGAGTTCGCTCCCTCCTTGAATGTCTGGGTCCAGATGGTGTTGTCGTCATAACCGTTGCCGTATGTACCGGTCATGGATACATGGAAGAGGGCGCCGCCGGTGAACTGGAGGTTCATGTCGAAACCGTTCCAGCCCATGTTCACGTTCAGGCCGAAGGTAAGTTCCGGTCGGTTGCTCTTTCCGAAAATACCGCGGTCGTTCCAGTCGATCTTGCCGTCACCGTTCAAGTCGGTGTACTTGATATCGCCCACATTGGGACGGGTGCCGTACCAGGCGGACTTGTCGATCTCGTCCTCCGAACGGTACAGGCCCTCGGCCAACCAGCCCCAATGGGCGCCGTAGGTCGTTCCGGTAACCTTTTGCCATTCAGGGATATTGGGCTGATCCTGATAGACCAGCCAACGGGTCTTGGAATAGGTCAGGGTAGCGCCCATCTCGTAGAAGAAAGGCTTGCCGCCCAGTTCGAAACGGTTCTTATGGGTGATCAGGATGTCGATACCCTTGGCGTCGATGGCATTCTTATTCACATAGGAAGGATAGTAACCGCCCATGGAAGAAGGCTTTCCGCCGCTGTTGCCCGTAAGGATATCGTAGGTGTAATTGTAGAAGAGATCGATTTCACCGCCCAGGAGTCCACCCCACAGGGTGAAATCGGTTCCCAAGTTATAGGAAAGGGTCTTTTCCCAGGTGAGTTCACGGTTGGGAATGCCGTTGGTGTAATAGGAAGGCACGGCGCCGGTCCCGTTGTACACGACCTTGCCGCCCTCGGCATACTGGCTCAGGAACATGAAAGCGCTCACATTGTCGCTTCCCAGGAGACCGACGCTGGCACGCAGTTTCAGGTCATCCAGCACGGAAGATCCCTTCAGGAAATCTTCCTCCGAGATCCTCCATCCCAGGGAAGCGGAAGGGAAGAAGCCCCAGCGGGTCTTCGTCATGCCGGCGAACTTGTAGGATCCGTCCACGCGGCCCGTAAATTCAGCCAGATACTTTTCAGCGTAGTTGTAGCGGATACGGCCCACGTAACCGGCACTGCGGGAGGCATTGCTGGAGCCGGCCACCGGGCTGGAAGTAGGTGTTCCGTTGTTCAGTTCCGGAAGGAGGGCGAACGGAAGGTCCTTCACGTATGCGCTCAAATTATTGGTCTCATAGTCACGCAGTTCTGCGAGGACGAGTCCCTCCACGTTGTGCTTGCCGAAGGAGTTGGCATAGGAGAGGCTCACCTGACCGGTCAAGGATTCGGAATACACGGTTCCTTCTCCGAGTTTGATTCCGTCCGCCTGTCCGTTCACGTCCACCTGCGGACCGCTCCACGTCCAGTTCCCATCGGCGGAGCGGATCGGAACCACCGTGTAGTACGGGGTATCCAGGTTCTTGCTGTAAGAATTGGAATTGTCATAAGAACCGCCGGCTTTCAGTTGCAGCCCCTTGATCCAGGGAATATCCCATGCCAGGGATACGTTGGCCTGGGTGCTGAGGCTCTTCGTACTCTTGTGGCCGGACTCATAGAGGGCGGCCAGCGGGCTGTAAGGATAATAGCGGTTGGTGAGCATCACACCGGTGTAGTAGTCTCCCATCTTCTCCGGAAGATAAGGGGCCATACCGATGGCCTGATGTGCGATGGAGAAAAAGGATGTCTCGCCGTTGTTGACGCTGTCGGAACCTCCGGAAGCAAAACGCGGCGTGGTGCGTTTTCCGACAACACCGCTGAGTCCGGCCATAAAAGTAAGGTTCTTCCCGATCTTGGATTCAATATTGGCACGGAGGTTATAACGGGTATAGTCATATCCCTCGATGTTACCGCTCTGGTCCATGTAACCCGCACCCACGAAGTAACGCACCCTCTCATTTCCGCCCTGCACCGTCACATTGTGCTTCTGGGTGATGCCGGTACCGAAGATCTTCTGGATGTAGTTGACATTGTCCCAGCCGTCGGAGGGATCGCCGTTGGTCATGGCCGCCACATTCTCCTTGGAGAAATAAGGGACGTATTCGCTGGCCGATGCGATGGCGCCGTTCGCCATCTGGTCCATCATCTGGGCCGTATTGTAATAATAGGCGAACTGGGGGCCATCCATGAACTGCGGGAAATTGGCATTCATGGAAGCACCCACGGAAGCGTTGTAGGTGATATGGACATCGCCCCGGTTGCCCTTCTTGGTCGTGATGATGATCACGCCGCCGGCTGCCTTGAGGCCGTACACCGCAGCGGAAGCACCGTCCTTCAGGACGGAGACGCTTTCGATGTCGGCAGGGTCGATGTCATTGATATTGTCCACCGGGAAGCCGTCCACGACATAGGATACACCGTAAACGGAACCACGGATGCGGAGAGAGGCCTGGTCCAGACCCGGTTCACCGGACTCCTGCACGGAGGAGACACCGGAAAGTTTACCGGCCAGCACCTGGGAGACATTGGTCGCCGGCGCTTTCAGGAGTTCGTCGCCCTTGATGGCCGACACGGCCGCCGTCAGGGTTTCCTTCCTGGCCGTACCGTAGCCGACTACGACGACATCCTCCAGGAACAGGGTATCCTCCTCCAGGATGACGTTGATGGCCGAATGACCGTCGAACTCCCGTTCCCGGGTGGTCAGGCCCAGGCAGGAAAATTCGATGGTGCTGCCCGCAGGGGCACGCAGGGAATAGGTGCCGTCGGGTCCTGTCAATGTGCCGTTGGTGGTGCCCTTCACCAGAACCGTCACGCCGGAAAGCGGTGCGCCCGAAGGGTCGGTCACCTTTCCGCGGAGCGGGTTCTGGGCCCATACCGGCAACAGGGTGGAAAACAAAAACACCAGGCAGGAAAGCAGCAGGGGCAGATAGCTGCAACGCCTTGGTTCAAAAGAAGTTTTCATGGGCAATACAGTTGTTTGTATTAAAATTACGAGTTCAAATATAACGATTATTGGCGTAAACGCGATGAATTTTTGAACAATTTTATTAATTTTGGCATCGCTAAACTAATTTCTCATGGAGAACCGACGCGAATTCCTAAAAAAAACAGCAGCCGCAACGGCGGCGGCCGTTGCGGCCCCCGCCCTCATGACCGGTTGTAAAACAGTTTCAGAAACAGACCCTTACGGCATTGCTCCCGACCCTTCCGTAAGCAGCAACCTCATTGTCCCGAAAGCCGCCGGCCTTCCCATCACCGGCACATTCCTGGACGAGATTTCCCACGACATCCCGCACCAGAACTGGGGCGAACGCGAATGGGACCGGGACTTCCGCTACATGAAGGCCATCGGCATCGACACGGTCATCGACATCCGCTGCGGCTACCGCAAGTTCATCACCTATCCTTCCCCCTATCTGCTGGGGAAGGGCTGCTACATGCCTTCGGTGGACCTCATCGACATGTTCTGCCGCCTAGCGCAGAAGTATGACATGAAATTCATGCTGGGCCTGTACGACAGCGGAAAGTACTGGGACACCGGCGACATGAGCTACGAGGTGGAGGCCAACAAGTACGTGATCGACGAAGTCTGGGAGCGCTACGGCTCCAAGTACAAGAGCTTCGGCGGCTGGTACATCTCCGGCGAGATTTCCCGGGCCACCAAGGGTGCCATCGAGAGTTTCCGCACCATGGGCCGCCAGTGCAAGGAAGTGAGCGACGGCCTTCCGACCTTCATCTCCCCCTGGATCGACGGCAAGAAAGCCGTGATGGGAACCGGCAAGATGACCAACGACGAGGCCGTCTCCGTCGCCCAGCACGAGAAGGAATGGAACGAGATTTTCGACGGCATCCACGATTATGTCGATGCCTGCGCCTTCCAGGACGGCCATATCGACTACGACGAACTGGACGCCTTCTTCAGCGTGAACAAGAAGCTGGCCGACAAATACGGCATGCAGTGCTGGACCAACGCCGAAAGTTTCGACCGCGACATGCCCATCCACTTCCTGCCCATCAAGTTCGACAAATTGCGCCTGAAACTGGAAGCGGCCAAACGCTGCGGCTACGACAAGGCCATCACCTTCGAATTCAGCCACTTCATGAGCCCGCAGAGCGCCTACCTCCAGGCCGGCCACCTCTATGACCGTTACAAGGAATACTTCGGACTATAATCTGTCATTTCGAGATTCCTACTTGTCATTTCGAGCGAAGTCGAGAAATCTAATACCTGTTTATGAAAACCAACCAAACAACGGGAAACGTCCTGTTTATCGCCTGTGTAGCCGCCCTCGGCGGCATTCTCTTCGGTTACGACACGGCCGTCATCTCCGGCACCACCCGCATCGTGGCCGACCAGTTCGCCCTGACGGAAATGTCCAAGGGCTGGTATGTGGGCTGCGCCCTCATCGGCTCCATCCTGGGCGTTTCGGTCGCCGGCATGCTCAGCGACTTCCTGGGCCGGAAGAAGACCATGCTCATCTCCGCCCTGATGTTCAGCATCTCCGCCATCGGCTGCGCCGTGTGCGCGGATTTCACGCAGCTGGTGATCTACCGCATCATCGGCGGATTCGGCATCGGCGTCGTATCCATCGTCTCCCCGGTCTATATCTCCGAGGTCTCCCCCGCGGAAAAACGCGGCACGATGGTCTCGCTCTACCAGCTCGCCGTGACCATCGGCTTCCTCCTCGCCTACCTGATGAACTACCTGGTCCTCAAGGGCGCTGACACTGCATCCACGGCCCCGGACCTGGGCACCCGGATGTTCAACAACGAATACTGGCGCGGCATGCTGGGCCTGGAAACCATTCCGGACCTGCTGTTCCTCGTCCTCATCTTCTTCATCCCGGAGAGTCCGCGCTGGCTCGCCGTCCGCGGAGAGCGCAAGGACAACAGCGAAGAGTGGAAGGCCCTGCGTGAGCCGGGTATCCTGAAAGCCGTGCTCGTAGGCAGCGCCATCGCCATCCTGGGCCAGTTCATGGGCGTGAACGCCGTCCTGTACTACGGTCCCGAGATCTTCCAGGACGCCGGCCTCTCCAGCGAAGGGTCCATGTTCTCCACGGTCCTCGTGGGTGTCGTGAACATGGTCACCACGGTCATCGCGCTCCTGATCATCGACAAGGTGGGACGCAAGCAACTGGTCTGGTGGGGCGTGGGTGGCATGATCCTGTGCCTCGTGGCCATCGGCACCTATTTCGCCTGGGGCCCGCAACTGGGACTCGGAACCGGGTTCCTGCTCACCTTCTTCCTGCTCTATGTCTTCTGCACGGCCATCTCCATCAGCGCCGTCGTGTTCGTGCTCCTGAGCGAGATGTACCCAAACCGCGTGCGCGGCCTCGCGATGTCCATCGCCGGCCTGGCCCTCTGGGTGGGCACCTACCTTATCGGCCAGTTGACGCCCTGGATGCTCCAGAACCTGACCCCGGCCGGCACCTTCTTCCTGTTCGCCTTCATGTGCCTGCCCTACCTGTGGATCATGTGGCGGCACATTCCGGAGACCACCGGCAAGACGCTGGAGGAAATCGAGGAATACTGGAAGAAACAGTAGGTTTTCCTTCCGCTACGGAAAAAGCGGCCTTGTCCTGCGCATGGGACAAGGCCGCTTTTCCGACACCCTTCACGCGGCAGACGGGCCCGGACGTGCCGACCGGTTTCGGTACGGGAGGTGTCGATGCAAAGGTACGCACCGGCCCCCGTTCCGTCAAGGTTTCCGGCCTTCCCGGGCCCTTGCATATCAACGCGCTGAGTATCAGACAAATAAATGAGGCCTGGACTTTTTTGTCCAAGCCTCATTTAACTTGTAAGGATCGTTCGTTCAGCAACTTGAGCCGAAAGAACGATGCAAGGGATTATTCGGCGACCACGTTGAACTTGAAGGTGCCCTTGATACCCTTGTAGAGTTTCACGGCGGCCTCGTACTCACCCAGTTCCTTCACCTCTTCGGCGAGGATGGTGATGTCCTTCTTCTCGATGTTCAGACCCTTGGCGGCGAGGGCGGCAGCAAGCTGCTCGGTGGTGACGGAACCGTAAAGTTTACCGGTCTCACCCACCTTGGCGGCAACCTCGATGACCTGGGCGTTGATGGTAGCGGCGAGGGCCTCGGCGTCGGCGACGAGCTTGGCCTCCTTGTGAGCGCGCTGACGGAGGGTCTCCGCGTGCTGCTTCTTGACGGACTCGGTGGCCACGGTGGCGAAGCCCTGCGGCACCAGATAGTTCATTGCATAACCGGCCTTGACCTTGACGATCTCACCAGCGTAGCCGAGATTGGCCACATCTTTCTTGAGCAGAATTTCCATAAGGCAGATTATTTAAGAAGGTCAGTGACATACGGGAGAAGAGCCAGGGAACGGGCCCGCTTGATAGCCTGGGCGACCTTGCGCTGGAACTTCAGGGAAGTACCGGTGATACGGCGGGGAAGGATCTTACCCTGCTCGTTGAGGAACTTCTTGAGGAACTCGGGGTCCTTGTAATCGACGTACTTGATGCCGGCCTTCTTGAAGCGGCAGTACTTCTTCTTGCGAACCTCCACGGTCGGGGGGTTGAGATAACGGATTTCGCTGTTTTCGTTTGCCATGATAAGTTCCTCCTTTGATTACTCTTCGGTCTTGGGAGCCTCGGCGGCGGCAGCAGCCTTGGCAGCCTTGTTGGCGCGGCGCTTCTCGGCATAGGCGGCGGCGTCCTTGTCCAGGGCGACGGTCAGGAAGCGGATGATGCGCTCGTCACGGTGATACTGGGTCTCGAGGGTGGCGACAAACTGCGAGTCGGCCTTGAACTCGATCAGGTAATAAAAACCTGTGGTCTTGTGCTGGATCGGATAAGCGAGCTGACGCAGGCCCCAATCCTCTTCGTACACGACCTCACCGCCATTTTCGCGGATGAGTTGGGTGTACTTGGCAACCGCTTCCTTCATCTGGGCCTCAGACAAAACGGGAGTAGCAATGAAAACGGTTTCGTACTGGTTAACCATTGTTTGTTAATTAATTGTTTAATAAATACTTAAGTCCTTTCCAGGTCGCTTTGGGCCCAAAAAGGACTGCAAAGATACTCATTTTCTCCGGAAATTCCAACAACTGGTTGAAAATAAGCCGCTACTTGTCAGAGACGTCCCTCCCCTGGCCATGGTCGTCCTTACTCCCCCGGCTTGTGATTGTTATCCCCCCGGCCTGCGGTTGTCCTTTCCCTTGGCCCATGGTTGCCATTCCCCCACCCGGAAATCACACCTGCGCCACCGGGCCCCATCACCTGCGCCAGGAAAAAACGTGACCTGCGCCATCCCCCACCCGCCCGTGAATACTGAAAGACGCCCCATCAACCCTGGAACGCCCTCCAAGGTCCATCCCCCGTCTTTATCCCTTCCTCAACCGACGGATAAAGACCGTCAACCCCTCTCCTACCGCATCCAGGCCAGATTGGCCGTCTTTAACTTTTCACGATTCCAAAAGAAAAAGGGGTCCGTAAGAGGGCCCCAATATCGAAACTGATGGAGTATATTCAATATTAAATACGGAAAATCAGCGAGAAATGCAATGAGGAGGAATCAGTCTTTGCGGGCGCGACCGCGCACCGGATCGGCCTCGAGGGGATTGTCGGGCCAGGCGTGCTTGGGATAGCGGCGACGGAGTTCCTTCCGGACCTCGAAGTAGGTGTTTTCCCAGAAACTGCGGAGGTCGGAGGTGAGCTGGACGGGCTTGAAGCCGGGCGAAAGCAGTTCCATCAGGACGGGGCGGCGGCCGTCATCGACCCGGGGCGTGTCCTGCAGGCCGAAGCATTCCTGCAGCCGGACCCGGACGACGGGCGCATCGGCCCCCTGGCGGTATTCGACGCGGATGCGGCTGCCGGTGGGAACAGTGATATGGGAGGGGGCCAGGCGGTCCACCGTCTGCTGCTGGGGATAGGTCAGGAGGCCCCACAGGGCCGATTCCAAGTCGATCTTCCGGAGTTCAGCGGCCGTCGTGGCCTTGCCGATATACAGCGGCAGCCACTCCGGAGCCCGGTCCAGGACCGCCTGCGTGGACAGGTCCGGAAGTTCCAGTTCCGGACGCCAGGCGGCGACGGCCGCGACCCGGCGCTGGAGGTTCTGCACGTCCTCGGAAAAGTCGAGCATGGACAGTCCGTCCTTCCGGGCAGCCTCGCAGAGGATCCGGACGACCGTTTCCCGGGGGACGTCGGAGATAGGCCGGGACGACAGGAGGATCTGCCCGAGGCGCAGTTCCCGGCGGGCGGTGACACTCCCCTGCCTACTGTCCCAGCCCACGACATCCCGCGACCGGGCCATGACCTGCAAATCGGCCTCCGACAAGGGTGCAGACAGGAAAATGCGGCCGAGACTGCCCGGCGCTGCATGCAGCGCGCCTACCGCCAGGTAGTCACAGGAAGACCAGGCATCGGACGGGTCCAGGGCGGCGATGTCGCCGGTCGCGAGTTGGAAACGGCCCCGGCCTTCCTTCCAGGCCTTGGCGATTCGTTCCGGATAGGCGGCGGAAAGCAGGGAACCGGCTTCGTAAGGGTCCACGTCACCGTCGTCCTGTTCCACCCGGACCATCCGCCGGTACTGTTCCGCAATCCGGAGGATGCGGCTCCATCGGCCCTCGCGATGGGTGCGCCGGGCTTCCCGGAGGGCCCTCAGCCGCAGGTCGATCCCCGTTTCCGCCGTCTCCTGCGCGAGCGGGTCCTTTTCTTCCAGCAAAGCGGCGATATCGGCCGCAAGGGCCTTCAGGGCAGGCGTTTCCGCCCGCACCAGCATCTGCGCGATACGAGGATGGCAAGGAAGGGCGGAGAGTTTCCGCCCATGCGGTGTGAGCCGGCCATCGGCATCCACCGCATCCAGGGAGAGCAGCAACTGCCGGGCCTGCTGCAAGGAATAGGCAGGCGGCGGAGTCAGCCACGAAAGCCGTTCCGGACGGGATTCTCCCCAGGCGGCGATGTCCAGCACCGTAGGCGCCAGGTCCGCCTCCAGGATCTCCGGAACCCGCAGCGGGGCCATCTGCTGCTCGATGCCGGGATTCCACAGCCGGATGCACACGCCCGGAGCCACACGGCCGGCGCGGCCCGTCCGCTGGTCCGCCATGTCGCGGCTGATCCGCACCGTTTCCAGCCGGCTCAGCCCGCGCTGCTGGTCATATACCGGTTTCCGGCAGAGGCCGCTGTCCACGACGACCCGGACGCCTTCGATCGTCAGGGAAGTTTCAGCGATGGGCGTAGCCAGCACGACTTTCCGCTCTCCCGGCACGCTGGGCGCGATGGCCCGGCGCTGCTCCGCCGGGGACAGCATCCCGTACAGCGGACACACGGCCGTCAAGCCCAAAAAAGAGCCCAGCAACTGCGCGCAGCGGCGGATATCGGCCTCGCCCGGAAGGAAGGCGAGAATGTCGCCCTCATACGCCTTATGCGCCTCCCGGACTGCCTTGGCAACGGTTTCGGCGGCGTTTTCCGGGGTGGCATCGGCCCCGCGGAGCACCTCCACCGGGAACATTTTCCCATGGCTTTCCACCAGCGGAAGGTCCAGTTCCCGGCACAGGAAAGTCGCGTCGATGGTCGCCGACATGAGTACCAGTTTCAGGTCCGGCCGCAGCACTTCCCGCGCCTCCCGGACCAGGGCCAGCGCGACATCGGTCGTCAGGCTCCTTTCGTGGAATTCGTCGAAGATCACGACGGAAACGCCCTCCAGGCCCGGATCGTCCGTCAGCCGACGCACCAGGACCCCTTCGGTCATCACCTCGATCCGGGTCGACGCCCCCACGCAATGCTCGAACCGCATCCGGTACCCCACAGTCTTCCCCACCGGTTCCCCGAGCATAGATGCCATCCGTTCGGCAATCTGCCGGGCGGCCACCCGCCGGGGCTCCAGCATCAGCACTTTGCCCTCGACCCTTTCCAGGATCTCCAGCGGCAGCAGCGTGGACTTACCCGCCCCGGGCGGCGCGGTCACGACCACCCCGCCGCGTTCGGCGAGGGCATGACAAACGCTCCCGGCAACCTCGGCTACCGGGAGCGTTTTCTCATATGCGTGAAACGGGAGCAGCGCTATTTCTCCGGA
This sequence comes from uncultured Bacteroidia bacterium, assembly GCA_902781705.1. Lineage (GTDB taxonomy): Bacteria > Bacteroidota > Bacteroidia > Bacteroidales > UBA932 > Cryptobacteroides. Next base: position 27,909 of record CACZKE010000020.1, read on the forward strand.
ACGTTCTTCAGGACGGCCTTCAGGTACTCCCAGGTACGGGCCACGGAGGCGATGTTCACACGCTCATCCGGGGAGTGCGGGTACTTGATGGTCGGGCCCACGGAAACCATTTCCCAGTTCGGGTACTTGGCACCGAGGAGGGCACACTCGAGACCGCCGTGGGTGGCCATGACCTTCATCGGCTTGCCGTACACCTTCTGGTACTGCTCCATCATGACCTTGTTCATCGGGGTGTCCAGTTTCGGGGTCCAGCCGCTGTAGCCGCCCTTGAACTCGATCTCGTCGGCACCGGCGAGTTCGAAGATGCAGCGGACGCGCTGGGCAAGCCAGGCCTTGGAGGAATCCACGGCGCTGCGCATCAGGGAATGGACGCTCGCCTTCCCCTTCTCGGTCCGGACGATGGCCATGTTGATGGAGGTCTCGGTGAGGCCTTCCATGGTGCGGCTCATACGGATGACGCCGGACGGGCAGGCGATGAGGGCCTTCACGAACCGGAGCATCACGCTGCCCTGGATGTACTTGGGTGCGGCGGGCACATCCTTCACATACAGGACGGCGCCCGGGTCGCTCTCGCCGAACTCGGCCTTCACCTCGTCGAAGATGTTGCCGATGAGTTTCTTCACGGACTCCAGGTTCTCGGACGGAACGACCACTTCGGCGATACCCTCGAACGGGATGGCGTTGCGCAGCGATCCGCCGGTGAAATTCACGACCTGCACGCCGAAGACCTCGATGAGCGGGAGGAGGATGCGGGCGAGGACCTTGTTGGCATTGGCCCGGTACAGGGAGATGTCCATGCCGGAATGGCCGCCCTGGAGGCCCTTGACCTCGATGGTCAGGCCCTTGTAACCGGGCTTGGTGGCATATTTGCGGTACTTGAACTCGGCCGCGACGTCCAGGCCGCCGGCGCAGCCCACGCACAGTTCGCCTTCCTCCTCGGAATCGAGGTTGATGAGGATGTCGCCTTTCAGCACGCCCGGCTTCAGGGCGTTGGCGCCGGTCATCCCGGTTTCCTCGTCATAGGTCACCAGGACCTCGACGGGACCGTGTTCCACGGACGGGTCCTCCAGGACGGCAAGGCCCATCGCCACGCCGATGCCGTTGTCGGCGCCAAGGGTGGTGCGGTCGGCCGTGACCCACTCGCCGTCCACATAGGCGGAGATCGGGTCCGTCAGGAAATCGTGGGCGGAATCGGAAGTCTTCTGCGGGACCATGTCCATGTGGCCCTGGAGGATCACCCCGCGGCGGTTCTCATAGCCCGGGGTGGCGGGCTTGCGGAAAATCACGTTGCCGGTTTCGTCCTTCATGACGTCCACACCGTGCTCCTTTCCCCAGTTCAGGAGATATTCGATGACTTTTTCCTCGTGCTTGGAAGGACGGGGAACCTGGGTCAATCCATAGAAGTTGCCCCATACTACCTGGGGCTGCAGGTCTTTGATAGTGCTCATAATATGTAGTGTTATGTGTTATTTCAGGGGTGCGGTGCTCTCGGCGCCCAACTGGAACACCGGGATGCGGGCTTTCGCGAGGGCATGGCCGTCGGCGGTAAGCGTCACCAGGCACGGCGCCGGAATCCGGTAACGGACCGCATTCTTGGCATCCCGGGCTCCGCCGCCCTCCACGACGGATTCGGGCGTGACCTCGAGATAGTACGGCATGGCCGACCCTTCCGTGACGATGCCGTCGGCATCGGACAGGCGGAAAGCCAGGTATTTCTTGGTGCCCGGCTGCGGGATGATGTCGAAGGACTCCTTGAGGGGACGGCGAAGCGTCCGGCCGACGAACAGGCGCAGGTATTCTTTCTCTACCCGTTCCAGTTCCTTGATGGCGGCCCCGAGGGCTTCGCCGCTGTAGGTGGCGTCCGTATTGCCGATGGTGATGTTGAACCGCTCCTCACGGGCCTTGAGGACCATCTTCGCGGCCTCCTGGGCCTTCATCTCCAGGGTTTTCTCCACTTCGTAGGACTCTTCCACGGGAACCTGGACCATGGCGGTATCGGTCTGGACCTCCTTCCAGACGGTCCGAAGTTCGGTCCTGGTGGGTGCAGTGACACGCTCCGAGGCGAAGTCGTAGCGGGCCTGCGGGTCGAACCGCCAGACATAGTCGCCGGCCTCGACCTTGTCCTGGAAGGAGACGAGCCCCTGGGAGGAAAGGGCCATGAAGCGGTCCTCGCCGCCCCGGATGTCCACGGAGTAGCGGGCGGCGGGATCGGCCTCCAACCGGGAGAGGATGCGGATTTCCTGCAGGGCCACCCGGGTGGCGTCATGCTGCTCGACGTCGATGCCGAGGTATTTCGAGGCGAACCGGGCATAGGGGCCGGCATAGAAGGTCTCCTGGACGGCATCCACCTCCACGACGATGGTGGTACGGGGAAGGCTGTAGGTCACGGTCTGCGCCTGCAGGAGGGCGGGGACGGCCGCAAGGAGGCCGACGAGGGCGAAGGATTTGAGGTTCATTGGGGTTTTCTCCATCTTTTATGGGTCCAGAGGTACAGGGAAGGCTGGGCCTCGATGTCTTCCTCCAGATGCTTGTAAAACAGTTTCATAAGGTCTTCCGGCGTCGTCTCCGCGGCATTCTCGCAGAGGGGGACGAACGTCATCCGGTAATTCCCCGGCTTTTCCTGGTACCAGCGGATATAGGCCACCGACATGCCCAGTTTGCAGGCGAGGATGGCGGCACCGCCCATCGCTTCGGTACGCTGGTTCATGAAGGTCCCCACGTCATAATGCTGGACGGCATGGTAAGGGAACTGGTCGGTATTGAAGATATAGAGTTTCTTTTCGTGCCGATGGGAAACGGCGTAGCGGAGGATCGACCCGCCTTCCACGTATCCTTCGTAGTCGCGGTCCGAGACGGGAGCGCAGCGGCCGTCGCCCATCACCCGGTCCCAGAACTTGCTCGCGAGGGCCCGGTAGATCACCACCACCTCGGGCCAGTCCCAGTGCCGGACGCCGGGCGCGCTGCGGTCGTACTGGGCCACCCCGCCCATCAGTTCCCAGTTCCCGGCGTGGGAATTCAGGAGCATCACCGAGGAGGACCGGTCGTAGAAAGCGTTGAACTCGTCGCTGTTCGTAATCTCGCAGATGTTGCTTTCGATGAGTTCCTTACGGCCCTTTTCACCCCGCTTCCCGCAGAACCAGACGGCCTCCGCGAGCATCTCCCCGAAGTGGCGGTAGAAGCCCTTGGTCACGGCCTTCAGGAAGTCGTAGTCCCGGTCGGGGAAACTGCGTGCGAGGTTCGCCGTCACCACGTCGCGGCGATAACGGAAGACATCACCCACCAACCACGAGAGGAAGCGGGCGCAAGCGTAGTGAAAACCGAGCGGAAGCCACGCCAGCAGGCGCATGAGTCCTTCCACGAGGCGGATGCCGAAAGAGCGTTTGCTTTCCATAAACCTTTACAAAGATACCATTTTTATGGAAAAAGATTGTTATATTTGTGCCAATCGACCCGATAATTCTTTAACAACACTATCTGATATGTTCAAAGGTCAACACAAAGGACTTTATGCGCTGGCTCTGGCCAACACCGGAGAACGGTTCGGCTACTACACGATGCTGGCCATCTTCATGCTCTTCCTCCAGGCCAAGTTCGGCTGGGGCGGCGCCGCAGCCAGCCAGGTCTATTCCATCTTCCTCGCCGCCGTCTATTTCATGCCGGTGGTCGGTGGCTGGCTGGCCGACAAGATCGGCTACGGCAAATGCGTCGTGACCGGTATCGCCGTCATGTTCGCCGGTTACCTCTGCCTCTCGATCCCGACCGCGGCCAACGGCCTGGGCGTCGCCCTGATGATCGGCGCGCTCGCCCTCATCGCCGTCGGCACCGGCCTGTTCAAGGGTAACCTCCAGGTCCTCGTGGGCAATCTCTACGACGACCCGAAGTATTCCGCCAAGCGCGATTCCGCCTTCTCGCTGTTCTATATGGCCATCAACATCGGCGCGATGTTCGCCCCCGCCGCCGCCACGGCCATCACCAACCGCTTCCTGGGCAAGGCCGGCCTCATCTACAAGGCCGACATCCCCGCCCTGGCCCACCAGTTCCTCGGCGGGACCATCACGCCCGAGAACACGGAGAAGCTCACCTCCCTCGCCAGCCAGATGCCGGACGCTTCCATCGCCTCGATGGACCTCGCCGGTTTCAGCCAGTACTATATCGACCATCTTTCCAGCGCGTACAACATGGGATTCGCCGTCGCTTGCCTTTCCCTGATCGCCTCTATCGCCATCTACTTCGGCTGCCGCAACTGGTTCAAGCATGCCGATGTCAACGCCAAGCAGGCCGCGGCCAGCGCCACGCCTGTCAAGGAGCTGACCAAGGAGCAGGAGAAGAGCCGCATCACCGCGCTCATCCTCGTGTTCGCCGTAGTCATTTTCTTCTGGATGGCCTTCCACCAGAACGGCCAGTCACTGACCTGGTTCGCCCGTGACTACACGCAGAGCTTCGCCGAAGGCTGGACCCGCATCGGCTTCAACATCTGGGCCCTCGCCCTGATCGCCGCCTCGGTCTATACCCTCTTCGCCACCTTCCAGAGCGAGAAGAACTCCTCGAAGATCATCTGCGGCGTCGTAACGGCCGCCCTGTGGTTCGGCGCCTACGGCATCTACAAAGGGCTGGACAACCCGCTCGAGATCTTCCCGCAGCTGTTCCAGCAGTTCAACCCGTTCTTCGTCGTCGCCCTCACCCCGGTGTCCATGGCCATCTTCAGCGCCCTGGCCAATAAAAAGGATGCGAACCACCCGAACGGCCGCGAGCCTTCAGCCCCGGTGAAGATCGGCCTCGGCATGTTCGTCGCCGCCATCGGCTACCTGGTGATGATCATCGCTTCCCGCGGACAGGCCTCCCCGGCCGAGCTCGCTGGTACCGTCTCCCCGGATCCGGTCGTCCCGACCTGGCTCATGGGCACGTACCTCATCCTGACCTTCGCCGAGCTGCTGCTCAGCCCGATGGGCATCTCCTTCGTCACGAAGGTGGCTCCGCCGCGCCTGAAAGGCCTCATGATGGGTCTCTGGTTCGCCTCCACCGCCGTGGGCAACTACCTCAGTTCCATCCCCGGCCTTCTCTGGGATGCGGTTCCGCTGTGGGCCAACTGGGCCATCCTCATGGCACTCTGCATCATCGCCGGCGTCATCATGTTCGCCATGATGAAGAAGATCAACGCAGCTACGGCGGAATAAGCACGCATATTGCCCCGGATGTACATCATATCCGGCTGTAACGGTTCCGGGAAGACGACGGCTTCGTACACGATCCTCCCGGAACTTCTTGATTGCAGCGAGTTCGTGAACTCCGACGAGTTCGCGAAGAGCCTGGCGCCCTTCCATCCCGAGACGGCCTACATCAAGGCGAGCCGGTACATGCTCATGAAGACGCAGTACCTGTTCGCCCGGCGGGAGGACTTCTGCATCGAGACCACCCTCGCCACCCGTTCCCTTCTCAAGATGGTCCAGCGCGCCCAGGACCAGGGGTACTTCGTGACCGTGGTGTACCTGTGGCTCGCCTCCCCCGAGCATGCCATCCGAAGGGTGGCCGCGCGGGTGGGGGCCGGCGGGCACGCCGTACCCGAAGAGGTCATCCGGCGGCGGTATTATACGGGGCTCCAGTACTTTTTCCAGGACTACGCGCCCGCCTGCGACAAATGGATCCTGGTGGACAACACCGATTCCACTTTCCGGCTCGTGGCGGAGGGCACCCGCCGCAGCACGACGGTCCGGGACCTGGAACTCTACCAACAGATCAAGAACACACATGATTCACCCTGAACAACACTATCTGGACATCTTCCAGGTCGATGTATCCCGCATGGACAGCCTCGTCGCCGAGGCGCTCCGCCATGGCGGGGACTACTGCGACCTGTATTTCGAAAACACCACCTACGGCAATCTCGTCCTCCGGGACGGCGCCGTGACCTCCGGCGGCCGGCACATCGACTTCGGCGTGGGCATCCGCGTCCTCAGCGGTGAAAAGACGGGGTATGCCTACTCCGAGAGTACGGCCCAGGAGGACATGCTCGCCTGTGCGCGGGCTGCATCGGCCATCGCCGACGGCACGTCCGCCTTCTACGAGCACAGCGTCCCGGCGGCCGCCAACGGTTCCCGCCTGGTGGGCCGCCGTTTCCGCGGCGCCCCGAATCCCGCCGCCGACCGCTATCCGGTTGAAATCCACTGGCGTACGGCCGAATCCGCCACGCTGATCCCGTACCTGCAAAAGCTGGAAACCGCCATCCGCGCCCGCGACAGCCGCGTGGTGAAGGTCATCGGTGCCATTTCCTGGCAGGTCACGGACGTCCTGATGTACAACTCCCTGAAGGAGTGCAAGTACGAGACCCGGCCCATGGGTTCCTTCTCCGCCACCGTCATCTTCCAGCAGGGCGGGAAGGTAGAGAACAAGACCGTTTCCCGGAGTTTCCGCACCGGCGTGGAAATGCTGTCGGATGATCTCGTTACGGAGATGGCCGAGCAGGCCGTGAAGGGGATCGACGAGCGCTTTGAAGCCCGCCGCCCCAAGGGCGGGCAGATGCCCGTCGTCATGGGCGCCGGCGCCTCCGGCATCCTCCTCCACGAGGCCATGGGCCATGCCTTCGAGGCCGATTTCAACCGCAAGGGAACGTCCATCTTCTCGGACAAGATGGGACAGCAGGTCTGTCCCAAGGGCATCCAGATCATCGACGACGGCACGCTCAAGGGCAACCGCGGGGCCCTCAACTTCGACGACGAAGGAGTTCCCGCCCAAAAGACCTATATGGTAGAGGACGGCATCCTGACCTCTTACCTGCACGACCGCATCAGCGCCCGCCACTACGGGGTCTCCCCCACCGGCAACGGCCGCCGCGAATCCTTCCGCTACGCCCCCATCCCCCGGATGCGGGCCACCTACATGGAAAGCGGCGACGCCGCCCCGGCCGATATCGTCGCCTCGGTTCCCCAGGGGATCTATGTCGATGAGTTCTCCAATGGCCAGGTCAAGATCGGCGAAGGGGATTTCACCTTTTTCGTCAAGAGCGGTTTCCTCATCGAAAACGGCCGTCTGACAGCCCCGGTGAAGGATATCAACATCATCGGCAACGGGCCGGAAGCCCTCCGCGACGTGCTGGCGGTAGGGAACGACCTGGCCATCGACCCCGGAACCTGGACCTGCGGGAAGGAGCAGAGCGTTCCCGTTTCCTGCGGGATTCCCACGGTGCTGATCAAAAATCTGACGGTAGGAGGAGAATAAGATGTTGACAGAGAAAGAAATCGCCCTCGCGAGGGCATCCATGGATTTCGCCCTGCGGAACGGGGCGCAGAAAGTGCGTGTCACCCTGAACAAGAGCCTGATGGAACTGTTCGGCATCCTGAACGGGGAGTTGGACAAGGTCGCCCATGCCCTGGACAGGAACCTGCAGGTTTCCCTCTGGGTGGACGGCCGGTTCGGCAGTTTCTCCTCCAACCGCCTGGAAGAGGAAGGGCTGCAGGCATTCATCCTGAGCGGCATCGACACGGTGCGCTCCCTGGAGCCGGATCCGGCGCGGGACCTTCCCGCCCCGGAAAGACTGGTAAAAGACGCCTTGACCGGCAAGGAACTGGGCTTGTATGACGATGCGTATGAGACACTTACCTCCGACCGGAGACGGGAACTGGCCCTGGGCACATCCGTCTGGAGCCGGAAAGCGGAACTGGAGAAGGGATTCCACCTCCTTTCCGAAGAGGGAGAGTACTCCGACAGCATCTTCGACACTGTCGTCATGGACTCCAACGGGCTGTTCGCCCGCCACACCGAGACTTCTTTCGAGATCGGTTACGAAGTGACCGTGGAGGACGGGGACGGGAACCGCTACGCCAGTTACTGGTGGGACGCTTCGCCCCGGCTGGACGCCATCCTTCCTTCCCTGAAGACTTGCTGCGAAACGGCCGTGCAGCGCGCTGCAGCGCAGATCGGTCCGGTGGACCATCCCGGCGGGAAGTGCAACATCGTCGTGGACAGCGAGTGTGCTTCCAAGTTCCTGTCGCCGGTACTCAGCGCCCTCGGCGGATTCGCCGTCCAGCAGAAGAATTCCTTCCTCGCCGACAAGGCCGGGCAGCGGGTCTTCTCTCCGCACCTGACCGTCGTGGACCGACCCTGGAACCAGGGCGAGTCCGGATCTCGGCTGTATGACAGCGAAGGCGTCGCCACGCAGGAATTCCCGATCATCGACCAGGGCGTCCCCACCCGCTATTTCATCAACACGTACATTGCTAACAAGATGGGCCTGGATCCCACCATCGAGGATGCCACCCGGCCGCAGGTACTCCCCTACGGCGGTTGCAAGATGCGGGAGGACGTTCTCCGGAAAGTGGGCAAGGGCATCCTGATCACCGGTTTCAACGGCGGGAACTCCAACTCCTCCACCGGCGACTTTTCCTACGGTATCGAGGGATTCGCCTTCGAGGACGGGCGGATTACCCATCCGGTAAGGGAAATGCTCGTGACGGGGAATTTCATCGACCTGTGGAACAACCTGACCGACGTCGCCGACGACGCCCGTTTGTGTTTGTCCAAATTAATCCCGACCTTAGCGTTCCAAAACATAGACTGCAACGGATGAAAATCGAGAAGAACAAAGTCGTGGCCGTGACCTACGACCTCGCTGTAGAAGGGAATATCGTGGACCGTGCCACGGAAGAAGCGCCCCTGGACTACATCCAGGGCATGCACATGCTCATCCCGGCCTTCGAGGCCGCGCTGGAAGGGCTCCAGGAAGGCGACGCTTTCGCCTTCACGCTCCAGCCCGAGGAAGGGTACGGTTCCTTTGACGAAAAGAAACTCATCCACCTTCCCAAAAGTGCCTTCACCATCCAGGGTGAAGTCCGCGAAGACCTGATGCAGGTGGGCCGGATCCTGCCCATGGTGGGCGCCGACGGCTCCATCGTGAACGCCACCGTCACCGAGGTGAAGGAGGACGGCGTCCTGATGGACTTCAACCACCCGATGGCCGGCAAGGTCCTGAATTTCAGTGGGACAGTCGTTTCCGTCCGGGAAGCGACCGAAAAGGAACTTACGGAGGGCCTGCACGGGGAATTCCTCCCGCCGGAGGAGCATCACTGCTGCCACGGCAAAGACAAGGGGCATTGCCATCATCACCATGACCATGGTGACGGCGAATGCTGCGGACATCACGACCACGGCGACGGGGAGTGCTGCGGACACGGGCACTGCCATGACAAAGAGTAGATGAAAACCGCTGTCGTCATACTGAACTGGAATACAAGGGATTATCTGCGGAAGTTCCTGCCTGGGCTCATCGCTTCCACGGAAGGACTCGACGCGGAGGTCATCGTCGCGGACAATGCTTCCACCGACGGCTCCCCGGAAATGCTCGCCGCCGAATTCCCGGATGTGCGCCGGATTTCCCTGGACCGGAATTACGGCTTCACGGGCGGGTATAACCGCGCCCTGGCGCAGGTGGAGGCCGACTACTACGTCCTTATCAACTCCGACATCGAGGTCCCGCAAGGCTGGCTGAAGCCCCTGACCGACTGGATGGACACCCATCCGCACTGCGGCGCCTGCGGGCCCAAACTCCTCTCCTACGATCATCGGGACCGGTTCGAATACGCCGGCGCGGCCGGCGGCCTGCTGGACCGCTACGGTTATCCTTTCTGCCGGGGCCGCATCCTCCAGAAGGTGGAAAAGGACGAAGGTCAATACGATACGCCGGAAGATGTCTTCTGGGTAAGCGGGGCCTGCCTCCTGGTCCGGAGCAAACTCTGGAAAAAACTCGGCGGCCTGGACGACCGGTTCTTCGCGCACATGGAGGAGATCGACCTGTGCTGGCGGATGCAACTCTCCGGCTACACGGTCACCGTCGTCCCCGAATCATTTGTCTATCACATCGGCGGCGGCACCCTCCCGAACGAGTCCCCTTTCAAACTCCGGCTCAATTTTCGGAACAACCTCCTGCTGCTGGAGAACAACCTGGCCAAGACGTTCCGGGCGCAAGGGTACAGCGTGGACGGCTCCCTGGGCAAGGCCCGGCGGCGCATTTTCGTGCGGATGCTCCTGGACGGAGCCTCCGCCCTCACCTACCTCGTTACCAAAAGGTACAATTCCTACAAGGCCGTCGTCCAGGCCCACGGCGAATACCGGAAACTCCGCCGCAAACCCACCCCGGATGAAGTGGCGATGCAGAAAGATGCTACGGTCCGCGGATGGTACGACGGTTGGATCGTTCCCAAAGGAATCTTCAGGAAATGAAATACAAAGCCATCCTCTTCGACCTGGACGGAACCCTGCTGGATACGCTGGAAGACCTCGCGGAGGCCGTGAACGAAGCGCTCCGCAGGCGGGGGTTCCCCCTGCATACCACGGAAGAGTACCGGAAGATGGTGGGGCACGGCGTGCGCAATCTCGTCACCGTCGCCCTGCCGGAAGCCTTCCGCACCGATGAGGCATTCATCGACAGTTGCCTGGCCGATTTCAAGGCCTATTATACGGAACATATCGACGTTCACACCCGGCCCTATCCCGGAATTCCGGAACTGCTGTCCCGGCTCCACGGAAGCGGCGCTCGGATCGCCGTCGCCTCCAACAAGTTCCAGGAAGGGACCGAGCAACTCATTGCCGAGTTCTTCCCCGGCATCCCCTTCGTCGCCATCCTGGGCAACCGTCCCGGCTATCCGCTCAAGCCCGATCCCGAGATCGTGGGCGAAGTACTCCGAAAGGCCGACGCCTCCCCCGCCGAGGCCATCCTCGTCGGCGATTCCTCCACCGACATGCTCACCGCCCGCAACGGCGGCATCCGCAGCATCGCCGTCACCTGGGGCTACCGCCCGATGACCGCGACGCTGGAGTACCCGGCCGTCTCCTCCGTAGAGGAACTGGCAACCCTTCTGCTCGGATAATTCGGACAAATCGAGGGCCGTCTGCCCGAAAAAAACGAGGCCACCGGAATGGTGGCCTCGCTATCTTGCAGAGGTGCTTACTGCTCTTCCTTGAGCCGGAGTTGCTGGACATACACGGCCTTCTGATGAGCAATGCGATTCTTCACGGAAGGCTTCTCGAAGTTCTTGCGGGCGCGGAGTTCGCGGATGGCTCCGGTCTTTTCGAATTTGCGCTTGAATTTCTTCAGGGCTCTCTCGATATTTTCTCCTTCCTTAATCGGGACAATGATCATGCTTTTACACCTCCTTTTTTCATTGGGACTGCAAAGGTAGCAATAATTCGCTAATCTGCAAGCGCCGCAATGAATTTTTCCATTCCCTTGGTGGCCACGTCCTTGATGTGCGTGATGCGGGGGTCGTGGGCGGGAACCTCCTTCGGGTCGATGATGTAGATGGGCGTTTCCGCGGCGGCATACCGGTACAGGCCGGCGGCCGGGTACACTTGCAGGGACGTGCCGACAATCAGGAGGATATCGGCCTTCTCCACCAGGGTGATGGCCTTCTCGATGTTCGGTACGGCTTCGCCGAAGAAGACGATGTGCGGCCGCAACTGGCTCCCGTTCGGAGCCTTGTCGCCGAGGACTACCTTGTCATAGCCGATGTCGATGACTTCGTCCGTCCGGTAGGTACTGTCGTAGATGCCATTCTCCGGGCGGACCTTGGTGAGTTCCCCGTGCAGGTGCAGGACCCGCGTGGACCCGGCCCGCTCGTGGAGATTGTCCACGTTCTGGGTGATGACATCCACCGTATAGTCCTTTTCCAGGCCGGCGATGGCATAGTGGGCGGCATTGGGCTTGGCATCCTTCAACTGCTCCCGCCGCTGGTTGTAGAAGTCCAGGACCAGTTTCCGGTTGCGGTACCAGCCCTCGATGGAAGCGACGTCGTTCACGTCATACTGCTCCCACAGGCCACCTGTGTCGCGGAAGGTGGCGAAACCGCTTTCGGCGCTCACGCCGGCGCCGGTCAGGACAACGATCTTCTTTCTCATGGCTCTTGTTATTCCGGTAATTCAAAATAGTATTTGCGGATCCAGTATTCGAACAGCGGGTCCAGGAACTCGGGCTTGTCGTCGCCGTCGAAGGTCAGGATTTCCTTTTTCATGAGCGCGTCCTTCACCCGCTTGACATTGGCGGAGGAATTGAGATTGTATTTGCGGATGACTTCGGAGGCGCTGAAGCGGGTATTCCCTTCCACGGTAGCACGCAGCAGGCTCACCTGGAACGTGGTGAGTCCGTTCATCATGGCCCGGAAGCGGGGCTCATGGACCGAGATGAGGCAGGACAGGGCGTCCACCAGCACCGGCTCCATGATGTAACCCTTGGACATGGAGTTGCAGATGGCGGAGAAATGGTTGATATACCAGAGGTTGTTCTTGAACAGGCGGCAGGCCCCGATCAGGAGGTTCTTTTCCATGACCTTGCCGCCGGCGAGGAAGCCCTTGATGACATGGTCCGCAATCTCCCGTTCATCGACCTGGGACAGCGGCACGCGGGTGACGCGGCGATAGAACAGGCGGCTGGACTCGAAGATTTCCTTCATTGCGTTCACCATGGATCCGCTGAAGACGAAGGAGAAGCCCTTGTGTCCGGCCTCGGCCTCTTCCCGGATCACTTCGTCCAGGGAACGGAGGATCCGGTAACCGTCCTCGGTGAATTCCACGTTCTGGAACTCGTCGATGATCAGCAGGAGGGGTGACGACCTCTCCTGGGCGATGAGGAACGGCAGGCGGAGGACCGCCTTCACGTCGGCCGTATCCAGGTCCCATCCCCGGGACAGGACCTCGTCCCGGTCGGCAAAGGCGTCCCGGTCGAAGACGAAATGCGTTCCCGCAAGATACTTTTCCACCATCCGGCCGTACTCGTCCGGGGTCGATGCCACCATCCGGATGACGGTGGATCCGTACCGGAGCAGGAATTCGTCCACGGTGCGGATGTTCAGGACAGAGAACTGTCCCACGGTGAACGGTTTGGTGGAAAAGCGCATGGAGAAAAGCGCCTGCTGGACAAGGGATGTCTTGCCGCTGCGGGGCGGTTCGATCAGGGCGACGTGTTCCCCTTGCGAAAGGAGGTTGGAAAGGATCGTACAGTCACTCTTCCGGCCGATGAAATCCTTGCCGGTCACGAATTTGTCATACGGAAAAGGCGTGTCCATATACTCGTAACTTGTTTGTTACAAATATAGGAAATCTTTTCCGGAAGCGAAACGGCAGGATGCTATATTTTCGCTATCTTTGCATGACGAATGAAACCGGGACGGATCATACGGAACATCCTGCTGGGCCTTGTGAGCCTGGTGCTGATCCTCCTTGTCGCCCTTCAGGTGATCCTGCGGCCCAAGGTGCTTACGGGCATCGTAAACCAGGTGGCTGCCACCTATGTGGACGGCGGAGAACTCACCTTCGACCGGGTAAAGGCGTCCGTCATCAAGGATTTCCCGCATCTGAACTTCACCATCGACGGCGGAGCGCTCACCTATCCCCACGACCGGTTCGCGGCATTCGATTCCACGATGGTGGAGAAGGGCCGCTTCCCCCTGCTGCGGGCCGGGAGGGCGCCGGAACGGGATACGCTGGCGTCTTTCCATCGGCTTACCGCATCCCTCAACTACGTCACCCTCCTCAGAAAGACCTCTTATGACATCCGGCGCGTGGAACTGGACCGTCCCCGGATCTTCGCCCACTATTACGACAGCACGGCGGCGAACTGGAACATCCTTCGCCTGGGAGGATCCGAAGACACGACCTCCGCTCCCCTGCCGCCCATCCGGGTGCAGCGCGTGCTGCTGACGGGCCGTCCCTTCATCGTCTATACCAACCGGCAGGATACGCTGCTGGGGGTGCTCCGGATGAAGGAACTCGCCTTTGACGGAAAAATCGACACGCACGACATTCCGGGCAGCCGGGTTTCCCTGACGGCCGACAGTCTCTTCCTCAGCGGCCGGCTTCCGGCGGACACCCTGTCCATGGGTCTGGACCGGCTGACGCTGGAAGGAAAGGACCGCAAGGCCGTCCTGACCGCCGATGCCAAGGCCTTCCTGTCTCTCCGCTCTGCCGGAAGGATGCGGATTCCCGTCCGTCTGGAGGCCGATGCGACCTTCCCGCAGCGGAAGGACGGGGTCCTGGAGGTGTTGCTGGACCGCCTGGGACTGCGGGTGGCGACCATCGACCTGAAAGGCAGCGGCGGTGCCGTTTTCCGGAAGGACTCCACCGAGATCCGGGCCGATGCATCCATCGAAAAATGCTCCCTGGGCGAACTGCTGGCCGCTTATCAATCCAATTTTCCGATTCTGAAGAAAGTCCGGACTGACGCTGTCCTGGACCTCAGGGCCCATGCGGACGGTGCCGTGGCGAAGGGCCGGCTGCCCCGCATCCAGGCGCACCTGCAGGTCCCGGACGCCTACCTGGATTACGAGGGACTGGGCCGGCGCGGCCGCATCTCCCTGGATGTCGATGCGCTCACGGACGAGGACCTGAAACTGGACCTGGACCTGAACCGGGTGCTCGTGGATATCGCCGGCGCCCGCCTGGATGTCAAGGGCACGGCGGCCGACCTGACGGGCGACGACCCGTTCTTCGCCCTGAGCGGGAAGGTCCGCGCCCGGGTGGACTCTCTCACCGGCGCCTTCACGGCCGAAAAAGGCATCACTGGCACCGGCTCCCTGACGGCTGACATCGACGGACAGGCCCGGCTGTCGCAACTCTCCCTCGCCCGGATCGGCCAGGCCGACATCAAGGGCACTGCCGTCATCCGGGACCTCCGCGTGGATGACACCAAGGACCGGCTGAAGGCCTATGTGCAGCAGGCGGACCTCGTGCTGGAGACCAAGGGGAACCGGATCGACGACAACATGCGCCGCGGCGCCCGGGTACTGGCGCTGGACGCCACACTGGACACGCTCTCAGCCACTTACAAGGAAGGAACATACATCCGCGGCCGGGGCGTCCGGCTCCTGGCCCAGAACGCCGCCTCCATCCTGCAGGGCGGGAAGGAACTCACGCCGCTGATGGGCGTCCTGAAGTTCGCTTCCCTGTCCATGAAGGACGACGACGGCCTCTCCGCCGGTGTACGGGACAACACCGAGACCTTCCGCGTAACACCCTCCACGGAGGATTTCCGCTCTCCGAGACTGAATCTGACGAGCAAGAGCACCGGCGTCCGCGTACGCAGCGGCTCCAACGGAGCATTGCTGCGGGACCTGAAGTTCGACATCACCGCCAACAAACGCCTCACCGGTCCCGGAACGAGAAGCCGGCGGGCGCATCTCGTGGATTCCCTCAAGGGCGTCTATCCGGGCGTTCCGGAGGATTCCCTGCTCATCAAGTACCGGGCGAGCCGCCCGCGCCGGGCCCTGCCGGCCTGGATGCAGGAGGCCGATTTCCGGAAAAAGGACATCCATATCAGTCTTTCCGATGCCTTGAAACAGTACTACCGGGACTGGGATTTCGGCGGGAGCGTTTCCGCCGGCGAGGCCCGGATCCTTTATCCGGCATTTCCGCTGCGGACCCAGGTCAAGGACCTCCGGGGCAAGGTGTCCGGCGACCGGATCGACCTGGACAACGTGACGGTCACGGCCGGCAACTCCGACCTGTCGGCCCGGGCTTCCCTGACGAACCTCCGCCGGTCCATCCTCGGGCGGGGCACCATCGGCCTGGAAGGGCTCCTGTCCTCCAACTTCCTCGATGCCAACGAACTGATGCGGGCCTATGCCTACTGGCGGACCTACGAGCCGGAAAAGGCGATGGAGAAGGCCAGCGACGAAGCCGTCGAACGGGCGATCGCATCGACGGAACTCCCTGATTCTGCGGATGTTTCCCGTCTTATCGTCGTCCCGGCGAACCTGGATGCGAAGGTCACCCTGGAAGCCAGCGGCATCCGGTACGACAGCCTGGAAGTGACCTGGGCAGCCGCCGACATCGCCATGAAGCAGCGGACACTCCAGATCACCAACGCGCTCGCCGCCTCGAACATGGGCGACATCTATTTCGAAGGATTCTACTCCACCCGGTCCAAGCAGGACATCAAGGCGGGCTTCGACCTCAATCTCGTGGACATCACGGCGGAGAAGGTCATCACCCTCTTCCCAGCGGTGGACACTTTGATGCCCATGCTGCGGTCCTTCGCGGGCGACCTGGACTGCGAACTCGCCGCGACCTCGGACGTGGACACCCTGATGAACCTGGTACTTCCTTCCATCGACGGGGTGATGCGGATCTCCGGCAAGGACCTGTCGATCTCGGGCGAGAGCAAAGAATTCAAGAAGATCGCCAAACTCCTGAAGTTCAGGGATAAAGGCGGCGCCAACGTGGACAGGATGGCCGTCACCGGCATGGTACGGGACAATGTGCTGGAGGTCTTCCCCTTCGTGCTGGACGTGGACCGGTATGTGCTGGCAGCCAGCGGATTGCAGCATCTGGACGAGTCGTTCAAGTACCACCTTTCGGTGATCAAGTCTCCCCTGCTGGTGAAGTTCGGCATCAACATCTGGGGCGACGACTTCGACCACATCAAGTACGGACTGGGAAAGGCCAAGTACCGGAATGTCAACGTGCCCGTGTTCACCAAGCAGTTGGACACGGTCCAGTACAGCCTGCTGGCCTCCATCCATAACATTTTCGAACTGGGCGTGGAGAAGGCCATTGCCGAGAACAAGGCCCAGCAGTACGTCCAGACGCGCATGGAAGAGACCGGCTACAGTGCCGCCGACACCCTGGCCGCCCCCGCCTCCGTGGCCGACTCCGTCGCCGTCATGTCCCGCCGCTTCGAACAGGCGGCCCTTGAAACGGACCGGGAGGTCCCCCGGGAGGAAGTGATTTCTGTCATTTCGGACGCAGCCGTTCCCCCCGTCATTTCGAGCGGAGCCGCAGGCGGAGTCGAGAAATCTACAGCCAAGAAAGAAGATGAACAGTTTTGAATATATCGAGGTATCCGTCCGCCTGGAGCCCTTCTCCGAAGAGACGGCCGAAATGCTCATGGCGGATCTCGCCGAACTCCCCTACGACTCCTTCGTCACGGAGGAGCCGTTCCTGAAGGCCTACATTCCCCTTTCGGAGTATCGTCCCGGAGATCTGAAGGTAGTCTTGAGCGGTTATGCCGATGTCGCTGGCTTCGAGGCCGTGCCCATCCAGGGCCAGAATTGGAACAAGGAGTGGGAGCAGCGGTTCGAGCCCATCGTTGTGGACGGGAAAGTCACCGTCAAAGCCAGGTTCAACGAGAACGTCCCCCGCACGCGGTTCAACATCTGGATCGACCCGGAAATGGCCTTCGGAACCGGCTCGCATCACACGACCTACATGATGATGCAGCGGATGCTGGGCATCGAGTCCCTGATTCGGGGGCACGTGGTCCTGGACATGGGCTGCGGGACCGCCATCCTGGGCATCCTCGCCGCCAAGATGGGCGCCCGGAAGGTCTTCGCGGTCGATATCGACGCCGTCGCCGCCCATTCCGCCTGGGGCAACGCCCGCTGGAACCGCGTCGGCACCCGCGTGGAAACCGCCTGCGGCGACGCCTCCCTCCTGCAGATGGGCTCGTACGACGTCATCCTCGCGAACATCCACCGGAACATCCTGATCGAGGACATGCCCACGTACGTGCGCTCCCTCCGGCACGGCGGCCGCCTCCTGATGAGCGGCTTCTACGAGACCGACATCCCGGCTTTGCAGGAACGCGCCTCCGCCCTCGGCCTCACCTTCATCGGCCAGACCCTCCGCGACGAATGGGCCTGCATCGAATTCGCGAAGGCATAACCTTCCGTTCTCCTCTGTCATTTCGAGCGGAGCCGCAGGCGAAGTCGAGAAATCTCAATATTTTTCCGTACCTTTGTATTTCCCTCATGCGGGTGTGTTGGAATTGGTAGACAACCCAGACTTAGGATCTGGTGGCGCAAGCCGTGGGGGTTCGAGTCCCCCCACCCGTACGATACTATTTAACTAATTGATTTTCAGAGATTTAGATTTCCGAGAAAAGTCAATTTCCGTGAGAATTCCGATGCAAAACCCCGGCAATCATCCAAGACTGTCGGGGTTTGTGTTATGCCGATAAATCGAATTTGCAGAATCAATCAGCAACAAGTCCTTGTCTGCCGTAACTGCTCTTTTCGCGCGGAGGGAATAATTTCTTCGTGGAAGAAGTAGTTGACCACCACGGGCGGTTCCCCGTGTTTGGCACGCCGGCTGTCATCATTACGGACATAAGGCGGGCCTTCCTCAGCGCAGAAGCTGCGCATCCGGGCATCCAGATCGCTCCAGAAAGTGCGGTCTTTTCGGGTGTAGATGTCGCGGTACAGGCCATCCAGTTCGGGATGGTTCAGGTGAATCCAGTCCAGGATGCGTCCCTTGTAATCTCCTCGCAGATTGAGGTTTTCAAGCCAGACAAGGTTGCAATAGTCCTTGGCTCGCAGAATAATCTCTTCCACATCCGTGATGCCCGGGAAAATGGGCGATATGAAGCAGGTCGTCTGCACCCCGGCATCATAGAATTGTCGCATCGCCTCCAGACGTCGTTCGATGCTGACGCCCCGGTCCATCTCTTTTCTGAAATCTTCTTCCAGCGTATTGATGCTCCAGCTCACGCGGGCATTCGGGAAAGTCTTGATGAGGTCCAGGTCCCGAAGAACAAGGTCGCTCTTCGTTGATATGCTTACGCTGATGCCACTACCCTGGAGTTGTTCAAGAAGTGCACGGGTTCTTTTGTACTTGGCCTCACAGGGCTGGTAACAATCAGTCACAGAACCAAAGAAAGCCTCCTTCCCTGCATACTTTTTGGCGTTCTTGATCTCCGGCCACATCTTCACATCGACAAAAGATCCCCAAGGCTCCGGATGATTGGTAAAACGCTTCATGAACGAGGCATAGCAATATTTACATGCGTGCGTGCATCCCACATAGGGGTTGACCGAGAAGTCGGCAACCGGCAGGTTGGACTTCGTCATCACGGCCTTGACTTCGATTTCTTGGATTGCCATGAAATCACGATTTATCAGTGGATATTGGAGACGATCAGCCAGAGGCTGACGGCGATCATCACGCCTGCGACGATCTTCTGATAGCGTTTCCGGTTGACATTACGGA
>CACZKE010000021.1 GCA_902781705.1 uncultured Bacteroidia bacterium
AAGACGAAAGTCAACTTATACCAGTAATAACGTTAAACCAGAGTCAACTTCTTCTAGGGAAAGACTCAATCTGAGTCAACCTAAATCAGGAAATGACAAACAGACCATAACACCTACAAGTCCCAATGGTAGAAACAATCCGAGGACGCAGCCGAAAATAGTGGACAAAACCCTATCGCGACCGGTTAACTGAATAGTATAGACCTTAATATCTTTGTTTCTATCGTTTATCATATAAAAACCGTATAGTGATTTGTGCCGGGAGCAGAACCCGGCCAGAGGGAATGTGGTCGCATTCGGTGTCGTATCATTGTCGCCAAGTCCTTGATTCTCTGACAAAATACGAAAAAAATTGAAATCGTCGTACACAGGCAATTGGAAACGCAAGAGAAATCAAGAATTCCGAATAAACCCATCGATTCTATTGCACGATCACAAACCCGCCATTGCAGGGCATCTGCACGGTGAGGGTGCCGCCTGGGTGCGTGCGGGATTCCTGGTGGCTCGGGAAGGAGGCGACGGTGGAGTCGGGGCCGGTCTGGAAGGGACGGCGCCCCTTGCGCCGGGACGACCTCCCCTGCGGCATATCGCTGTACAGCGTGTAATCCCCTGCCGGAAGATCCAGGGTGACGGTGCGCGTTTCGGCCGAGGCATTGATGCCCACGGTGTACCATTTGTCACCGGAGCGCCGGGCAAGGACCACGTATCGGCCCGGATAGCCGTCGATGAAGCGGATTTCGTCCCACTGCGTGGGCACGTCCTTCATAAAGTCCACGGCCCACTGCGGGGCGTCCGTGAGGTTGTTCGGAGCCAGGGCGAAGTGCTGGACGGGGCTCTGGAAGAGGACGGCCGTCGCCAGGGCGAAGACGTCCGAGGTGCGGCGGACGGTGCCCGGGAGCGCAGGATCGTTCGTCGCGTTATAGACCTTGTTCAAGGTGCTGCCGCCGAAGTCCATCGACGCCACAGCATTCCGGATGAACGGGTGCAGGCAGGCGTGGAAGGCCTCCGTATCGTCCCGAACCTGCGTGAAATGCAGGTTTTCGCTTGCCAGGACCGCCTCGGCCGAGGCGAAGTTCGGGTACATCCGTTCCCAGCCCCGGGGCAGCGTGCAGCCATGGAAAACCACCACCAGGCCGAAGTCGTTGGCATCGGCCAGGATATCCTCGTAGAGCTGCATCGTCTGCTGCTTGTCAGAGCCGAAGAAGTCCACCTTGATGCCCCGGATGCCGATGCTCTGCATCCACTGCATCTCCCGCCGGCGGGTAATGCTCCGGTCCATGATGTCCCGCGGCCCCTGCGGCGCATCGTTCCAGTAGCCGTTGGAATTGTACCAGAGGCAGAGCTGGACGCCCTGGGTCCGGGCATAGGCCGCCAGTTCTTCTATCTTTTCCCGGCCGATCCGGGTATCCCACCAGTTGTCCACGAGCACCGTCTGCCAGCCCATCGCCGCGCTGAAATCGACATACTCCTTCTGGGTGTCGAAGTTGATGCTGTCGTCCATCTTGATGATCCAACTCCAGGAGCCCTTGGAGCCACTGTAGGCCTTGGAGGGCGCATACTGCGGTTCCACCACATTCCACGCCACAGTCGTCTCCGCGATGGGTTCCAGGTCCGTGCCGATGGTGACGGTCCGCCACGGCGTATATCCCGGCACCGGAATCCCGGCCGTCACCGTCCCGTTGCCGTTGAACTCCTCCTCCATCGGAAAGCCCAGCCGGTAGGATCCGTCGGCAAGGCCGATAAGCCTTCCGCCGCAATAGTTCCCATGGACACCGGTCTCGCTCAGCAGGATCCATCCCTTGTCCCCGTTGCGGAAAAGACCCGGAAACACATAGCCATACCCGTCCCCGTTCTTGCCCAGGGAGTCATCGGCCGTGTAGGCGGTCTCATAACTCGGTGTCGTGCGGGCGAATCCCGCCATCGGCGGCATCTGCGGGCACAGGAAGGAAGTCGTTCCTTCCGGAAAAACATATCCGGTCGCTTCTTCCAGCACCCGGCAGACCTTGGTCGCCCGGTCCGGGGCTGGAACCCGATATCGGAAAGCGATGTCGTTCGCGCTTACCCGCACCTCCAGTTCCAGAACCACCTTCTCCTCCGGCTCACGGACTCCTTCCCCATCCGCACTGCCCGCTTTCACAAAGCGGAACACGCCCCGGTTCGCCCGATAATGCACCGTGGAGAACTTGATTGTAGGCACGTTATAATCATCAGCCACCGCATCCTCGGTGAATCCGGACAGCAGGAGCCCTTCGGTGAAATCCCCGATATCGGCCTTGAGGCCCAGCGGCGAGGGCCCCAGAAAGGAAAGCCCGTCATAAGTCACTGAATAAGAGGGCTTTCCACTCTCATCGGAAACAGTCACCACCAGCCGGCCGTCCGGACCGGCCACCCGCGCCTCGTGCGCCGCCAGGGGCAAAACCAGGAGCAGCAAGAATATCGTCAGCGTTTTCTTCATAACACCCAAAGATACAAAGAAAACGGCAAATCCTTACTTTCTGCAAAAAAGTGTTGCATTTACACTTTCAATTTCCTATCTTTGCAAAACACAAGAAGTGTAAAAATAACACCAAACTAATGGCCCCGCAAGCCTACTACAGCATCCATCCCAAGTTCCACGCCGCCGTGGACTGCATCATCTTCGGGTTCGAGGAGGGGGAACTGAGCCTCCTGCTGCTCCAGCGCAACTTCGAGCCGGCGAAGGGACAGTGGTCCCTGATGGGCGGGTTCGTGGAAGAAGGCGAAAGCCTGGATGACGCCGCCCGGCGCGTCTGTGCGGAACTGACGGGCCTGAGCGACCTGTACATGCGGCAGGTCCATACCTACGGCGATCCCGGGCGCGACCCCGGGGAGCGGGTGCTCTCCACGGCGTACTACGCCCTCGTGGACATCAAGAAATACGACCATGCGCTTGTCAAGGCGCACAATGCGCACTGGGTCAAACTCAATGAAATCCCCCACCTCATCTTCGACCACGACCGCATGGTGCAGGACGCCCTGCGCTTCATGCGCTACCAGGCGGGCGTGAAGCCGGTGGGCATCAACCTCCTGCCGGAGGAATTCACCCTCACGCAGCTGCAGACCCTCTACGAGGCCATCCAGGGCGAGGCCATCGACAAGCGGAACTTCCGCAAGCGGATCGCGGCGATGGACTATATCGAGAAGACCGGCGGCATCGACAAGACCTCCTCCCGCAAGGGGGCGGCCCTGTACCGGTTCAACCAGGACAAATACGACGGCAATTTCAAAATCTAACCCAATATCATTATGCACCTCAACTTCATGACCCTCGCAGCGGCTGCGGACCTGAACCGCATCTCGCTCGCATCCTGGGACTGGATCGTCATCGCCATCTTCTTCCTGGCGATGGTCTGGATCTGCTGGGATGTCGCCCGCAAGAAGCAGGAAACCTCCGGGGACTACTTCCTGAGCGGCCGCAGTGCCACCTGGATCGCCATCGGCGCATCCATCTTCGCCTCCAACATCGGCTCGGAACACCTGATCGGCCTCGCCGGCACCGGTGCCTCCGCCGGCATGGCCCAGGCCCACTGGGAAATCCAGGGCTGGATGATCCTCATCCTCGGCTGGGTGTTCGTCCCCTTCTATGAGCGCTCCATGGTCTATACCATGCCGGAGTTCCTCGAGAAGCGCTACAACAAGGAAAGCCGCGGTATCCTCACCTGGCTGTCCCTCGCCAGCTACGTCCTCACCAAGGTGTCCGTGACCGTCCTCGCCGGCGGCCTTGCACTGAACACCCTCCTGGGCATCAACTTCTGGGTCGCGGCCCTCGCCCTGGTGATCATCACCGCCATCTACACCGTCATCGGCGGTATGGAATCCGTCCTGAAGACCTCCGTCCTGCAGACGCCGATCCTTCTGATCGGCTCCCTCGTCATCCTGTACCTGGGACTGAAGGAACTCGGCGGCTGGAACACCATGATGGACATCTGCGGCGCCCAGCCTGTCAATGAGTACGGCGACACGATGACCGACCTCATGCGCAGCGGCAAGGATCCCGAGTTCCCGTGGTACGGCGCCCTCTTCGGCTCCGCCATCATCGGCTTCTGGTACTGGTGCACCGACCAGTTCATCGTCCAGCGCGTCCTCTCCGGCAAGGACCAGAAGGAGGCCCGCCGCGGCACCATCTTCGGCGCCTACCTGAAGCTCCTCCCGGTCTTCCTGTTCCTCATCCCCGGCATGATCGCCTACGCGCTCACCAAGACCCCGGATTCCGCCATCGGACAGCAGCTCGCCGCCGCCCTCCAGCTCCAGCCGAACGGCACCGTCGCGAACCCGGACATCGCCTTCCCGATGCTCGTGAACACCCTCCTTCCGGTGGGTCTGAAGGGTGTCGTGATCTGCGGTATCCTCGCCGCCCTCATGAGTTCCCTGGCCTCCCTGTACAACTCCTCCGCGATGCTGTACACCATCGACATCTACAAGCGCAAGCACCCGGAGACCGATGAGAAGAAGCTCGTCACCATCGGCCGTATCGCCACCGTCGTCGTGGTCGTCCTCGGCGTCCTGTGGATCTTCGTCATCCAGCGGATGGGCAAGAGCCTGTACAACTACATCCAGAGCGTCCAGAGCCTCCTCGCTCCGGCCATCGCCGCGGTGTTCCTCCTGGGTATCAGCTGGAAGAAGACCTCCCCGAAGGCCGGCATGTGGACCCTCATCGTGGGTCTGGTCCTGGGCTTCACCCGCCTCTTCACGATGATCATCAATCCGGAGGCCCACAACGTCTTCACCTACATCTTCAACGAGATGAACGTCTATGCGTTCTGCGTCTGGATGTTCCTGTTCTGCATCTGCCTCGCGATCGTCATCACCCTCCTCACCCCGCAGCCCAAGCCCGAGCAGGTCCAGGGCCTGTGCTTCGGCACCGCGACCGAGGAGCAGAAGGCCGTCACCCGCGCCTCCTGGAACAAGTGGGACGTCATCCACTCCGTCATCATCCTGGCCTTCACCGTGGCCTTCTATATCTACTTCTGGTAGTCTATGTTAGAAGAACTCAAAAAGAAAGTCTGCCAGGCCAACCTGGACCTCGTGAAGCACGGACTCGTCATCTTCACCTGGGGCAATGTTTCCGCCATCGACCGGGAGACCGGCCTCGTGGTCATCAAGCCCTCCGGCGTGTCGTATGACAACATGAAGCCCGAGGACATGGTGGTCGTGGACCTCGATGGGAATGTCGTGGAGGGCCATTACAAGCCCTCCTCCGACACCCCCACGCACGTGGTCCTGTACAAGGCCTTCCCGGAAATCGGCGGCGTCGTGCACACGCACTCCACCTTCGCCACCGCCTGGGCCCAGGCCGGCTGCGACATCCCCAACATCGGCACCACCCATGCCGATTACTTCCATGACGCCATCCCCTGCACGGCCGACATGACCGAGGCGGAGGTCAAGGGCGCCTACGAGCTCGAGACCGGCAACGTCATCGTCAAGCGTTTCGAAGGCCTGAATCCCGTCCACACCCCCGGTGTCCTCGTGAAGAACCACGGCCCCTTCTCCTGGGGCAAGGATGCCGACGAGGCCGTCCACAACGCCGTCGTGATGGAGCAGGTCGCCAAGATGGCCTTCGTCGCCTATAGCGTCAACCCGAACCTGACGATGAATCCCCTCCTGGTCGAGAAGCATTTCTCCCGCAAACACGGCCCCAACGCCTACTACGGGCAGGATAAAAAATAGAAACACAAAAACACAAAGCACAAAAATTATGGCATACGAAAACATCGAATTATGGTGGGTCACCGGAGC
Organism: uncultured Bacteroidia bacterium; assembly: GCA_902781705.1. Taxonomy (GTDB): domain Bacteria; phylum Bacteroidota; class Bacteroidia; order Bacteroidales; family UBA932; genus Cryptobacteroides. The sequence continues at coordinate 5,758 of CACZKE010000021.1, forward strand.
GCAGCTCCTGTACGGTGGCGACGCGGTCGTCCAGGTGGACGGCCACAGCAAGGAAATGGTCGAGGGCCTGAACGCCTCCGGTCTCATTCCTGTGAAGATCGTCTATAAGGGCACGGCCAACTCCAGCAAGGAGGTCGAGGACGTGATGAAGGCCGCGAACAATGACGAGAAGTGCGCCGGCATCATCACCTGGATGCACACCTTCTCCCCGGCGAAGATGTGGATCAAGGGTCTCCAGGCCCTGGAGAAGCCCCTCCTCCACTTCCACACCCAGTACAACGCGGAGATTCCGTGGAACGAGATCGACATGGACTTCATGAACCTGAACCAGAGCGCCCACGGCGACATCGAGTTCGGTCACATCTGCACCCGGATGCGGGTCCAGCGCAAGGTCGTCGTCGGCTACTGGAAGGATGCCGAGGTCCAGAAGAAGATCGCCGTGTGGGCCCGCGTGGCCGCCGGCGTCGCCGATGCGAAGAACGTCCGCTGTCTGATGTTCGGCATGAACATGAACAATGTCGCCGTGACCGACGGCGACCGCGTGGAGTTCGAGCAGCGCCTGGGCTACCATGTGGACTACTTCCCGGTTTCCAGCCTGATGGAATACTACAAGAAGGTCACGGACGCCGAGACCGACGCGCTCGTCGAGGAATACAAGAAGCTCTACACCGTCAAGATCGACGAGACCGGTGAGGAGGTTTACTGGGAGAAGGTGCGCAATTCCGCCAAGGCGGAGATCGCCATCCGCCGCGTGCTGGCCGACAAGGGCGCCACGGCCTTCACCACCAACTTCGACGACCTGGGCGACGCCGACATCGATGCCCCCGACTTCTGCGGCTTCGACCAGATCCCCGGCCTCGCCTCGCAGCGCCTGATGGCCGAGGGTATCGGCTTCGGTGCCGAGGGCGACTGGAAGACCGCCTGCCTGTACCGCACCCTCTGGGTGATGACCCAGGGCCTGCCCAAGGGCTGCTCCTTCCTCGAGGACTACACCCTCAACTTCGCCGGCGACCGCAGCTCCTCCCTCCAGAGCCACATGCTCGAGGTGTGCCCGATGATCGCCTCCGACAAGCCCAAGCTCGAGGTCCATTTCCTCGGCATCGGCATCCGCAAGCAGCCGACCGCCCGCCTCGTGTTCACCTCCAAGACCGGTTTCGGCATCAAGGCCACCGTCGTGGACCTGGGCAACCGTTTCCGCCTCATCGCGCAGGACGTGGAGTGCATCGAGCCCAAGCCGATGCCCAAGCTCCCCGTCGCCTCTGCCCTCTGGATCCCGCAGCCGACCTTCGAAGTGGGCGCCGGCGCCTGGATCCTCGCAGGCGGCACGCACCACTCTGCCTTCAGCTATGACGTCACGGCCGAGTACTGGGACGACTTCGCCGAGATGACCGGCATCGAGTTCGTCCACATCGACAAGAACACGACCATCGAGGGATTCAAGAAGGAACTCCGCACGAACGAGGTCTATTATCTCCTGAACAAAGCCCTCAAGTAGCATGGACCCGAGGATCACCATCGAAACCGGAAAAGCCATCCTGGGCATCGAGTTCGGATCCACCCGCATCAAGGCCGTCCTGGTCGATGAGGACCACAATCCCATCGCCCAGGGCGCCCATGAGTGGGAGAACCAGCTCGTGGACGGTCTCTGGACCTACAGCAAGGAAGCCCTCTGGTTCGGCCTGCAGGACTGCTACGCCTCCCTCCGCGCCGACGTGAAGGCCCGCTACGACGTCGAGATCGAGCATCTCGCCGCCATCGGCATCAGCGCGATGATGCACGGCTACATGCCCTTCGACGCCGAAGGCACCCTGCTCGTCCCCTTCCGCACCTGGAGAAACACCAACACCGGCCCCGCCGCCGCGGAACTCTCCAAGCTGTTCGTCTATAACATTCCGCTCCGCTGGAGCATCTCCCACCTCTACCAGGCCGTCCTGAACGGGGAAGAGCACGTTCCCCAGATCGCCTACTTCACCACCCTCGCCGGCTACATCCACTGGAAGCTCACCGGTGAGAAGGTCCTGGGCGTGGGCGACGCCTCCGGCATGCTGCCCATCGACCCGGCCACCGGGAACTACCGCGCCGACATGGTGGAGAAATTCGAGAAACTCGTCGCCCCGAAGGGCTATCCCTGGAAACTCCGGGACATCCTGCCCAAGGTGCTGCCCGCCGGCGCCGCCGCCGGACGCCTGTCCGAGACCGGCGCCAAGCGGCTGGACATCTCCGGCCACCTGAAGGCCGGCGTGCCCCTGTGTCCGCCGGAAGGCGACGCCGGAACCGGCATGGTCGCGACGAACGCCGTCAAGCCCCGTACGGGCAACGTCTCCGCCGGCACCTCCTCCTTCTCCATGATCGTCCTGGAGCATGAGCTGTCGGAGCCGAACGAGATGATCGACATGGTCACCACCCCGGACGGCAACCTCGTCGCCATGGTCCACTGCAACAACTGCACGTCGGAACTGAACGCCTGGGTGAAGATGATCCGCGAATACCAGGCCCTCCTGGGCCCCATCGACGACAAGCACGACATCTACCGCATCCTGTTCACGCACGCCCTGCAGGGCGATCCCGACTGCGGCGGCCTCGTCGCCTACAACTACGTCTCCGGCGAGCCGGTCACCGGCTTCGCGGAGGGACGCCCCCTGTTCGTGCGCAGCGCCAACGACAAGTTCTCCCTCGCGAACTTCATGCGTGCCCAGCTGTACGGCGCCATCGCCGTCCTCAAGATCGGCAATGACGTGCTGTTCGAGAAGGAGCATGTGAAGGTGGACCGCATCACCGGCCACGGCGGCCTGTTCAAGACCCCGGTCGTGGGACAGCGCTTCCTCGCCGCCGCCCTGAACTCCCCCATCTCCGTCATGGAGACCGCGGGTGAAGGCGGCGCCTGGGGCATCGCCCTCCTGGGTTCCTACATGGTGAACGGCGGCTCCCTCTCCCTGCCCGACTTCCTGGACAAGGTCGTCTTCGCGGGCAACACCGGCACCAAGATCGACCCGGATCCCGCCGATGTCGCCGGCTTCGAGGCCTACCTCGCCAACTACAAGGCCGCCCTCCCCGTTGAGGCCGCCGCCGTGCAGTACAAGAAGTAGATTTCTCGACTCCGCCCTTCGGGCTCCGCTCGAAATGACAATTGTCATCTCGACCGAGCGAAGCGAGTGGAGAGATCTGAAAAACGAAGAGGTGCACCATAGAGTGCACCTCTTCGTCGTCATGGCCGGCTCGACCGGCCATCTCTTACAGTTCCCAGGCGAGGGCGGAGGCGCCGAGGATGGCGGCGTCGGACTCCTTGAGCTGGGAGAAGACGAGCTTCACCTTGCCGCGCCAGAGCGGGATGACGTTCTCGTCCATGGACCTGCGGATAGGCTCCTCCAGGAACTCGCGGGCACGGGCCAGGCCGCCGAAGAGGACGATGGCCTCCGGAGCGGAGAACTCGATGAAGTCCGCGAACTTCTCGCCGAGGATACGGCCGGTGTAGTCGAACACGCGGAGGGCGAGTTTGTCGCCTTCCTTCGCCGCCTCATAGACGTTCTTGGACTTGATGTTGTCCAGGGAACGGAGGAGGGACGGTTCGTCGGTCATGTCCAGCCACTCGCGGGCGGTACGGGCGACGCCGGTCGCGGAGGCATAAGTCTCCAGGCAGCCTTCCTTGCCGCAGTTGCAGCGACGGCCGTTGTGACGCACGGCGCAGGTGTGACCCAGCTCGCCGGCGAAACCGTCATGGCCATAGACGACCTCACCGTTGATCACGATACCGGAACCGACACCGGTGCCGAGGGTGATCATGATAAAGTTCTTCATGCCGCGGGCCGCGCCGTAGGTCATTTCGCCCATGGCGGCGGCGTTCGCGTCGTTCGTAAGGGAGACGGGGATACCGTTCATCTGCTCCTGGAGCATCTTGGCGAAGGGGATGTTGCCGCCCTTGGCCCATACGAGGTTCACGGCGTTCTCGACGACGCCGGTGTAGAAGTTACCGTTCGGGATGCCGACTCCGATGCCGCGGATGCAGCCCTCGGCGCCCGCCTCGGTGATGATGCGGTTCAGGGCCTCCGCCAGGGCAGCGACGAACTGGTCCGCGCTCCCCGTATTCTCGGAACTGATGACGGTCTGGGCGACGATGTTGCCGCGGGCGTCCACGACGCCGCACTTGGCGGTCTGTCCGCCTACGTCGATACCGATTACTAAGTCTTGTGCCATATCTGATTAGTCAACAGGGATGTCTTTGTTCACGTTCTTGGAGCCGGAGACGGCGTAGTAGAGCAGGTAAGCCAGCATCGCGACGACGAGCCAGTAGCTGTTCATGTAGCCGACACCCTTGGCGAGGTATTCCTGGATGAGTGGCATGATACCGCCGCCGACGACCAGCATCATGAAGATACCGGAAGCGGACTCGGTGTACTTGCCGAGGCCTTCGACCGCCAGGTTGAAGATGGCGCCCCACATCACGGAGGTGCACAGACCGCAGAGCACGAGGAACAGGCAGCTCAGCGGGACGCGGAACATCGCGAAACCGTCGGCGGCGCTGTAGCCGGGCATGTTCACGGTGACGGACTTCGGGGTGAAGATGGCGGCGATGACGAGGATGATCGCAACGGCGCTCACGACAGTCATCTGGGTGCGGGTGGAGACCTTGCCGGAGATGAGCGTGGAGGAGAAACGGCCCACCATCATGAGCAGCCAGTACACGGCCGCGATCGCGCCGCCGATGGCAGCACCGTTCACGGCGATGCCGGCGCCCTTGGCGGAAGCATCGGACAGGAAGAAGTTCACCTGCGCGGGGATGCCGATCTCGATGCCCACATAGAAGAAGATGGCGAGGGCGCCGAGGACGAAATGACGGAAATTCCAGGCGCTGTGCTCATAGACGGTGGTCTTGCGCTCCTGCGCCGGCTCCGGGATCTTCACCAGGGAGATGATGACGAAGGCGATGGCGAAGACGGCCATGGCGATGAACAGCAGCGGAGCCACGTCGGACATCGCGGTCTTGTCGGTGACCGTGCCGATGAGGACGCCCACCAGCAGCGGAGTGAGGGTACCGGTGAGGGAGTTCAGGGTACCGCCGATCTGGATATACTGGTTGCCCTTGTTGCCGCCGCCGCCGAGGAGGTTCAGCATCGGGTTCACCACGGTGTTGAGCATGCACACGCAGAAGCCGCACACGAATGCACCGAGGAGGTACACGTAAATGGCGCTGCCGCCCAGGAAACTGCGGCTGGAAAGCCACTGGATGCAGATGCCCACGAAACCGGTCGCCAGGGCGATGAGGGTGGTCTTCTTGTAGCCCACCTTAAGGAGCATCTTGCCCGCCGGGATACCCATGAACAGGTAGGCGGCGAAGTTCATCATGTTGCCCATCATGCCGGCCCAGCTGTACTGGCCCTTCCAGATGTTGCCGAACGGGGCGGCCATGTTGGTCACGAAGGAGATCATCGCGAAGATGAAGCACATCGTGATGATGGCCACCAGATTGGTGTTTTTCTTGGTTTCAGTCATGTCGTTTTGTGTTTTTATGGATGATTATTGACTTCAATTCCTCAAAAATCTCTCAAAGATAAATATTTTTCACAACTTTTCATACACACGCGCCTTTCAAAGCAAGGAATCTACTCGATGGCCCGGACGGCATCTTCGAAAAGTTCGCGGTCCCCGCGGGCTTTGTTCTTGATCTTCGCCCGGTAGTTGTACACCGTGTTCGCGCTGTAGTGGAGCAGGGAGGCGATCCGGGAAGATTCCGTGATGCCCAGTTTGATGAGGGCGAAGACACGGAGTTCGGGGGTGAGGATGTCGTCTCCCTTGGGAAGGATGGCCTCGCCGTCGGCAAGGAGGGCGTTGAACTCCTCCACGAAGTCCGGATAGAGGTTGACGAAGGTCTTGTCGAACATCTCGTTGAACTCGCGGATATCCTCCTCGATGGGCGGCAGGGCTTCGATCTCCTCGATGAGATACTTGTCGTTGCCACGGCGTATATACTTGAGTACGTGGTTCTTATATTGACGGGTGGTGGATATGTTCTCCGACAGGTTCTGGAGGAACAGGGCGATGTACTCCTGCCGGACCTTGTTGGACTCCTGGAGTTCGCCGTTCAGGGACTGGAGTTGTTCGTTCACGTCCTGGAGCGTCTGGTTCCGGCGTTCCACGCGGGCCTTTTCCGCTTCCAGTTCCTCCCGGGTACGTTCCAGCGCCCGCTGGCGGCGGGCCAGGTGGAACTGGGCCAGGCCCAGGGCGAGCAGCAGCAGACCGGCGATGGCGATCAGGGCCCACATCACCCGCTTGCTGCGGGCGTTCCTGGCCGCATAGGCCTGCTCCAGGGAAGGGAAGAACTGGGCGATCTGCCAGGGACGGAGTTTGCCGCCGAAGAAAAGGGCGTCGGGCATTCCGTGATCCGCCGCATACCGGAAAGCACGGACGATGTCTCCGCGCTGGTACAGCCTTTCCGCCAGGTCATTCAGGGACGCATAGTCCTTGTTGGCGCACATCACGTCCGCAATGGCCGAGCGGGCCAGCCAGGCGATCTCCTCGTCCGGATCTTCCTGATAGGTGGACACGAAGAAGGCGGCGCGGGCATACTGGCGGGAGTTCGGCTCCGTCACTTCCAGGGCCTTCAGGGCATACTCCCGGGCCTTTTCCCGGTCCCGGTCGACCTCGGCCTGCACCCGGTGCTGGTCGAACCACTCGTAGGTTCCCTCCTCCAGGTACGGGAGCATCGAAATGCGGTACATGTCCCGCTTCTGCCAATACTGCGCGTTGTTGGAAGAATAGGCGGCCAACTCGCCGTACAGGTAGTTGGAGACCTCGAAGTACGGGTACTCCAGCCCGGCGGGGATCTCTTCCAGCCGGTAAGGTGCCAGCAGGTCCAGCGCATCGGAATGATAGCCGGCCATCGCATACTCCCGCGCCAGGGCGAATTCCGTCTCCGCCAGCCGGTACGCATCCTGGAGGTCCCGGGCGATCTGCCGGTTCCGCTCCAGATGCACCACCGTGGAGTCCATGCTGTAGGAAGCGAACTCGGAGGCGAGTTTCTTGCGGATTTCGTATTCCTGTTCGGGCGTATTCTTCCCGGCAAGCATCTGCCGGAGCACGTCCGTCCGCTGCAGGAAATAGCCCTCGTAGGTGGAAGCGTTCTCCAAGGCCGCATCCAGCTCCCGCAGGAGCCGCTGCGTCGGCTCCTTCGCCGCAAGTATGGTCGACAGGCCCAGCATCAGGGCCCAGGTCACTAGTTTCCGTGTCATAACTTGCAAAGATACGCATTTTTTTCGTGCCACCTAACCCCTTGCCAGTAAGTGCTTTACACAAAGTTCCCTGGGGGAATTCCCCCAGGGAACTTTACGTAAATCAATGATAATCAGATAGATGTCCGATACGCTACAGCTTCTCGAAGGTGATCTTCTCCTTGCCGGCGGTGATGGAGTTGCCGTCGATGGTGCAGCCGGTGAAGTCCACGGTCATCCGGTAGGTGGCGCCTTCCTCGAGGGTGCCGACGAGGTTCAGGTTGCCGTCGCTCCCCTGGCTCATGTGCTCGGCGGCGTTGCCGTCGATGGCGATCTCCTTGGAGGACTCGCCGCCCCAGCCGTCCTGGAAGAAGAACTTGAAGTTGGCGTAGTCGATCCGCCAGCGGCCGCCGATGGTGCTGTCTTTCTCGCCCACGGCCTTGCCGGTCATCTGGAAGACGCCGTCGGAGACCTGCGCGAGCTGGTAGCCGCCGGCGCCCGGCCAGCCGACCTGGCCGCCGTCCATCTGGACGGAGGCGATGCCCCAGCCCTGCACGTACAGGCCGCCCTCGGCGAGGTTCGCCCGGGCGCCGGCGCCGTTCACGCGGTGCGCGCGGCCCACCTTGATTCCCTTGTCCAGGGTCACGACGTAGTCGCCGTCCACGGCGTTCCACTTGCCACCGGCCACGAAGTCCGGATCGAACCACCAGGAAGCGAGGTCGTCGATGCCCTTCACGGAGAGGGCGTCGCCCTTCTTCAGGGACACCTTGCCGGCATACTCGTTGGCGCTCAGCATCTCAAGCTCGACCCCGTTCACGGAGATCTTGTCAGACTCGACTTCCTGCTGGCCCACCTTCTCGACCTTGAGCACGGCCGCGGAAACGCCGCCGGTCAGGTCCAGGGTGAAGCGGTACACGCCGCCCATCTCGATGGACTGGCCCTCCAGGAGGTGGATGTTGCCGTCGGTTTCGCCCGCATAGGCGATGTCGCTCACCACGGACGCGTAGGAACCGCCGCCAAACTCGCCGCCCCAGCCCTTCTGGTGGAACAGCTTGACATTCAGGTTGTCACCAGTCTTGAGCGAGGTGCCGCCCACGAAGGTGATCTGGTGGATGCCCGGCTCGACCTCGGCGAGGCACAGGCCCAGGCCCGTGTTCCAGGAGGCGGAGAAGATGCCCGGCTTGCCGTACCCGTCGCCGATCAGCCACACGGCGTTGCCGTTGGAGAGTGTCGCGTACGCGTCGGCGGAGACCATCTTCTCCACGAGGAAGAATTTGCTTCCCATCTGGATCGTCACCTTGTACAGGCCGTCCACGGCGTTGAACTTGAAGTCCTCGGTGAACCAGTCGGGATCCAGCGTAAAGTCATCGAAACCAGGCGCATAGCCCTCGATGACCATGTCGTCGCCCTTGTGCAGGTTCACGACGGCGGCATAGTTCTGCTTGTCGATCATCACGGCCTCCGTGCCGTTCACGGTAAGCTTCACGAACGGGGCGGCCGCCCAGGTCTGAGTGTTGAAGGAAATCTCGTAGGTGCCCGCGACGCCGTTGGAGAACGGGATCGGAGTGGCGCCGTTCAGCTCCACGCCGGAGGCGCCGTAACCGAAGGTGAGCTTCCGGCCGGCCCCGTCATAGGGGGCGGTCTCGATGAACGCATCGACGGAAGCGTCGAAGTCGCCGGTCACCGCGTAGGTGAATTCTTCGCCGGTGGGCTCCATCTTGTACTCGGTGCCCGAGACGGTCTTCAGGGTGAGGTACTCGAAGTCCGGGCGGGAAACGCGCACGTCCTTCTCCTCGGTGGTCACGCCGAACTGGATGTTCTGCGAGGTGAACACGGCCGTCGCGACGCCGTCGGGAACGTCCTTGTAGAACGGAACCAGGAGGCGTCCCTCATACGAACCGTTGGTCTTCGTACGGATGGTCGTGTCGGCCACGACCGTCTCGTCGAACTTGAGCTGGACCTTCAGGGTGGAGAGGGCGATTTCGTCCTGGAGGTTCACGGAGAACACGAAGTCGGACCCCATCAGCGCCGCCGCGTCGCAGGTAACCGTCTGCACGGGGCCCTTGTCGGTAGTGAGGAACTCCGGTTCCTTCTGCTGGCAGGCCATGAGCGCCACGGCCGCCAAAGTCATATATACAAACTTTTTCATACGATCAGTCTTTCCAAGTTGCTGAAACAACGGCCTGGGCCGGAACATCGACAGTCACCGAATGGGCGTCGGTGGCGAAGACGAACTGCTGCGCGGAAGCGCTCTCGTTCAGGATGAGGACACCGTAGGACTGGTCTGGGTTGCGGAAGGCCAGGTAGGTCACGCCGCTGGCGGTGTGTCCCTTGGTGCCGATGCGGACGGCGCCGGGCTTCACGGCCACGGACGCATGGACGATGTCATACCAGTGGGACTTGCGGTCCACGGTCTTGAGGGCGTAGGAACCATGGTCGATGGACACGGCCCCGTAGCAGGTACTGCAGCCGCCCGGACGGAAAGGCTTGCCCTCGTCGTCCAGCATGAGGTTCCACAGGGTGACGCCCTTGCCGTAGCGCTTCAGGGTGCCCAGCACGATGTCGCGGAAATCCTCCTGGAACTGGGCGCCGAAGCCCTTCCCGTAATTCCAGGTGCCGATGGACGCCTCCGTGAACCAGATGCCCTTTTCGGGGGCCGCCTGGTGGATCTTGTCCAGTTCGGAGACACTGCCGCCGTAGTTGTGCCAGGCGGAGCCGGCCGCATACTTGGCGGCGGCCGCGTCGGCATAGATATTCAGCGGATAGTCCCGCTGGTCGGCCTTGCCGTCGTAGTTGTAGTTGTGGTCGAACAGCAGGATCTGCGTCTTCAGGCCGGCTTTCTCGAAGGCCGGGCCGACGACTTTCAGGAAGTCGCGCTGGTCCTCCCAGGGCATGTACAGGGACATGGAGTTGCCGTGGTTCAGCGGCTCGTTCTGGAGCGTGACGCCCATCACCTTGTAGCCGCGGCTTTCCATCTCCTTCACCCACATCACGAAATACTGCGCATAATCCGCATAGTACTTCGGATTCAGGCGTCCGGAGGTCCAACTGTTGAAGGCGGCGCCGGTACCGGCGACATCCATCTTCATCCAGCGCGGGCAACTCCACGGGGAGCCGATGATCTGCACGGCCGGGTTGATCTTGTAGATCTCGTCCAGGATCGGGAACAGGAACTGCTTCTCGCTCTCGTGGACGGCGAAATTCGCGATCCCTTCCTTGTCGCACCAGGTGTACTCGTCCATCGAGAAGTCGGACCCGCCGATGCAAACGCGGATCAGGGAAGACCCGGCGCCCTCGGTGGGGCTGAACAGTTCCTTCAGGAGGGCGGTCCGATCGGAAGCGCTCATCCTCAGGAGGTTATAGCAGGAGGCCTGCGTTACGGCAAGGCCGAAGCCATCCACCGTCTGGAAGGTCTCGTCCGTGAAGCGGACGGCATTGGGAGACATCGTGGAGGCCTTTCCGAAGGCCACACCCTTCTTCTCGAAGTCGCGGGTCTTGTCGAAGGTCGTGGTCCACAGGGTGGCGTCCGCCGTCTCGACCGCCGGTCCGGGCGCAGGCATGGGCGTCGGATCGGGTTCCGGTCCGGGAACCGGGTCTTTCCCCCCGCAAGAGCAGGAGCAAAGGGCGAACAGGCCGACGATGGCGTATAAGGATATCTTCTTCATATCAATAACCGGCATTCTGGCTCATGTTCGGGTTGGCGTCGAGGGCCGTCGTCGGGACCGGCAGGAAGAGGCGGGTCTCGGTGAGGGGCTTGCGCTGCTGCCAATAGGGATCCTTGGCGTTCATGCTGTCGTGGACGGCGTAGATCCGGTCGTGGCGCGCGAGGTCGAAGAAGCGGAAGCCTTCGAAGGCGAGTTCCAGGCGGCGCTCCTTGAGGATCGCGTCGATGGCGGCGTCCTGGGAGGCCGGAACCGCAATCCCGGCGAGGTGCGCACGGGTACGCACGCGGTTCACGTATTCGGTCGCGCCGGCAAGGTCACCCGTGCAGGCAAGCGCCTCGGCGTGAAGCAGATAGATCTCCGCCAGACGCATCACGAGGATGGAGGACACGTTCGTGGGCATCTTGTGCATGAAAGCGTAGTGCTCGGAGGGATAGTAGTTGCTCCAGCCGCAGGAATCCCACACGATGGATGCCTCGTAACGGACGGTGTCGCCCTCCTTCTCGAAGGCCTCGATGAGGTCGCGGGACGGCGTGGTCCACTTGGCCCAGGAATAACTGTCGTTCGGGCTGTAGGCGTTCCGGTGGTACATCATGTACACCCAGTTGCCGCTGGCCTTGTTGGTCCACTGGACCTCGAAGATGGACTCCGGGGAGTTGCGGTAGGCGTCGTTGTCGTCATAGCCCCACAGGTTGCCGTATTCGGGCTCCAGGGAGAATCCCATACCCTCGACCTGGTTGCAGTACTGGATCACCTTGTTCCAGTCGCGGATGGGCTTCTCGGCATAGATGCGGGCCAGGAGGCCGTAGGCGAAGGCGTCGGACATGAGCATCTTGTTGTCGGGATTCACCTTGGGGGCGTACTGGACGGCCCAGGTGAGGTCCTCCACGAGCTGCGCATACACGTCGTTCATGGGCACGCGGTCCGGATAGTAGAGCGGATACACCTCTTCCACGTTCTCCACGGTGATGGTCGGGGGAATCTCCAGCACCATCGGGGCGTCGCCCCAGAGCTGGGTCAGGCGGAAGAAGCAGAAGGCACGCCAGATCAGGGCCTCGGCCTTCCACTGGTCGCGCTCGGCGGTGGTCATGGAACTGTCCTCGGCCTGGATGCGGTCCACGTTGCAGATGATCTGGTTGGCGTTGGAGACCTGCGTCTGGTACCAGTTCCAGTCACGGGTGATGTTCTTGTTGGAGCCGTCCTGCTTGTTGGCTTCCAGAGCCATGATCTCGGCCGTGTTGGTGCCGCAGTAGGCGTTGTCGGCCCGAGTCTCGGAATAGACGAGCCAGTCTTCCAGGCCCATCTCCTGGATGTCCTTCACCCAACTGTTGTACAGGGAGTTGCGAAGACTCTCCATGTCGGAGCGCTTGGTGTACTGGGAAGCGGTTTCCTCGGATTCGCCGGATGTCTCGACGTTGCCTTTGTTGAAGGAAGTCGGGGAATACAGGTCCAGGTCGCAGGCAGTCAGGGCGAAAATGGCGGCGATGGCCAGGATATTATTGATCTTTTTCATATTGCTGCCGGTTTAGAAGTCGATGTTCACACCGAAGATGGCGGTCTTCACGTTCGGATAGGTGCCGTAGTCGATGCCCATGTTGGTGGCGCTCGAATACTGGCTCATCTCCGGGTCGTAACCGGAGTACCGGGTGAAGGTGAAGAAGTTGGAGAGGGTCACGTACGGCTGGATCTTGGCGATGTTCAGTTTGCGGAGGAAACTTCCCTGGAAGTCATAGGACAGGGTGATGTTCTTAATCTTCAGGTAACTGCCGTCCTCGATCCAGTAATCGGAAGGTTTAGCGTTCCAGGTTTCGCCGGCCTTGGGGATGTCGGTGATCTGGCCGGGGATCCGCCAGCGGCGGACGGCGCTGTGCAACTGGTTCGCACCGTTCTGCATGCCGATCATGTCCACCTTGGAGACATTGAAGATGTCGTTGCCGTAGGAGCCGGTGAGGAGGATGCTCAGGTTGAACCCGTACAGGCGGAAGTTGTTGGTCATACCGCCGATGAACTTCGGGTTGGCATTGCCGATGTACTGCTTGTCCGCGTCGGTGATGTCGCCGTCGCCGTTCAGGTCCTCATACACGAGGAGGCCGGTCTCCGGGTCCACGCCGCCGGTGACCTTGTAGCCCCAGAACCTGGACAGGGGCTCACCGGGGGTCATCCGGACGATGTTCTCGCCGATGCGCTCGGGATTCACGTAGTAGTACACCTGCTGGAGCTGGAGGCTCTCCAGTTTGTTGCGGTTCAGGGAGAGGTTGAAGTCGGTGGACCATTCGAAGTCTTTCCGGGCGATGTTCACCGTGTTCAGGGAGAACTCGAGACCCCAGTTGCTCATCGCACCCTCGTTGCGGAAGATGCTCGGGTTCGGGGCCGGGAGGGCGACGGACATCAGAAGGCCGTCCGTGCGCTTGTAGTAGGCGTCCAGGGCCAGGGTGATGCGGCTCTGGAACAGGCTCGCGTCGATACCCACGTTCGTCTGGGTGGTGGTCTCCCAGGTCAGGTACTTGTTGCCGAAGTTGGACTTGCCGCCGATGGAAGGGGTCGCATAGGCGTATTCCTCGTTCGTCCAGTCATAGTAGGTGGTTCCGTAGGTCTGGACCCAGGCGTAGTCGCCCAGGCCGGACTGGTTGCCCTGCTGGCCCCAGCCCGCGCGGAGTTTGAGGTCGTTGAGCCAGGAGGAGTCCTTGAGGAAATCCTCGCCCGTCAGGCGCCAGGCGGCGGAAGCGGACGGGAAATAGCCCCACTTGTGTCCCGGGGCGAGTTTGGAGGAACCGTCGGCACGGAAGTTCACCGTCAGGTAGTACTTGCTGTCGTAGTTGTAGGCGACACGGCCGAGGTAGGACATGATGGCCCACTGGGCCCAGCCGGTGCTCTGGCCGCGGAGGCCGCCCTTGTTGCCGCCGCCGAGGCCCCAGATCTTGTCGTAGTACTCGGGGTTGAAGTTGCTGCGGGAACCGCTGAGCTGCTGCCAGTCGGAGGTGGTGGCGGAAGTACCGGCCATCACGTCCAGGTTGTGCTTGCCCGCAAAGGTATCCTTGTAGGAGAGGATATTGTCATAGACCATGCGGCGGTCGTCGCTGCGGGTGTCCGTCGCCTCACCGTGCTGGGTGCGGCCGTACTGGGTCTGGACCGGGTCCAGGTAGGACCAGCTGTGGACCCAGCGGCGGTCCATGGAGACCGTGCTCTTGAAGTTCAGCTTCTTGGAGAAGTTGATCTGCGCGTAGCCGGTGAGGATGGCGCGGTCGGTGGTGTCGAAGTTGTTCTCGCTGCGGGCCATGTTCTCGGCCGGGGTGGTGTAGCCGCCCAGGCCGTAGAAGCTGTCATAGTACTGCTTGGGGTTCTCCGGATCCCACACCGGCGCATAGGTCGGGGAGTTGATGACGGAGAGGACGACGCCGGCGCGGTTCGCGCCCGTACCGGAGATGATGCCGTTGTTCTTGTAGTTGGAGTAGGCCACGTTGGCGCCCACGGTGAGCCACTTGTACATGTCCACGTCGAAACTCGCGCGGACGTTGTACCGGCGGGCGTAGGCCACCTTGATGATACCCTGCTCGTCGGAGTAGCCGCCGCCGATGTAGTAGCGGAACTTCTCGCCGCCGCCGGAAACGCCCAGCTGGTAGTTCTGGGTGATGCCGGTCTTGTAGGTGTAGTCGAACCAGTCGGTCTCGTCCTTGAGGCCGGCGGGGACGTTGATGTTGAACTCCTTGGCGTATTCGCGGTACTCGTCGACATTCAGCACCTCATAGGAGCGCGTCACGTTGGAGATACCCGCATAGGCGGTGAAATTCACCTTCGGGGCCTGGTTGCGGCCGCCCTGCTTGGTGGTGATGAGGACGACGCCGTTCGCGGCCCGGGAGCCGTAGATGGCGGCGGAGGAGGCGTCCTTGAGGATCTGCATCGTCTCGATGTCGTTCGGGGAAAGGTACGCGATGGCGTAGGAACCTTCGCCCACGGGAACGCCGTCCACGACGTAGAGCGGGTCGTTGGAGGAGGCGATGGAACTGTTGCCGCGCACGCGGACGGTCATGCCGGAGCCCGGGAGACCGGAGGTCTGCTGGACCTGGACGCCGGCGACCTTGCCCTGGATGAGGCCGGAAGCCTCGGAAACGGGCCGGAGGGCGGCATCCTCGGTGGAAACGATGGACACGGCCGTGGTGAGGTCCTTCTTGCGGACGGAGCCGTAGCCGATGGCCACGACCGCATCCAGCGCGAGGGCTTCCTCCTGGATGGTCACGTCGATGACGGAACGTCCCGCCACCGTCTCGGTGACGGTCCCGTAACCCAGCGCCTCATACACGAGGACGGCCTGGGGGCCGGAGACCGTGATGGAATAACGGCCGTCCGCATCGGTCACGGTGCCGTTCTGGGTGCCCTGCTCCATGACCGTGATGCCGATCGCCGGATAGCCGGACCCGTCCGTCACCGTTCCCGTAACGGCCTTCCTCTGCGCGTAGGCTGCTACGCCGAGGAACATCATTACGAAAACAACGAATCTTTTCATAAAGGGTTTGTGAATGGTTGTGTCTTTTGTGTGATTCCGGACAGTGCCGGACAATACAAAATTACGGACAAACTCCGTCCGGTATTCCACTTTTCCGGCAAAAGTGGACACAACAAAGCCCCTCTTGGCGCTTAACAATCTGATTACCATTCAGTTGCAATAGCGCCAGAGGGGCTCGAAAAGTGGATTTCCCGACCGCTAAAGTGGATGGGCCAGGCCCTTTTTCAGGGCGAAATTCTCCACATACACCGCCACGCAGGCGAGAATGTAGTACACGCCGCCCTGGATGCACAGGGCCCGGAGCTGCGGGGCGACGACCGCGAGCGGGGCGCCCGCCGTGTTCATGTTGATGAACGCCTGGCAGCCGAAAGTGGACGGGAACAAGTACGAGAAATACTTCCAGAAGGCGGGGAAGGCGGTCGTCGGCCAACTGAATCCGGTCAGGAATACGCATACCGGCGACATGAACAGGAACAGCAGGAAGGCCGATTCCCGCCGCGTCACGAGCGTCGTCCAGGTCATCGAGAAGAACACGCACACGGTGACGAACAGGGCCAGGAGCAGCAGAATGTCCCGGAAGTTCCCCCGCTGCGGGAAACCGAACATCGCCGGGACGATGCAGCCCACATAGATGCCGATCGCCATGAACAGGAGCCAGTACACCGCTCCCCTGCCCAGGACCACCCGGCCCACGCCGCGCCCGGAATAAGTGTCCGGCAGCGAGGCGAAACTCCGGTTCTCCTCGCGCATCGTTCCCACGGACATGCCCATCCCGTAAAACATCACCTGTTGGATGATGAGCATGAGGATGGCCGAGATGAGGAAGATGCTGTAGGAGAACGCCCGGTTGTACGGGTTGATGTCCTCGTAGCGGACCGTATTCACGGTCGCATCGGCCTCCTGGTCCGTCAGGCCGTCCAGGGAAAGGCGCTCGACCTTGATGGAATTGATCTCGTGCAGCATCACGAACTCGCTGCCCATGAGGAGGTTCTTGTAATAGAGGAAGCTGCTCATGTCGGCATAGATGCTGAAGGTCGCGGTCTCCTTCGCGGCCAGGCGGTCGCCGAAGTCGGAGGGGAAGTAGACGATGCCATTGACCTTCCGCTGCTGCAGGAGGGTCTTGGCTTCGTTCATGTCCGTACACCTGTAGGCGATGTCGATTTCCCGCGTCGCATCCATCTCCCGGATCATCCGGCGGGTGTCGCTGCAGGCGGCGTCGTCCACCACGGCGATGGGCGTATCCTCCAAGATGCCGTTCTTATAGACGAAATTGTACAGGATCGGGTACAGCAAGCCCGCCACCACGAAGATGATCATCACGCCGCCGTCGTGGAGGATGTTCCTCAGTTCCAGGTTGAAGATGCCCAGGGCGTCCCTGAGCCACTGTTTGGCGTACTCAATTCCTTTCATAATCCAGATAGGTATAGGCCCTGCCCAGGCGCGGAAGCACCAGGAAAGGCAGGAAACAGAACAGCAGCAGCGCAATCACCTGCGGATACCATTCGCCGAATCCGCTGCCGAAGATGCCCACCTGCACGTACAGGTCGTAATAGTGCCGGAGCGGATACATCGCCGTCAGGCCCCTCAGTCCGGCCGGCATCGCCTCGACAGGCAGGGTGAAACCGGTCAGGGACAGGCCCAGGACGCTGTACAGCGCGCCGATGGACAGCGCGAACCGGCATACCGGAACGCAGCCGATGATGAGGACGGCGACGCTTTCGGAGGCCACGACCAGCAGGAGGCAGCCCAGCAGCATCTCGGAGAGGCTTCCCGCAAGCGGGAAATGCATCCACTTGTACAGGATGACTTCGATGGTCCAGCCGATGAGCGTGAAGAGGACGGTATACAGGGCCATTTTCCCGCTGACGGCCGCGTAGATGTCATGGTCCACGGCTTCCAGCAGATGCCGGCTCGTCCCGTACTTGAGTTCCGCGCCCAGCGAGTAGATGAGGACGATGATCACCACCATCTGCAGCATGCCCGGAATCATCATGTTGGCGAGATAGGCCCCGTAATTCATCGTCGGGTTGCCGATCTGGTGGATGTCGATGTCCACCGGCCGCAGGAGGCCGTAGATCTGACTTTCCGGGACGCCCTTCATCTGCAGGACCTCGCGCTGCACGGCGCCGGCCGTCAGGTTCACCATCGTCAGGATGTCTTTCCAGGCAAGCGAGCCGCCCAGGAAATACAGGCCGTTGATATAGAAACTGAACGTCGGCTGCCGCTGCGCCTGGATATCCCGGGCGAATCCTTCCGGAATCAGGCAGATACTCGTCACGCGGCCACCCTGCAGGTCCGCCTCCGCCTCGGCGAAAGTGCTGTAATGCACCACTTTACCGAGCTGGGTGGCATCCAGCTGCCGGCAGAAGTTCCGCGAGATGGAGCTGCCATCCCGGTCCACCACGGCGATGGGCACGTCCGACGGGACGCCCTCCTGCAGGAAGGTCAGGTAAAAGACCGTGCAGAAGGCCATCACCGCCACCGATCCCAGGAAATAGATCGGGCGCCGGGCCCAGATCCGGATTTCCCGCCGGATGACTTTGTCTATTTTTTTCAGGAAGGTCATTTCACAACGAGAACGGTCATTCCGGGACGGAGTCCCGACACGGTTTCCATGGGCACGGCGCGCACCTCGAAGGTCTTCGCGTCGTACTGGTCCGTCTCCTTGGTCGCCTTCCAGGTGGCATAGGACTCCCGGACCGCCATGTAATTCACTTTCGCTTTCAGGGTCGCGCCGTCCAGGGCGGGCACTTTCACGGTCAGTTCATCCCCCGTCTGCATGCCGTGGAGTTCGTCTTCGCGGATGTTGAAGGTGAACCAGAGGTCGGACAGGTCGGTCACGGTCGCGACCGGGGAGCCCTGACCCACGAGTTCGCCCTGCCGGGGATAGACGTTGGAAACCACTCCGTCGGCCGGGGAGACCAGGTACAACTCCTGCAGGTAGGAATCCACCTCCCGGATGGCACCGTCGGCCTGATGGACCAGGGCGGCCGCGGCGGCCTTGTCCTCGCTGCGGGCACCGCTGAGGGCCATGTCGTACTGGCTCTTTGCGGCCTTTGCCTGCGCGACGGCGGCGTCGTACTTGGCCTTGGTCTCGTCGTATTTCTGGGCGGAGATCACTTTCTGGTCATAGAGCGTCCGCACGCGGTCGAAGGACTTTTTCATCACGTCCTCCTGCACCAGCGCCTGCTGCCACAGCTCATAGGCCCCGGCGATCTGCTCCTGCCGGGCCCCGTTCCTGGCCTTGGCGCTCTGCGCCTGCGCCGCGCTGCGGGCCGCCTGGGCCTGCGCCAGTTTCGCCCGCACCTGCGGGGAATCGATGAATGCGACCGTATCGCCCTTCTGGACCGTCTGGCCCTCCCGGACGTAGAGTTCCGTCACATGACCGGGCACCATGCAGGAAACCCGGTACTCCGTGGCCTCGGCCTCGCCCTGGATTACGTGCGGACGGGGTTTGCTCACGAGGTATCCCACGAAAGCGATCACGAGCACGATGCCCACGAGGGCGCTGATGCCGATCAACAGATTGTAATTCTTCTTTGCCATATTATGTTTGTTTTACGTTTCTTTGATATAGATTCTTTCACCTGCTTCGCAGGTTCAGAATGACAAAAGCATCATCCCCAAAAGGTCGAAGACCGTTTCTGTCATTCCGAGGAGGTCGAAGACCGACGAAGGAATCTATCGGACACCTTCGGCCTGGCGCAGCGCAGCGGCGGCCATCTGGAGTTCCGTGCCGGCGTCCAGGCAGTCGCTGTGGGCGGAGAGCCAGGCGGTCTGGGCGGAAAGGACGGTGGCGGTGGAGATGACGCCGGCCTCGAAGCCGATGGTGGCGGTGCGGAGGTTTTCCTCGGCACTCTCGAGATTCGCCTGGGCCATGGACAGTTTCTCCAGGGCTTCGTCATAGGCCTTGCGCTCGCGGGTGACCTGCAGCTGGATCATCTGTTTTGCATCTTCCAGCTGCGTACGGTACAGGGAGGCCTCGGCCTTCGCCTTCTTATACTTGTTCATATTCTCGAGGCCGTGAAACAGCGGAACGTTCACCATCACGCCGGCATTGAGCATTCCTCCGTTCCAGGTGTTCTGGATGCCGTTGAAAGCGTTCGGGTTGGATACCATCCAATTGGCGGTCAGGGCCACCTTGGGAAGGCCGTCCGCGCGGGTGACCTTCGCCTTTGCGTCATAGAGGCGGGAAGCCAAGTCCAGGCTGCGGGTTTCGGGACGGTCGGCCCAGATGTCTTCCAGGGACTTGTCCCCGGCGCGCTGCGGGAGCGGAACGACGTCCAGGTTCTCGTCGGCCAGTTCGATCTCACTGTCCAGGGGAAGGCCGATGCGCTGGCACAGCAGCATCTTTGCGAGGGTAAGCCCGTTCGTGGCCTTGGTGCGGAGCATCTCGGCCTCGTTGACCTTGACCTTGATCTGGAGGGCGTCGGATTCGGTCATGACGCCGGCCCGGACCGAGGCGTCCACATCGGCCTGGAGGGTGTGCAGGAGGTCGGCGTAGGACTCGGAGAGACGCTTTTTCCCGGCGATGGAGACGATCTGCCAGTAGGCCTGGTCCACATCCAGCACGACCTTCGTCTCTTCGAGGTCGTAACGGGACTGCGCCAAATCCTCCGCCAGGGCAGCCATCTTATTGGAATACACGATCTTGCCACCGGCGAACACCGGCTGCTGGACACTCACCACCCCCAACCAGATATTGTGGAGGTCCGGATGCAGGGCCTTGTCGATGTCCGCGCCGATGGCGTTCACCGGCTCAGAGATATCCGGGAGTTGCAGTTGCCCAAGGGCCGACGGGTCCATCTTCTGCAGCATCCCGAGGACGGTCTGCCACATCGGGCTGGACATGTATTCCTGCGCGAGGGCGGGATTGGTCTGGATGGCCGTCATTAACTGGGTCACCGTCCCGGTCATGGCCTGGGACATGGCGCCGGAAACCTGCTCCTGCATGGAAGCGGCGGCACCTTCCACCACGCCCTGCATGATGGAACCGGCACTTTGGAGCATCGAGGACTGGAATTCGTCGACCAGGGCGATGTCCCGGTTGTTGTACATATACGCACCCGTCGCCGAAACGGACGGGAAATAATTCGCCAGGGCGATCTTCCGGTCGTAGCCGGCCATTTCCACCTGCGTGCGGGCCTGTTCGAGGTCCTTGCTGGCCTGCAGGGCCATTTCCCGGCAATCGTCCAGGGTGAGGCGCTGCTGCGCCGCTGCGGGCACGAGCGTCAGGAGCCCGGCTGCCAGGATGGCTAATCTTTGCTTGTTTCTACCTTTTGACATTTTGTCACTATTTTCTTTTGGTCGATTAATCGTGCAAAGATACTGCCATTATTTGCCCATTTAGTGAACAACTATTCCTTAAAATATTTATTTTGGTAGAAAAATACGAAGTTATGCAAATAATAAAGAAATTTACCTATATTTGCAAAAAGCGAAGAAAGGAAATGAACGACAATCCCCAAACCATCAGCCTCAAGCGCATCAAGGCGCTGGCCCCGTTTATCGAAGAACAAAGCATCGGCGAAGATTTCATCATCGGAGAAGTCAACGGAAAGGATGTGGAACGCAGCGAAGCCATCCTCGAGATGCTCCGGTACCCGGTCCGCTTCGACGGCTTCATCATCTTCTACCTCAAGAAAGGGCATTTCACCGTAGACGTGAACCTGAACTCCTATGAGGTCCGGGAAAAGTCACTCCTGATCCAGGTGCCCGGGAACATCGTCAAGGTATCGGACTACAGGGCCGACCGCATCGGTGAGTTGGGACTGATCTTCGTCCTGATTTCCAAGGAGTTCATGTCCGGTATCCGCTTCGATTTCCTGAAGGTCTTCCAGGACAGCATGCGCCTGCTGGACAACCCCTGCATCACCCTGGACGAATTCCAGATGTCCTTGGCGAACGATTACTTCAACCTGGCGAAGAAAGTGGTAAGCGCCCCTTTCACGAACAAGAAAGAAATCATCAGTTCCCTGCTGACTTCCCTGACCTACCTGTCCACGGACGTATGGGCCCAGCAGGTGGACGAAGCGCGGAAGAATACGAAAAACGAACGGACCGCTCGTTTGAACCAGGTTTTCGAACGGTTCATCGCCCTCGTAAACGAATACCACTGCTCCGAACGGGGCATGGCCTTCTATGCGGACAAATTGTGCCTGACACCCAAATACCTTTCCAAACTCATCAAACAGGCCTCCGGCAAGTCGGCTCCCGAATGGATCGACAGTTTCGTCATCCTGGAGGCGAAGAACCTGCTGAAATACACGACCCTCGCCATCAAGGAAATCGTATTCCAACTCCACTTCCCCAACCAGTCCGTCTTCTACAAATTCTTCAAGGCCCACACCGGCATGACCCCGTCCGAGTACCGGAACGGGTAACTCACTGTCATTCCGAGCGCAACTCACTGTCATTCCGAGCGCAGCGAAGGAATCTAAAATCTTTTAGATTCTAACTAAAAATTTTTATTTGATGAAAGTTTATCGAAAACTTGCACAGTTTCCTAAAAGATTATAACTTTGCCATGGACATCGAATCCATTTGATGTCTATTTGTTAAGTTCGTTTTATATACCGGCCGGGTCTCTTGGGGAGGAGACCCGGCCAATTCTTTTATATTTCGCGTATTTCCACTATCTTTGCGTAGAACAATACGAAAAAGAAGAACATGAAAAAGTTGACGATCCTCTTCGCCGCAGTCCTTCTCCTGGCGGGCTGCAGCCAAAAAACGACAGTCTCCGGGCTGAACCCCAAAGACTTCAAGAGTACGTACAACGGCAAGCCCACCGCCCTGTACACCCTGACCAATGAAAAAGGGATGGAAGTGTGCATCACCAACTTCGGCGGCCGCATCGTCTCCGTCATGGTTCCGGACAAGAATGGCCAGATGCAGGACGTCGTCCTCGGTTTCGACAACATCAAGGACTACTTCCCCGAGAACAACGCCTCCGACTTCGGCGCTGCCATCGGCCGGTATGCGAACCGCATCAACCAGGGCAAGATCACCATCGACGGTACCGAGTACCAACTCCCGCAGAACAACTTCGGCCACTGCCTCCACGGCGGTCCCACTGGTTGGCAGTACCAGGTCTATGAGTGCGTCGAGGCCGATGCCAAGCACGTGAAACTCCTTCGCGTCTCCCCCGACGGCGACAACGGCTTCCCCGGCGAAGTGAAGGCCTATGTGACCTACACCCTTACCGACGACAACAAGATCGACATCCAGTACGAGGCCACGACCACGGCCCCCACCGTCATCAACATGACGAACCACTCGTACTTCAATCTTTCCGGAGATCCTGCGAACCACAGCATCATCCAGGACATCCTCTGCATCAACTCCAACAGCTATACGCCGGTGGACAGCACCTACATGACCACGGGCGAGATTGCTCCGGTCAAGAACACCCCGTTCGACTTCACGACGCCGACCTACATCTTCTCTTATATCGATGCCAAGCACGAACAGATCAAGAACGGCAACGGATACGACCACAATTGGGTGCTGAACACCAAGGGAGATATCTCCAAACTGGCTGCCCTGCTCTACTGCGAAGAGTCCGGCATCACCATGATGGTCTATACCGACGAGCCCGGTATCCAGGTCTATTCCGGCAACTTCCTGGACGGCACGGTCACCGGCAAGAAGGGCATCACCTACGAGAAGCGTTCCGCCATCTGCCTCGAGACCCAGAAGTATCCGGACACGCCCAATAAACCCGAATGGCCCTCCGCCCTTCTCCGTCCCGGTGAGACCTACCACAGCCACACCATCTACGCCTTCAGCACGCGGGAAAAATAGATCGGACAGTTCCCACTAAATACTTGGCCGGGCTCTGGATAAGAGACCCGGCCAATTGATTTTCAGGATTACTCCGGCTAGAACCGGAAGGCAATACCGGCGGAGCCGTAAGGAAGCATCGGGGAGTAATAGCCCTCAGCGACTAAGGCAAAAGAATCGCTCAGGTTCAGACGAAGACCGCCGAAACCGCCCCAACAGAAAGCGAGGTTACTCTCCCCCGCATCGAAGCGCTGGGCCGCAATCCCGGCAAGACCGCCGAAGTGCAACTCGACCACCGGGCCAAGATTGAATCCGAGCATCAGCCGGGGAGCAGCAGAGAGGTCTATCTTCTTGGTCTCAGTGACCGCACCATGACGGAAATTGGCACCAAACTGGAGACCACCATACAAATGGGCTGCGCCCAAGTTCGCCATCGCAATATTACCGGAAACGATCGCCCCGATTCCAGGGCCATAACCACCCTGTACGGTAATGAGTTTGGTTCCGGGCTTATCGGGTTCGGCGGCATGAACCGGGGGAACCGCCATTAAAAAAGCAGCCGTAAGGACGGCAAAAAAGGTTAAGGTTCTATTCATGGGGATCAGATTTACCTATTTTATTCCAATCAGAAGACTTCAGGAAAGTACCTTTGGCATAGAGGGTAATCACACTCTTGGAAGAATTGTTAAAGACCGTGATTTGCTGGGAATACTTACTGGAATGCGAAGGTTTGAAAAAAACCGTCAGCGTATCACGCCCACCAGGAGCAAGCGGCTCCGTAGAATGCTCGACCGTGATGCAGGGGCAATGACCGACTGCCTTGTTCACGATGAGCGGCGCATGGCCGACATTCTCATAGGCAAAACGATAGACATAGGTGGAATCCTTCGTGAACAAAGCATTTCCGAGATCAATCCGCTGGGTATCGAAACGTATTTCTGAAGTTTGCCCCACGGCATCGACAAACTCCTGTGAAAAGAGAGGAGAACAAGTCAACAACGTGAAAACGAAAGCCAAAAGATATGTTTCGACAGTACGCATAAGACAAAGATACAAAGAAGGAATGAAAAAAAAAAGGAGCCGGCCCAATAGGCCGGCTCCCATTTCATACAGGGATCAGATTAGATTCCTTCCTTGATCGTGGTAGCAACCGGAACAGTGATCGGCTTCTCGGTGGAGATGATACCCCAACCGTACTGGACAGTAACCGGAACACTGAGGTTGAACTTCTTGACGAAGGTACCGTTGTTGCGATAGGTCAGGAAGCCGAAGTCACCATCATCAATACCTTCGATGTAGTCACCGACGGTAACAACATTACCTTCCTCGTCCTTCACGACATTGCCGTCAGCGTCGCGCAGAGGCTCCTCGGTATTCACACTCTCAAGGAGTTCATCCTTGGACATGGCCTTAAGCACGAGAGTCACAGGGACAGTCTCATCCGGAGTCAGGTCGCAAGTGATGGCATTGATGTCGACGGAAATCTTGAAGATTCCGTAGTAATCCCAGTAGTTGTAGTACTGGTCGCCCTCGTTCATACCGAAGACACGGCCACGCCAATCCTTAGGAGCAACAAGATCCTTGAGGGTGATGAAGGAACCGTCCTGACCGAAGTCGACAGCGTCGACGAAGTAGTCGTTAGCGGTATCGGTAACCTTCACCGGCTGGATGTAATCAGCCTGGAAGTGATCGAGATACTTACCCTCGGCATCCGGCCAGTAGAGGTTCACCTCGAAGCCTTCGTCACCGCAGACAAGACCGGTAGCACCAAGATAGATGAAGAACTCATCGGTGTTGAGCAGGCGCTTGGCAGCGTGGTTCGGATCTTCGCTGACCTTGTTGAGGATAACGATGTTCGGAGTAAGTTCCTTCTCGGTGGAAGCGTTGTCGATGGTAGCGATCAGGACAGACTCCTCGGAACCGATAGCGGCCCAGAGTTCGGTGCTGTCATTCTTGACCTCGAACTTCACATCGTACTTACCAACCTTGGTAACCTTTTCGATATCAGGGCAGAAGAAGTAGTTGATGTTGGAGACCTCAAGACCAGGCTCGCCAACGGCAGGAAGGACGGTACCATCCTTGAGCTTGCGCTCACCCAGGTCGATCACACCGGTTTCGTCGGTAAGGAAGGCCGCATTGATGTTGTTGTGGAACACGCACTTAGTGCTGTCGGTCTCACCGAGATCCGGAGTCGCAACATTGTACTGGGCGGCAGTCAGGTTCTCATTCCAGTAGTTCGGGATGTAACGCTCCACAGGAATCTTGTAAGCGGCAACCGGCTTGACGTCGGCGACGAGTTCGACAACGACCTGCTCACCATTGATGGCCTCGAAGGCAACGTTGTGCTTGACCACAGGGATCTCACCTTCCTTGAGGTTCGGATCGGAAGCGACAGCCCACAGCTCCTCAGGAGTCATGACCCACTTGAGGGAATCGTTCTCGAACTTGACGGTACCCATCGTGTCAACCTTCGGATCAACCGCGTCAACAAACTCAGGATAGGCAGCAACAAAATTCTTCCAAGTGATATCCTTAAGGACAACCTTCTCACCATTCTTCTGAATCTTAGCCTTGATAACAGTAGAGTCAGCATAGAGGGTGTCGCCCTCGCACTTGAACTCGAACTGGTCCTTAACATCGAACGGATCATTCAAGCTCCAGGTGATCTTGGTATCCTTAGCAGAAGGAGCAACCCAGACCTTCACATAAGCAATCTGGACATTGTTTTCACCGTCCTTCAGGTAAACGCGGACAATCGGAGTGAGGTTGATGGCATTGGCATCCTTGGCGGTGAGAACACCATCCTTAAGGGTGAACATCTCGGAGTTACCGACCTCGTAGTTCTTGACAAGTTCGAACTTCCAGGTAAGACCAAGAGCGTTGAAAGTAGCGGCATCTTCACCGTTGCACTCATTCTCGCCCAGGAAGTGGGCAACAACATACTCGTTCAGGTCAAACTCCTCATCGTAAGCCATCTGATGGTCGACGGAGAGGGTATCGAACTCGGCAGTCCAGGCAGGGATGTCAGCAATGGCAGCCTCAGCGTCAGCAGTGGCGATGCCTTCGGTAGCACGACGATAGTGAGCGGGCTCTTCCGTGAGTTTAGAGTTAGCGATACGGAGATCGTCGATGTCCTCGGAGAAGACAGTAGCGTAGTCGGAGGTGTAGGTCTCATCTTCCTTGGTGAGTTGCAGAGCGACGACGGAAATGAGTTCCTCGGTGGCCGGCTTGCCAGTAACCTTCACCTCAACGCGGATGACATCGGTTTCAACGGTGTCACGGCCCTGATAGATACCGACAACATCGAAGTCATCAGTAGCCTCGGCACGGGTGCGGATGGTCTTGAACGGATCGTTCTCACGAATGACGAACTTCACGGAGTCACCAACCTCGAGGAAGGAGAGATCCGCGTTGGAAGGAATGACGTGATACTTGGCGATGACAGCCGGGGTCAGGGTGCTGAGAGTGGTGTCAGCAACAGCGATTTCCTTCTCGGAATCAGCCTCCGTAAGGGTCAGGGCGTTGTAGTTGAGGGTGCTCACGAGGATAGCCTCGACACCGTCGACATAAACCTCAGGGACAAAGACGAGGCTGCGGATGGCGGCCTTGACGGCGAGGATGTCAGCCTTGACCTGCTCGATAGCCTTGTTCAGGGCATCGATGTCCTTGGCGTGGGCCTCTTCGAGAGCCTTGATCGCGTTGTTGACCTTGAGGATCTCGCCGTCGATGTAGGTCTTGACGGAACCTTCCTCGGCACCGAAGCCCTTCAGCATCTTGTCGAGGCCGTCCAGACGGCCAACGAGCTCAGCCTTGACCTTATTGAACTCGTCAAGAGTAACATACTTCTTGAGTTCGTCCTGGACATACTGCTTGAGGCTGGCCTCCATGTTGTCGACATACTCCTTGATGGTCGTATCCTCAGGGAAGCCGGCGGTAAGGGCAACCAGCTCCTTGACAGCGTCGGACAGGAGCGTGAGGGTCTCATCCTGAGCCTTATTCTTCTCCTTGATGGCCTTGATCTCCTCGTTGATGGCGGGGATGGTCTCCTCGTTGATCTTCTTGATAGCCTCAGTGTGGGCATCGACCGTCTTCTTGAGTTTGGCGATCTCACCGTCAACATAGGTGGTAAGGTCGGTGACAGCCTTCTGGAGTTCTTCCTTGGTGGCGCACTTGTCAACCTTTTCGGACAGAGCGTCGATCTGAGCCTGGAAGTTGGCATCCTCGAGAGCCTTGACACGGGCGGAGACATCACCGATAGCATCCGTGATCTGCTTCTTGGCAGCCTCGAACTCGGTCTTGTCGAGTTTCTTGTCAACCTCGGTGGTGAGATCGGCAATCTTGCCGTTGAGAGCAGTCTCCAGGTCGGAGATCGCCTTATTCAGCTTGTCGACGTCGGCCTTGTGGTCAGCCGCAGTCTCAAGCGTAGCGATAGTAGACTGCAGAGCCTTGATCTGGTCATTGGCCGAAGCAATGGCGTCTGCATTCTTCTGGATGTCGACTTCGTAGTCGGTACATCCGGCTGCAAGCAGTGCGGCTCCGGAAAGGAGCAACGCTGCAAGTTTGGTGAATTTGACTTTCATAAAGTTGGTATAGAATTAAGAGTTAATTGTTTACTCGATGGTAGAGATCACAACGCGGTTGAGGTCGTTCTCAGCGAAAGGCTGGACGCGGTCACCGTTGGCGACGACAGAGACGATACGGTCCTCGGCGATGCCACGCTCCTGGAGGAACGCCTTGACGGCGGCGGCACGCTGCTCGGAGAGTTTCTGGTTGATGCGCTTGTTACCGGTGCCCTTGTCGGCGTGACCGGCGATGGCGATCTTCACATCCGGGTTGGCCTTGAGCCAGTCGATGTAGCGGATGAGTTTCGCGGCCTCCTCGTCGGAGATGACGGCGGAGTTGATCGTGAAGAAGGTGTTCACCTGGCGCATCTCGGCGGCGAGACGCTCAGCGGCAGCCTTCTCGGCGGCGAGCTTGTCGGCGGCGGCCTTCTCGGCGGCAGCCTTCTCGGCGGCGGCCTTCTCGGCGGCAAGTTTCGCGGCGCGCTCGGCATCCTGCTGGGCCTTCAGGGCGGCAGCGGCGGCCTCAGCGGCGGCGAGGTCGGCGAGGTACTTGGCGCTCGGACGGGTGGTCTTGCCGAAGTTGATCTTCAGGCCGGCGAGGGCGTTGAACTGGAAGTCGGGGTGACCGACCTTCTTGGAGTTGAACTTGTCGGAGAGGACGTTGTCGTTCACCTCGAGGGTGAGGGCGACGGCGTCGCTCAGGCGGAAATCAGCACCGAGGCCCACGCGGGCGACGGGAGTGATGAGGTTCTTCTCCCACAGGAGGGCGAAGTATTCCTTCGGATTGGTCTTGGTAACATTGTTCGCACCGTTGTTGAAGCCATAAGCGGCACCGCCGCCGATGAACACGAACGGATTGAACACGCGGTCGTGCTTGTAGCCGAAGAGTTGGGCCAGGTTGAGGGTGAGGTCGAAAGCGCCCTGGAGGTAGTTGAACTTGTACACCTCAAGCGGAGCGACGACATTGCCCTTGCCCTGGAAACCGGCGACGTTGAAGCGCAGGCCGAGGGAAGGATTGAACTGATAGCCGAGGGAAAGGGCCCCAGCCGGAGAAAGCAGATCCTTGAAAGCGGTCTCACCGATGGTGTAGGCGGCTCCTCCCTGGATCTGCCCGTACCAGTGCGGATTGAACTCCACGCTGGGATCGGACTTGCTCTGCTGCGCAAATGCAACCTGTGCACCCAGCGCAACGGCGAGAATCAGAGTTAAGCTTTTCAGTTTCATATAATAAGAATTGTTGTTGTTTATCCTCATTTTTTATCGTACAAAACAGTGTCGGATCCTTCACTTTTGTGGCCGCGGCAAACTGCGTCCCAATCTGGACACTATCATATACGTTCGCAAAATTAAGCAGAATAATCTGATTTTCCCAACTTTTTTTAAAAAATTATCTAAAAAAAACGAGACTCACCGATATGTAGCAGGTTTTTTGTACCTTTGCACCTATAATTAAAGAAATCAGTTTTTAACATGGCAAATTCCATCGACCTCAACGAACAGGAGCGCGGACGCCGGGAATCCCTCGCGAAACTCCGCGAACTGGGCATCAATCCATATCCGGCCCCCCTCTACCCCATCAACACCACCACGGCGGAGATCGCGGCGGGCTTCAAGCCCGAGGAGGGCAACTTCGCCGACGTCTGTATCGCCGGCCGCATCATGTCCCGCCGCATCATGGGCGCGGCTTCCTTCATGGAACTGCAGGACCACGCGGGACGCATCCAGGTCTATGTCAAGCGGGACGAGATCTGCCCCGGCGAGGACAAGACCCTGTACAACACCGTATTCAAGAAACTGCTGGACATCGGCGACATCGTGGGCATCAAGGGCTTCGCCTTCATCACCCAGACGGGCCAGCTGTCCGTCCACGCGAAAGAACTGACGGTCCTCTCGAAGTCCCTCCGCGTCCTCCCCATCGTCAAGACCGATGCCGACGGTACCGTCCATGACGGTTTTGCCGATCCGGAACTCCGTTACCGCCAGCGGTACGTGGACCTCGTGGTGAACCCGCAGGTGAAGGAAACCTTCGTCAAGCGGGCGAAGATCATCTCCACGATGCGCCGCTACTTCGACGAGGCCGGCTGCCTGGAGGTCGAGACCCCGATCCTGCAGCCCATCCCGGGCGGTGCGACGGCCCGTCCGTTCATCACGCACCACAACGCGCTGGACGTGGACATGTACCTCAGGATCGCCAACGAACTGTACCTCAAGCGTCTCATCGTGGGCGGCTTCCTCGGGGTATACGAGTTCGCGAAGAACTTCCGCAACGAGGGCATGGACAAGACGCACAACCCGGAGTTCACCTGCGTGGAACTGTACGTCGCCTACAAGGACTACAACTGGATGATGGAGTTCACCGAGAAGATGCTCCAGCAGGTGGCCGAGGCCACGGGCGGTCTCACCAAGACCATCGCCGGCAACGAGGTCTCCTTCCAGGGACCTTTCCGCCGCCTCCGCATCCTCGACGCCATCAAGGAGTACGCCGGGGTCGATGTCAAGGGCATGGACGAAGCGCAGTTGCGGGCCACCTGCAAGCAACTGGGCGTGGAAGTCACCCCGGAAATGGGCGTCGGCAAACTCATTGACGCCATCTTCGGCGAATTCTGCGAGAAGAACCTCATCCAGCCGACCTTCATCATCGACTACCCCGTGGAGATGTCCCCGCTCACCAAGCGCTGCCGCTACGACGACACGCTCACCGAGCGCTTCGAACTCTTCGTCGCCGGCAAGGAACTCGCGAACGCCTACTCCGAACTGAACGACCCGGTCGACCAGTTGGAGCGCTTCGAGGAGCAGGCCGCCCTCAAGAGCAAGGGCGACGACGAAGCCATGTACATCGATTATGACTTCGTGCGCGCGCTCGAGTACGGCATGCCGCCCACCTCGGGCATCGGCATCGGCATCGACCGCCTCACCATGTTCATGACCGGCAACGACGCCATCCAGGACGTGCTGTTCTTCCCGACCATGCGGCCTGAAAAGTTTTGAAAACCGAACAGGTCACATCGGCACAGAATCCGAAGATCCGGAACTTGCTCTTGCTGCAGGAGAAATCCAGGGCGCGGCGGGAGCAAGGGCTCTTCGTGGTGGAAGGCCGGCGCGAACTGCAGCACTGCCTGGAGGCAGGTTTCACCGTCCGGACCGTGTTCGTGTGTCCGGAGGTGGCGGGATTGTCATCTCGACCGAGCGAAGCGAGTGGAGAGATCTTTCCTGCAGATTTCCCGACTTCGTCCGGAGCCACATCCACCTGTCATTCTGAGGAGGCCGGAGGCCGACGAAAGAATCTCGCCGGCGAGCCCCTCGTCGTCGAAATCCCCGAGCCGCTGTACCGGAAGGTGGCGTACCGGGAGGGTACGGAAGGAGTGATCGCGGAGGTGGAGGTGAAGGAACGTCGGCTGGAGGACCTGGAACTTCCCGAGAATCCGCTCGTCGTCGTGCTGGAGGCGGTGGAGAAACCGGGGAACCTGGGTGCCGTACTCCGCAGCGCGGATGCCGCCCGGGCCGATGCGGTCATCGTCTGCGACCCGCTCACCGACCTCTGGAACCCGAACCTCATCCGCGCAAGTCTCGGCGGCATCTTCACTGTGCCTACGGTTGCGGCAACCTCGGAGGAGACCATCGCCTGGCTCAAGGCCCATGGGATCCGCATCCTCACGGCGCAGTTGCAGGACTCGTCGTGGTATTACGATGTGGACATGACCGTGGGCACAGCCCTCGTGATGGGCACGGAATCCACGGGGCTCACCGACATCTGGCGCCGCGCGGCCGACGCCCACATCCGCATCCCCATGCTCGGCCGCCTGGACAGTCTCAACGTCTCCGTCTCCGCCGCCATCCTCCTCTTCGAGGCCGTCCGTCAGCGGAATTCGTAGCCGTCCCGGCTATACACCTGACACACAGTCACTTACTCAATATTCCCTGGCACATTTGCACCAGGGAAAAACAAATAACGGACTGAAAATCAGTCCGTTAAAAAATACGCAAAAAAGATCAGAACGGAAGGTCGTCCTCGGAGCCGGCGTCGGCGGCGGGCTGGGCCTGCGGAGCGGGCGCCTGGTAAGGAGCCGACGGCTGGGCGGGCTGGTAGGGCTGCTGATAGCCGCCCTGCTGGGGCGCGGGCTGCTGCCAGCCCTGCTGGCGGGGTGCCTGGGGCTGCTGGCCGCCATAGCCGGGACCGGAGTAGCCACCCTGGCCACCGCCGGTGTAACCGCCTTGCTGGCCACCGTAGCCGGGGCCGGAATAACCGCCCTGGCCATCGCCCTCGCGGTCGGGGCGCTTGCCCAGGAGTTGGAGGTTGTCCACCTGGATCTCCGTGGTGTAGCGGTCTTTGCCGTCGCGGTCCGTCCATTTGCGGGTGCGGAGTTTACCCTCCACGTAGATCTGGCTGCCTTTGTGGACGAATTTTTCAATGACGTCGGCGTTGCTGCGCCAGGCGACGATGTTGTGCCATTCCGTATTCTCACGGGTTTCGCCGTTGCGGTCGCGGTAGCGTTCCGTGGTCGCGAGGCGGAAGGAGGCCACCTTGGCATTGCCCTGGGGGCCCTGGGGATTGGAATCGAGGTAACGGATTTCGGGGTCGTTTCCAACGTTACCGATCAGCATGACTTTATTGAGTGCCATAATGCAAAAATATTTTCTGCAAGTTAGCAAAAAATTCGGAACATGGCACCCTCGTCCGGCGTTTCCCCGGTAAAAATCGAGTACCCGGCGACGGCCTGGTACAGGAGCCAGCGACGGCCGGAGACATAGGCCCGGCCCCGCCCCTCGAACGCCGGCGTACGGTAGTTCGCCTCCAGGAAAACGGCCTCCGGATAATCGGGGATGTCCATCGGCCCGGGAACGGTATAGATCACGAGGTCAGGCGAGCACGAAGTCAGTTCCGGAAGCGGCACCCAGCCGCAGCCCAGTTCTTCCGCAAGCGAAGAAGCCCGGGACGAAGTCCGGTTCGCGAGCGTCACCCGGCAGCCCAGTTGCAGGGCGGCGACGGCCGCGGCGCGGCCTGCGCCTCCGCACCCGATGACCAGGGCATCCGAAACCGGCAGTCCCGTCTCACGGACGGACATGACGACGCCGTCGACATCGGTATTATAACCGGCGATACCACAAGGCGTCTTCACGGCGAGGTTCACGGCGCCGCACAGCCGCGCGCTGTCGGACAGGCTGTCCACGGCCCGGAAGGCGTCCTGCTTGAAGGGTGCGGTAATGTTGATACCGTCATAACCGTCCAGGAAGCGCTGCCACAAATCCGCAAACAGCGGCCCTTCCAGCAGGTCATAGGCGTACCGGCCCCCGTAGGCGGCCTCGAAAAGCCGCGGGCTCAGGGACCCTGCGGCGGGATTACCGATGAGGGCGAAGCGTTTCACGGGCGACGGAAGAAGGTGTCATGGACATAGGAGCATCCGCCGCAGATGATGTCGGTCAGGACCTGGGACTCGTGCGAAAGCGTGGCGAAGACGATGCCCACGCCGAAGGGAACGCCGTACAGGCTGGAAAGGGCGCCGGCGACGACCGTATGGAAGGCGCCGAACCCGCCCGGGACGGGAACGATCGAACTCAGGGCTCCGGCGAACATGAGGAACAGCGCATCGCTCATGCCCATGGCGCCCAGTTTGTCCACGGCCCCGGCAAATTCCGGGCTGAGGCCCGTCGTGTCGATCCCCTGCAGGGACCACAGGATCGTGGCGCTCATGAGCCAGTACATGCACCAGATGATGACGGTATAGACGATGAACAGCCAGCCGTTCTTCATGTGCAGGCAGGAAGAAATGCCGTCTCCGAGCCCCCGGATCCAGCCCCAGACCTTGCCCCAGATGCGGCCGCGGTCCCGAAGTTTCCAGCAAAGGAACAGGAAAGCGCAGCCGGCGAGGACGACCAGCAGGACGACCCACCAGAGACCGGCCTTGTCGGCAAGTCCGGGGAAGAAGGTCTCCTTGAAATAGGCGCCGAAACGGTCCCACATCACGGAAAGGACGAGAACCATCACCAGTACGAGGGACACGGCGTCCCACAGCCGGTCCGCCAGGACCGTGCCGATGACCTTGTCCAGCGTGGCCAGCCGCCGTCCTTCCCCGTCGCGCCCCGAATTCTTCGTCACCAGGGCGCTCCGGGCGACTTCCCCGGCCCGCGGCACCACGAGGTTCACGACCATGCAGATGTTGTAGGCGTCGAAACAGGTAAGGCGGGAGGTGGAAGGGTCGATGGGGAGCAGTTGCATCCGCCACCGCAGCGCGCGGAACCATAGCGCGACGGCTCCGAAGACCATGGAAAGGACGACGTAGCCCCAGTGGCAACTGCGGAGCGCTTCGCCGAAGTCCTTCCAGTTCACGCCCCGGAAGGAAAACCAGAGCAAGAGCGCCGCCACCCCGGTCCACAGGATGTATTGGAGGATTCTTTTGAATTTATTGTCCATTGCGGGGACAAAGTTAGTGGAAAATCCCCAAATAATGCATAAATTTGTAGGTTAATAAAGTAAAACGCCCCGACACGATGAAATCCATCCTTGGCATCGGCAACGCCCTGACCGACATCCTGGCCGTCCTTCCGGACGACTCCCTGCTCACGAAGTACCATCTTCCCCTGGGAAGCATGCAGCACGTGGACATGGAGACGGGCGACCGCATCTGGGAGGCCCTGAAGGAGTACGGCGTCAAGTACGTCCCGGGCGGCTCCGCGGCGAACACCGTCACCTGCACCGCCATCTTCGGGATGCCGTCGGGATACATCGGCAAGATCGGGAACGACGACCTGGGGAACCTGTTCAAGAGCACGATGGAGCAGTACGGCGTCCGCGCCCAGATGCTCTACGGCACCAAGTCCAGCGGCCGCTGCATGGTCTTCATCACGGGGGCCAATGCGGAACGCACGTTCGCGGACTACATGGGCGCCACCCTGGAACTCGGCCCCGACGACCTCGTCCCCGAGATGTTCGAGGGCTACGATTACTTCCACATCGAGGGCTACCTCGTCCAGAACCAGGACCTGATCGCCAAGGCCGCCCGCCTGGCGAAGGCCGCCGGCTGCACCGTCTCCATCGACATGGCCTCCTACAACGTCGTGGAGAGCAACGACGCCTTCTTCCACAACCTCGTGGAGAACTACGTGGACATCGTCTTCGCCAACGAGTCCGAGGCCAAGGCCTTCACCAAGAAGGAGCCCCGCGAGGCCCTGGACGACATCGCCCGGGTGTGCGACATCGCCGTCGTGAAGGTGGGCAAGGACGGGTCCATGGTCAAGTCCGGCGACGAGTACCATTTCATCGAGCCCTGGCCTGCCAAACCGGTGGACGCCACCGGCGCCGGGGACACCTATGCCGCCGGTTTCCTGTACGCACATTCCCTGGGCATGCCCCTCCGCGTGTGCGGCGAAATCGGCTCCATCATCGCGGCGAAGGTGGTGGAAGTCATCGGCACCAAGATCGACATCCCCCGCTGGCGGGATGCCAAACAGCAGATCCGCGAACTCATCGCGGCCAATACCCGATAGCCTATGCTGGAACCGGTCAAAGACTTGCTCAGGCGCCAGAGCCTGAAAAAACACGCCTCCACCGAGCCCACGGGGTTCGTTCCGCTGGAGAAGATCCACTCCGCCGTCGCCTTCATCGACGTGGAGGACACGTCGTTCAACGAATGCAAGAACGCCCTGATGATCTTCTTCCGGGAACACGGTATCAAGGGGGACATCTTCTTCTTCGACTTCCGGAAACTTACCGAAGGCGAACGGCTCATCACCAGCATCACCACCACCGTCCTCAAGAAGGACCTCAACTGGTTCGGGAAGCCCTCCAACGAGAAAGTGTCCCTGATGCTGGGCGGGGAACCGGACCTGTTCATCTCGCTCCTCACCACCACGGAGTATCCGCTGGAATTCATGGCCAAGTGCTCCCGCGCCAAGTTCAAGATCGGCCGCGTACAGTTGCCGGGCGACACCTTCGACCTCGTCATCAAGGATCCCGAGGACCGCAAGTACTCCGAGGCGGAGGTCTTCAAGGAACTGGCCAAGTTCATGGAAAAGATCCGATGAAGAAATACCTCATCGTCTTCCTGATATCCATGGTCCCGCTCATCGAACTGCGCGGGGCCATCCCGTATGCCGTGGGCATGGGCCTGCCCATCGTCCCGTCCATCATCGTCTCGGTCCTCGGCAACATGCTGCCGGTACCGTTCATCTTCCTGTTCGCCCGCCGCATCCTCGAGTGGGGGAAGGACAAGCCCTGCATCGGCAAGTTCTTCACCTGGTGCCTGGAAAAGGGCGAAAAGGGCGGACGGAAACTGGAGGAAAAGGCCGGTCAGGGCCTGTATGTGGCGCTCCTGCTGTTCGTGGGCATTCCCCTGCCGGGGACGGGCGCCTGGACGGGCACCCTCGCGGCGAGCATCCTGGACATGGACTTCAAGAAAAGCGTCCTGTACGTCCTTCTCGGCGTCCTCCTCGCCGGGGCCATCATGCTGCTGGCCTCGCTGGGAGTGTTCGGCGCCATCTCCTTCCTGAAATGACAACCATTCGATAACTATGACACTGAAACGTTCCTTCCTGGCAGCGGCCGCGATCCTTCTCGCCGCGAACTGCCTCACCGGCTGCCTGGCCGGCAAATTCATGTCCAACTATGCCCTCAAGCCGGAGCCCCATGGCGTGGCCGACATCGAGCGCACCCGCCACAAGGCCGATTCCCTGTGCCCGGGCGTCATCGCCTGGTATGACGACCTCCACGCGAAGGGGATTTTCAAGGATGTCACCCGCGTCGATCCGGACGGCCACAAACTTCACGCCGTCTATGCTCCCGCCAAGGATCCTGCCACGGCACAAGGCACCGCCATCGTCGTGCACGGCTATACGGACAACCACCTCGTCTTCATGTATCTCGTGAAGATGTACCGGGACGAGTTCAACTACAACGTGATGGTCCCGGACCTGGAGTACCACGGCTATTCCGAAGGCGAAGCCGCCCAGATGGGCTGGCTGGACCGGCTGGACGTGGAAGACTGGGCGGTGATGGCCCACGACATCTTCAAGAATGACTTCATGGTGGTCCACGGCGTGTCCATGGGCGCCGCCACCACGATGATGATGAGCGGCGACGACCTCCCGCCCTACATCCGCGCCTTCGTCGAGGACTGCGGCTATTCCTCCGCCTGGGACCAGTTCGCCCACAACCTGAAGGACAGTTTCCACCTGCCTCCGTTCCCGATCCTGAACAGCGCCAGCATCGTCACGAAGCGCCGCTACGGCTGGGGTTTCAAGGAGGCCTCCTCCGTGAACCAACTCGCCAAGTGCGACCGTCCGATGCTCTTCATCCACGGCGATGCCGACGACTTCGTCCCCGTGGACCACGTGTATAAGAACTACGCCGCCAAGGTCAAGGGCTACAAGGAACTCTACATCGTCCCCGGCGCCGTCCATGCCAATTCCTACGCGAAGGATCCCGCACAGTACACCTGGCGGGTGAAATACTTCCTGGACCGTGTCAAGAGCGGCGAAATCAAGTAATTGATCATCAGACGTTTAACGAAAACTCCCTGGTACATTTGCACCAGGGAGTTTTTTGTATCACGTTGGCTGTCAATGGCTTACCCGAGGACCAGTTCCACCGGACAGTGGTCGGAGCCGAAGATCTCGTTATGGATCTCCGTGGAGACGATCCGGTCCCTGAGGGCCTCGGAGACGACGAAGTAGTCAATGCGCCAGCCGGCGTTGTTCGCGCGGGCGTTGAAGCGGTAGGACCACCAGGAATACTTCACCTCGCCGGGATGCTGGAAGCGCCAGGTGTCGATGAATCCGGCTCCGAGCAGGGCGCCGAACTGCGCACGCTCCTCGTCGGTGAAACCGGCATTGCGGCGGTTGGAAGCGGGATTCTTGATGTCGATCTCCTCGTGCGCGACGTTCAGGTCGCCGCAGAAGACGACGGGCTTCGGAAGGCCGCACAGGTAGGCGCGCATGTCATCCTCCCAGCGCATCCGGTACTCCAGGCGTTTGAGACCGTCCTGCGAGTTGGGCACATAGGCGCACACCAGGAAGAAATCCGCATATTCGAGGGTGATCACGCGACCTTCATGGTCATGCTCCTCCACGCCGATCCCGTACCGGACCGACAGGGGCTCGTGCTTCGTGTACACGGCCGTACCGGAATACCCCTTCTTCTCCGCATAGTTCCAGTAAGACCGGTACCCGGGGAACTCCAGGTCGATCTGCCCCGCCTGCAACTTGGTCTCCTGCAGGCACACGAAATCGGCGTCCAGGTCCACGAACACGTCCGCGAACCCCTTCCCCGCCACGGCCCTGAGGCCGTTTACGTTCCAGGAAATGAATTTCATACTATTCCAACGTCCAGGTTGCACCTTCCTTGGTATCCTTGACCGTGATGCCGAAGGAGGCCAGGAGGTCGCGGATACGGTCGGATTCGGCCCAGTTCTTCTCGGCCCGGGCCTTGCGGCGGTCTTCCAGGACGATGTCCATGACGCCTTCCAGGGCCTTTTCGGCCTTTCCGGAACCGCCGGCGGCCTCTTCGTCGCGCAGGCCCAGGACGCCGTACACGACGTCTTCGAAGAGTTTCCGCAGCGCGGCCTTGTCCCCCTCGGGGAGTTTGCCGCCGTTGACGAGTTTCACGGCCTCGAACAGGTGCGCGATGGCGATCGGCGTATTCAGGTCGTCGCAGAGGGCCTCATAGACGTTGTCGATGAGAGTGGCGACGGCCGGGGAGACAGATTTCTCGACTCCGCCTTCGGCTCCGCTCGAAATGACAGAAACACCGTCGTTCGAAACGGAAGCACTGTCATTTCGACCAAGCGTAGCGCGTGGAGAAATCTCGAGTTCCCTCCCCGCCTGCATGAGGCGCTTGTAGCCCTTTTCGGCGGCCTGGAGGGCTTCGTTGGAGAAGTCCAGGGTGCTGCGGTAGTGGGCCTGGAGGATGAAGAAACGGACGGTCATCGGGCTGTAGGCGCGCTCCAACTTGGGATGGTTGCCGCTGAAGAGTTCCGGCAGGGTGATGAAGTTCCCGAGGGACTTGCCCATCTTCTGGCCGTTGATGGTGATCATGTTGTTATGGACCCAGTAATGGACGCCCTGGGTGCCGCGGGAGGCCTGGTTCTGCGCAATTTCGCACTCGTGGTGCGGGAACATGAGGTCCATGCCGCCGCCGTGGATGTCGAACTCCTTCCCGAGGTACTTCTCCCCCATCACGGAGCACTCCAGGTGCCAGCCCGGGAAACCCTCGCCCCACGGGGAAGGCCAATGCATGATGTGCTCCGGCTCGGCCTTCTTCCAGAGGGCGAAATCGTAGGGAGCGCGCTTGTCGGACTGGCCGTCCAGGGCACGCGTACCCTCCAGCGTCGCCTCCAGGGTGCGGCCGGACAGGACGCCGTAGCCGAAGTCCCGGTTGTATTTCTCCACGTCGAAATAGACGGAGCCGTTGGACTCATAGGCATAGCCCGCGTCCAGGATGGTCTTGATGGTCTCGATCTGCTCGATGATGTGGCCGGAGGCGCGCGGCTCGATGGACGGGGACTCCACGTTCAGCAGGCGCATCGCCTCGTGGTAGCGCTCCGTGTAGGTCTGGACCACCTCCATGGGTTCCAGTTCCTCCAGGCGGGCCTTCTTCGCGATCTTGTCCTCCCCTTCGTCGGCATCGTGCTCGAGGTGGCCCACATCGGTGATATTCCGAACGTAACGGACCTTGTAACCCAGGTGCTTGAGAAGGCGGAAAAGGACGTCATAGGTCACGCCCGGACGGGCATGGCCCAGGTGGGCGTCGCCGTACACGGTCGGACCGCAGACGTACATACCCACATGGCCGGGATGGATGGGAACGAAGAGTTCCTTCCGGCGCGTCATCGTATTGGTCAGATAGAGATTTCGCATAAAAAAAGCAGTCTGAAAATCCAGACTGCTAATATACGAATTTTATTTCATCCGAACGGCTTTCTTCGCGACGCTTCGGCGGGCGGTTCCGCCGGCCTTCGGCTGTCCGTGGTGGATGGACGCCTTGGTGGCGACCCGGGGCTTGGCATACTGGATGCCCGAGGCGCGGGTACCTCCAGTCCAGGTCATCGTGAGCGGAAGTGCGGCCACATTTTCATTGTAAGGATGCCATTCGCCACTCTCATGGGCCCACATGTAGTACTGCATGGAGTGGAACGGGGTCGTATAATCGCCGGAGTCCGTCTTCAGGGTCACCTCCAGCGGCTGGAGTTCGGCGCCCTCGTCCTTCGTAACCATGACGGCGATGTCGAGGCCCTCGTCCGTGATGAGGGTGATTCCGCCCGAATCAAAGATATTGCCCATGAAGAGTTCGTCCACGGTCCCGTAGTTCTCGTCGTCATAGGTTCCGAGGTACTGGGAGACGATGTACAGGAAGCCGTTCGGCTCGTAGAATTCGCCCTCCAGGTACTCCTGGTCCATTTGGAAGGACACCGCCGGTCCCTGCTCCCATCCTTCGATCTTGTAAATGAAGTTATTGTCGATGGACGAGATGTTCAGGTCATATCCCACCCGGCCGTTGCTCACCAGCCAAGTGCCCAGCCAGCGGTTGAAAGCGTCGCTGGCCACTTCTTCCTGGATGGAGAAATCGGCCTCGGCATAATTGCCGGTGGCCTTTCCGTTACTGTCCAGTTCGATCAGGAAGGCCATCCAGGTGCCGCTGCGCAGCCGGTCGAAATACACGTCGGTGATGGTGCGGGTAAACACCTCGTCCGTATACTGGTAGAACTTCACGTTGTCGGCCTCTGCGTCGGAAAGGAGCGTCTGCGCCTCATAAGTGAAGAAGCCGGCCGCATCGTTCTCGTAGGCGGTCCGGAAATCCTCCGGACGCACCAGGCGGATGATATAGTAGCCGTTCCCGGTGTACTTGAGGTTGAAATGCTCCACCTTGTCCACGGAACCATCATCGTTGACCCAGTCCTCCCGGGCGACACGGCGGATGGACCAGTCGGGCCGCTCGGTCACGACCGGTTTCTCGGTCTCCTGCCGTCCGCCACCATTTCCCTGGGGGTCGCGGCCGTCATGACGGTATACCGGATCGTCCTTGTAGCATCCGGTCAGGGCCAGGGCGGCTGTCGCCACCATGGCGATCATGCTGAGTATCCTTTTCATCTTTCTTGGGGTTTTGACTCGTAACATACAAAAACCCGGCCATTATGATGTGACCCCCAAAAGTTGGACGGTTTAACATTAATTACGAGGCCTTAGATTGGAACAGAGCTCGGTATTGCACCGGGCTCTTTCCTTTTAGCCTCA
>CACZKE010000022.1 GCA_902781705.1 uncultured Bacteroidia bacterium
TCTTATATATCTAGCTTGTCCTTGGCACTG
This sequence comes from uncultured Bacteroidia bacterium, assembly GCA_902781705.1. Classification (GTDB taxonomy): domain Bacteria; phylum Bacteroidota; class Bacteroidia; order Bacteroidales; family UBA932; genus Cryptobacteroides. The sequence continues at coordinate 31 of CACZKE010000022.1, forward strand.
TTTCTTAAAAGAAACTGACGCTCGTTTAAAGTGATATGTGTTACATATCTCGGTACTTGCTTGTACTTTCCTTTCAGTCTTTTCAATGATCTTTTTTCCTGCCTGCCTTGCGGCTCTGGCGTTTAAAAACCCGCTCGTGTTCCGAACGGGATTGCAAAGGTACACCTTTTTTCTGAACTGACAAATTTTTTCTGACTTTTTTTGCAAAAATTTTCAGATTCTTCGCTCCGCTCAGAATGACAGGAGGGGGCCTATTTTTTCATCGAAGCGATAACGTCCTGATTGACAGCACGAAGCCTTTCGACGTCCATTTTGACGATTTTCCGGTCATAGGTCATGAGGCCGTTCACTTCGCCTTCCACGTCCGTCGTCTGGGTATAGACGGCGGCGGAGACGCCCTGGGCGATGATGTCCTTGAGTTGCCCGGCATAGACCGTGTACTGTTTCAGGACATCCTCCCCGCTCTTGTATTCGATGTAGCCCCAGTTCTTGTCGGTCTGCCACAGGTGACCCTCCACGGGCCAGCCGATGCCGCCGTACTCGCCCAGCACGTCGATCTGGAGTCCCTCGGAGGTGAACTTCATCGCCGGGTTGGGATAGTTGTGGCTGTCGAAGATATCGCCTACCGGGTAAGAGTTGCCGCCGGAAGCGGAGTTGATGAGGCGGGTCGGATCGCAGGAACGGGTGAATTCCACCGCCTTCTCCGTATTGAACTGCGACCAGGCTTCATTGAACGGGACCCAGGCCACGATGCAGGGTGCGTTCCTGAGTTGGGCGATGATTTCGCCCCACTCCTTATAATAGGTACCCTTGGCGGTCTCGGTCAGTTCACGGTCGTCCTCGGGAGAGGCCCACTTCCACATTTCCCAGCGGCCGCCGTGCGTACCGCCGATGGACGGCATGTCCTGCCAGACGACGATACCCAGCACGTCGCACCAATAATACCAGCGGGCGGGCTCGATCTTGATGTGCTTGCGGATCATGTTGTAGCCGAATTCCTTCGTCTTCACGAGATCGAACTTGAGGGCCTCGTCGGTCGGGGCCGTGTACAGGCCGTCCGGCCACCAGCCCTGGTCCAGCGGACCGTACTGGAAATACGGTTCATTGTTCAGGCCCATCCGCTTGTGACCCTCGCTGTCCACGACCTCGGAACTCTTGCGGAGAGCGGTATAGCCACGGACTTCGTCCACGACCTTCTTCCCCTGCTTGAGCCGGATCTCCAGTTCATACAGGAACGGGGATTCGGGTGACCAGAGTTTGGGTTCCGCCACCGTCAGGCGGACGGGTTTCCCGGGAGCGACGGCCGCAAAGGCCACGGTCGCCGCACCTTCGGGCTTCTCGGGATTGTACCCGACGCCCCCTTCGCGGAGCCAGATCTCCACTTCGTCCCCTTCCGCGGCACCATCGGCAAAGACGGTCACGTCCACGGAGGAAGCATCCACGTCCGGGACGGCCAGGTAGGAGGTGACGGCGGCGCTGCGCACCGGTTCGATCCAGACGCTCTGCCAGATACCCGTAACGGGCGTATACCAGATGCCGTTCGGGTTCGTAACCTGTTTGCCGCACGGCTGCTCGCCGTTGTTGGTCCCGTCCACGACCCGGAGTTCCAGTTTCTGATCCCCGCGCTTTTTCAGGTACGGGGTGACATCGAATGAAAAGGCGGTGTATCCACCGGTATGGTGGCCGACCAGTTGGTCATTGACATACACCTCGGCGGCCCAGTCCACCGCGTCGAAGTTGAGCATCACCCGCTGTTTCCTCCAGGAAGAAGGAACCTTGAAGGTGGTGTGGTACCACAGCGCCTCCTCGGCGGAAACACGACGGCCCACTCCGGAAAGGGACGATTCGATGCAGAACGGGACCAGGATCTGTCCGTCCCAGGCAGCCGGCTTTTCCGCATCGACCGCCGTGACGGCATAGTTCCACAGGCCGTTGAGCGAGGCCCATTTCTCCCGCACCATCTGCGGACGCGGATATTCGGGATGGGCATTCGCCGGGGAGACCTCCTCGGCCCAGGGTGTCTGGATGGGGATCGGAGCCGGGGCCCACAGGGACGGGTCCACGGTCGATTTCGACCCGCAGCCCGCCGCAAGGATACATGCCAACGCGGTGATGACAGTCTTTCTCATAGGATATCAGAGTTTGGATTTCACTTCTTCCAGGAAGGCCTGCGCCGCCTTGGAACGGGGCAGGACCTGTTTGGCGGCCCGGAGCCAGGCATCGGCCTCATCGGCCCCGACACCCTTCAGCGGCCAGGTATTCTCCGCAAGGACCTCTCCCCCGCGGGAGACGAAGGCCCGAAGGTCGATGGACAGCGCCGTCTGGGACGAGGACCCCGGCGTCTGGACCCGGTCGGTGACCGTCGCCTCCAGGAACAGGGTCTCGCCCCCCTCCCCGACGGAAAGCCCGGCTCCCTGCAGCATCTGAGTGAAACGCTGGACGAGCACCTCCCGCGCCGCTTCCGGTACGGTCTCGGGCACTTTCAGGGACAGGGTCTGGGCCGACAGGGCCACGGGCAGCAGCATCGCTGCCAAAAGGAACCATTTCTTCATCATACTACAAAAATAAGAAAGTTGCGCGGAAAAACCACGCAACTCTCTGATAAAATAGATTTCTCGACAAGCTCGAAATGACAAGGAGACAAGCTCGAAATGACATCACATCATTCCGCCGGCGGGCATGGCCGGGGCGGCCGGAGCCGGCTCGGGGATGTCCACGATGCCACACTCGGTGGTGAGGAACATGCCGGAGACGGAAGCGGCGTTCTCCAGGGCCACGCGGGCCACCTTGGTCGGGTCGATGACGCCGGCCTCGTACATGTTCACGTACTCGTCGGTCCGGGCGTTGTAACCGAAGTCACCCTTGCCCTCGCGGATCTTGTTGATGATGACGGAGGCCTCCACGCCGGCGTTCGCGGCGATCTGGCGGAGCGGCTCCTCGATGGCGCGGGCCACGATGTGGATACCGGTGGTCTCGTCCTCGTTCTCGCCCTTGAGTCCCTTCAGGGCCTCGGCGGCACGGATGTAAGCGACACCGCCGCCCGGGAGATAACCTTCCTCCACCGCAGCGCGGGTGGCGTTCAGGGCATCATCGACGCGGTCCTTCTTCTCCTTCATCTCGATCTCGGAGGTAGCACCCACATAGATGACGGCGACACCGCCGGCGAGCTTGCCCAGGCGCTCCTGGAGCTTCTCACGGTCGTAGTCGGACTTGGTGGTCTCGATCTGCTTGCGGATCTGGTCGGCGCGGTCCTTGATGGCGGCCTGGTCGCCGGCACCGCCCACGATGACGGTGTTCTCCTTGGTGATGGTCACCTTCTCGGCCTTGCCCAGCATCTGGACATTGGCATTGGCGAGGGTGAATCCGCGGTCCTCGGAAATGACGACGGCACCGGTGAGGGTGGCGATGTCCTGGAGCATTTCCTTGCGGCGGTCGCCGAAGCCCGGCGCCTTGACGGCGGCGACTTTCAGGGTGCCGCGCAGGCGGTTCACCACGAGGGTCGTGAGGGCCTGGCCTTCGACATCCTCGGCGATGATCAGGAGGCTCTTGCCTTCCCGGGCCACCGGCTCGAGCACGGGCATCAGGTCCTCCATGTTGGCGATCTTCTTGTCGGTGAGGAGGATGTAGGCATCGTCCAGGACGGCTTCCATCTTGTCCCCGTTGGTCATGAAGTACGGGCTGATGTAGCCGCGGTCGAACTGCATGCCCTCGACCACCTTCACCTCGGTCTCGGTGCCCTTGGCCTCCTCGACGGTGATGACGCCGTCCTTCTTCACCTTGGACATGGCCTCGGCGATGAGCTTGCCGATGTAGGCGTCGTTGTTGGCGGAGACGGTACCCACCTGCTCGATCTTGGAGTAATCCTCGCCGACCGGCTGGCTCTGGGCCTTGAGGTTCTCGACGACGGCGGCGACGGCCTTGTCGATGCCGCGCTTGAGGTCCATCGGATTGGCACCGGCGGTGACATTCTTCAGACCCACGTTGATGATGGCCTGGGCCAGGACCGTGGCGGTGGTGGTGCCGTCACCGGCCTGCTCGTTGGTCTTGGAGGCGACCTCCTTGACCATCTGGGCACCCATGTTCTCGAAGCGGTCCTCGAGTTCGACCTCCTTGGCGACGGTCACACCGTCCTTGGTGATCTGGGGGGCTCCGAATTTCTTGTCGATGACCACGTTACGGCCTTTCGGGCCCAGGGTCACCTTCACTGCGTTCGCAAGTGCGTCGGCGCCGTTCTTCATCGCGGCACGGACGTCGGTATTGAATTTGATTTCTTTTGCCATGGTTCAATGATTCTTAGATTTCTCGACTTCGCTCGAAATGACAGGTACTGCTGCCGTCTTTCGAAATGACAGGTACTACAGAACGGCCAGAATGTCGGACTGCTTGACGATGAGGTACTTCTTGTTTTCCACGGTGACCTCGGTACCGGCATATTTTCCGTAGAGGACGGTCTCGCCGACCTTCACCTCCATGGGCTCATCTTGGGAGCCCGGGCCCACGGCGACGATGGTGCCCTGCTGCGGTTTCTCTTTTGCGTTGTCCGGGATGTAGAGGCCCCCGGCGGTCATCGTCTCGGCCTCCTTGGGCTCGATGACGACTCTTGTTCCTAAAGGACGGATCATGATTATTGTGTTTTGTATGTTTCTTTGCGTACCCCGGTTTCCCGGGGACGCCGGAAAATAATCAATCCGTGTGCCAACCGGGAAAGACTGACAAATTGGCAGGAAGATTGTGGCGAATTATTCCTATCTTTGCGACGTCAAAACACTGAGACACCATGGAGATCATCAAAGACCAATATTTCGAGGGCGAGCGCCCGCTTTATGTCCGCCACGGACTGCGCCTCGAGAACGTGAAGATCGGCCCCGGCGAATCCTCCCTCAAGGAAGGATCCGACATCGAGGCCGTGAACTGTGAATTCAACGGGAAGTATCCCTTCTGGGAATGCAAGGGATTCACCGTCCGGAACTGCGTGTTCCGCGAAGGCGCCCGCGCCGCCCTTTGGTACACAAGGGGTTGCAAGATGTATGACACGCTGGTGGAAGCCCCGAAGATGTTCCGCCGCATCAAGGACGTGTATCTGGAGAATGTCCAACTTCCGAACGCCCTGGAAACCTTCTGGGACTGCGACGAGGTGGAACTCAAGAATGTGGAAGCCGCCCAGGCCAACTACATCTTCATGCATACCTCCGACATCCGGATCGACGGATTCAAACTCCAGGGCAACTATTCCTTCCAGTACGCGAAGAACGTGGTCATCCGGAATGCCGAGATGGACACCAAGGACGCCTTCTGGGAGTCCGAGGACGTGACGGTCTATGATTCCCGTATCACGGGCGAATTCCTGGGCTGGTACTCGAAGAACCTCCGCCTGGTGAACTGTCGCATCGGCGGCACCCAGCCCCTGTGCTACTGCGAGGGCCTGGTCCTTGAGAACTGCGTCTTCGAGGAGGACGCGGACCTGGCTTTCGAGTACTCCGACGTGGAAGCCAGCATCATCGGCCCGGTCACGAGCGTGAAGAATCCCCGCTCCGGCCAGATCATGGCCGACAGTTACGGCGAGGTGATCCTGGACGGGAACATCAAGGCCCCGGGCGACTGCGAGATCCGCACCTGGTCCGACCCGGACCGGAACCTGGCGCAGGGCAACCAGATCGTTGAATATTAGATTTCTCGACTTCGCTCGAAATGACAGAAAATGACAGAATACAACTTCGATGAAATCATCCCCCGCCTGGGAACGGCGAGCGTGAAATGGGACGAGTTCGAGCCGGACGCCCTGCCCCTTTGGGTGGCCGACATGGACTTCAAGGCCTCCCCGGCCATCCTGGCAGCCCTGCAGCGCCGGCTGGACCATGGAATCTTCGGCTATGAACTGCTGCCGCAGTCTTACTTCGACGCCATCGCCAACTGGTTTGACAGAAGGCACGGCTGGAAGGGCATCACCCGGGAGCACGTCATCCCGACGACCGGCGTCATCCCGGCCTATTCCGCCTGTATCAAGGCCATGGCCCGCGTCGGCGACAATGTGATCGTCCAGACGCCGGTGTACAACGCCTTCTTCCCCGCCATCCGGAACAACGGTTGCCGAGAACTTTGCAACACGCTGGTTTACAAGGACAATACTTATACGATCGACTGGGAGGACCTGGAAAAGAAGGCCGCCGATCCCAAGACCACGGTCATGCTGGTGTGCAACCCGCACAACCCGGCCGGCCGCGTGTGGACCCGGGAAGAGTTGGAGCGCATCGGCCGGATCTGCCTGAAGCATGGGGTGTTCGTCATTTCCGACGAAATCCACTGCGAACTCACCTATCCCGACCACGACTATACGCCGTGGGCCACCCTCCCGGAGGAACTGGTCCGGAACTCCGCCACCTGCTTCTCCCCCACCAAGTCCTTCAACATCGCCGGCATCCAGATCGCCAACATCTTCGCCGCGGATCCGGACGTGTGCCGCCGCATCGACCGGGCCATCAACGACAACGAGTGCTGCGACGTGAACGTGTTCGGCGCCACGGCCCTGGAAGCCGCCTACAATGAGTCGGAGCAGTGGCTGGACGCGCTGCGTGCCTACCTATGGGAGAATGCGAAGACGGTCTATGCCTTCCTGTCCGAAGAACTTCCCCAGGTGACGGCCCTTCCGCTGGAAGGCACCTACCTGATGTGGCTGGACTGCCGCGCCGCCCGCCACGAAGGCGAGCCCTTCGAGGGCTTCTCCGAGCGCTTCGCAGACCACCTGCGCCACCGCGCCAAACTCGTCCTTTCCACCGGCACCATCTACGGGGCCGATGCCGAAGGTTTCGAGCGCCTGAACATCGCCTGCCCCCGCGCCACCCTCCTGGAGGGCCTCCGGCGACTCAAGGAAGGTTTCCTGAACTACTAGCCGTCGACCATAAATCACTGCAAATCAAGCGAATACATAAAACTCCCTGGTACATCTGCACCAGGGAGTTTCTTTTAATTCGCTTATAATCAATCGCTTAAGAGAGACGCTTTAGAACTGGTAGTTCATACCGATGCCGATCCAGGGATCCGCATTCATCGGCGTGTAGAAGCAATGCGCGTACTCGGCGGAGACGATGAAATTCTGGTTCATCGCGATCTTGAGGCCGATACCGCCGCTGTACACGAAGTCCTTCACCCGGGCGGCGTCGTAGATCTTGCCGTCATAGCCGGCGCCGTGGACCTTGTTGAAGCGCTCGAGCGTCGCGGCATTCTTGGGATCGCCCTCCAGGTACTTGCGGTAGGCGGCGAAATCGAAGTCCTTCAGTCCTTCGTCATTGATGACGCCCTTCAGGAAATCCGAACGGTAGGGCTTGGTGATGAAGCCGGCGTCGAAGAACGGATTCAGGGCGATGTAGAAGTACTGGTTGAACAACTTGAAGTTCACCAACTTCACACGCAGTTCCGTGTTCGCCCAGGCGAAGCCCTCGGTCAGGATCCGGTTCTCGCGCAGGCCGCGGATGGTGCCGCTGGAGCCGAAACCCTCGGAAATCATGTTGCGCTGGACCAGCAGCGGGATGTTCTGGATCATATAGAACGGGGTCTCACCGGCAATGGTCTGCTGCCAGGCCAGGCGGTAAGCGAACACCGGGTCGCCGGCCGGAAGGTGGATGGGAATGTCGATGTAGTGACGGAAGTAGGCGCAGGCCTTCAGGTAACGCTGGTTCAGGACGTTGCCGTTCAGGTAGGCCTCCGCCCAGATGCCGCGGTTCGGGGCCGCCTCGATGTCACGGGTGTCGAACACCAGGCCGGCGTTCAGTTCCAGGGCCATTCCGCCGTTCTTCTCGGCCTCCGTGATGGCGCCCAGTTCGATGTACTTCTTGTAGAGCGTCAGGTCGGTTCTGTATTGCTCCTTATTATTTCCGGTCCCCTTGACACCCTTGTCACTCATGTCTCCGAGTCTCCAGCGCCAGAAGTTGACGCCCGCGGCCCAGTTCAGGTTGTCGGTGATGCGGCCCTGGAAATTGGCTAAGATGCGGAGCATTTCACGGCTCATGCCGTAATAGTTCAAGTGGTTGCCCGCGCCGGTGTTGCGGTTGGACCACAGGTCGTAATCCTGCACGGCGGCCGGACCGTTGAAGCCCCAGAAACTGTACAGGGGGTCGTTCATATAGGTCACGGACGCATTGACACGCATATTGGGGATCAGGTACTTGGAGTCATAGGCCAGGTACAGGCGCATCCGGTGGCTGTGCGTGAAGTAGGAGGCTTCCCAACTGATCTTATGGAGCGGGTCCGGATAGGTGGAGCCGTCACCGTAGTAATAGACGTCGCCGAAAGCGCCGGCCTGGAAGCCGTTGTCCGTGGACCAGGTGGCGGTAGGCAGGAGGCCGAAACTCCAGCCGGTCTTCATTTCCTTTTCCTCCTGCGCGGAGAGAACGAGCGTGCCCGCAGCAAGCAGGGCAAGGGTGGTCAGGATCAATTTTTTCATATATGTTATCGTTTTGGTCGATTCAAAAGACAAATATAACAATTCTTTCACTTTTTCAACAAAATCGGAAGCACTAGGACTTCCGGTTGTCCACCCACACCCAGAGCCGGTACATCAGCCAGCCCCAGGCCAGGAAAAGGACGATATGGACCCAGACCGGGACCTTCGTGTGGTAGACATCGTCCCGGACGACCTTGTCGAAGCCCGGGATATCGGCATAATAGTAGGCCCCGGCGCCGAAATCGTAGTCCGGAGAGAGGCCCAGCCGGTTCGCCATGATATAGACGGCGCAGCCCAAAATGGCCACGACCGCGAGGGCCGTGACCACTTTGAACAGCGTATTCCGCCGACGGTTTGCCATTACTTGTACAGATCCAGCACCGGAATCTCGAACAGGACGCCGGACAGGAGCAGCCACACCGCGAAGAAGGTCAGGGCGATGTTGAAGAGCTGACCCACGACATACAGCCACAGGACCTTGCCGCCCTGCATCTGCTTCGCGATCTCCCGGAAGTTGGTATCCAGGCCGATGGAGGTGAATGCCAGTACGAAGCACCAGTTCTTGTACTGGTCCAGCACGCCGTTGATGGCCTTCACGCTGTCCGTTCCGGCCAGGGGCTGGATCAGGAAGGAGGCCACGAGGGAAGCCACGAAGAAGCCGATGATGAACTTCGGGAACCGGTTCCAGATCTCGCCGGCGCCCACTTTCTTCCCTTCGGTCTTGTCCACGCGGGTGGCGAAGAACAGGGCCACGAAGAAGGCGATGAAGCCGATGAGGATGTTCTGGATGCTCTTCACCAGGACCGCGGCCTGCTCGGCCTCCGGGCCCAGGGCGTTGCCGGCGAGGACCACCGCACCGGTGGAATCGACCGTACCGCCGATCAGGGCGCCGCCCATCAGCTGGCTCATGCCGGTCGCCCGGATGATCATGGGTTCGAACACCATCATCAGGATGGTGAAGATGATGGAAATGGAGATGGCGATTCCGAGGTCATTTTTCTTGGCGCCGGCGGCAGCACCCGTGGCGATGGCCGCGGAGGTGCCGCAGACGGAGGTCGCCGCCGCAAGGGTGATGACGAGCGGCTTGTTGCCGATCTTGAGGACCTTCGTCCCGAACCACCACATGAAGATGATGACGATGGGGGTGACGATCCAGGCGATGCCCAGTCCGTAGAGGCCGAACTTGGCGATGTTGCTGAACAGCACCGAGAAGCCCATGATCACCAGGCCGGTCTTGATGTAGAACTCGGTCCGGATGGCGGGCCGGAGCCACTGGGGAACGCCCACGGTGTTGGAGATCAGCAGGCCCACGATGAGGGCCCAGAAGGCCCATTCCAGATACCGGTTCAGGGTGAACTCGGCGCTGATGAGCCGGACGACGACGGCGAGGACGAACAGGCACAGGAACGCGGGGACGAATTCCTTGACCTTGCCGCCCTGCAACTTCACGCCCAGGGTGAACAGGACGCCCAGCACCAGGAAGGTGCGGAGGAGTTTCACCCAGAAAGCGCCATTGAGTTGCGCCAGAAGCGACTTCTTTTCGGCGACATCTTCCCAAAGGTGCCAGGTGGAGAACTTGGCGGCGGCGAATTCAAAGGCGCCGGTGAGCACCGCGATGCACGCGATGGCGATGACGGCGAAGCCGATCCAGACGGCCAGCCAGTCTTCGGTCTTGTAAAGTTTGGAGAGGTTCGTTTTCATTTCGGTTCGGATTTTAGATTCTTTCGCTTCGCTCAGAATGACAAGGGATTATCAGAATGACAAGGGATTAAAACAGGGCGCTCACGCGGGAGACGATCTCCTCGGCCGGAAGGTCCGGGGAAAGGACCAGGTCGGGATCCTTGAGGGAGAAGCCGCGGGCCATGGCCCCGAGGACACCGCCGCCGGTGCAGTTGAGCATGATGTATTCGTCCTTCTTCACGGTCCCTTCCCGGACGGCCTTGGCGAGGGCGGTCACGGCTACGCAGGACGCCGGAAGGAGGTCGTACCCTTCCCGGTTCCGGAACTGGAGGAGCCAGTAGATGATATCGTTGTTGCTGGCGAGGTAGAAGTCGCCGCCGCTGGCTTTGAGCGTGTCATACAGGCCGCCGGCCAGGCTGTACGGAGGTTTCCGGTTGGAAAGGACGCTGGCAAGGACCACCTCGGCCTCGTGCCGTCCCTTCTGGGGATCCAGGTCCACGAGCGCACGGGAGCCGGCCTTCCAGGAATCGTACATGAGCGTAAAAGGATCGTTCTGGGCCACATACACGCGCATCCGGTTCTCCCCGAAGCGGCCGTCTTCGGCCAGGCGGCAGGCGTTCTCCCAGGCGGCGATGGCGCCGGTACCGGACCCGACGGCCTGAAAATAGGCATCGGGGATGCGGCCCATCTTCTCCACGCAACTGAGGACGGTCGTGCCCATGCCGTCGCGCCGGGCCACGTTCTTGGCACCGCCCTCCAGCATAAAGCGGGGATCGGAGGCCAGTTTCTCGCCCAGGGTGATGGCGTCGTAGTAGTCACATCCGTGCGGAACAGCGATCAGTTTCACGCAGGAGCGGAGCGGACGGCGGAACCAAAGGTCATGCAGGCTGTCCTCCGGCACGCAGATGACAATGGGAATGCGGTTGTCGGAACACACCTGCGCGAAAGCCCGGGCGGTATTGCCAGCCGACTGGACGACGAGGATCCGCTTCTCGCGGGCATCCATGCGGGCGAGGACGGAGTACGCCTCCGTCTCCTTGAAGGAGCAGGTGCGCATCTTGGCGCCGATCCGGGGATTCCACCCCGAGAAAGTGATATACAGGTTTTCCAGGCCCAGGAACTGGGCCAGACCCTTGGACTTATACGTCACCGGGGCGCAGGATTTCCGGAGCGTCCGTTTAATGGGCATCCAGTCCGCGTAGCGGTAGATGCCGTCCTGGTCTTCCCGCGGGTTGAACCGCTTGTTGTCATAAACGGCCCGGACGAGGGAAGGAGCGCCGCCTTCGGGGTCGCTCATCGTCCAGCCCTTGTCTTCGAATTCACGGCCGTTGCCGACATTCACCAGGTGGTACTTGGTAGGTTCGAATCTCATATCGTATCAGGTTTCAGTTTTCCGTCAGTATTCAGGTCCACGATCTCCGCCAGGTCCCGGACCGGCCGGTCGGCATAGCGGGCGAAAGTAGCCGTGCAGAGCGGGCAGGCCGTAGCGATGGCATCGGCCTTGCTCGTGTACAGGTTGTCCAGGGCAGCGCGGGTAATCTTCTCCCGTTTGGCGAAGGAAAGGGACAACGAGCCCAGGGAGCCGCCGCAGCACACGCTCTCGGAACGGTTCTTCTCCGCTTCGGCGATGCCGGACAAGCGGCCCAGCAGACGCCTCGGTTCCTCGTAGATGCCGCAGCCGCGTCCCAGTTCGCAGGGATCGTGATAGACATAGCACAGGTCTCCCCTTCTGGAAAGGAGTCGGCCTTCCGCCAGGAGTTCCTCCATGTAATGGACATAATGGATCACCCGGACGCCGGGAAGGCTGTATTCCTCCGTGAACATCTTGTAGCAGATGGGGCAACTGACCACCATCGTATCGGCCCCGGACCCCAGGATGATCTCCGTGTTCTTCCGGACGATCTCCCGTGCCTCTTCCAGGCGGCCTGCCGTGAGCATGGGCCTGCCGCAGCATACGCCTCCGTCGCGGTCCATCCAGCAGTAATCCACGCCTGCCTTCCGGAAGATGGATTCCATGCTCCGGCCGATGGAAGGGACCAGTTGACTCATGCAGCCGCTGTAATACAGCACCTTACCACCCGTAGCCGCTCCGGAGAGCGTTCCGGTGGGGATATCGGAATAATCGGCCTTCACGGCATATTTCCGTTCGGCCCGGTTCAGGACCCGCAGTTTCGGTCCCTCGACACCCACCTGGCACACGGCTTCGCACTTCCCGCAAAGGAGGCACTTGTCGCTGATTTCCGCAATGCGGCGTTCATTGCCGCGCCGCATCTGCCGGGTCAAATACACGGTGCAGTCCTTCAGGTTCGCCTTGTCCACGCTCATCGGGCAGGCGTCGATGCACACGCCGCAGTTCGGGCAGGAATACACCTGCACCCGTGCAAAGCCCTTCCGGGCATGGCGGACTTTCAGGCCGGCGTTGCGCATCGGGATGAGCATCATCTCGGCCGGAATATGCATGTACCGCGTAAAGGGCAGCACGAACATGAACACGCCCAGCGCGATGGAATAGGCCCACCAGGTCGGAAGCATGTTCAGGTCGTTGCCCAGGAACTGGCGGAAAACCCAGTTCGCGGGAATTGTCAGGAAGGATCCGCCGCTGATATGGGCGGTGAAACTCTCGGCCAGCAGGCGCAGCGGGAAAATGGCCCAGAGGGAATACAGGCCGATCTGGTTCAGCAGCGACGGCCGGGCGGTACGCCGCATCCCGAACAGGCGGGAACGGACGCGCTTGACCATCGCCAGGCCGATGCCGCTCAGGATCACCAGCAGGAAGAAATCCATCAGGAAGAACAGCAGGGATCCCTGGATGGTGGAATCGGTCTCCGCCACGAAGAAATTGAAGAAAATCGGATAGTAGAACAGGTGGATCCGCTCCGGGAGGAACAGCATCACCTCGATGTGTCCCAGGACGATGAGCATGAACCAGCCGAAGGCGATGCTAGAATGCATGTAGCCCAGGAGGCGGTTCCGCTTCCACAGTTTCACGTGCAGGAGGCAGTCGCAGAAAATGTCCCGGATGTTCTTCAGGAACGTCCTGGGGGTGATGAGCGACAGGAGGAATCTCTTCCGGTCTTCGCCGGGGAGCTGGACGAGGATCCGGACGATCCCGTACACGCAGTACCCCAGCACGAAGATCATGCCCGCCAGGAAGGGGAGCACGAACGGATGGAAGCCGGATGAGAATCGCTCAATCATAGATCCTGCACAAATTCAATATCAACTGGCGTGTATTGATGCCCCGGGGACAGACCATCGTGCACTTGCCGCACAGCATGCACCCTTTGAGCATCGGACGGACATCCTGTCCACGCTGCAGGCCCAGGATCACCTTCCGGAGGCTCATCCCGCTGTAGGGCCCGGCCGTGCAGGTGGCGCTGCAGGAGCCGCAGCCCATGCAGGTACGCGCATCCGGCGACAGGCTGCACAGTTTCTCGTACAGCCGGGTGTCGGCCTTGGACAGGTCCAGGGCGGAACTCCTGGAAAGCGTGAATCCGAAATCCGTCATTTGCCTTGAATGAATCGATGGATGTCCAGGGCGGCGGAACGCGCCTCCGCCAAAGTCTCGGGGACGGTCTTCGTTCCCGTACAGGCACCGGCGTAGAAGATGCCGGGACGGTTGGAGCCCACGATACCGGAAATGTTGTCGGCACTCCGGAGGAAACCGTCGCTGTCCATTTCCAGCCGAGCCATCCGCGCCAGTTCCGCCGCTTCGGGATTGCACACCATGCCGGCCATGAGGACCAGCAGGTCCAGCTGCGCCCGCAGCGGCTTTCCGGACAGCGTGTCCTCCGCCTTCACCTGCAGGTGCCCGTCCAGGGTTTCGCCCACCTCGGAGACACGGCCGCGGATGAACTGCACCCCGTATTCCTGCTGGGCATTGATATAAAAGTCCTCGTATTTCTTCCCGAACAGGCGGAGGTCCATGTAGAAGCAATAGATCTGCGCATCGGGGAAATGTTCCTTCATCTCGATGGCCTGCTTGACGGCGGTCATGCAGCATACCTTGGAGCACTGGCTGTTCCCCGCCTTCAGGTCGCGGGAGCCCACGCAGTGGACGAAGCCCACCTTCTTCGGGGAGGCAGGAACACGGGGATCGGGATTTCCGTTGAACCAGTTTTCCAGGTCGGCGTTCGTGATGACATGGTCATACACGCCGTACCCGTACTCTTCCTTCCGGGCCGCATCGAACAGACGGAAACCCGAGGCGACGAGGATGGCGCGGCAGGCGACGCTGACGCCGTTGCTGAGCATCACGAGATACCCCTCCCTGAGGCGGTTGATAAAGTTCACCTTCGTTTCCAGGAAGATGTTCGCATCCACGATCTCCTCCCCCAGGTGCCGGACCAGGTCCTGGGCGGAAGCCATGTCCGGGAACAGGCGGTTCCACTGCGAAACGTGGCCGCCCAGGTGGTCTTTCTGTTCCACGACGATGGGGGTGTATCCCAGGAAGAGCAACTGTTTCGCCGCCTCCATCCCGGCCACGCCGCCGCCGATGATGACTACATTCTCCTTCATCGCCTAAAAGCATTTGAGGTTCGTGGGAAGTTCGGGACGCAGGATGTCTTCCTTGTTGAGTCCCAGGTACTTCGCCTTGGGGTCGTACCGGACGCCGATCCGGTCCAGGAAAGGTTCCACCGCCACCTGGTGCAACTGGAGCCCCAGGTCCCAGGGATCGTAGCCCAGCACCAGGCCGGCGAGTTCCTCGTAGGTGAACACCGGGATGCCGAAACCGTCCTTCCCGTAGGTCTTTCCGGTCTGCTCGGCGATGACATACTGCCAGCGGTCCATGAAATAGCAGCAGCCCGGGCAGTTGGTCAGGATGGCCTGGATGCCGTACGGCTCCATGGACTCGAATTTCTTGTGGGTATTGGAGACACAGTAGCCGCGGTTCGCCTTCATGTGGTACTGGCGGAAGCCGTAGCCGCAGCAGTGGCGCCGCTCCGGATAATCGACGACCTGGCCGCCCCAACTTTCAATCATGCCCGCGAGGACATAGGGATATTCCGCCCCGCCGATCCCCTTGGAAGGGAACATCTTCGCATAGTGGCAGCCGATGTGTTCGGCCATCCGCATGGGCTCGCCCGTCTCGTGGTCGATGAGCCGGACGCTGGCTTTCTCCGCGATCTCGTTCCGCCAGTGGTAGATCAGGTCGCTCGTATGGGCCAGGTACTTGGGCTTCTTGAACTCGCGCCGCGTGGCCTTCCAGAGCTGTTCCCGGATCCGGGCTTCCAGTTCCGGGAACTCGCGCCAAGTCTCCAGGATCTCGATGTAGTTGCCGAATGATGTGACGCAACTGGGCACGTAGTTTTCGTACCCGGCCTCCGTCATCAGGGCGAACTGGCGGGCGACGATGGTCATCGCCGTCTCCTGCGGGATGGCGTCGCAGTGGTAGGCGATGCCTCCGCAGGTGGTATGGTACGGCGTCTCATAGACATCCTTCCCCAGCACCTGCTGCGTGATGTCGGTGAACTTCCGCTCGCTGGCGGGGAAGAAATTCTGTCGGATACAGCTCCGGACATAGTACCAATGGTCGTCCGGGATCTCCTTCTGGTAGTCCTTCCAGATCTTCTGCTTGCCCTCGTAGATCATTCGTTGAAATGTTTGTCCGAGCTGTACTCGAATGCGGCCCTCTCATATTCTTCCAGGGACAGGCCCATCTCCTCCGCCTTCCGGCGGGAGTAATCCTCCACGAGGCGGATGCGCTCGGTGGCGCCCGTCACGTCGAAGATGGCCTTCAGTTCATCCAGGGATTCCTGCGGAATCTTCCGGAGGACACCGGGGCCTTCGCCCTGGTAGTTCGCGCCCAGCCGGGCCAGACTCTTCTCCAGATGGTCCATGTGCCATTTCCAGACGGGTCCGGACTCCTTGTGGTCGTTCCAGTCGAAGGTGGCCGGATACACGCAGTATCCGTATTCCAGGATGTTGCGGGTGAAGGTATGGGTCAGGGGGAGCATCTGGCGGCCCTTCTCCGACTCGGTGAAATACCCCAGCCGGATGCTCAGGTCGCGGAGGGCCATGATCACCATGCCGGGTCCGTTCTTGCGCGGGCAGCGCGTCACGCAGCTCATGCACTCCCCGCAGTACCAGATGGTATCGGAGCGGAGGAGGGCCTCGATCTGCGCGTCGTCACGGGTCTGGACGATGGATACGATCTTCCGCGGATCATAGCGATAGAACTCCGCGGCGGGACAGACGGCCGTGCACGTGCCGCAGTTGATGCACGTGTGATACCCTTCCTTGAAGCGGTAGTCTTTCTCCAGTTCCTCGAAAAGATGATCCATGGCTACATCGGCTTGATGACTCTCGCCAGACGGGCGCAGAGGCCCGGGAAGAAGCGCTTGATATACACCATGATCAACTCCTTGCTGCCCACGAGCACCTCGCGGCGGCCCTTGGTGATGGCGTTCACGATGATGCGGGCGGCCTTCTCGACCGTGATGCCGCCGGCCTGGCCCGGATCCATCTTCCCGTGGGGCTTCCCGCCCTTGTCCAGGGCGCGGAGCGAGATGTTCGTCCGCACCCGGCCCGGGCAAACGAGCGTCACCCGGATGCCCTTGTCATAGTATTCCGCCTGCAGGGACTCGAAAAAGCCGTACAGGGCGGACTTGGCGGAACAGTAACCGCAGCGGAGCGGGAATCCGAACTTGCCGGCGATGGATGTCGTCACGCCGATATGTCCGCCGCCGCGGGCCACCATCCGGGGAAGGAGTCCCTTCGCGATGGCGGCCGGGGCGAAATAATCGATCTCCATGATCGTCCGGACCATGTCCATCGTCGTATCCTCCACGGAGGTACGCTGGCTGATGCCGGCGTTCAGATAGGTGATGTCGATGCCGTCGAAGGCTTCCCAGGCCGTCTGGACGAGGGCCGGGATACCTTCGGGCTTGCTCAGGTCATAGGGAAGGACGCAGACGTCCGGAGCGCCTTTCTCCCGGCAGCGTGCCGCGACCGGTTCCAGTTCTTCGGTGGTGGGAGCCGTCAGGATCAGACGGACTCCCTGCGCCGCCCAGCGGTAGGCGCAGGCTTCCCCGATTCCAGAAGAACCTCCTGTGATCCAAACGGTTTTCATTACTTGTACAGGGAAACGTCCGGAATGGGCTTGTCGTATTCACCGCGATCCAGCCGCTCCTTGATCTCCTTGAAGGCGGCGAGGGTGCGCTCGACGTCCTCCATCGAGTGGGCCGCCGTCGGGATGATGCGGAAGATGACCATGCCCAGCGGGATGACCGGATAGATGACCACGGAGCAGAAAATGCGGTAGTTCTGCCGGAGGTCCACGACGATGTTCGTCGCCTGCTCCAGGCCGGCCTCCATGTGGACCGGGGTCACGCAGGCCTCGGCCGGGCCGATGTCGTAGCCCAGTTCGCGGAAGCCTTCCTGCAGGCGGCGGGTCACCTTCCACAGATGGGCGCGGCGCTCGTCCCCTTCGGGGCTGTCGATGATCTCGAGACGTTTGATGCAGCCCTCGACGATAGGCATCGGCAGGGACTTCGCATAGATCTGGGAGCGCATGTTGTAGCGCAGGTAGTCGATGATGTCCTTGTCGGAAGCGACGAAGCCGCCGATGGTGGCCATCGCCTTCGCATAGGCGCCGATGTACAGGTCCACGCCGTCCATCACGCCGAAGTGCTCGGAGGTGCCGCGGCCGTGGGGACCCATCACGCCGAAGCCGTGGGCGTCGTCGATCATGAAGCGGAAATTGTACTTCTTCTTCAGGGCCACGATCTCGTCCAGGATGCCCAGGGCGCCGGTCATGCCGAACACGCCCTCGGTGATGACGAGGATGCCGCCGCCGCTGGCATCGGCCACCTTGGTGGCGCGGGCGAGGACGCGGTCGCAGTCCTTCGCATCGTTGTGGCGGAACTTGAATTTGTCGCCGATGTGGAGGCGGATGCCGTCCAGCAGGCAGGCGTGGCACTCGGCGTCATACACGATGACGTCATGCCGGCCCACGAGGGAGTCGATCGTGGACAGGATGCCCTGGTAGCCGAAATTGAACAGGAAGGCGGCCTCCTTCTTCTCGAAATCGGCGAGCATGCGCTCGAGTTTCTCGTGGAGGACCGTCTGGCCGGTCATCATGCGGCTGCCCATCGGGTAGGCCATACCCCAGCGGGCGGCGGCCTCGGCATCGACCTTGCGGATCTCGGGATGGTTTGCCAGACCCAGGTAGTTGTTCAGGCTCCAGCACAGGACCTCTTTCCCGGCGAAGCGCATATGGGGACCGAGTTCACCCTCGAGTTTGGGGAAAGCGAAGTAACCGTCGGCCTTCTCACGGTACTGGCCGATGGGACCGCCGGTGGAACGGCGAATCTTTTCGAAAATGTCTGTCTGCATGGCAGTTATGGTTTAAGGTTTTACTTTTTCACGGGAAACGAGCCCCATCGCCCGGAACAGGAATTTCGGAAGGGGCTTGAGCGGGTCGCGCTTTTTCATGTCGATGAACCAGCCCAGTTTCTTCACCACCGGGACCTTGTGCGTCTCGACGAACTCGATCAGGGTGCCGTCGGGATCCTCGATGTAGGTGAAGTGGCCGGAGGCGTCGCCCATGTCGAAGGTGATGCCGCCCGGGCAACTGTCCACGGTGAAGGGATGGCCCTTGGACGCGCAAAAGTCCCCGAGGGCCTGCATGCCGGTCACGTCATAGCAGATCTGGATGAAGCCGGGGTCGCCCCAGTAGCGTCCTTCGAAGATCTTCCGGGGCGTGCGGTCCAGCGCCTGCACCAGTTCGATGCAGTCCGGACCCATCAGGCCGGAAAACGCCCCCTGACGGCGATGGGAAAGGGTCAGGAGGACCCGGCGGTATCTTTCGTCCGCTCCGGGAAGGAGGGTCCAGTCGGCAAAGACGCCGGTCTTGTCATACACCACGGTGTCGTAGCCCAGGATTTCCTGATAGAAGGCCACGGACTTGTCCATGTCGGTGACACCCACCACGGCGCCGGCCATGCCGCCGGTCAATTTGCCTTCGTCAATGTACAGATAATCCGTCTGCACGAGTTGGAAGCAGTTGCCGTAGAGGTCCTTGACATAGAAGCAGGGCGTCCCGTCCGGAAGGGTGGACGGCTCGCTGACGTCCTTCCACTTGGCCGAGAGCATCTTGTAGCAAGCCGCGACGTTCCGGCAGTTGAGTTTGGCGGCGAAAACGCCGAGGTCGCCCGTCGCAACGGTGAAGCCCACCGGCTGCGGCTTCCTTTCGGAATATTGCCAGATTTCGAAACCGCCGCCACCCTGCAGGTTCACGGCGATGGCGGCATGGCGCTTCTGCGCCTTCCCGCCCGTATAGGGGAGCATCCGCTCCGCCACCGTATCGTCTTCCAGGATCCGGACATCCGTCCCGAAGTGCTCGATGAACCAATTCCAGGATTTCCTGAAATCGGCCGTCCCGACACCCACCTGCTGGATGCCTGAGATATTGAATCCGCGCTTTTCGTTCATCTTATGGTATGAATTACAAACTTGCAAATTTACCATTTTTATTTTATAACTTTGTATCATTCCAAAAAGCATAGAAAAACATGCGCAGAATCCACCTCATGACCCTTTCGGTGCTGTTTGCCCTTTTCGCGGCATGCGCACCCAGGCAGACGGAAGCCCCCGACGCCGCCGCTTTCGCCCCTTACATATCGGCCTATACGGGCGGCGTCGTGCCGGAAGGGACCGCCATCCGCATCGAACTTGCGGCGCCCGTTCCCATGGAGAAGCAGACCGGCGGCCTGTTTTCCTTCAAACCCGCCCTCCCGGGTACCGAGCGGTGGCTCAGTCCGACCGTCGTCGAGTTCGTTCCCGAATCCCTGAAGGAAGGGACGGTCTATGCGGGCTCGTTCCGGCTCGGGGATGTGGCCGAAATCAAGGACACCGGCTGCCGGGTATTCCCCTTCACCATCCAGGCCGCACCCAAGACGGCCACGCTCACGCTGGACGGCGTGAACATCCAGGACAGCGCCCGCCTGGAAGGAACGGTCCGGCTCAGTGTACCGGCCCCACAGGAAGACATTGAGATTACGGTCGATCCGGCCGTACCTGTGACCCTCACCGGCGAAGGCGACCGCTACCGCTTCGTCGCGGACGGCATCGCACTTTCAGACAGCGACAAGACAGTCAAAATAACGCTGAAGGTCAAGGGGTTCCAGGATGTCGAGCCGCTCCAGGCGGTCATCCCGGCCGCCGGCAGTTTCAAGGTCATCGACGCCCGCATCATCCGGGAAGGAAGCCCTTGCGTGGAGGTCCGGTTCAGCGGGCCGCTCGCCGCCTCGGCCGCGCAGGAAGGGCTCCTGGAGCTCACCGGCGCCGTCCGCCAGAGCGTGGACATCCGGGACAACTGCGCCCGGATCTTCTTCGAGGCCGATGCCGCGAAGGACCTCTCCCTGACGGTACACCGGGGTGTCAGGAGCGAAGCCGGGAAGGCCCTCGGCGAGGACTTCCGGACCACCTTCCCGGCGGCTGACCCGCTTCCCGCCGTGGAGATTCCCCTGCAGGGGAACATCATTCCGGACGAGGGGCGCCTGATCCTCCCGTTCCGGGCCGTCAATCTGTCGGCAGTGGACCTGCGGATCATCAAGATCTATGAGAACAATGTCCTCCTGTTCCTGCAGGAGAACGAACTGGACGGGGCATCGGAACTCCGGCGTGCCGGCCGGCTGGTCTATAGCCGCCAGGTTCCCCTGACGGGCGACCCGGCCCGCGACCCGCACCAGTGGAATGACTACAGCATCGACCTCACCGGCCTCTTCGCCCAGGAGCCGGGCGCCATCTACCGCATCCGGCTGTCCTTCCGGCAGGAGTATTCCCTGTACGGCGGGAAGGAAGCGCCGCACCTGGTGCCGGTCCGCACCGACGGCCGGCCCACGGAGGAGGAAGAAGCGGTCTGGGACGTCCAGAACGGCTACTGGTGGGAGAACTTCTACGACTGGGACACCTATGCCTGGGAAGACCGGGACAATCCGGACAAGCCTTCCTATTACATGGACAGCGACCGGTTCCCGGTCGTGAACCTGCTTTCCTCCAACATCGGTCTCCTGGTCCAGTATGCCGACGGAGACAAACTCTGGGTCGCTGCCACCGACCTCCGCGATGCGGCGCCGCTGTCCGACATCGACCTCACGGCCTTTGATTTCCAACTCCAGCGCATCGGCTCGGGCAAGACCGACGGAAAGGGCCTCGCCTGCCTCCAGGTCAGCCGGAAACCCTTCGTCCTGCTGGCCCGCAAGGGCCGCGGAACCGGCTATCTCCGCCTGGGGGACGGATTTGAGAAGTCCATGAGCCGATTCGACGTGGGCGGAGAGACGGTACAAAAGGGCCTCAAGGGATTCGTCTATGGGGAGCGCGGCGTCTGGCGGCCGGGCGACACCCTGCACGTGACGATGATCCTCAGCGACAAGTTGCAGCGCATCCCGGAGGGCCATCCCGCCACGCTGGAACTCTACACGCCCGAGGGACAGTTCTATACGCGGATGACGGCGAAGGGGCAGGACGGCTTCTATGCCTTCCCCGTCGCCACCGCCCCCGAGGATCCCACCGGCTGGTGGAACGCCTATATCAAGGTGGGAGGTTCCACCTTCCACAAGAGCCTCCACGTGGAGACCATCAAGCCCAACCGCCTGAAAGTGAACCTGGAACTGCCCGGTGACGTGCTGCAGGCCGGGACGCGCACGCAGGCCCGGATTTCCTCTTCCTGGCTCACCGGCATCCCGGCCTCAGGTCTCAAGGCCGGTGCCCGGATGACCCTCTCCAAGGGGCCCGTCTCCTTCCCCGGTTTCGACGGTTACGTCTTCCGCAACCCGGCATCGACTTTCGAAGCCAGCGAACACGAACTCTTCAAAACCACCCTCTCGGACAAGGGGACGGCCGATGCCGCTTTCGACCTTCCGGCTGCCAAGGATGCTCCCGGTCTACTGCAGGCCTTCGTCGTCACCTCCGTCTTCGAGAGCGGCGGCGACGAGAGTTTCACCACCCAGACGCTCCCCTATTCCCCGTTCCCGGCCTATGTGGGCTTCAAACTCCCGTCCGACGGCGAACTGGAAACCGGCAAGGACCATACGGTCCGGGTCGCTGCCGTGGATGCTTCCGGCAAGCGCCTCGCAGGCCGCGAACTGGAATACCGCGTCTATAAACTGAAATGGAGTTGGTGGTGGGACCATGAGCCCGGCAGCCTGCAGAGTTATGTCACCGGACAGGGTGTCACCCCCGTCTCCTCCGGCAAACTCACCTCCGGCACGCAGGATGCCACCTTCACCCTCCACGCCGATGATGCCGACTGGGGCCGCTACCTCGTGATTGTCCGGGACATTGCCGGCGGGCACGTCGCCGGGAAGGACGTCGTCATCGACTGGCCCGCCTACCGCGGCCGCGCCGGCCGGGATGATCCGGATGCCGTGTCCATGCTTACCTTCTCCACCGACAAGGACAGCTACCGCGCCGGTGAGAAAGCCACGGTCTACATCCCCGCCGCCCAGGGCGGACAGGCCCTGGTGTCCCTGGAGAACGGTTCCGGGGTGATCGCCCGGGAATGGGTGGGCCTGAACGTAGGCAAGGACACGCCCTACACCTTCACCGTCACCCCCGAGATGGCGCCGAATTTCTATGTCCACATCACCCTCGTACAGCCCTATAAACTCACTGCCAATGACTTGCCACTCCGCCTCTACGGCGTGAAGCGCCTCCTGGTGGAGAATCCGGGCTCGCACCTGGAACCCGTCATCAAGGTGGCCGACACCGTCGCCCCCGAAGAGAAGGTCTCCATCCAGGTTTCCGAGAAATCGGGGCGTCCGATGACCTACACCCTCGCCGTCGTGGACGAGGGCCTGCTGGACCTCACGGCCTTCAAGACCCCGTCCCCGTGGGAAGCGATGTACCGGAACGAAGCCCTGGGCGTGAAGACCTGGGACCTCTTCGACCAGGTGGTCGGGGCCTATGCCGGCCGGCTGAGCCCGATGCTTTCCATCGGCGGTGACCAGGAGAACATCGTCGCGGCCCGCAAGGACAACCGTTTCAATCCGGTCGTGCGGTTCATGGGACCGTTCACCCTGGACAAGGGCTCCCGGAAGCACGAAATCCGCCTGCCCATGTACGTGGGCAGCCTCCGCGTGATGGTCGTCGCCGGACACGGCGGCGCCTACGGGAAGGCCGACCGGACCGTCGCCGTCAAATCCCCGCTGATGGTCCTGACTACCCTGCCGAGGCAGGTCTGCGCCGGGGAGGATATCGTCCTTCCGGTCAACGTCCTGGCCCTGGACGGGAAGGTCCGGGAAGCCAAGGTGACCGTGAAGGCGGAAGGCCCGCTCCAGGTTGACGGCGCTTCCTTCGCCTCGGTCCAGTTCGGGAAAGAAGGCGACCAGGTCGTCCGCTTCGCCCTCAAGGCAACGGGCGAAGGCGCCGCGAAGGTCACCGTCTCGGCGGAAGGCTCCTCCCACAAGGCCCACGAGACCGTGAACATCCAGGTCGTCCATCCGAATCCGGAAACCGTCACTGTCCGGCAGGAGAAACTGGCGGCCGGCAAGACCGTCTCCTTCGACGCCGGCGACCGGGCCACCCTCTCGCTGGCCGGATTCCCGGCCGTGGACGCCTCCGGCCTGTACCAGACCCTGAAGAATTACCCGTATGACTGCACGGAACAGCTTTCCTCCCGCGGTCTGACCATGCTGCATCTGCTGCCGCTGCTTTCGCAGGCGGAAGCCCGGGAGGCCCGGAGCCTCATTCCGGACATCATCCGCCAACTGTACGCCCGCCAGCGCAGCGACGGCGGTTTCGCCTACTGGAACGGCAGCGGCTATTCCCAGCCCTGGGCCAGTTCCATGGCCGGACAGTTCCTTGCCGAGGCGGCTGCCGCAGGTTTCGAAGTGCAGCCCTCCGTCCTCGGGAACTGGAAACGCTTCCAGGGCAACCAGAGCCGGGCCTACCGCTATGCCGGGAACGCCTACAACCAACTGGACGAATGCTATCGGCTCTATTCCCTTGCCGTCGCCGGAGCTCCTTCCAATGCAGCCATGAACCGCCTCAAGGAGAGCGGCGGCCTGGACAGCCGGGCCGAGTGGATGCTCGCCGCCGCCTACGCCGTGAGCGGCAAGACGAAACAGGCGCAGGAACTGATGGCGAAAGCCCTGTCCGGCAACTACGACCGGGATGACTTCACCTTTGGTTCCAACCTGCGTGACAAAGCCGTCGTCCTCCAGGCCTACGCCCTGACCGGCAACGTCGCCCAGGCCCTTCCGACCGCCCTCGAAGTGGCCGGTAGCATCAACAAGGGGCACTGTTCCACGCAGGAGGCCGCCTTCGCCGCCATGGCGATGGACCGCCTGTATGCGAAGGTGGGCACCCAGACCCTCAAGGCGACTGTCGGCGGGAAGGAAGTCACTTCCGCCCAGTCCGTCCACACGGAACCGGTGACCGGGGCCGTGGAGGTGAAAAACACCTCGGACGGCGACCTGTATGTCACTTTGACGAAGGTTTCCCGTGCGCCCGCCGGGACGAAGGTTTCCGCCGCAGAAAGCGGCCTGAAACTCTCCGTCACCTGGCAGGATGCCGCCGACAAGGCGCTTAAGCCCGCATCGATCCCGCAGGGGACGGAATTCACGGCCGTCGTGAAGGTGAGCAACCCCACCCCTTCCGACTACCGGTATCTGGCCCTGACCGAGCGGATTCCCTCCGGCTGGGAAATCCTTAACCAACGGATGCGGGGCGGTTCCACCGAGGGGGACGCCGATTACAGCGACATCCGGGACGACCGCTGCAACTGGTTCTTCGACCTGCCGCACGGGGCGACCAAGACCTTTACGCTCCGGCTCCGTGCCGCCTATGAAGGCGAATACATCCTGCCGGCCGTCACTTGCACGGCCATGTACAACCCGCAGGTAGCCGCCAACACGGCCTCCGGGACGGCTTCCGTCACCCGATGAGCCGCCGGAAGGCCATTGCCCTGATTCTTCTCGAGGTCCTTCTCGCAGGCTGGCTCTGCTGCCTGCCGGGGGACCTCTTCCGGGGTACGCCCTACGCGACGGTCGTCACCGACCGCAACGGAGAACTCCTGGGGGCCCGCATCGCGTCGGACGGACAGTGGCGGTTCCCGCCCTGCGATACCGTACCGTCCCGATATGCCACGGCCCTCGTCCAGTTCGAGGACCGGCATTTCCGGTGGCATCCGGGGGTGGATCCGCTGGCGCTTGCCCGGGCGTTCCGGAGCAACCTCCGCGAAGGACATGTCGTCAGCGGAGGCAGTACGATTACGATGCAGGTAGTCCGGATGTCCCGGGGAAAAGAAAGGACGCTTTGGCAAAAAGGGGTGGAAGCCATCCTGGCCACCCGGCTGGAGTCCCGCCTGTCCAAGGATGAAATCCTGGCCCTGTACGCTTCCCACGCCCCTTTCGGGGGAAATGTCGTGGGCCTGGACGCCGCTGCCTGGCGCTACTTCGGCCGACCGGCGGACGAACTCTCCTGGGCGGAATCCGCCACGCTTGCCATCCTTCCCAACGCCCCTTCGTCCATCCATCCGGGCAAGGGCCGGGACCGGCTGCTGGAGAAACGGAACCGCCTGCTGAGACGGTTGCATGAACGGGGATTCATCGACTCGAACACCCTGGAGGGGGCGCTGGATGAACCGCTTCCGGAAGCGCCTTATCCCCTTCCGAACCTGGCCAGGCAGTATGTCGCCGCGCAGCCGCCGGGGGTGGAAACACGCACCGGGATTGACATCGACCTGCAACGGCAGGTGGAGGATGCGACGACCCGCTGGGCGGATGAACTGGCTCTCGGGGGCATCGCCGACCTCGCGGCCGTCATCCTGGACATCCGGACCGGGGAAACGATTGCCTACGTGGGGAATGCCTCGCCGCAGCGCGCCAGGACCGGATCGGAAGTGGACATCGCCGCGGCGCCGCGCAGCACGGGCAGCATCCTGAAACCCTTCCTCTATTGCGCCGCCCTGCAGGACGGGACGATCCTGCCCCGGACGCTCCTCAAAGACACGCCGGTGAACCTGAACGGATTCGCCCCGCAGAACTTCGACCTTCAGTTCCATGGCGCCGTTCCGGCCGCCGAAGCCCTGGCCCGGTCCCTGAACGTCCCGGCCGTCCACCTGCTTCGTGCTTACGGCGCTCCGCGACTGCTGGAAGTGCTGCGGGAAGCCAGCCTCACCACCCTGACCCGGGACGCATCGGATTACGGGCTTTCCCTCATCCTCGGCGGCGGCGAAGGGACGCTGGCGGACGTCACCCGGGCCTATGCCGGCATGGTCCGGCGCTACGAAGGGCTGCCCACCGATTCTCCGTTCACGGACCGGATCGCCCTGTGGTACACCTTCGAGGCCCTGAAAGAGGTGAACCGGCCCGACGAAATCGACTGGAAACTCATCCGCTCCGTCCGGAAGGCGGCCTGGAAAACGGGAACGAGTTACGGTTACCGGGACGCCTGGGCCGTGGGCGTGACGCCGGACTATGCCATCGGCGTCTGGTGCGGCAATGCCGACGGACACGGGGTTCCCGGCATGACCGGCGCCCGGACCGCCGGTCCCGTCCTCTTCGACCTCCTGAACCTCCTCCCCCCTTCCTCCGACTGGTTCGAAGACCCGCTGTCATTTCGAGCGGAGCCCGAAGGGCGGAGTCGAGAAATCTCCGGCGTCTGGCTGGACGTCTGCACCGCCTCCGGCATGCTGCGCAGCCAGGACTGTCCGGATTATACGCGCCAACTCCTGCCCGAGCGGGCGGCCGACAGCGAAGTCTGTCCGTATCACCGGGACGGCGAATTCCGGCTTCCGCCCGCCATGGAGTGGTACTACAAGACCTATCATCCGGAGTATGAGGTCCGGCCGTCCCGGGACGAGACGCCCCTCGAATTCCTGTATCCGGAATCCGGCAGCGTCCTGACCCTTCCCCGACAACTGGACGGGTCCGTGCCCGGAGCCGTGTTCCAGGCCGTCCACCGGGACCCGGCGGCCGTCCTTTACTGGCATCTGGACAATGAATACCTGGGCGAGACACACCTGATCCATCAGATGCAACTTTCACCCCCGCCCGGAAAACATACCGTCACCGTGGTGGACGGTGACGGCAAGACGGTTTCAGTGGGATTTACGGTCGTTTCTACTTCCCGGTCAGGAGATTGATGATCTTCTGGCCCACTTCCTCATTCCCCTGGACGCCCATGAAGTCCTGGGCGTGCGGGCCGTAGGCAAACAGGGGTACCGGAATGGCGGAATGCCAGGTATAGACATAGTTGCCGGACGCCTCGCCCCGGGCAGGATTGCCTTCGGCGACGGCCAGGCCGCCGGTTTCATGGTCGGCGGAGATGATGACGAGGGTGTTCCCGTCCTCATCGGCGAACTTGATGGCCTCGGCGATGGCCTTGTCGAAGTCCAGCATCTCCTTGACCATGCTCTCGAACTGGTTGGCGTGGCAGGCCTTGTCGATGCGGGCGCCCTCCACCATCAGGAAGAAGCCCTTCTTGCGGTTGGAATGGTCCTTGAGGAAGTCCATGGCGTACCGGGCGCTCTTGGGAAGGAAGTCCGTGCGGCCGTCCACGATGTAGCCGGCCTCCACTTTCGTGGGAAGGTAACCCAGACGGGCGACCTTCGCATACGCCGGGTCATTCAGGTTATCCACGACGGTAAAGACCTCTTTCACGGCCTTCTGCGTGGAATCCGGGCGGCTCTCGAAACGTTCCTTGTCGCCGGCGGCGAAAAAGATGAGTTCGCTTTCCGGAAGGTCCGCCCAGATCTCGTTCGCCATGCCGCGGTTGGGCTGGTGGGCGAAGAAAGCGGCCGGGGTGGCGCCGTCCAGCGCATCAGTACTCACGACACCGGAGACGATGCCCTTTTTCGCGACGATCTCGGGGATGTTCGGGGCCGGATTCTTCGCAAGGTCCACGCCGATGGCATAGTTGAACGTCTTGATCCCGCAGGCATAGGCCGTGCCCGAAGCGGCGGAATCGGTGGTGAAATCCGTCGCGGAGCGCGTGGTGACGAGGCCCAGGTGCTTGAGGTTCATCACCGTCAACTGGTTGTTATTGGCGAAATAACCGGAGGCGATCTGCGCGAGGCCGGTGCCGTCTCCGATCATCAGGATGATGTTCAGCGGCTTCTTGTTCGCCCCGTCGGACTTGAACGTGGGCTGGTACGAGCCCTGCCGCGGCACGCTCTTGATGGATCCGTTCACGATGGTCTGCGCACCGAGGGGCATGGCAACCGCCAGGGCAAGGGTAAGGAGGATCGTTTTCTTCATATTTGGTTTTAGTATAGTAACTTACAAATATACGCATTATTTGCTTTCATCACAAGCTTCCACCGACAGGACGCCATGGAAGGCGTCGTTGGCCCGGTAGTGCGGGGCGTAGAGGGATTCGACGGTGAGGACCGGAGCCGTGAAGGTGCCGGCCTGGGTGACGAAGAATTCCTCGGTGAGGGTGGTGTTCTCCTCCGGGAAGGAGTCGAAGTAGTATTCGGTGCGGTCGGCCTTCACGTTGCGGTAGCCCTGCGGGGTGAAGGTGAGACGGCGCCGGTTCCACCAGCCCCAGCCGGTATGGCTGGAAAGTTGGTCCACGGGGCGGAGGGCCGCCTCGCGGAAGGCATCGACCCGGACGAAACTGCGGTTCTCGGCGTTCCAGATATGGTATTCGGCGATGATCTTGTCTCCGACGGCGACCGGGGTGCCGGGGGCGATTTCCTCCTTCACGGTCACGCGGTCGTTCTTGTCGGTCGTGCGGTCGTCATAGAGTTTCTCCACCGTCTTTTCGCGGAAGAACTTGCGCTGGATGGTGAAGCCGTTGCCGGCGGCCTTGATCTCGGAGAAAGGCTTGTCATAAGTGGCGGTGAGGGCCACGACCGAAGTGGCAAGGACCTCGTCGGATCCGTCCAGGATGGCGGTGATGGCATCCACGAAGGCCGGGCTCTCATCCCACTTCTGCGTCTCTTTCTGGAGCATGAGCCAGAGCCGGATGCCGTCGGAAATCTGCGGAGCATAAGGCTGCATCAGGTTGCAGAGGAGGGCGTGGGCATCGGCCTCGGTCTCGAGCAGGCCGCGCCACGGCATGACGGCGTTCGGGTAGTACCAGCCGCCGTCGCGGTGCTCCACGGCGTATTCCTTCAGGGAAGCGATGTCGGCCTTGAGGGAGGATTCCATCCGGGACTTGGCGGCGAGTTTCACGCCCCAGGCCTTGGCAAGCGCGACGCCCTCGGAGGTGCCGGACAGGTTCAGGAGGGTCTGCACGCGGCGGGCCTTGGCCATGATCTGGCCCTGCAGGCCGCGGCCGTCCTTGGCGGACGGGACGAGATAGCCCTTGGCGTACTTCTGGAATTCGGCGAACCGCTTCTTCCCTTCCGCCGTCACGGGTTTCACCTCGAACGGAACGGCCGGGTACAGGGAACGGATGAACATGTACTGCGCATCGGACAGATAGCCGCACCAGTAGGGCATTTCCGTCGCAAAGTGCTTGTCATCCAGGAACTTCACGGAAGAACTCAGGTCTGGCACTTCGAAGCCGTGGTCGCGGAGTTCCGCGAACCGGTTCAGGATGACGGCGGTGATGATGGAGGACGAGGTCATTCCCTCGAACCAGCCGAAGCCACCGTCGGCGTTGCGGCAGGCGAGGACCTTTTCCAGGAGGGTATGAGATTCCTTCGCTTCGCTCGGAATGACAGAAGAGGGTTCGCCCGGAATGGCAGCGCCATTGTCATTCCGAACTTGCGCAGCAAGTGAAGGAATCTGTAAAAGCATCCGGACGTAGTAGGCCTCGGAGAGGGAGAGAACGTCCTTGCCGGCAGGATCCACCTTGGCGGGGATGGCAGCCTTGACGAGGTCCAGGAGGGTCGTTTCGGTCAACGCGGCCTCGGAAGCGGGGACGTTGACGAAGCGGCTGCGGAGTTCGGCGAGGAGGGTCTCCCGGTCCATGCCGGAGCGGAGGACGGCGGAATGGGCCTCGGTGAGGGTCTGGACGGGCTTTTTCACCGGGACGGGTAGGAAGACCCCGTCGGAGAATTCCTCCGCCGCGAAGACGGCCTTGAAGCCCAGGGTCTCCACGCCGGGCACCCGGACCGGGAAGCGGTGGCTTTCCGTACCGCCTGCCGGAACAGTGACGGCGACGCGCTGGACCGAAATCGGCTCCACGCCTTCCCAGGATGAACCCGGATACGTATAAAGGTACAGGGTCCCGGAAACCGGCCGGTCCGTATTGCTGGAAACGGAAACCGCCATCTCATAGGTATCTCCCACATACAGGAACTGCGGTTCCACGACAGCGACCTTTACGGGCACGCTCACGACCATTTCCTCCCGGACATAAGCGTTGCGCATGCCTTTGTCATGGGCATAGACCGCCACGTAGTAGGTGGACAGTTTGTCGGAGGTCTTGAAGGTGAAGGACAGCTCGCCGGCCGCGTCGGAAACCAGGTGCGGCTGGAAAGTGAGGGCAGTCTCGAACTTGGAACGGATGGGAGCGTCCTCCCCGCCGTCGAAGCCGGGTTTCTGTTCCACCAACTGGAAAGCAACGGCTTCTTCCTCAACGGCATCAGCCAGGGCCGCATTGGCCGTGGAACGGGTCATCATCTTCATGTCCCGCGCGGCGCCCAAGGCCATCGGGGCCGCTTCCTCGTACACCAGGTCATCGGCATACGGGTCGTCCCCGTTCACCCGGCCGCAAACGGCGTCCACGGAGACGTACGGGACGCTGAACTCACGCAGCGTCACCACCGGCCAGTGGTTCGGCGCAATCGCGTCGATGCTCTTGTCATAGACCGCGGCCAGGGCCTCCACACCCGGGTCCGTCTTGAGGGTTAGCGTATAGGATGCTCCCGGGAAGGCCTTGTCCGTGAAGCGGTTGAAGGCAAGCGGGAGGGACAGGCGCGTACGGGCGCGCGAATACTCCTTATCGAAAGTGACCGCCTCGCCCCGCTTGAAATAGAATACCTGGAGCCGTACGGCATCGGGCCATTCGGGCTTGTAGTCCAGGTCGATTTCCGTCAGGGAACCTTCTTTCGCCCGGACACCCTTCAGGACGACCTTCCGGCTCTCCAGGACGGTGCGGTCCTTGCCGAACAGGGTGACAATGGCGTATTCGGCCCCGTCGGCCGTTCCCATCGTCAGGTGGATCTTCTCACCCATCGGCACATCCTCCGGCCCCGTCAGGAAGACGCGGCGGACCGGGGCGTCCAGCACCCGGGAACCCGGGGTGAGTTTCAGGATCTTGCAGTTCTCCTCGTCCTTGGCACCCCTTTCGGCCGCCTCGGCATGGAGGGAATACAGGCCGTCCGGAATTCCTTTCAGGTCGATCGCAATCACCTCGCCGGAAGCCGCCGTCCCTTCACGAACGAGCGTACTGTCCTCGGCATAAAGCATATAGCGCAGCGGAACATCGATCTTGTTCCCGTCGCTGTTGTTCACCTCCATCCGGATCCTGGCCACGTCTTCCGTCGCGATGTACTTGGAAGGTTCCGGACGCCAGCGCCGGCCGATGTACCGGACCGGGCCGTAGGAGTCCTTCTCCTCCATCGTCACGAACTCGCCCTCGGCGGCGTTCTCCATGGACAGGGAGACGGTGATATCGTCGCTGACATAGACCCCGGCGCCGAATTCCTGCATTTCGCCGGTGGCGTCGGTCGCGGTGACGCCGATACTGTACCAACCGGTTTCCTCCGCCTTGAAGGAGAAGGAGAAAGAGCCGTCGGCCTCCGGACGGACCGTCTCCTCCAGGACGACGGTTCCCCAGTGGTCCACCTTGGCGGAGAGGGTCGCTCCGCTGAGGCCGTGCCCGGAGTAACTCCGCACCTTGCCGCTGACCACCACTTCGTCGCCCTTCAGGTAGAGTTTGTCATTGGCATCGAAGGAGAGGGTGAATGTGGGCAGGACGAACTCGTCCACCCGGAAGTCGTCCGTGGCGAGGTGCTTCTTCCCGGAGGTCACCTGGATGTTGAAATAACCGTTCTTCTCCCCCTTCGGGAGGGTGAAGGAGCCGGAAACGGAACCGAACTCATTGGTTTTCAATTTCAGGCGTTCCAGGGCCTTGCCCTCGGTATTGAACAGGGACACCTGTACTTCCTCATTCGGGACGACAGCGACACGGTCCACCAGGTTGCCCTTGTACACCACGGCCTTGAACTGAAGGACGTCGCCGGGATTGTAGGCGCCGCGGTCCTTATAGATATTGCAGTACAGGCCGTCGGTGCGGTCGTAGCGGTCGGAATCCTTTCCGTAGGCATGGACCGAGACCTTCTGGCTGGCCCGGAGGTTCTTTCCGGAGCCCGTCTCCGCGGAAAGGGCATAATAGACATTCCGGTTCCCGGCGATGGTCTCACGGAACTTGGCGGGCAGAAGCGTGAAACCGTCCAGGCGGACTGTCTCGCTGAGTACCTGCGTATCTCCCTTCCAGAGAATCAGTTTCACCTTGTCCAGGGGCTTGCCGGAGATATAGTCGGCCACGTAGGCGGTGTAGCCCGGATTCTCGCGGCGGGTCGCAAGGGAAAGCGTATGCTGGTTGTAATAGGCGATTCCGCTGAGTTTCCCGTTCACGGCCTCCACGGAGTAGGAGCCGTCACCGAGTTCCGGAAGCGACACCCGGACGGTGTCCATCACATAGAAACTGCCGGCGGGATTGGTAAGATTCCAGGTCTTGAGCGTCTTCTTGTCCTGCCGGAGCGAAAGGGCCGCCTTCTCCAGGTTACGGAAGGTCACGACCGCCTGCTTGTCCACGATCCGGACATCGACAGACTTGGAGGTCAATGTCTTCACGAGATTCTTCGCCAACTCGCAACCCTTGACGACCCTGGCGTCGTCACCCTTGAAAGCAGCCCGTTCCTTCTCGAAGTCCTGGCATTTGCGGTAAAGGGCCTGGTAGGCGGCCTGCCCGGCCTTGTCCTCATTCAGCCGGTCGAATTCCATCCGGAGCAGGTCCTGCCGGGGCCAGAGGGCGACGGCCTGCCCGGCATATTGCTGCGCCACTTTTTCCATCGCCGCCTTCCGGAGCGGCTGGGAGCCGATGCGGGCGGCCGCATAGTAGGCCAGATACCCCTCTCCGGGGTGCCTGCCGGCGACCTCCGCCTGCAGCGCCCGGTAGATTTCATCCTGCTCCGCCCGGTCCCAATACCGGTTACCCAGAAGATGCCACAGGACATATTCGTAGTCGGAGGTGAGGAAACCTTTCATTTCCCCGCCCATCAGGGGGCCGATATTCCGGTAGAAGGCCGTGTTATGCCCGGCGCGGAAGGCCTCGGCCCGGGGCTTCACATAGGCCCAGCGGGCATCGGAGGACTGGCCGCCGTAATCCCCCATCCAGAGGTAGGTGACCATCGGGTCGGCGAAAGCCTCCACCTCCTTCCGAAGGTTCGTTCGCAGTTCGTCGCGCTTCTTCCAGTCCCGGCGCTGGACGGTCTCCACATACAGCACGGCGGCGTCATAGAAATCCACGGCCAGATGCCGTTTCCCGGCTTCCGTCTTGATTTTCGAGAGGATCTCCGCCTCGGTCTGGGGGCGGTCGGCCTTCCGGGCCGATTCATACTGCTTCCAAAGCGCAGCGAGTTCATGCCCGTCTTGGTCAGGGGCTGGATTGGCATTCATCATAGGGGCGATCAACAGGGAAATGACGGCCGCAAGGGCTGTCCGGACATATCTTTTCATAAACAATCGTTTCTCTACGGTACACTCCGTTCAACAACCGTACCACAGGCGCCGCCCTACCGGAACAGGGGCAGGGCCTCGGCGACGACGAAGGCGGAACCGCCGATGAATACGAGCGGGCGGACGGGTTTGGAGCCGGGACGGTCGGTGGGGGCGGACAGGGTCTGGGAGAGTTGGAGGGCCATCTGGACCCCCTGCCGGACGGAACCGGCGGTGAAGGCGCGGACGGGCGGGGTGCCGGGACCGGCGGGACGGGCGGCCCGGGCATAGGCCGTATAGCGCTGCAGGACGGCATCGGCCGGGAGGGCCCGGGGCGTGTCCGGAGCGGCGAAGATATAAGTGGCGTCGGCCGGCATGAGCGGCAGGATCCCGTCCAGGTCCTTGTCGGCCATCACGCCATAGACGATGATGAGCGAGGAGCAACGGCCTTCCTCCACGTAGCGCCGGAGTTGGGAGAAGTTGTAGGCGAGCGCCTGCGGGTTGTGGCCGATGTCCGCAATGACGAACGGGAGGTCGGAAAGCCGCTCCCAGCGGCCCCGGAAGCCGGTTCGGCGGGCGGCATGGGCCAGGCCGTCCACCACCTCCTGCGTGTCGGACAGGGCCTTGAAGCCCGGGATGTCCTTCAGGATGTCGATGGATGCAAGTACCGTACGGAGGTTCTTTTCCTGCACGTCGGCCTGCAGATCCATCTTCCGGAGGATCTCCTGCCGACGGTTCCACAGTGTCGGGCGGACCCGGTCGGCATAGGTCAGCGGGCACACCATCCAGGATTTTTCGTCGAAGACCGGGTCCGTCTCGGGGTTGCTCTCCCCCACCACGGCCGGGACGCCCGGCTTGAAAATCCCCGCCTTCTCCCCTGCAATCGCCTCCAGGGTGTCCCCCAACAAGGCGCAATGGTCCAGGCCGATGGTCGTGACCACCGACAGTTCCGGCGTCAGCACATTCGTGGAATCCAGCCGTCCTCCGAGACCCACCTCGATGACTGCCGCATCCACCCCCTCGTCGGCAAACCACTTGAACGCCAGCCCTGTCGTGATCTCGAAGAACGACAGTTCCTGCTCCACGAAGTACGGTTTCCACTGCGTCAAAAAATCAAATACGTACTGCTTCGGAATCAAGGCATACTCAGTTTCGGGAAGGGACGGGCTTTCCGGAGCATATGCCCGTATTGGGTCGCGAAGCGACGCGGAGGAAAGCCCGTCCCTTCCCGAAACAATCCGAGCCCTTTCCCGGAAATCCAAAAGATGCGGAGAGGTATAAAGCCCGACCCGCAAACCACAGGAGGAAAGTGCCGAGGCCAGCAGGGAGGAGACGGAGCCCTTGCCGTTGGTGCCGGCGACATGGACGGACTTGAAAGCCCGTTCCGGATGGCCCAGCGCAGCGCAGAAGGCCTCCATGCGCTCCAGGCCCGGTTTGTACGCCGTGCCGAAGCCGGCCTTCTGGACCGACGGGAAACGCACGAATATCTCCTCCAACAACTGCTTGTAGGCTTGCTCCGAAAACTCCATCCTGGCGATTTTTTTGATTTCATCACAAATTTACCTATTTTTGGACAGAAATAAAAACGGATCCATGGCCGAGAAAGCCCCCAACCTATACGACAGCTTCATCATCGACGGCATCCAGCAGCCTCTCACCCCGGCCGGATTGCTCCAGGAGTGTACCCTTCCGGGCGCCCTGCCCGAGCAGACCGCTGGCGGGACCGTAGCCGACGAAACAGTGGACATCGCTCCTACTCCCTTCGACTTCAAGGACGGGGAGATCGACGCTTATGCCGAAGCCGTCGCCGCCCTCCCCCGCCCTCCGTTCCCCCTGCCCTTCGCCGGCCCCGTCACGAAGGCCCGCGTGGCGAAAGCGCTCCTGGACGCGGTCTGGATGGGCGGTCATTTCCGGCTGGGAGACCTTACGCTGAAGGCCGACTGGCGGTGGAACTTCGGAGCCATCGGCAACGGAGCCGCCTTCTACGCCTCGGTGGAGGCCGCGGCCGAATACATCGACGCACTGGGTCTCCGCCTGTCCGAGATCAGGACCTCCGGCGGCCCCTGCTCCGTCTCTTTCAAAGCCACGACGACCGCGGAGGAAGAAGCCCCCGACGAGGAGGAAAGCCTCATCCGGGAACTGCCGTTCCGAACGGCCAATCCCCGCATTTCCCGCCGCCGGCGCTGCCCGGCGACCATCCAGGGCGAGGCATCGGACTGGCTCATCTACATACCCCTGGACACCTGCGACTACCGGCTGGGCGGGTCCCTGCTGGCCGCCGCGACGGGTGCCCGCCGGGGAACCGCTCCGGACATCGGGGATGCAGACTATTTCATCGACGGGTACGAAGTCATCCGGGAACTGGTGGAGGACGGCATCGTCAAGGCCGGCGCCACGGTCCTCGAAGGCGGCCTGATGGCGGCCCTGCGGGGCATGGCGGCCACCCATGGGGCGGAGATTACCGTCAATGACATCTGCCGCGCCTGTGGCGGGGAACTCCAGGTCCGCGTGCTGTTCGGCGAAGTCCCGGGCGTGGTGATCCAGATTGCCGACATCGACTATGACTATGTGGATGCGGAACTCCTCCTGCAGGACATCGCCTATTACCCGCTGGGGCATCCCGTCCCGCTTACCCCGGGCGTTTCCGTCCTTTCCGGCGGCAACAGCATCACCGGCATCCTCGAGTCCCTCATGAATTCCCTGGAAGGGGAAGACTGACAATATCTTACGAACATGGCAAAGATTTTCGTCCTCGACACCAACATCATCCTCCACGACTACCACTGCATCCGGCATTTCCAGGAAAACGACCTGGTCATCCCGATCGCCGTGATTGAAGAACTGGACAAGTTCAAGAAGGGGAATGACGCGCTTTCCTTCAATGCGCGCGCCTTCATGCGGGAACTGAACAAACTGACCGACAAGAAGGAATTCGGTCCGGAAGGAATCTCCCTCGGAAAGCGCCTCGGCCGCCTCAAGATCGAGCCCAACCACCCTTTCACGCCCGAGTTCGCAGACCTGTTCAAGGACGATACGCAGGACCACCGGATCCTGTCCACGGCCATGTGGGTGCGGGACACGCATCCGGGACGTTTCGTCGCCCTCGTAACCAAAGACATCAACCTGCGGCTCAAGTCGAAGGCCGCCGGCATGCCCGCCCAGGACTATATGACCGGCCGGGTGGAGGACGAAATCCTCTACGACCTGGAGAAGGAAGTCGTCCTCGCGGAGGCTGACCCGGAGATCGTCCAGCAACTCGCCTACGGGCAGGACAACAGCATCCCGTGGAAGGATGTCACCGCCAAGGAGCCCAAGGCCAACCAGTTGTTCAAGTTCGACCTCGGCGGAACGACGGTCTGCGGCCGCTATGACACGGACCGGGACCGCATCGTCCTCGTGCGGACGAAGGAGGCCTACGGCATCCGGCCGCGGAACGACGAACAGCGTTTCGCCCTGGACGCCTGCCTGAATCCGTCGATCCCGCTGGTCTCTCTCACCGGCGGCGCCGGCACCGGAAAGACGCTCATCGCCCTGGCGGCGGCCCTGGAGCAGGAAAAGGACTTCGACCAGATCATCCTGAGCCGTCCCACCGTCGTCCTCGGCGGGCAGGACATCGGATTCCTCCCCGGCGACCAGAAGAGCAAGATGAGCCCCTACGTGCAGCCGCTCATGGACAACCTGGACGTGATCAAGCGCTGCTTCAAGCCCGGGTCCAAGCAGGCCCTCAAGATCGAGTCGATGCTCAAGGACGAGAAACTCCTCATCTCCCCCCTCGCCTACATCCGCGGCCGGTCCCTCGGGAAAGTGTTCTTTATTGTCGATGAGGCCCAGAACCTCACCCCGCACGAAGTCAAGACCATCATCACCCGCGCCGGCGAAGGCACGAAGATGGTGTTCACGGGCGATATTTTCCAGATCGACCAGCCCTATCTGGACCAGTGGTCCAACGGCCTCACCCACCTCGGGGAAAAGATGAACGGGCAGCGTCTGTTCCAGCATGTATTCCTCCGGAAGGGCGAGCGTTCGGCGCTTTCCGACATCGCCGCGAAACTTTTGTAAGACCCACCCTGCACATTTTTTCGTTTTTCCGCAGATTTTATTGTAAATTTGCGGACTTACCGTGTATTGAATTTAAAATTAATCAATAAATCAAACCAGACGTACAATGAAAGAGATCAAGAAAAGGGTCTATCGTTTCGGTGGCAAGACCGCTGAGGGCGATGGAAAGATGCGCGAGTTGCTGGGCGGCAAGGGTGCGAACCTCGCCGAAATGAACCTCCTCGGCATGCCGGTTCCCGCCGGCTTCACGATTACGACGGAATGCTGCACCGAGTACTACCGTCTCGGTGGCGGATATACCCCGGAACTCAAGGCGGAGGTCGCCGCCGCCCTCGAGGCCACGGAAAAGATCATGGGCAAGAAGTTCGGCGACGCCAAGGACCCGCTCCTCGTGAGCTGCCGCTCCGGCGCCCGTTCCTCCATGCCGGGCATGATGGACACGATCCTCAACATCGGCCTTTGCTCCAAGACCATCCCGGGCCTCATCGAGAAGACCCAGAACCCCCGTTTCGTCTATGACGCCTACCGCCGTCTCATCATGATGTACTCCGACGTCGTCATGGAGAAGGCCGAGGGCATCGAGCCGGAGGACGGCATGGGCATCCGCCAGCAGCTGGACCGCATGATGCAGGATGTCAAGGACGCGAAGGGTTACAAGAGCGACACCGAACTCACCGCCGAAGAACTGAAGGACCTCGCCGAGGCCTTCAAGGTGCGGATCAAGGAAGTCCTGGGCGTGGAATTCCCGGACGATGCGAAGGCCCAGTTGTGGGGTTCCATCGGCGGCGTGTTCAAGTCCTGGAACGGTAAGCGCGCCATCCGTTACCGCCAGATCGAGCACATTCCGGATGACTGGGGCACGGCCGTGAACGTGCAGTCCATGGTGTTCGGCAACATGGGTGACACCTCCGCCACCGGCGTGGCCTTCTCCCGCAACCCGGCCAACGGTGACAACAAGTTCTACGGCGAATGGCTCATCAACGCCCAGGGCGAAGACGTGGTCGCCGGTATCCGCACCCCGAACCCCCTGAACGAGGCCACCAAGAGCGAGAAGAACAAGAACCTCGCCTCCCTCGAGACCGCCATGCCGGAGGTCTATAAGGAGCTGGACGACATCCGTCTCCACCTCGAGCAGCACTTCCAGGACATGCAGGACATCGAGTTCACCATCCAGGAAGGCAAGCTCTGGATGCTGCAGTGCCGTATCGGCAAGCGCACCGGCCTCGCCGCCCTGCAGATGGCCGTGGACATGGTCGACGAAGGCCTGATCGACGAGAAGACCGCGATCCTCCGCGTCGCCCCCGCCCAACTTGACGAAGTCCTTCACCCGATCCTGGATCCGGCTTCCGAGAAGAAGGCCGAGGTCCTCGCCCAGGGTCTCCCGGCTTCCCCGGGCGGCGCCGTGGGCCAGATCGTCTTCACCTCCGAGGACGCCATCAAGTACTCCCTCGCCGGCAAGAAGTGCATCCTCGTCCGTGAGGAGACTTCCCCGGAAGACATCGACGGTATGCACGCCTCCGTGGGTATCCTCACCGAGCGCGGCGGCATGACCTCCCACGCCGCCCTCGTGGCCCGTGGCTGGGGCAAGTGCTGCATCGTGGGCTGCGATGCCCTCAAGATCAACTTCAAGGACAAGACCGTCTCCTTCGAAGGCATCAACAAGACCTTCAAGGAAGGCGACTTCCTGAGCCTGAACGGCGCCAAGGGTCTCGTCTACGGCAGCGCCATCGACACGATGGACGCCTCCGAGAACCCGCTCTTCGCCCGCTTCATGGCCATGTGCGACAAGTACCGCAAGCTCGGTGTCCGCACCAACGCCGATACGCCGGAGGATGCCGCCCGCGCCCTCAAGTTCGGTGCCCAGGGCATCGGCCTGTTCCGTATCGAGCACATGTTCTACGGCCGCAACTCCGAGACTCCGCTCTCCAAGCTCCGCAAGATGATCCTCTGCGACACCGACGAGGAGCGCAAGGCCGCCCTGGCCGAGCTCGAGCCCTTCATGAAGGCCGCCGTCAAGGAGACTCTCCGCGTGATGGACGGCAAGCCGGTCGTGTTCCGTCTCCTGGACCCGCCGCTCCACGAGTTCGTGCCGAAGGGTGAGGATAAGAAGAAGGAACTCGCCAAGGAGCTGGGCGTTTCCGTCGCCGAGATCGAGAAGAGAGGCGAATCCCTCCACGAGGTGAACCCGATGATGGGCCACCGCGGCGTCCGTCTGCACGTGAGCTTCCCGCTCATCGCCGAGACCCAGTACCGCGCCATCTTCACCGCCACCGCCGAACTCCAGAAGGAAGGCATGCACCCGCACCCGGAGATCATGATCCCGGTCACCATCTCCGCCCGTGAGCTCAGCTTCCAGCGCGCCATCTGCGACAAGATCAAGGCCGAGGTCGAGGCCGCTACCCAGCAGTTCCTCGAGTACCAGTTCGGTACCATGATCGAGATCCCGCGTGCCGCCCTCACCGCCGACCGTATGGCCCGTGCCGCCGAGTTCTTCAGCTTCGGTACGAACGACCTCACCCAGATGACGTTCGGCTTCAGCCGCGACGACATCGGCACCTTCATGGGTGACTACCTCGGCAACAAGATCCTGGACGCCGACCCGTTCCAGACCATCGACACCAAGGCCGTGGGCCAGCTGGTGAAGATCGGTGTGGACAAGGGCCGCAGCCGCCGCGAGAACCTCCTGTGCGGCATCTGCGGCGAGCACGGCGGAGATCCGAAGTCCATCGAGTTCTTCAACACGATCGGCATCGACTACGTCTCCTGCTCCCCGTTCCGCGTCCCGATCGCCCGCCTCGCCGCCGCGCAGGCCGAGATCAAGCAGAACGCATAAACTTCCTGCCATGAGGCCTGCGGGAGCCATTCCCGCAGTGTACTCATTGCCAGGCACTTGCAAACCATTCGCCCGCAGGCTCCCTATTATTTTACAAGGCCTGCGGGCGATTATTTTATAAGGTATTGTTTATCAATTGATTTCACACGACTATCCGCCAAGCAAAAAAGGGAGCGTCGAAAACGCTCCCCAAAAGTCGAAGGTACAGGCTCAACCCGACTCGAAAAATCTTCTGTTGCATTTATTCAGTTCCTATCTCTATAAGATTTTTGGTGGGGTCTGAGGAGCACCCCTTCGACTCTGTTCCTTGAATAGGAAAAGGCACTTCAGTTGTGTATCCGGTAACGAGAGAAAAAGATGTCAGACTTGGTCCTCGAAATACAGCGCCTTCGTGAACAAAACGCCAAGCTTGCCGCCATGAATGAAACCCTTCTGGCGGAGCAGGCGCGGCTTCTGGCGCAAGCTGAGGAAATGCAGGCCGCCATCAGCAACCTTCAGTCCATGATGGCGTGGTTCCGCAAGAAGCTCTTCGGTTCCATGAGCGAGAAACACCTCCCCCTTGATCCCAATGTCCTTGAGCCCACGCTGTTCGACCAGCACCTGTCTGAAGAGGAGCAGGCCAAACTGGATGCGGAGGTGAAAGAGATGGAGGAACGGAACGCCAAGGCCATTGAGGTGAAGGCCCACAAACGAGAGGTCCGCAAACCCATCCTTTCCGGCGACCTGCCTATTGAGGAGACCCACATCTATCCCGAGGGAGTCCAAGGCAACCCCGACTATGTCGAGATTGGAGTTGAGAACACGGACACCCTGGCCATCCAGCCCGCCAAGATGTATGTCAGGCGCATCGTGCGGCACAAGTTCGTTCTCCGTTCTCAGCTTCAGATTGAAGAACCGGACAGGCAGACTTTCCTGATCGCTCCGCTGCCGGAAACGATACGGCCCAAGAGCATGGCAGACGCGAGCCTTCTGGCGGATATCCTGATAAACAAGTACATATACCACCTGCCGTTCTACCGGCAAATCCAGAAATACAAGGAACTGGGCGTCCTGCTGAACGACGCGACGATCAACGATTGGTTCACGTCGGTATGTGAGAGGCTGCGACCGCTGTACGACAAGCTACGTGAGCGGATCATGTCAAGTGACTACATACAGGTGGATGAGAGCACGTTGCCGGTTATCGACAACGAGAAGCACCGCGCCGTGAAGGGATATATGTGGGCCGTACGCGACGCGCTCACCGGGGACGTGTACTTCCACTATGATATGGGCTCCCGCAGCGGCGATACTGCGCGCAAGCTCATCGGTGGCTACCGTGGAGCCGTGCAGACTGACGGCTATGAGGTCTATGAGTCCTTTGAGAATATGCCCGGCAAGCGGATGATTGGCTGCTGGGCCCATGTAAGGCGCAAGTTCGTGGAAGCCTTGGACGAGAACAGGAAGTACGCAAGCGAGGCAATTGTCTATATCAGCAAACTGTACAAGATAGAGGAGGAGATGAAAGAGGCCAGACTGGACTCTGAAGCAATCAAGGAACGTCGTCAGAAGGAGTCCTATCCCATCATCCAGGGCTTCGAAAAGTGGATGAACTCTGTCGCGGACTACTTCACCCCTAAGTCAAGAATGGGCAGAGCCATTGTCTACACTTATACGCTTCTTCCCCGCCTCAGCCGCTATGTTCTGGACGGCAGATACAACATCGACAACAACGGTATTGAGAACGCCATCCGTCCCCTCGCTTTGGGGCGTAAGAACTTCCTGTTTGCCGGCAATCACGATGCCGCGGTCCGCGCGGCCATTGTCTACTCCCTGTTCAGTTGCTGCAAAGCAGCCGGCATTGATACCAGATCCTGGCTGGAGGATGTCTTGAGAAGGATACCCACGGAAAAGAATCCGGAAATGTTACTGCCGGGTCACTGGACGGTTACTAACCGTTAGTAACGCATCACTGACAATAAGTAACGGCTACTAACCCGAAGTGATGGGTTAGTAGCCGTACTGTACTTTATCGGATGCTTACAGCTCAATTAATTATCCTGAAACCATCTTTTCTTCTTATTAAATGACCCGTGATGCAGTGTTTCCAGTAGATTATTCACGCTGAAACACTATTTCCGGGTTCCTTTTTTACCTCGTTTACATGTTTTCGGGGTGATTAATTATGCTGTGCATGTTTCCTAGGTAATTGAATTACGTTTCTGTCTATTGTCTTTCCCTAAAAAAAGTTGACTCGCAAATGCTAAAAACAAATGCGATTCTATTACTCAAGCAAACGCGAACAGTATTACGACAAGGCGATGCAGCT